>DATFHO010000030.1:0-71904 GCA_035248345.1 Candidatus Limnocylindrales bacterium
CGATCGTGCAGCCCGGGCCAGACGGCGGTGATCGTGGTGCCGTCATGGACGGCGACGGTGACGCGGTACCCGCCCGCTTCGAGGGCCGGCTGCAGCGCGCGGACGACCTCAAGGTCCGCCAGAAGACCCGTGCGCCCCCACTCCCGCTCGAGCGCGGCGAGGAGGCGCGAGAGGTCTCCGCCCGGCTTCGCGAGATCCGGCCGTTCGACCTCGACCTCGTACAGCCGGACCACCGGGTCGATGACGAAATCGCGAACCGGCACGGCCTTGCGGACGACCTGCCGATGAACCTGGCTCTCGGGCGGGACGTCGATGAGGACGTCGCGCTGGACATGGGCGAAGCAGCCCAGCCGGCGCCCGGCCGCGAGGCCACGGAGGCGGTCGTATTCGGCTTCGTTCGCGCCGCGCGGCGTGAGGTGCGCGTCGGACGACTCGATGCCGTGCTTCGGGAACGAGCCCTCCGCCGGGACGACCTGGCATCGACCGCACAGGCCGCGGCCGCCGCAGACGGAATCGAGATCGACGCCGAGCGAGCGCGCCGCATCGAGCACGGTCGTCCCGGGTTCGAACCGGCCGCGGCGCCCCGAGGGCGTGAAGATGACCTGGGCGCCGTCGCCGCTCACGGCCTGCGGGCGCTCATACGTTGCCGGCGCGCTGTCGGTAGCCGGCGCTCATCGCTCGGGCGTGCCGCCCGCTGCGTCGCGCATGGCCGACGCCGCAGCCATGGCACGGCGGTTGATGCGGGGTCGGTTGCCGGCGGGTCGATCCGCGGAGCCTGACGATCCGCCCTCGATGACGCTCAACGTCGCGGCCCCGGTGGTGGTTGCCGCCACGCGCGCCGGCGCGGATGGTGACGGCGAGGCAGCCGCGGCCGCCGCGGCGTCCCGATGCGCGCGGATCCAGCGCGTCGCGTCCTGGTCGTTGCCCATGAGGACGTCCGCGGCCATGATCGATGCCTTGACCTCGGCGGCGAGCGGGTTCGTGATCGCGGAGGTCAGCCCGGATGCGATCGCCATCGGCAGGAACGCGGCGTTGATCCGCTCCCGGTCCGGCATGCCGAAGCTCACATTCGAGGCGCCGCAGGTCGTGTTCACGCCGAGCTCTTCGCGCAGGCGTCTCACCAGCCGGAACACCTGCTGGCCCGCGGTCTGCATCGCACCGATCGGCATGACCAGCGGGTCCACGATCACGTCCTCGCGCGGGATGCCGTGATCCGCGGCGCGTTCCACGATGCGGCGCGCGACCTCGAATCGGACGTCGGGGTCCTCGGAGATCCCGGTGTCGTCGTTGGAGATCGCGACGACCGCCGCTCCGTACTTGCGGATGAGCGGCAGGACGCGCTCGAGGCGCTCCTCCTCGCCGGTCACGGAGTTCACGAGCGGCTTGCCGACGTACGCGGCGAGCCCCGCTTCGAGCGCCTCGACGATCGACGAATCGATCGACAGCGGCACGTCGACGAGCGACTGCACGAGCTGGACGGTCTTCGCGAGGATGGCCGGCTCATCCGCGAGCGGGATGCCCGCGTTCACGTCGAGCATGTGGGCGCCCGCCTCGACCTGGGCGATCGCGTCGCGCTCGACGCGCGAGAAGTCACCCGCCTTCATCTCCTCGGCGAGGAGCTTCCGACCGGTGGGATTGATGCGCTCGCCGATGATCGTGAACGGGCGGTCGAACCCGATGACGACCTCGCGGGTCGCCGAGCTCAGCACCGTGTGCGCGATCTTCACAGTCGGTCTCCCTCGCCGCCCGATGCGATGAGGGCGTGCAGCCTTTCCTTCGTGTACGCGGCATCCAGGCGCGCCAGCTCGCCATCCGCTTCGGCCGTGAGGTCGTCACCGCAGGCGCGTTCGGAGCGCTGCATCTCCTCGATGTAGTCGCCGTACGACTTCTTGCCGGCGTTCATCGCCGCCTTGTCGACCGCGAACTGGAAGCGCTTGTCGAGGATCCGCTTCTCCGTGGTCCGGCCCTGCTTGGCGATGACCTGGAGCGGGATGTCCCGCCACCAGATCGTGATGAGCTGGCCCATCAGGCGCTGACCCCGAGGGGCGGGCGCTGGCGCTGGCGCGTCGTGCGTGCCTGATTAGCCCCGGTCGTGAACGGGCCGGGCGACTGCCAATTCAGGTCCGCTGGGCCGCCCATCCGCGTGGATTCATCAACGCGGGTAATCAAACGCACCGTTTGATCAGCTGGGCGTATCGCGACTCGCTCGCCGCCGGCAATTCGGGACGGTTCATCAGCCCCAGTAATCGCAGCCGCTGCCGCAGCCGCCGGTCGCGTGGGCGAGGCGGAAGCGGCGGGTGACGCGGATTCGGCTGATCGGGCGAACGCGGCGACCGCGGGTGCGAGCTCGCCGAGGCCGACGAGGCGGCGCTCGAACGCGAGATCACCGAGGCGCATGGCCGCTGCCTCGGCGCGGGCGGTGAGGGCGGCGTCGTCGGTCTGCGCTAGGTAGACGAGGCGGTGGTAGTTGCCAAAGTAGACCGGCAGCAGCTCCGGGTGCCGATCCAGCCCGAGGCCGCGGATGACCAGCCGGTCGAAGTTCCGGACCAGGTAGTCCGTGAGGTAGAACGTGCCCGGCTCCTCGTCGTGCAGCGTCGCGAAGGCGGCGCGGCCGGCATAGACCTCGTAGCAGTGCGCGCCCTCGAGTCGGGCGACGCCCTCGGCCTCGAGCACCGGATCGAGCAGGCCGCCGGTCCCGCAGTCCGCATAGGCGACGAAGATCCGGTCGTAGCCGTCGGCGCGCGCCCGCCGGATGCGCGCCCGAACGCGCGCGGGGATCTGCTCCGGCCGGTTGTGCAGCGATGCCGGCAGGCAGGTCAGGTCCATCGCCGGCAGGCCGGCGCGCCGCGTCATCTGGACCAGCTCCTCGGCAAGCGCCCCGCAGCCGATGACGAGTGGGTTCCGCATGGTGGAACGCTCCCGAGGGAGCTAGGCGACCCGCGCGCGCCGCTCGTTGACGAGCGAGACGGCGGTCTCGACCGCGATCGCGGCGTCGCGGCAGTACGCATCGGCGCCGACCGCCTTGCCGAACTCCTCGTTCAGCGGCGCGCCACCGACGAGCACGATGTAATCGTCGCGCATGCCGCGCTTCACCAGCTCGGCGACGACGACCTTCATGTACGGCATCGTGGTGGTCAGCAGTGCCGACATCCCGAGGATGTCCGGCCTGTGCTCCTCGAGCGCGGCGATGAACTTGTCTGCATCCGTGTTGATGCCCTGGTCGTAGACCTCGAACCCGGCGCCCTCGAGCATCATCGCCACGAGGTTCTTGCCGATGTCGTGGATGTCGCCCTTCACCGTTCCGATGACGACCTTGCCGATCGGCTTCGCGCCGGTCTCGGCGAGCAGCGGGCGGAGGATGGCCATGCCGGCCTTCATCGCGTTCGCGGCGAGCAGGACCTCGGGGACGAACAGGATGCCGTCGCGGAAGTCGATGCCGACGATGCGCATGCCCTCGACGAGGGCGTCGTTCAGGACCTTGTCCGGGCCCCAGCCGCGGCCGAGCAGGATGTTCGTGCCCTCGACGATCTCCGGTGCCATGCCGTCGTAGAGGTCGTTGTGCATCTGCTCGACGAGCTCGTCATCGGCGAGTGCCGAGAGATCGAACTCTGCGTTGGTGTCGTTCGCGTCCGCCACGCGTGCACTCCTGTGGTTGGTGCAAACCCGATGTGCCGACCGATCGATGTTCCACATTGCGGAACGATGCCGTATCGTGGAACAATCGGACCGTCACGGTAGCCCAGCGAGGGTCCCATGTCCAGCCCGACGAACGGCGAAAGCAGCTCCCAGAGCGGCGTCCAGAGCATCCAGCGAGCGTTCGCGGTGCTCCGTGCGCTCGGTGATGGACCGCTCGGCGTGAGCGAGGTCGCGAAAGCATCCCGCATCCCGAAATCGACGGCCGCGCGGCTGCTTGCCGCCCTCCAATCCGAGGGCGCGGTCGAGCAGGTGCCCGGCGAGCGCCGATACCGCCTCGGTCCGGACCTGCTCGCGATCGCCCACGGACTGAGCGAGACGTGGGACATCGTCGCGATCGCGCGGCCGGTGCTCGTCGACCTGACGACCGAGCTCGGCGAGGCCGCGGGCGTGTCCATCCGCGACGGCTGGACCGTCCAGTACGTCGACCAGGTGGAGCCGCCGAACCCCAATCCCGTGCAGGTCCGCGACTGGACGGGCACGCGGATCCCGCTCCACGCGGTGTCGTCCGGGCAGGTCTTCCTCGCCCAGCTCGCTGCACCCGTCCTCGCCCGCTACCTCGCGGAGCCCTTGGAGCAGTTCACGCCGCGCACGCTCACCAGCGCGCCCGCGCTCCTCGAGCGCCTGCGCCAGATCAGGCATGACGGCCACGCGTGGGTGAAGGACGAGTACGCGATCGGGATCTCGTCGGTCGCGGCCGCGGTTGCCGACGCCCGCGCCGAGGTGGTCGCGGCGGTGCACGTGCACGGGCCGTCGTACCGCTTCCCGGAACAGGGCGACGACGACCGCGTCGCAGCGGCAGTCCGAACGGCTGCGGCGCGGATCGGCGCCCGCCTCCGAGTTGGCGGGTGAGCAGCACCACCGAACCGAACCGGGCTGCCGAATCCACCGACAGCCGCTGGGTCGCCATCGTCGCGGCCCTCGTCCTCGTCGGCACGGCACTCCGGCCCCAGGCGCTGATCATCGGGCCGCTCGTGGGCCAGGTGCAGGCAGAGCTGGGCATGAGCCACGCCGTGGCCGGGCTGCTGGGCACGATCCCGGTGCTGTGCATGGGCCTCCTCGCGCCGCTCGGGCCGGTGCTCGCCGCATCGGTCGGGCCGAAGATGGGCGCCGCCATCTGCGTCGCGCTGGTCGGTGTCTTCGGGGTCGCGCGCGCATTCCTGCCAGATTCGATGACGGTGTTGCTCGCAACCGTGGGAGTGGGCGTGGGTATGGCCGTGGTCGGTCCGATCCTGCCGATGATCGTTCGCGCTCGACTCCCCCATCACCCGGCTGCCGGCACCGGCGCGTATGTGGTCGGGATGACCGTCGGCGGCGCACTCACGGCGAAGATCGCGGTGAACCTCGCCGACGCGTTCGGTGGCTGGCGGAGCTCGTTCGCCATCGTGTCCGCGGCGGCGTTCGTGTCGCTCGCGGCATGGCTGTGGCTCGCGCCGCGGGACACGGGGTTCATCCGCACTGCCCCGTCGCGCCCGAAGCTGCCCTGGCGCCGCCCGGCCGGGTGGCTGCTCGGCCTGATCTTCGGAAGCCAGTCGATCCTCTTCTACGGCTCGATCACCTGGCTCGCGAGCATCTATGTCGAGCGTGGCTGGCCCGAAGCGCAGGCGGCGGACCTCATTGCGCTGCAGGCCGGCATCGGGCTGGTGTCGACCCTTGCCGTGCCCGCGTTCGCGGATCGCTTCGGGACGCGCCGCAGCCAGCTCGCGCTCGCGGCTGCGCTGTCGCTCGCCGGCGCGGCGGTCATCGCGCTCACGCCGCACGAGCCGCCCGGTTCGCCGCTCGTCTACCTCGCGACGGCGCTGATGGGCCTCGGCATCGGTGCCTACTTCCCGCTCGCGCTGACGTTGCCGGTTGATGTCGCCCGCGATGCCGGCGACGCCGCCTCGATCTCCGCGTTCATGCTCCTGATCGGCTACACGCTCGCGTCGATCTCCCCGGTGGTGCTCGGGATCGTGCGCGACGGAACCGGCTCGTTCGAATCGGTCGCCTGGATCATCGTCGGCATCGCCGCGGTGATGCTCCCGCTCGCGCTCTCGCTGAGCCCGAAGCGGCTGCACGCCGCAGGGAGCGGCTCGCACGTGGGTGGCGCCAGCGCGGGTTGAGCCGCCGAGGTTGAACGTTTCGCGCGGCTGGCTCGTCTGGATGCGCGATGAACGCCATGCTTGGAGGCGTCGTGACGAGCGAGCTCCGATGGCAGGTCGGGTCGGCCGAAGGCTTCGAGGCGCTGGTGCAGTCACGCCTCGACGGCTGCTACCGGCTCGCGGCCGTCCTCCTCGGTGATCGCGCGGAGGCTGAGGATGCCGTCCACGATGCGGTGGTTCGCGCGCAGCGATCGTGGGCCGGGCTGCGCGATGGAGGTGCTGCGGCTGCCTGGCTCGACCGCATCGTCGTCAACGAATGCCGCGATCGACTGCGACGACGCCGGGTCGGGCGCGCGATCGTTGCAGCGCAGCCGCCGGTCGACCTGACGTCCAGCCCCGTCGATGCCGGCTCCGCCGAGCGATCGGCGCTGCGGGATGCCATCGGCGTGCTGTCGCCCGATCACCGGGTCGTCGTCGTGCTCCGGTACCTGCAGGACCTCAGCGTCGACGAGATCGCCGCGCGGACCGGCACGCCCGCGGGCACGGTGAAGTCGCGCCTGCACCACGCGCTCCGCGAGCTTCGCGCCGCGTACGACGCCGCCGAGCGACACGACGACCGATGACGATCCCGGACGACGATCGATTCCAACGCCAGCTGCGGTCGGTCGTGCGCGACTCGGCGCCGGATGCCGCGCCGCCGGAGCTGCGAGAGCGGGTCGGCGTGACGACGTCCGTCCAGCCCGTGCGCGCGCCGGCGCGCGGGGTCGGGTGGCCCTTCGTGGCAGCGCTGGGCGCCGCAATCGTGCTGGCCGCCGTGCTGCTGCGGCCGCAGGCTCCATCGTTGCAGGGCGGCCCACAAGGGTCCCCGGCGGCCTCCGAGGCGACCGCGGTCGCGTCGCTTGGATCCCGGCCGCGATCGACGCCGACGGGCGATCCCGCGCGCCACCCGGGCGAAGTCCAGGAGGGCCAGCTCCTCACCCCGACCGACGGCGTCGTGATGAACACCGAGGGCAGCATCCTGATCACGCACGACGGCGGCGCGACGTGGCGCGATATCACGCCGTTCGACCCAGGCCAAGTCGAGATCCAGCGAACGTATTTCTTCGATGCCGCCCACGGCTGGGTCGTCACGTACGGCGGCCAGCTCGGCGACCCGGGGCTCACGATCTGGCACACGGCCGACGCCGGGACGACGTGGGCCAGCTCCACGCTTCCGGACGTCACCGCGGTCGACTGGAAGCTGGAGTTCCTCACGTCGGACATCGGCTGGCTCGCGACGGACCCGAGCGGCGAGTCGCCGAAGCCGGAGCTCCGCTGGACGCAGGACGGCGGCAGCACCTGGTCCGACCCGATCGACCTCGCGAAGGCGAGCGGGGTCCCGCAGCTCCACGACATCACCTTCTTCGATCGAGACCATGCGGTCATGACCGGCGGCCAGACGCTGCTCTTCAGCGCGGATGGCGGCAAGAGCTGGGCGACGCCGCATGTGTCGAACACGGACTTCGAGATCGTGTCCGGAACGCCGCACTACCTCACGGCCAAGGTCGTCGGCCCATCGACGGCGTTCATGGTCATCAACTGGGCAGACGGTCCGAAGACGCTCGGCCAGACCATCTTCGAAACGGTCAATGGCGGCGCGGACTGGGTCGCGCGCTATGGCGACGCGCGCCACCGGTACTGGGACTTCATCGATGCGACGCACTGGATCGCGCTCGATGGCGAAACCGTCTGGACGACCGACGACGGCGGGACCTCATGGGGCGCCGGAACATCCACCGGCCTCCCGGTCGTGCTCGATTTCGCCAGTCCGCAGTTCGTCGATCCGCTCCATGGATGGGCGGTGGCGAGTGGCGGTCCCCTCATCAAGTGCGTCAGCTGTCCGGTTCAAGTCCTCGAGCTGTTCAAGACTGCCGACGGAGGCAGCACCTGGTCGCTCGTCGGCGACTGCGACGCTTCGAGCGAGCTCGCGTTCGCCTGCCCGAGCCCGGGGCCGAGCTAGGCAGTCATCCGAGCCCGGCCGTCAGTCGAGCAGGCTCCGGGTCGGCTGCGCGGCGGCGATGAGCCCGGTGAGCGCGAAGGCGGCGACGGGCCGGCGGAATCCCTTGAGGTCCAGCTCGCCGAGCGGTCGCGCGGTCGCGATCGATTCCACGCGGGTCCAGGCGCGCTCGCTCAGCACGGTGTCGCCCGGGCCGGCGATCGAGCACAGGCGCGCGGCGAGATTGGCCACGGACCCGACGACTGCGTACGCGAGGTGCCCCTCGAACCCGACACGGCCCAGCGTCGCGTAGCCCACCGAGATCCCGATCCCGAGCGCCAAGTCGAAGCCCTCGCGGCGCCACCGCTCGCAGACCGCCCGGTACCGCTCGTGCATCTCGAAGGCCATGCGGACGCCTTCGATCGGGTGATCGGCGATGGGGTTCGGGTCGTTGAGATAGATCATCATCCCGTCGCCTGCGAAGTGCTCGAGCGTGGCGCCGTGCGCTTGGATCGCGGTGCCCATCTCGCGGTGATATTCGCGGATGACGGCCATCACCTCTTCCGGCTCCGCAGCTTCCGCGAACGAGGTGAAGCCGCGGAGATCGCAGTAAACGGCGGTGACCTCGCGTCGATGGCCGGCGAGGAGCTTCTCGCCATCGGGTGAGGACACGAGCTCCGCGACCGTCTTCGGCAGGTACCGGGCAAGCTCCTCGCGCTGCTGCTCGATGGTGCGAAGGAGCCGGACGTTGTCGAGGACGATCGCGGCCTGGTCGGCGAACGTCTGGACGAGCGCAATCTCCTCATCGCTGAACGGCCGGACCGTGAGCCGGTTCAGCCCGACGGCGCCGATGATCCGGCCTTCCTTCGTGATCGGCAGTCCCAGGAGCGTGTGGAAGCCGATGATCTGGCGGGCAGGCCACGTGTACGTCGGGTCCGCCGCCGCATCCTCGATCTGGACGGGTCCGCCGGCGGCCAGCGCCCGGCCGAGAATCGTGCCGTTCGTGAGCGGCGTCTCGTGGCCGAGCTCATACGCCGATCCCTCGGGGGTCATCCCGACAGTGGCGACGCCGCGCACGAACCCCTCGCTCGAGGGCACGAAGATCGACGCCTGGTCCGCGTGGCACAGCTTGCACATCGCGTCAACGACGATCCGAAGGACGCCTTCCTGATCGAACGGCGACTCGCTGATCGCGCGGAGGATCTGCCGGACGGCGTCGAGCTGGACCGTTGCGGAAGATGGGACGTCGGGTTCGGTCACGTGGCGGAACGATACCGAACGGAATCGCGTTCGAGGTTCGGCGCCGGTGCCAGCGGCCCGCCTCGCTTCGCCGGCGCCCACAGCGTGAACGGCGACGTCTGCTCGCCGAGCAGGATCTTCGCGAACTGCGCGCGCGCCAACCCGATCTCGGCTGCGAGCGAGAACATCGGATCGCGGCCCCACGCCAATGGCACGAGGTTCGACTGGAACGCGGGCGTCATCAGCCGGGAGAGCCACGTGTACCAGCGGACGTGCGCGCGGCGATCGCGCCCGTACGCGTCCAGCGCTTCGGCGAGGGAGGTCGTGTCGCGCAGCGCGGCGGCGAGCGACCAGGCGTCCGCGAGCGCCAGGCTGGCGCCCATCCCGAGCTGCGGGCTCATCGCGTGCGCCGCGTCGCCCACCAGCGCCACGCCGGCGCGCCCGACGACCGTCGACGGATGGGGCACGACCACGTCGCGATACGCGGCGTTCAGGATCCGCGCCTCCCGCACGCGCTCCAGCAGCGGCGCGAAATCCGGGGCGTACGGCAGCGCCCTGTCCACGAACCACCCAGGGCCGGCGGCAATCGCAGCCTCCGCGTCGCGATTCCGGATCGACCAGAAGATCGACGTCTCGCCGATGCCGGTCGGCAGGAAGCCGAGCATCGTCCGGGTGTCGCGGTAGCGCTGGACGAGTGCGTCGGGAACGAGGCCGTCCGGGTCGGGCACGACCGTCCACAGCGCGCCGAACGGGTAGCGGATGTCCTTCGTCGCGAGCCCAAGCTGGCGTCGGATGCGCGAGCGGGCACCATCGGCGGCGACGACGAGGTCGAACGGGCCGGCGGTTTCGCCGTCCGTCCGGACGAGCTGGGCGCCGTCCGGTTCGAGGTGGACCCGATCGACCTCCCACCCGACGTGCGCCGGCACGCCGGCTGCCTCGAGTGCCTTCCAGAGCACCCCGAACAGCGCGCCGCGGTTGACGCCGAGCCCGACATGGGGCGATCGAGCGTCCTCGTAGCCGAACCGGAGGAGGAAGCGACCGTTGGGGCCGCCGATGCGGCCTTCGATGCGGCGGACCGGCGTCGATGCCTGTTCGAGCTCGTCGGCGAGCCCCAGCGTCGCGAGGATCCGCTGGCCCAGCGGCTGGAGCAGGATCCCGGCGCCGACCGGGCGCGGGTCCGGGACGCGCTCGAAGATCTCGACGTCGTGCCCGTCGCGGGCGAGGAGGAGCGCGGAGGCCGCGCCGCCCGTTCCGCCGCCGACAACCGCGATGCGCATCGGTCGATCGGTTCGGGCGGGCGCCGTCAGGTCGTCAGGCGGACGCGCGGCGTCGCCGGATCTCGGCGCTGATCGCGGGGACGATCTCGTGCATGTCCCCGATCACGGCGTAGTCGGCGGCGGCCATGATCGGCGAGTCGCCATCCTTGTTGATCGCGATCAGCTTCTTCGCGCCGCGCGCGCCGGCGAGGTGCTGGGTCGCGCCGCTGATGCCGGCCGCGATGTACAAGCTCGGGGCGATCTTCGTGCCGGTCTGGCCCACCTGCTCCGTGTGGGGCCGCCACCCGGCGATCGTGACGGCGCGCGTGCACCCGACGGCGGCGCCGAGCAGCGCGGCCAGCTCCTCGATCGGCGCGAAGCCAGCGGCTGAGCCGGCGCCTCGGCCCCCGCTCACGACGACCTTGGCATCGGCCAGGGAGATGCCGCCCGCCGCGGGCGGCACGCGGTCGACCACTCGGACGACGAGATCGCGGTCGTCCAGGTCGGGGGTGAAGGTCGTCACGGGTGCGGTCGCGTTCACCGGTTCGACGGGGATCGCGTGCGGCGCGGCGGTGAGCGCCACGACGTCACCGCGCAGTGCAGCTTCCTCCAGGAGGCTGCCGCCCCAGCGGAGGCGCGTCACGACGAGCTCGCCGGGCGTTCCGCTCGGTTCGGCATTCGTGCAGTTCGCGGCGAACGGCGCATCGGCACGAACCGCCGCGCGGGCGATGACCGTGTTCCCCGCCTCCGTGCCCGGCCCGACGATCACGCCGGCACCAACGGAGCGGGCGACGTCCGCGAGGATGCGGCCGATCGCATCCGGCGCCGTGGCGCCGAGCGCGGGATGCTCCGCAACGCGGACTTCGCTTGCACCCGACGCGCCGAGACCAGCCGCAGATGCGCCTTCCCCGATCACGACGGCATGCACGTCTCCGCCCGCCGCGATCCGGCGCGCGAGCGTGAGCCCCTGGAGCGCCACCGCATCGGGGGCGCCGTTCGTGGTCGAGACGTACGCGACGACCGTGGCCATCAGATGAGCCCCAGCGACGCGATGACGTCAACGACGGCCGGCGCGGCATCCGCGCCGGTGCCGAGGATCTCGGCCGTGGACGCATTGCCGGCCGGGACGACGAGGCGGCGCATCTCGAGCCGCTGCGCCGGGCGCGCGGGATCCGTGGCCTCCACCGGCTTGGATCGCGCCCGGAGCCGGCCCGGCACGGACGGATATCGCGGCAGGTTGATCCCCTCGAGGACTGCGACGACCGCGGGAAGCGGGATGTCGTAGATGTCGCGGCCGCCGTCGACCTCCTGCTCGCACCGGGCACGACCGTCGGCGACCACGAGGCGCTTCGTGCGGGTCACGGTCGGTCGATCCAGCGCGTAGCCGACGCGGACGCCAACCTGGAAGTCGGCCGTGTCGCCGGTCTCGTTGCCCATGAGGATCAGGTCGAACGGGCCGTTCGCGGCCTCATCGGCGCGGATGGCGTCGACGATCGCATCGGCCGTCGATTCGGGATCCCACTCCGTGCCGTCAGTCCTGAGATGGATGGCGCGATCGATGCCGAGCGCCATCGATTCGCGCAGCCGGTCCACGGCGTCCGCGGGCCCCAGCGTGAGCACGACACTGTCGCCGCCGTTGGCCTCGATGAGCCGCACGGCCTCCTCGACGCCGCACTCCTCGTGCGGGCCAATGGTCTGGCCGAGGTAGCGGACGTCGATTGCCCGCTCATCGGGCGTGAGCGTGATCCGGCCCGCGACGGCGGGCACGCCCTTGATGGCGACGAGAACGCGCACGCTGCTTCCCCGCCGCCCTACGCCCGGATCCGGGCGTTGTCCGGATCGAACAGCGGGCGCGCCCCGACGACCGCGATCGTGACCGGGTAGCGGTCCATGAAGTACTGCACGAAGAGCTTGCCGCCTTCGACGGCGAGGTCCGGGGGCAGGTAGGCGAACAGCACGTGCTTGCCGGTCGACGGGCTCGCACCCGCCGACGTCGCGTACGAGCGACGGCCCTTGGCGTCCGTGATCGGCGAGCCGTCAGCCTGGACGATCGGCTGGCGACCGAGCATGAACCGCCGCTCGCCGGTGCTCGGCGACGCGTGATCGTCGACGGTGAGCGTGCACAGCACCGCCGCCGGCGGCGTCGCCATCTGCTCCAGGACGGCCTTTTTGCCGACGAAGTCCTCCGACTTGATCTTCGGCGGCAGCATCCCGGCCTCGACGACGTCGTAGTCGCCGTCGAGCTCCATGCCGTAGGCGCGGTAGCCCTTCTCGAGCCGGCCCGTCGTGCCGTAGACACCCATGCCGCAGGCGGTCAGGCCATGCGCCTTGCCCGCCTCCCAGAGCTCTTCCCAGAGCCGGCGGCCCTGCTCGATCGGCACGTACAGCTCCCAGCCGAGCTCGCCGACGTAGCTGATCCGGGACGCGAGGACCATCTGCGAGCCGATCTCGACGTTCCGGCAGGTGCCGAACGGGAAGCCGGCGTGGCTCATGTCGTCGCGGGTCAGCGACTGGACGATGTCGCGGGCCTTCGGACCCCAGATGCCGATGGTCGTGTAGGCAGTTGTCAGGTCCACGAGCGAGGCGTGCTCGTCGAGATGGTCCTTGAACCACTTGAGGTCCGCGGGACCGTGGGCGCCGCCGGTGACGACGCGGAAGTGGTTCCGGCCGAGCCGCATGATCGTGAGGTCGCTCTTGAACCCGCCGACCTCCGAGAGCACCGGCGTGTACACGACCTTGCCGACGGCGACGTCCATCTGGCGCATCGCGACCTTCTGAACGGAGGCAAGGGCACCCGTGCCAACGATGTCGAAGATCTCGAACGCCGACAGGTCGAAGATGCCGGCCTTCTCGCGCATTGCGAGGTGCTCGGCGTTGATGATCGGCGACCACCAGCGCGCGTCCCACTCGTTCGGGCGCGACTCGATGCCGTAGTGCTCGACGAGCCCGGCGTTCGAGTTGAACCACTGGGTCCGCTCCCAGCCCGCGACCTCGAAGAACTCCGCGTCGTGCTCGACGTGCCACTCGTGCATCGGCGAGCGGCGCAGCGGGCGATCGCTCAGGTATTGCTCGGCGGGGTGGACGATCCCGTAGGTCTTCGGGAACGCCTCGAAGGAGCGTGCCTTGGTGTGCTGCCGCGTTCGCTGGTGCGCGTGGAACCGGCCGATGTCGCTCTGAGCGACATCGATCGACGGCTCGCCGTGGACCATCCACTCGGCGATGCAACGGCCGACGGCCGGACCTTCCTTGACCCACACCGCGGCGGCGGACCAGAGGCCCTTGACCTCGGGCGTCTCGCCCAGCAGCGGCATCCCGTCCGGGGTGAGCGCGATGAGCCCGTTGATCGCGTACTTCTGGCCGACGCGTTCGTCCCCGAGGATCGACGGCATGAGCGCGAGCGCATCCTCGAGCTGCGGGTCGAAGTCTTCCTGGGTGAACGGGAACTCCGTGGGCGAGAGCGCCGCCTGCTCGTTCGAGGGGATCTCCTCGGGGTCGTGCAGGATCGAGCGGTGGGCATACGAGCCGACCTCGAGCCCGATCCCGTCCTGGCGCTCGTACATGAGGACGTCCATGTCGCGGACGATCGGGTACTCGATCGCGCGCGAGGACTTCTCGAAGAGCGGCACCGGCCCGTAGTCGGCCATCTGGTGGACCACCGGCGTCAGCGGGATGCGCGCGCCGGCCATCTCGGCGACCATCGGCGACCACACCCCGCAGGCGATCACGACGTACTCGGCCTCGACGGTCCCGCGAGTCGTGTGGACGGCACGGATCTGCTCGTCCTCGACGTCGAAGCCGGTGACCTCCGTGTTCGCGATCGATGTGAGCGCACCCATCTCCTCGGCGCGCTCGCGGCACATGGTCCCAAAGCGCAGCGAGTCGACGACGCTCACGCCTGGCGTGTAGAAGCCGCCGACGAGGATCGACGTGTCGACGAAGGGCACGAGCTCGCCCACCTCGGCGGGCGTGAGCAGGCGGGCGTCATCGATGCGCCAGTTCTTCGCCGAGTCCATGCGGCGCCGAAGCTCCGTCATCCGGGTCTCGGAGCGGGCGACCTCGATGCCGCCGCAGACGGTCTGCACCCCGAACTCCGCGTACTGGTTCGAGCTCTCGATCGTGAGCTGGGCCATCTCCTTGTTGTGGTCGACGAGGAAGATGAAGTTGCTCGCGTGGCCCGTGGAACCGCCCGGGTTCGGGAACGGGCCCTTGTCGATGAGCAGGATGTCGCGCCAGCCCAGCTTCGCGAGGTGGTACGCGACGCTGTTGCCGACGATGCCGGCGCCGATGATCACGACCTTCGCTTTGCTCGGCAGCCCTGCCATGTTCCCGCTCCTCCAGCGGCCCGATCGGGGCCGGATGTTCGCTCGTTGATCGGCGCCCCGAAGGGTCAGCCGAGATTCACCACGATCGTCTTCAACTCGGTCAGCCGTTCGATCGCGAACCTGCCGCCCACGCGCCCGAGGCCGCTCTGTGAGCCGGCCCGGCCACCGAAGGGCAGGTGGGATTCCCAGTAGTTCGTGCCTTCGTTGATGTTGACCCATCCGGCCCGTGCCGACTCGGCGAACCGAAGGCCCATCGCGAGGTCCTTCGTGAAGACCGCTGTCAGCAGGCCGTAGGGGCTCTGTTCGATGAGAGCCAGCGCCTCGTCCGGGCCATCGATGGCCGTGATCGGCACGACCGGCCCGAACGTCTCCTCGCGCGCGATCTCCATGGACTCGGTCACCCGGTCGAGGATCGTCGGCTGGAAGAACAGGTCGCTGCCGTGCTCGGGGGCGCGGCGGCCACCGGCATGCAGCGTGGCGCCGCGCTCGATCGCCTCGACGACGTGGTGCTCGGTCTTCGCCGTGGTCCGCTCGTTGTTCAGCGGGCCCATGGTCGTCTCGCCGGCCATCGGATCGCCGAGGCGGACCTCGTCGTGCACCGCCTGGACCAGCGCGTCCACGTATCGCTCGTGGATGGCGCGATCCACGAGAACCCGTTCGCCGGCCGTGCATGACTGGCCCGCGTTGAGGAAGCACGCGGTGATCGTGGCCTGGACCGCCTTGTCGATGTCGGCATCTCGCAGGATCACGAGCGGCCCGTTGCCGCCAAGCTCCATCAGGAGCTCCTTGCCGGCGCCCCGTTCCGCGATTCGCGTCCCCGTCCGGGTGGAGCCGACGAAGCCGATGGCCGAGACCCGCGGGTCCCCGGCGATCTCGTCGCCGACCTCTTCGCCGGCGCCGGTGACGAGGTTGAAAACGCCTCGGGGGAGGTCCGCCTCCCCGATCACGCGCGCCAGCTCGGCAGAGCAGTGGCTCGTGAACCGCGCCGGGTTCCAGACGACCGTGTTGCCGGCGGCGAGCGCCGGCGCGATCAGCTCCGCTGGCATCGTGTACGGCCAGTTCCAGGGCGTGATCACGCCAACGACGCCCTTGGGCACGCGCTGGATGAGGACGCGCTTGTTCGGGTCGATCGAGGGCGGCATCAGCCCTTCGATGCGCGTCGCCTCGGCGGCGGCCATCTTGAAGTAGAGGATCAGCTCTTCGACCTCGCCGTACGACTCGGCATGGAGCGGCTTGCCCTGGTCGCGCGTCAGCGCTTCCGCCAGCGTGTCCTTGCTGCGCTCGATCGCGGCGGCGACGCGTTCCAAGGCCGCTGCCCGTTCGAATGGGCTCGTGCGGCCCCACGCGGGAGCGGCTCGATGTGCCGCCTCGATGGCGGCGTTCGCGTCGGCGCGCCCGGCGGCGGACACGTCGCCGATGGGCTTGCCGGTCGCGGGGTTCATCGCGGGGAAGGTGTTGCCGGAGCCGGCGGAACGCCATCGACCATCGACGTAGAGGGTCGCGGCGTGCGCGGCAGCGGCGCCGGGATGCGCGGCGGCGGGATCGGCGGTCGGTTCGACCGCAGCCTTGGGGTGCACTGAAGCTCCTGGACGGACGCTCATGGGCTTGCTGCACCCCAGGCGGCCCGAATCCTCGGGCGCGCCGACAGTTTGCCGCGCCGACCCGATTCGGCGCAACTTCCGCTACGAACCTTGCGTTCGGAGCCGGCTCGCGATCAATCGGTACGTCGCCGTGGACCAGAGCAAGCCGTCGCGCTCGGGCGGCCGCCCTTTCGGATCTGCGAGCGCTCGAAGCCATGCGATCGACGAGCCCTTGAAGCGCGCTGCGAAGAGCGGACGCAGCTCCGCGACCAGTGCTTCGTTCCGCTTTGTCCCGCGGAGGACGAACAGACAGCGGACCGTCCAGCCGCCGTCGTGCTCACGCCGGAGCCGCTCCGCGAACGCGTCCCGCTTCGAATCGAGCGACCGGAGGCTTGCCCCGACATCGTCGAACCAGTCCCAGATCTCGGCGAGGATCGCCTCGTGTCGATCCCACCTCACCAGTGCGACATCGACCGATCTCGACCTTGGCGAGCCCGGGTCCAGCGCAAGCTCCGGCAGCGCCTCCCAACCGCCGGGTTCCGCGAACGCGATGAGCACGGCCTGCCGGCGCAGGTGTTCGATATCGCGCGGCGGGTTCGCACCGGGCGCCCGCTCAAGGAAGCCAACGAGCTGCTCCCCGACGCCGGCCGCAGCCAGCGCCCACGTCTCCAGCGAGGCGTTCGCGCCCAGCTCGCGCTCGAGCTCGCTGTACCTCGGTTGCGAGAGTCCAGCCCGAGCAGCAGCCTCCTGCTGGCTCATGCCCGCCGCCAGTCGCGCGTCGCGGAGCGCCGTCCCGAGTCTCGTGGCAACCACGTCCGCTCGACGACGACCGCGAACGACATCCACGCCCGCGCGTGCGGCTCGCTTGGGTCTCGACATATCGCCACCATCATTAGCGGACGGCTTATCTGCGACTCACCTGTCGCTTCAGGGCGCTTGAGCCCCACTTCATCGACAGCGTCAGTACCCGGGACCCTCAAGCCGGTCCATGGGGGCCAACGCCCCGGCAAAGCGGTCCGGTCACTGATGGTGGCGATAACCGGGGCAAGATCCCTCTGGGGACCCAGGAATCACGAAGCGGGACCCGGATCGGGCCCCGCTTCGAACTTGCGCGAGGAGGAGAGGCGGGGCTACTCCGCCGGGATCTCCGCGTGGATCGCGTCGAGGTCGACCCCCTGCGACTTCCGCCAGAAGCGGGCAATCACGTAGAGGACGGCCGCGCCGCCGTAGCAGATGCCGAGGAAGACGATGGAATTCGTGTTCCCGACGCCGATCCCGTACAGCGCGCTCGAGAGCCACATGTACAGGACCCAGGCGAAGAAGGCGGTCGAGATCGCGCCAGCGATGGACATCACCGGCACGCCCGCGACCTTGTACTTCGCGACCGGGGACGCGTTGTACAGGTCCTTCTTGTAGTACGGCAGGATCGTCGCTGCGATCGACGTTCCGAAGAACGTGACCGCGATGACCAGCGTCGCGTCGAGCGTCAGACCTCGGAAGTCCGCGCTGTACGCATAGAACACGGACAGCACGACCGACGGGATCATGATCAGCGCGAGGGCGCCCCACGGCACGCCGCGGTCGGAAACGCGCGCAGCCCACTCGGGGAGCACGCGGTCGAACGCCGCCGCGAAGATCATCCGTGTCGAGGACAGGAACAGCGTCCCGGTCCAACCGAGCCACCAGGCGCCGAACGCGAACACGATGATCGCCTGGAGAATGTTGCTGTTGAGGACGAACGCCGCGAGCATCGGGGGATAGCCCCAGATGGGCATCGGCGGTGCCTGCGTCGAGTACGCGTAGGCGTAGTTGACGTAGGTCACGTTCGAAGCGTTGAAGAAGGTCCAGCCGAACGTCTTCGAGGCCAGGACGATGAACACGATCGCGAGCGCGACCGTCACCCACAGCCCGCCGAGCATGCCGTTCAGGACCTTGCGGAAGTCACCCGCGCCACGGACCTCGCCGTACAGCGTGGCGCCCCAGTTCGGGTACAGCAGGAAGAAGAGCATGAACGGGATGAGCGCGAAGGTCGCGTCGCCGAGGCCGATCGGATTCAGGTCCGAGCCGGTGTACGCGGATGCCGGATCGGCCGCAGCCTGGGCGATCGTGGCGTCGTACGCGCCCGAGACGCCGAACATCGACATCGCGGCGTTGTCGTAGGCCGCCTTGAACGTGTCGACGCTCGTGAAGGCCATGAGGATGAGCACGAGGGCGAGCGCCGCGACGCCGATGTACAGGCTCCAGCGCTGGATGCGCGCGTAGCCCGCCATGCCGAGGGCCACCAGGCCCGAGGTCACAACGATCGTGAAGAGCGAAACGGTCAGACCGCCGGTCTCACTCGAGAAGAACGTGACGCCATCCTTCCAGCCGAGCAGTGCTGCCAGTGGCTGGACGAACTCGATGTTGAAGATGAAGGCGTAGATCGGTGCCCAGAGGGCGAGGATGAACCACCAGCCGGTGGCCGACAGGACGAACCCGATGCCGCCCTTCTTCATCCCGAGCCAGGCGCCCGCGAGCGCCGCAACGGCGCCACCGACGTAGGTCGTGATGTCGCCGAGCGCGAGCGCCGTGCCCACGAGGAACACCGCGATGAACCCGAAGGCCCCGCCGACGACCGCGCCGGGGATGCCGTCGAGCACGCGTGTCTGCCAGACGTAGTCACCGCCGGCTCTCGGCATCACGGCGATCAGGCCCGCATAGGCCACGCACATCGCGGTCATCGCGATGCCGGTGAGGAGGATCGACGTGATCGCCGAGCCCTCCGGCACGTACGCAAAGATCGCGAGGCTGTAGAACATGCCGAGGCAGACGAGGTTCACCGACATGAACGAGTAGGCGAACGCGTCGAATCCAGACCAGCCCTTCACCAGGCCGGTCGCGTTCCGCAGGAACAAGCTCGGTGCCGCTTTGGCTTCCGCTGCCATGCTTCCCTCCACTCATCGCCCGCGCGGGGGTGCCGCGGGCTCAGCCGTCACACGGATCTAGCCGTTGATCAGCAGATAGCGCTTCACCTCCGCTTTCTTGACGTCGAGATCGACGATCGCGGCCTGGAGGACTCCGTCTTCATAGATGGAGCCGGGATTGACCGAGAGGGTCTTGCCGAGCTTCACCGCGCCGCGTCCCTCGTGGATGTGGCCGTGCAGCGACAGGACGGGGCCGTACTCGAGGATCGCGTCGCGGATCGCGTGCGACCCCACAGGGATGAGGGCCTGCCCGCCGGACACATAGCGCATGTCGGCATCGATTTTCGGTGCGTTGTCCAGATTCGAGCCGTACGGCGGCGCATGGAAGTTGAAGATCGATCGACCGCGGTCGGGAACGGCCGCGACGAGCGCATCGATCCGCTCGCGGAGCTCCGGCTCCGGCAGCTCGCGGAACGTGTTCCAGGGCGTCGGGTTCGCCCAACCGGTCGAGACGAGTGAAAGCCCGTCGAGCTCGATGTTGTTCGATTCCCCGAGCTCCACCAGCTCGGCGGCCGAGATGATCGGGTCGATCTCGAAGATGTCGTCGTTGGCGGGCGAGACGATGCAGCGGATGCCTTTGCCGGCAAGCCGCTCGTCGGCGAGGTCCATCCAGCGCTGGACCTGCGCGAGCATCTCCCGCTTGAACCGGGCATCGACGAGCGCCTGGTCTGCCTGCCACGCGGTCATCTCGTCCGGCGAGAGGCGGATCGGGTAGTAGCCGCGGTCCGCGATGCGCTTCTCCATCGCCGTGACCTCCGCCTCGGTCTCCATGCGCGTCTCCTGGTCGCGCAGGTTCACGCGCCATGACGAGCCCGAGCCCGTGATCGGGACCATGGCCTTGCCGGTCATGTCGCCGCCCATGATCAGGACGTCCGCCTTGTGGAACGAGCCGGCGTTCAGGAACTTGCGCCAGCACACCTCGGACCCATGGATGTCGGTCGAGAAGAACACGCGCATCAGTTGTGTCCGACCTCCTCGGGCTCCACGTACCACTGCTGGCGATCGCCGATCTTCGAGCGGAGCTTCCAGCGCGTCGACTTCGGGGCGTTCTCGATTGCGTCGCGCAGGGCGGCGAGCTGTGCGCGCACGTCGAACCGCACAGGCCGCGCGCCCACGTCCATGTCGGCATCGGTGAAGTCGGTGTCGAGGAACTCCTGGAGCACCGTCAGGTTGCCCGTCACGGTTCGCCACCAGCCCCAATCGTTCGAGGTATGGGCAAGGATGCGCGGCAGGCTGATCGCGCCCTGGCCGGCATGCGAGTCCGGGGCGCCGTCATCCTGGGCCAGCGGGTGCTCGGCGAGGAGCACGAGCGCGTCGAGCACGTCCTTGCGGTTGATCTTGACGATCTGCAGCTTCGAGAGCAGGAGGTCGGCGACCGGCAGCGTGGGCCGCGAGGCGCCCAGGCGATCGGCGAACTCGATGCGATGGCACATCTCGAGCTTGTCGACGAGCACATCGACCGGCCGGCGGTGGGCCTCGTCGACGAAATAGCCCTGGTGCTGGCCGAAGAGCGCGTTGTGGCGCTTGTCCGGCGTGTAGCCCTCGCGCTCGAGGAGCGCGAAGACGGCCTTGCGGTCCTTCGCGCGCGTGGCGAAATCCAGGTCGACCTCGACGCGGCGGGTTCGATGGGTCCAATCCGGCGCGTGGGCCCGGACCGCCATGCCGCCCATCAGGCGCAGGAGCAGTCCCTCGCGATCGGCAACCTCGACGATCCGAAGCGCTTCGGCGAGGGGATCATCGAGCGTGCGGCTGCCCGGCTCCATGGCGGGCGGAGTATAGGCATGCGCAGCGTGCGAAAAACGCTTGCATCCCGTTAACGACGCGGCGAAGATGGCGCCCGACGATGCACTCCGGGAGCGGAGGCACGGATCGCGGGCGGCGCATGCCTCCCACCGCCGAATCCCCAATTCAGCGGTTGGCCGTGCCCCATCGTCAGAGGAGTGGGCGCGCGCACGTTGCGGCGCGCCGGAAACTGTGGAGGAGCACTTGGCCACCACGCGCAGCACCCTGCCCCGACTCGCAGTCCTCGGAACCGCGCTCGCGCTGTTCGCCGCGGCCTGCGGACCGGCGGGCACGGCGTCCAACGCCCCGGGCAACTCGACCGGCACCGGCGGCGGCGGGAACATGGATGCGCTCATTGCCGCCGCGAAGGCGGAGGGCGCCCTCAACGTCATCGCCCTGCCCCATGACTGGTGCAACTACGGCGCGATGATCGACGGCTTCAAGGCGAAGTACGCCGGCATCACCGTCAACGAGAACCTGCCCGACGGCGGCTCCGGTGACGAGATCGAGGCGATCAAGACGCAGCAGGGCCAGACCGGCCCGGCGGTCCCGGATGTCATCGACGTCGGCATTGCCTTCGGCGACAGCATCAAGGCCGACAAGCTCGTCCAGCCGTACAAGGTGTCCACGTGGGACACGATCGACAGCAAGTTCAAGGACCCCGACGGCTACTGGTACGGCGACTACGGCAGCATCCTGACCTTCGAGATCAACAAGACTGCCGTCCCAACCAGCCCGGCCGACTGGGCCGACCTCCTGAAGCCGGACTACGCGAACAAGGTCGCCCTCGCCGGTGACCCGCGCGTGTCCAGCCAGGCCTACAACGCGGTGTGGGCGGCTGCCCTCGCCAACGGCGGCTCGCTCGACAACGCGCAGCCGGGCCTGGACTTCTTCAAGCAGCTCAAGGACAAGGGCAACCTCGTCCCGACGATCGCCAAGCCGGGCACCATCGATCAGGGCGCGACGCCGATCACGATCCGCTGGGCATACAACGCGCTTGCCCACAAGGACACCGCGGCCGGCAACCCCGAGATCGACGTCGTGGTCCCCAAGACGGGCCGCTTCCTCGGCTACTACATCCAGGCCATCTCCGCGTACGCCCCGCATCCGAACGCCGCCAAGCTCTGGATGGAGTACCTGTACTCCGACGAGGGCCAGACGAACTGGATCAAGGGCTACTGCAACACGACCCGGATCGCGGACCTGAAGGCGCGCAACGTCGCGACCGACTCGATCGCCAAGCTTCCGGACACCACCGGCGCGGTCTACCCGACCGGTGACCAGGCGACGAAGGCCAAGACCCTGATCACCGGTCAGTGGGACGCGGTCGTCGGCGCGGACATCAAGTAGCAGCACCGGCAAGTCAGGCGATCCGTGTCTGACACGGTCGCAACGATCACCGAGCGGGGCGCGCCACCGGCGCGCCCCGCTCGCGCTCGCTCACTCGGTGCGTGGCTCGGCGTCCTGCCGTTCTTCCTGTTCGTCCTCGCGTTCCTGGCCCTGCCAATCATCTTCCTGGTGATCGGCAGCCTCACGAACGCCCAGGGCCAGCTCACGCTCGACAACTACGTGCATCTCTCGACGCCAACCGTGGCGCGCGCGTACGCCAACAGCATCGAGATCAGCGCGGTCACCGCGATCGTGGGTGGGATCCTCGGGCTGCTGCTCGCCTACGCGGTCATCCTCGGCGGCCTGCCACGGCAGCTCCGGTCGGCGGTCATGACGTTCTCCGGGGTCGCGTCCAACTTCGCGGGCGTCCCGCTGGCCATCGCGTTCATCTTCACGATCGGCCAGCTCGGCATCCTCACGTCATTCCTCGAGAACGTCTTCGGCTGGAACATCTGGGACACGAAGGGCACGAACTTCAACCTGTACTCGCGGATCGGGCTGGAGATCGTGTACCTGTACTTCCAGTTCCCGCTCATGGTGCTGATCATCGCGCCGGCCATCGACGGCCTGAAGAAGGAGTGGCGCGAGGCGGCGGAGAACATGGGCGCGTCATCGGTCGAGTACTGGCGGCGGGTCGCGCTGCCGGTGCTGCTGCCGTCGATCCTCGGCTGCATCATCCTGCTGTTCGGCAATGCGTTCGGCGCCCAGGCGACCGCCTACCAGCTGACCAGCGGCCAGATCCCCCTGGTCACGCTCCTCATCGGCATCCAGATGAGCGGTGACGTGCTCCACGATCCGAACCTGGCGTATGCCCTCGCGATGGGCATGGTCATCATCATGACCATCACAATCGCGATCTACACCGTGCTGCAGCGGCGCACGGAGAAGTGGCTCAGGTCGTGACCAACGCCGGCGGGAGCATGAACCCGATCGTCGGGAAGGCCATCGTGGACGAACGCGATTCACGGCGTCGGGCGCACGGCAGGCCCGCCACGCAGGGGCCCGGCACGGGGACGAAGGTCTTCTCCTGGATCGTCTTCATCCTGGCGTTCCTGTACTTCTTCCTGCCGCTGTACGCGACGCTCGACTTCTCGTTCCGAGCGAAGCCCTCGCCGGCAGACGTCGCCAACGGGTCGAGTGCATTCGGGATCGCGTACGCCCACGTCCTCGCGGACCCGAAGTTCTTCGGCACGTTGCTCTACTCGTTCGCGATCGGCGCCATCACGATCGTGGTGAGCATCGCGATCATCGTGCCCACCGCGTACTGGGTCCGCCTGCGGCTGCCGTTCCTCCGGCCGATCGTCGAGATGCTGACGCTCACGCCGTTCATCATCCCGCCGGTCATCCTCGTGTTCGGGCTGCTGAAGTCATATGGCGGGCCACCGTTCCGGCTGACGAACACGGACCTCGGCAGCAGCGGACTGCTCGTCGCGGCCTACGTCGTGTTGTCGTTCCCGTACATGTACCGGGCGGTCGACGTGGGTCTGCGCTCGATCGACGTGCGCTCGCTCACCGAGGCCTCGCAGAGCCTCGGGTCCGGGCCATTCCGGACGCTGATCTCGATCATCCTGCCGAACCTCCGCGTCGCCCTCCTGAGCGGCGCGTTCCTCACGATGGCCATCGTGATCGGCGAATACACGATCGCCAACTTCCTCTTCCGGCCGGCGTTCGGCCCGTACCTCTCGCTCCTCGGCCAGAACCGCACCTACGAACCCGCCGCGGTCTCGGTGATCAGCTTCCTGCTCACCTGGCTCGCCATGGGCGTCATCGGCCTCATCGGCCGCGGCTCGCGCAATCGCGTGTCGCTCGCGGGCGCTCGCTGACCACCTCGGACTGAAGGAAGGAACGCATGAGCTTTCTCGAACTCGCCGGGGTCCAGAAGCGCTTCGGCAACGCGGTCGCGGTCGAGAACTTCGACCTCGCCATGGAGCAGGGCGAGTTCGTGTCCTTCCTCGGGCCATCCGGCTGCGGCAAGACCACGACCCTCCGGATGATCGCCGGCTTCGAGCAGCCGACCGCCGGCGTCATCACGATCAACGGCCAGGACATCACCTACGTGCCGCCGAACAAGCGGAACGTCGGCATGGTCTTCCAGTCGTACGCCCTGTTCCCCAACATGACCGTCGCCGACAACGTCGGCTTCGGCCTGCGCGTCCGCAAGGCGCCGAAGGAGCAGATCAGGAAGCGCGTCGGCGAGCTGCTCGAGATCGTGAACCTCGGCGACAAGGGCGGCCGGTATCCATACCAGCTCTCGGGCGGCCAGCAGCAGCGCGTCGCGCTCGCCCGCGCGCTGGCGTACGAGCCGCAGGTCCTCCTCCTCGACGAGCCGCTTTCCGCGCTCGACGCGAAGATCCGCGTGGCGCTCCGCCACGAGATCCGCTCGATCCAGCGCCAGCTCGGGATCACGACGGTGTACGTCACCCACGACCAGGAGGAGGCGCTCTCGCTCTCCGACCGCGTCGTGGTCATGAGCGAAGGCCGGATGGAGCAGGTCGGCACGCCGTTCGAGATCTACAACTTCCCGGCGACCGCGTTCGTGGCCTCGTTCGTCGGCACGCTCAACGTGCTCACGGGAACCGTGGTCGACGCGGCGAGCGGCGACCTCACGATTGCCGGCCAGCCGGTCAAGCTGCGGGGTGTCGGCGCCTTCGAAGGGAGCGTCGGTCGCGAGGTCAAGGTCGCGCTGCGGCCCGAGATGGTCTCGCTCGGCGCGGGCGACGTGGGCATGAACAGCCTCACGGGCAAGGTCACCGACGTGAGCTTCCTCGGCTCGATCGTCCGAATCCGCGTCGGGCTCGCGGGCAGGGACGGCGCGGACGGCCCGGTGGTGGTCCTCGACGAGTTCAACGAACCGACGCTCGAGCTGCCGAACCTCGGCGACACGGCGACGGTCAATTTCCCGATCGAAGGCCCACTTGTCCTCGACGCCAAGGCGCCGGTCGAGTCGCTCGAGGCGCTGATCGCCGAAGGGTGAGCTCGGCCGCTTGCGATCTGCTTGCCGAAATCGACCTGCTCGTCTTCGACAAGGACGGCACGCTGATCGAGTTCCACCTGATGTGGGGGAACTGGGTCGAGGAGCTGGCACGGCGCCTGGAGCGCGCATCGGGGCTGGAGCTGCGCGAGCGGCTGTACCCGCTGCTCGGCGTGGATCGCTCCACGGGCCTGGTGCATGCGCACGGCTTGCTCGCCGCGACGCCGATGTCGCGCATCCGCGACGTGGTCCAGGCGGATGTCGCCGAAGCGGGCGCCACCCAGGAT
This sequence comes from Candidatus Limnocylindrales bacterium, assembly GCA_035248345.1. GTDB lineage: Bacteria > Chloroflexota > Limnocylindria > Limnocylindrales > CSP1-4 > UBA5189. The sequence goes on from DATFHO010000030.1 coordinate 25,539, forward strand.
GTCGCCGCCGCCGCGGTCGCGGCCGCCTGGCATGCCCCGGATCCCGTCGCGCTGGCCCATCCCGTCACTGACTTGCCCGCGCTCCTCGACACCCTGGGGGACCGGGTCGGCACGTTCGCCGTTGCCACGAGCGACGACCGCGATCCCACGGAGCGCACCCTCGCGGCGCTCGGGATCTCGGATCGGTTCGCGCAGCTCGTCTGCGCGGACGACGGCATCCGCACGAAGCCGTCGCCGGATCCCGTGCTCCACCTCTGCGAGCAGCTCGGCATCCCGCCGGATCGGACGGCCGTCGTCGGCGACTCGCCGGCGGACCTGCTGATGGGCCGCCAGGCCGGCGCGCGTCGATCGATTGCGGTGCTGACGGGCGTCGGCGACCGTGCCAGCCTCGAGCCGTACGCGGACGCCGTCGTCGCTTCGATCGCGGAGCTCGCGTAGTACTCCCTTCCTATCGTTGGCGACCGAACCAGACCGTACGGTTCCGATCACGTGGGGTGCACGACCGCACCGCACGACATCGGCCGGGTGTGGACTCGGCCAAAGGGAGCTTCGCCGAGCCCCATGGCACTCGCAGCGCGGCCGCGGACGGCCGCCAAGGTGGTCAGCCTGCAGCAGCCGCACGCCCGGCACGGCTCGACCAAGCCCGCGACCGCGCGCGCCGTCGGCAGGACCGGCGCCGACGCCCTGCGCCGCCTCGCCTCCGAGCTCTCCGGCTCCGACGCGCTCCAGCCGGTCCTCGAAGAGGTCCTCGACAACTCCGAGCGGCTCTTCCACTCCGATCGCGCCGGGCTGTGGCTCTGGCACGACGCCCGCGAGCACCCGCTCGAACTCGTCGCGCGCCGCGACTTCCCCGATGAGATCGAGCGGCGCGTTGCGGCGGCCACCCGCGACTCGAACCTCGCGGGATTCGAGGCGGTGCGCACCGCACGGGTGCTCGTCTTCGACGCGAAGGATCCGACCCTCACGGCGGAGATGCGCGCGCTCTACGCGGCGAACGGGATCGCGTCGCTCTGCTTCGTGCCGGCCACGTTCCGCGGCGAGCCCGTGGCCCTGCTGGTGCTCTACCACCGGACGCCGTACGACTGGTCGGCCGACGAGACGGCGCTCGCGGGCAGCTTCGGCGACACGATCGCGACGGCCATCGGCAATGCGCGGCTCATGGCCTCCGTCGAGGACCTCGCCGGCCGCCTGCGCGCGATCCAGGACCTGTCCGCCCGGCTGAGCGGTATCCAGGACGTCCGCGGCATCGGCGAGACGATCGTCGCAGAGGCCCACAACCTCATCGAGTTCGACACGCTCCGCGTGTACAAGGTCGAGCACGAGTCCGGCTGGTGCGAGCCGATTGCGTTCGAAGGCATCTTCATGGGCCGCAGCGATCCGGATCCGGAGATGCTCCGCGTTCGGGTCGGCGAGGGCCTGACGGGCTGGGTCGCCGAGCACGGCGCCACGATCGTCCTCGGCGACGCGCACACGGATCCGCGCAGCCTCGTCGTCGGCGAGACGAACGGCCCGGAATCGATGCTCGTCGTCCCGATGACGCACGAGGAGCACGTCCACGGGGTCGTCGTCGTGTCCCGCCTGGGCCGCGACCGATTCGGACCGAGCGACGAGCTGACGATGAGCATCTTCGCCGGCGCGGCGGCACAGGCGCTCGTGAACGCGGAGCGGCTCGACCAGCTTCGGCTGCAGCAGGAGGAGCTGGAGCACCAGCTCGTCAGCCAGCGCCGCCTCATGGCCGTCAACGAGCGACTGCTGTCGACACTCGATCCGACCGGCGTCCTCGAGATGATCGCCGACTCCCTGAAGACGGTGGTGACGTACGACTCGCTGACCATCTACCGCATCGACCGCGCCCGGAACGTGCGCCGCCCGCTGATCGCCCGCGACCGGTTCGCCGAGCTCATCCTCGGCTACGACGCGCCCCTCGGCACGGGCCTGACCGGCTGGGCCGTGGACCACCGCGAGGCCGTGCTCGCCAACGACGCGCACATGGACCCGCGCTCGATCCAGATCCCGGGCACCCCGTTCGAGCCGGAATCGATGGTCATCGTCCCGCTGATGGCGGAAGGTGAGGTCCTTGGCACGCTGAACATCGGCCGGATGGGCGGCGACGAGGCGCACTACGGCCAGAACGAGTTCGAGCTGACGAAGCTCTTCGCGGCCCAGGCAGCGATCGCGCTCCGCAACGCCGAGGCGCACGACGAGGTCAAGGTCCAGGCCGAGCGCGATGCGCTCACGGGCCTGCGCAACCACGGCGCGTTCCAGCGTGAGCTCCAGGCGGCGCTCGGCGCGATCAACGTCCACTCCGTCGCGGTCCTGATGATGGATCTCGACCGATTCAAGGGCTACAACGACCGCAGCGGCCATCCCGCAGGCGACGACCTGCTGGTCGCGGTGAGCCGCGCGATCGAGTCGTGCATCCGGCAGGGCGATCGTGCCTACCGCTACGGCGGCGACGAGTTCGCGGTGATCCTGCCCGAGGTCGGCCGGCAGGCCGCCGAGGAGGTCGCGCGCCGGATCCGGGCCGCCATCGAGGCGATCCCCGACGACTCCGGCGGCCCCCACGTCACGATGAGCATCGGCATCGCCTGCTATCCGGAGGACGGCGACGACAAGGACACGCTCGTCGAGACAGCGGACCAGGCGCTGTTCGTGGCGAAGGGCGCGCCGTTCCGGAACTCGAGGGACCAGTTCGTCGCCGCGCTGGACGAGACGGCGATGGGCCTCCTCGACGGGCTCGGGGCCGAGGAGCTCCTCGACTCCATCCTCATGCGCGCGGCGCGCCTGCTCGGCGTCCGGGATGGCTACGTGTACCTCGGCGAGCCCGGGGCCAGCCACATCACCGTGGCCGCCGGCATCGGTACGACTGCCGGCGACGTCGGGTTCCAGTCGCCGGTCACGCAGGGCGTCGGCGGCCGGGTCTTCACGACCGGTGAGCCCGTCGTCATCGACGACTACGACGCGTACCCGGGTGCGCTGCCCGAGTACCTCGGCAAGGTCGGCGCCGTGGTCGGGGTGCCGCTGCGCGTCGGTGGGCACGTGGTCGGCGCGCTCGGCCTCTCGTCCGGCACGAGCAAGCGCGTGTTCCGGCAGGCCGAGGTCGACGCGCTCCTGCGCTTCGCCCAGCTCGCATCGATCGCGCTCGAGAACGCGCGGCTCCAGGAGCAGGCGCTCTCACCGCGGGATCCGGTCACGGGCCTCCCGACTCGCGAGACGCTGATCCAGCGGGTCGTCGACGAGCTCTCGGCGCCGCCGATGGGCGTCGCGCCGCAGCCGGTCGCGGTGGTGCTGCTCGATGTCGACCGCTTCGAGATCGTCAACGAGAGCCTCGGGCACGCGGCCGGCGACCGCGTGCTGCGCGAGGTCGGGCACCGGCTCCAGGCGTGCTTGAGCGCCAGCGATACGGTCGCCCGCTTCGGCGGCGACACGTTCGCGGTGCTCCTGCCCGGCCGCGACACGGATGCCGCGCTCGCGTTCGCGGAGCAGGTCCAGCTCCAGCTGAAGCCTCCCTTCGATGTCGACGGCCGCACCTGGTTCATCAGCGCGAGCATGGGCGTGTCGGTCGGGATGCCCGGCAACACCGGCGGCGGCGACGTGCTCCAGGAAGCAGAGATCGCCCTCGTGGGCGCGAAGCGGAGCCCCGCAACTCGCGTCGCGCTGTACGACCCGCTCAGCTCGCGCGGCGCCCTGCAGCGCCTCGACGTCGAGGCGGAGCTGTGGAGCGCACTCGAGCGCGACGAGCTGGCCGTCCACTACCAGCCGATCCTCGACTTGCGCAGCTCGCGGGTGGTCGGGTTCGAAGCACTTGCGCGCTGGCAACACCCGTCGCGCGGCCTCGTGCTCCCGGTCGACTTCATCGCCCTCGCCGAGGAATCCGAGCTGATCGTCGCCCTCGGCCGGGTCATCCTCGAGAAGGCGTGCCGCCAGGCCACGGCGTGGCGCAAGCGCTGGCCGACCGAGAACCTCGTGATGAGCGTCAACCTCTCGCCCCGGCAGTTCCTCGATCCGGATCTCGCGAACGGGATCTCGCAGGTTCTGCGCGCCACCGGCCTCGAGCCGTGCGCGCTCGAGCTGGAGATCACCGAGTCCAGCGTCATGGACCGCTCCGAAGCCAGCCTCGCGGTCCTCGAGCAGCTGCGGGCGCTGGGCGTCCGGGTCGTCCTTGACGACTTCGGGACCGGCTACTCCTCGCTCGCGTACCTGCGCCAGCTGCCGCTGGACACGATCAAGGTCGACCGCTCGTTCGTCACCGACCTCGACGTCCAGGATCCGAACGTCGGCATCGTGCGCGCGGTCGTGTCACTCGCCCACGGGCTCGGCATCACGGTCGTCGCCGAGGGCATCGAGACCGAGGAGCAGGCGAAGCGCCTGCGCGACCTCGGCTGCGACATGGGCCAGGGCTATGCGTGGGCGCATCCCGCGCCGCCCGTCCAGGTCGCGACGTTCATGGCTCGCAGGGTCGAGGGCGCGAGGACGCAGCTCGCAGCTGCACCCGCAGCAGCGCAGGATCCGGCGTGCGAAGGGCTTCCGGCCCTGATGGCCGCGACAGGTGCGGCCGGGAGTGTTCGGCGCCCCCGCTCCGAGCGAGGGCGCCCCGCAATCAGCGGCGCCCGCTCCCGAAGATCCGCAGGAGGAACAGGAACAGGTTGATGAAGTCGAGGTAGAGATGCAGCGCGCCCATGACGGCCGCCTTCTCCACCGAGCCCGTCGCCTGCACCAGGTTCCCCGCCGAGATCCGCTGGACATCGAACGCGGTCAGCGCCGTGAAGATCACGACACCGACGATCGCGATGATGAACCCGAGCGGGCCGCTGCCCAGGAAGATGTTCACGCCGATCGCGACGATCAGGCCGAACAGGCCCATCGACAGGAAGCCGCCCATGCCCGCGAGCGAGCGCTTGGTGGTGTACCCGTAGATCGCCGCGCCGCCGAACATCGCGCTCGACGACAGGAAGGCCGCGACGACCGATTCGCTCGTGTAGAAGCTGACGATCAGGCCGACCGTGAGCCCGAGGCTCGCCGCGTAGACGAAGAACAGCCCCAGGGCGAGCGTGGCGCTGACGCGCGGGATCGCCCACTGGATGCCGATCACGAGCGCCAGCTGGCCGAGGAACAGGATCAGGATGTTGCGCGCTGCGAAGAGCAGGAGCGAGTCGTTGGCCTGGACGAACGCCGCGATCGCGGCCGTCACGAGGAGGCCCGCGAACATCCAGAAGAAGGCCTGGGTGAGGAATGCCGTCTGGACGGCCGGCTGCGCCTGGCCGTTGATGATGACGCCGCGGTTGTCGCCGGGCTGTCCGTACCCGGAGCCGCCGGGGACGTTCTGGAAGCTCACGTTCTGTTCTCCCTTCGAGCGGTCGATCCCGGTTTTCGCGCCGGGGTCGAGTCACGTGATTCTGCACGTTCGGCCGCGCGTGCCAAGACCCACACGAGGTCGGCAAGGCGGTTGAGGTAGGGAATGAGGTTGGGGCCGGGCACGAGGCCCTCCCGGCTCAGGGCCACGGCGCGGCGTTCCGCGCGGCGCAGGATGGTTCGGGCCAGCTCGAGCGCGGCGCTCGTCGGGGTCTCGCCGGGGACCACGAATTCCTTCGGCATCTCGATGTGGGCCTCGAGCTCGACCAGGGTCGCCTCGACGCCCTTGACCATCGCTTCGGACACGCGGGTCACGCCGTCGTGCAGTCGATCCCAGGCGTCCGGGTTCGTCGCGAGCTCCGCGCCGACCACGAACAGCTCGCGCTGGAATCGCAGGATGAGCGGCGCCAGGCCGCCGAGACCCGCCGGCAGCGTGCCGTGGCCGCGCTTGATCCCGAGGTTCGCGCGCGCGATGCCGAGCGCGGCGATGGCTTCGTCGATCGTGCCGTAGGCCTCGGTGCGCGGGTCATCCTTGCCGATGCGCGCGCCGCCGTAGAGGAGTCCGGTGGTGCCGTCGTCGCCCTTCGTGGTTGCGACCACGGAGTCGATCGGGCTGCGAGTGCTCATGTCAGCCTGCCGTTCGCGCTCCCGCGATCACCACATGAGACCCGCGTCACGCGGGTCCCAGCGCTCGGCGAGCAGCGTGACCTTGACGGGGTGCTCGACCACCGACTCGGCCTGCTCCTGCACCTGGGCGATCATCGAGCCGGCGTACGGGCAGAACGGGGTCGTGAGGATCATCTTGATCTCGGTCTCGTTCTGGCCGAGCAGGATCTGCTTGATCAGCGCGAGCTCCACGACGTTCATGCCGATCTCGGGATCGACGACGGCGCGCAGCGCATCGAGGATCGCGAGCTCCGTCGCGCGGCGCTCCGCATCGAAGAGCGGCGCGGTCGGCGCGGCGCTCTCGGCGCTCTCGGTCGCCTCGGCGGCCTGGGGGGTCTCGGTGGGCGCGGTGGTCTCGACGATGTCGGTCACGCGCTCAGGGTACATCAGGTCGCCTGGAAACCCCAGCGCCGAAGTCGGGATTAGCCTCGGCGCGCCGCGCACCGGGCCGCCTGCTCGCGACGGCTTCGTATGACCGAAATCCGGCGTTGTCTTGACGCTGACCCGGCCCATGACCGTCGACGTCATATGGGCACATGCCACGGCCTTCGTATGACGCCGACGGTCATCACCTCCGGCAACCGGATCCCAGGCCCGGAATTGGGTCATACGAAGGGCGTCGCGCACGGGCGCCACCACCCGCTAGCCAGCCGCGGACTGCGGCAGCGTGATCGTGATCGTCGTGCCGTGCCCGGCGGTGGGGGCCTCCACGGAGCGCGCCGAGATCGTGCCGCCATGCGCTTCCACGATCGCGCGAGCGATCGCGAGCCCCAACCCGGAGCCGCGCGAGGTCGGCGATTTCGCGAAGCGCTCGAAGACGTTCGGCAGCAGGTCGGAGGGAATGCCGGGACCGTCGTCGGCGACCGTGAGCGTGACTGTGCCCGCGCGGGAGGCGGCGCCCAGCGTGATCGACCCACCCGTCGCCATGACGCGGAGCGCGTTGTCGACGAGGTTCGAGATCACCTGGCGCATGCGAACCGGATCCAGGTCGATGGGCAGCACGTCCGGTCCGGCCGCGATCGATAGGCTGACCCCGGACGCAGCGGCTCGGGCTCGATGCGCCGAGACGACGTCGTCGAGCAGCACGTCGGGATCGGTGAGCTCCCGGTGGAGCGGCAATGCGCCCGATTCCGCGAGGCTCAAGGTTCGGAGGTCGTCGATGAGCCGCTCGAGGACGCGGCTCTCCTCGAGGATCGGGTGGATGTGCGCGGCGTCGGGCGGGTAGACGCCGTCGAGCAGCGCCTCGAGGTTGCCCTGGATGACCGCAAGCGGCGTGCGCAGCTCGTGGCTGACGTCGGCGAGCAGGCGGCGCCGCGTGGCGTCCTCGGATTCGAGGCGCTCGGCCATGGAGTTGAACGCGCGGCTCAGGCCGCGCAGGTCGGAGCCGCCCTGGGGTGTCTCGTCGACGCGCACGGTGTAGTCGGCGGCTTCGATGCGGTTCGCGGCGTCGACGAGCTCCGAGAGCGGCCGGCCCACTCGACGCGCCAGGCGCAGGCCGATCGCAAGGGCGATGACGCCGACCACGAGGACGATGAGCGACGCCGGGCGCGCCAGGTTCGCGAGCAGGCCTTCCCCACCCCCGCGTCCGAACAGGCTGCTCAGCACCCAGAGAACGAGCACGCCGACCGAGACGACGAAGGTCGCAAACAGCACGACCATGCACCCGAGGCCCCTGCGCCAGCCAGGCCAGCCGGACCACTCGGAGCCCTGGTTCGTGCTCGCCGCCATGCGCGCGCGACGGCGGGCGCGCATTCGGGCGCCGGGTGGGCCCCAGCGAGTCGGTGGCCAGGGCTCGTCCTCGGGCCACCACGGTGGCCGCGCATGGGTGTGCGTGCCGGGGCCATGCTCGTGGTCGATGCCGGGCTCGATGTTCGTCACGCCTCGGGGTCCGCCACGCGATAGCCGACGCCGTACACGGTCAGGAGGTAGCGCGGCCGCGCGGGCTCCGGCTCGAGCTTGCGGCGGATGTTCTTCACGTGGGCATCGATTGCGCGCTCGTACGACTCGAACGCGATGCCGTGGACGGCATCGAGCAGCTGCGAGCGCGTGAACACCCGACCCGGTGCGCGGGCCATCGTCTCGAGGATCGCGAACTCGGTCGGCGTGAGGTCGACCGCCCGCCCTTCGACCGTCGCGCGCAGCCGTGGGACGTCGAGCGCGAGCGCACCGACCTCGATGTGGTCCGCGGCTTCGGTGGCGCGCTCGGAGCGCCGGAGGACGGCCCGAACGCGGGCGACCAGCTCGCGCGGGCTGAACGGCTTGGTGACGTAGTCGTCGGCGCCGAGCTCGAGGCCGAGCAGCTTGTCCAGCTCGGTGTCGCGGGCGGTCACGACGACGATCGGGGTCGAGCCGGCGGCGCGGAGCGCGCGGATCACGTCGAGGCCGTCGAGGGCCGGCAGGCCGAGGTCGAGGACGACCAGATCGGGATGGCGCGTGCGCGCGGCGTGGAGCGCCGATTGGCCGTCCGCGGCGGTCAGGACCGCGAAGCCGGCGTGCTCGAGGTAGTCGCGGGCGAGCTGGGCGATCTTGGGCTCGTCGTCCACGACCAGGAGGGTCTGCATCGGGGCCACTTTACGGGGAGACGGAAGCGGCGGCGATCCGGATCGGACCGCCGCCGCGCGAAACGGGAAGGGAGCGTCAGCTCGGCGTGGTGCCGGAGCTGCCGCTGCCAGGGGTGCTCCCTGCCGAGCGGCCGCCCGGGTTCGAACCCTTGGCGGCCTCCTCGTCGTGGAGGCGCTGGTGCAGCTCGGCCATGCGGCGCTCGCGCTCCTCGCGCCAGCTGCCGGGGCCGCCCATCGGGCCGCCCTTGCCCCAGCCGCCGTAGCCGTACCCGTCGTGCCGGTGGCTCCAGCCGCGGCCGCGGCCGAAGCCGAAGATCGCGCGGATGATCCCGAACAGCAGGAACAGGAAGAACAGCGGGAACAGGAGCCCGAGGAACCCGAACGGGTGGAACCCCCAGCCGTAGCCGCCGACGTACCCGACGGCGGCCCCCGCCGGCACGCGCCCGGCATCGACGATGCCCTGGGCGACGCCCGCCTGGTAGATCCCGCCGCCGATGGCGATCAGGACGCCGACGAACAGGAGGGTGAAAAAGAAGCCTGCGATCGCTCGCATGGTGTGGTCATCTCCTTGCTTGGAAGTTGATGACCAGACTCTCGGGCCGACCTGTGAACCAGGTGTGAAGGCACGATGGAGAATGTCAGCCCGTCGCAGCGTCCGGCAACGGCGTCGCCAGGAGCGTCGACAGGGCCTCCCGGGCCGCCTGCGTCGCGAAGATCGTCAGCCGATCACCCGCAAGCAGCACGACGTCACCGCGAGGGACGATGAGCCTGCCGCCCCGGCCGATCGATACCAGCACGGCGTCCCGCGGCCAGCCGGCATCCGCGACTGCGCGGCCAACGAGCCTGGAGGACGTGGTGACTTCCGCCTCCACGAGGGCCTCGGTCGCCCCCACGGAGCGAACCTGACGGACGTTCGCCGCGAGCGCGGACCGATAGGCGCCAAGGATGTCGCCGACGGAGATCACGCCGACGACCTCGTCGCCGGCCGTGACCGGCGCCCACGAGCGATGTGCTTCCGAGAGGATCGCGAGGGCATCATCGAGGCCGTCGTCGACCGTCACGACGGGGCCGCTGAGAGGCAGCTCAGCGAGCGTGCGCGCCGGGTCCTGGTCGATGAGCTCGGCGAGCAACACGGAGCCTTTGAGCGAGCGGCGCTGGTCGACGACCGGCGCGCCGGGCAGGTCCGCGGCTTCGAGCCGGCTGCGGGCTGTGCCGATGCGGTCATTGACCGAGAGCAGGAGCCGCGGGACGCGGGCGGCATGCGACGCGGAGACGGAGGCCATCAGCGGCAGCGCGAACCGGAACTGGTGCGCCGGCGATTCCGCGCGGCTCTTGAGCTGCGAGCGATAGATCGTGCGGTCGCCGACGATGAGCGTCGCCACCCCGATCGCGAGCATCGCCGGGGCCAGCATCGCCAAGCTGTCGGTCATCTCGGCAACCATGAGCATCACCGCGAGCGGCGCGTGGGCGACACTGCCGAAGAGCGCCATCATGGCGACGATCACGAACCCGGATGGGTCGGCGGGCATGGCCGGCGCAACCGGCTCAAGGAGCCGCCACGCGGACGCTCCGAGCAGGCCGCCGATGACCATGCCCGGGCCGAAGATCCCGCCGGAGCCGCCGGAGCCGATCGACAGCGACGTCGCGACGATCTTGGCAAGCGGCAGGATGAGCACCATCCACAGGGGCAGTCCGAGCAAGGTGGTGCGATCCAGCGCAGCCTGGACCCACCCGTAACCCGTGCCCAGGACTCCGGGCACGACCAGCGCGATGCAGCCGACCACGAATCCGGCGATCGCAGGTCGGACCTCGTGTGGCAGCTTCCAACCCGCGAACCTGCGGGACGTCCCGTAGAAGGCCCGGATGTACAGCCGGCCGACGACGCCGGCCGCGATGCCCAGGAGCGCGTAGTAGACGAGCTGGCGCGCGTCGGTAAAGCCGGCGCCCGCAACCCGGCCGAAGATCGGCGAGTAGCCGACAAGGGCGCCGAAGACCGAGAAGGCAACGATCGACGCCACGAAGCCCGGCACGAGGGCTTCCGACTCCACATCGTCCCGGTACGGGATCTCCGCCGCGAGCACGGCACCGCCGAGCGGCGCCCGGAAGATGGCGCCAATTCCCGCACCCATGCCGCACGCGACCGCGATCCGCGCGTCGCGCGCGTCAAGGTCGAGGATGCGCGCGAGCCATGACCCGAACCCGGCGCCGATCTGCGCCGTGGGCCCCTCGCGGCCACCGGAGCCGCCCGCTCCGATCGTGATCGCCGACGCGAGAAGCTTGATTGCCGGGATTCGCGCCCGAATCCTCCGTGCCCCGTGGTGGAACGCCGCGATCGCGGCGTCCGTGCCGTGACCCTCGGCCTCGGGCGCGAGGCGGAACACGATGACGCCCGAGATGAGCCCGCCAAGTGCCACGACGAACGGGATCAACAACGGACGCTGCGGATCGGAGATGGGGTTGCCGCCTTCGCCGAGCGCGGACGCCGGCGTGTACGCGGCAAGCCCGCCGAGGAAGACTCGGGTCGCGAGCTCGAGCCCCGCCAGGAACAGCGCGGCGCCGATCCCGCTGATCACGCCGATCAGGGCTCCGAGCACGATCCACTTGTGGAGGTACTCCGCGGACCGGATGCGGGCCCGCAGTCCCGGCAGCAGCCTCATGCGATGCCTTCGAGGAGTTCCGCGAGTCGCTCGACGACGCTCGCGGCGCCGGACGGGAGGCCGGCGCCATCGAGCGCGGCCTGGAGTTCCAGCCGCCGCCGGGCGACGATCCGCGCCCGCAGCTCGCGGCCGGCGCCGGTGAGCGTGACGCGCACCACTCGGGCATCGTCCGAAGCGCGCTCGGTGGCTACGAGGCCGCGGTCGCGCAGCCGGCCGACGAGCCGGCTCGTCGCCGCGATCTTTGCCCCGAGCGCGGCAGCAAGGCCGCCGACGGCAAGGCCCTCGGGGACGTCGATCAGGACCAGCGCCCGCCACTGCAGGAGGGTCAGTTCGGACGCATCCATTGCGTGTGCGCGCGCGGTGACCCCGACCGACGCGACGACGATGCGTTCGAGGTCCAGCAAGGTGGACGCGGGAGTGGCAGAATGGCGCACGACGTTACTTTACATGAGTAAAGCATGAAGCCGTCCGAGTCGCCGTCCGAGTCTGTTGTTTCCATCCAGGGGCTCGTGAAGCACTACGGTGCTGTCGAAGCCGTGCGCGGCATCGATCTCGAGGTCCGGCGCGGCGAGGTGTTCGGCTTCCTGGGCCCGAACGGCGCCGGCAAGAGCACGACAATCCGGTGCCTGCTCGGGCTGCTCCGCCCTACTGCGGGACGTGTGACCGCCTTCGGCCTCGACGCAACGCGCGATGGCGTCGCGGTGCGCCGGCGGCTCGCCTACGTGCCCGGCGAGCTGCGGCTCCCCGAGCGCGTGACGGGCCGAACGCTCGTCGGCACCATGGCAGCACTGCGGGGCCGCGTCGATGATCGACGACGCGACGAGCTCGCCGAGCGCCTGCGCTTCGATCTCGACCGGCCAGTTGGTGACCTGTCGACGGGCAACCGCCGCAAGCTCGCGTTGCTGCTGGCGTTCCTTGCCGACACCGAGCTCCTCGTCCTGGACGAGCCCACCAACGGCCTCGATCCACTCATGCAGCGCGAGTTCCTCGCCCTGGTCGCGGAGGCAAAGGCCCGCCGCGCGACCGTGTTCCTGTCATCGCACGTGCTGAGCGAGGTCCAGCGGGCGGCCGACCGCGTCGCGGTGCTCCGCGGCGGCAAGCTGATCGCGTCAGGAACGGTCGACGAGCTGCGGCGCCGAGCTCGCCAGCGTGTCGAGGTCTGGTTCGAGGGGCCGGCGCCCGAAACAGAGCTGGCGGACGTTGCCGGCCTCGTCGACCGGTCCATCAACGGCTCGCACGTCGCGGCCACGCTCGCCGGGCCCATCGCGCCGTTGCTGGCCGTGCTCGCGAGGCATCCGGTGCTGTCGATGCTGGTGGAAGAGCCGGATCTCGAGGAAGCGTTCCTCGGCCTGTACGAGGGCGCGGCGTGAGCGGCGCGGTGCCGGCCCTGGTCGTCAGCTGCGTGCGCTCGATCCGGCGCGCAGTCGTGTGGTGGGCGGTGTCCATCGCCGTGCTCGTTGCCCTGACGGTCGCGTTCTGGCCCGCGTTCCGCGGCGCGTCCGGGATCACCCAGGCCATCGAGACGCTGCCGACGGCAGTGATCGATGCGTTCGGCCTCGACAGCCTCGGGACGCCGGCCGGCTTCCTCCGCGGGAACCTGTACGAGTTGTTCGTGCCGCTCCTGTTCAGCGTCGCGGCGGTCGCCCTGGTGAAAGGGCAGACCGCGAACGACGAGTCGGCGGGGCGGCTCGAGCTCTTCCTCGCCCAGCCTGTGAGCCGCCGGACGCTGTTCGCGGCGCGGTCCGTCGCCTGCCTCGCTGGCCTCGCCGTGATCGTCGTGGCGACGATCGCCATCCAGCTCGTGAGCGATGCGGTCATCGGTCTGGAGATCGACACGGGCGCCATCTTCGCGACCGCAACGCTGTGCGGCCTCCTCGCGGCGTTCCACGCGAGCATCGCGTTCTGCATCGCGTGCCTTCGGCCGAAGCCGTCGGCCGTGCTCGCCGGCGGGATCGGCGTCAGCCTTGCCGGCTACGTCGTGTCGGCGTTGTTCCCGATCTCCACGGCACTGAAGCCATGGCGCGTGCTGTCACCGTGGGACTGGGCGCTGGGCGGCAACCCGCTCGAGCAGGCATCCGAACCGTGGCGATTCATTGCCCTGGGTGTGCCCGCGGTCCTGCTCGTGCTCATCGGGCTGTGGGGCGTGACGCGCCGCGACGTCGCGGCCGCATAGCGCGAAACGGAGCGAGATCGGGCGGGTTCGCGGGCTCGCGAAGGTCAGGTGGGCTTGATCACCACGCCCGGGATGCGGTACTGGCTCGGGAGGCCGTCGGCGTCGGCGTCGGAGTAGCCGGGGCCGGTGATCGAGCCATCCGCGTCGAAGAAGTCCGCGTAGCGCGCCTTGTTCTCGGCCGCGAACGTGTAGGCGGCGGCGACGCCCATGCGCCGGAGCTCGGGGTGCTCCTTGAGCATCCGGGTCAGCGAGTAGCCCGCGCTGCGCAGCTCGAGGATGTTGCGCACGGTGAGCCGGGTGCCGTAGCAGAACGGCTCGCCGTTCATGACGAGCGGGTCGGTCTGGACCCACTTGATCGTCACGTCATGCGCCCCGGTAGATGAACGCGATGATCGGGTTGCGCTTGCGCGCGTCGCCGGCGAGACGGCGGTTCCACTTGAAGACCGCGATCGCCTCGTCGATGGCTTCGTCGATGGTGGGCTGGGCAGCGGGATCGACGACGGACCCGGCGGCGCGGCGAAGGCCTTCGCACAGCGTGATCACGTCGTCCATCGACACCTTGCGCTTGCGATACCGAACCGCCACGAGGTCGGCGAACGTGGCCATGTGTCGCGGGTCGCCACTCGCGACCGCCGCAATGAGCCGATCGACGAACGCCTGGAGGTCCGACTCCAGCGCCTGCAGGACCATCGCATCGTGGCGGTCCTTCATCGTCGGGTCGATGTCGAGCGCGGAAGCCAGGGCGCGGGCGCTCAGGCGGGCGCCGGCACTGCGGATCGCCGCCGCGGCCGCGCGATCACCCGCATGGAGGTCGCGAGGCGGCATGCCGAGGCTGGGGTGGCTCACGCGCCGGAGTCTACCGTGCAGCCCGAGCGTGCGCCCCGACGCTGCGCCGGTACGATGCGGTCGATGACATCGAACGAACCCGGCGATCGACCCCGGCTCTCGGCACCACCCGGCGATCGCTATCGACCGGCCGACGCTGGCGGTACCGGGCGCGGTGGGACCTCGGGCGTCGGCCCGTCGGCGCTGATCGGCGCCCTGATCCGAGCCGACATCGCCGCGATGCTCGGCGCGGCGGCGCTGGTCCTGGTCGGCGCGGTCTTCGCATCGACGTTCGGGCTGCTGTTCGTGGCCGGCGTCATGGGCACGGCGATCGGGCTGCTGCTGGCGCGCGCTGCCGTGCCGGGCGGGGGCCAGACGCCGGTCGCACGTGGGCTCGTCGTTCGCGTCGCGACGGGTCTCGCGCTCGTCGCGGTCGCCGTTGCGTACGTGGCGATCTGGCTCTACGGGCGAGGCGAAGGCGGGACGCTCGGGCTGTTCGACTACCTGTGGACCACGTTCGGGCCATTCGTTCCCGCGGTCGCGGTCATCGCCATGGTCACGGCGTGGTGGGGCGCCAGCGCTGGTCCAGTCCAGCGCTGATGGACGCGGGATCGCTCACGTATCGGCGTCCGACCGAGCCGGACTACCCAAGGATCAGCCGCGTCGTCGACGACTGGTGGGGCGGCCGAAAGATGGACGTGCTGCTCCCACGGCTCTGGCTGCAGCACTTCACGGGCACGTCCTGGCTCGCCGAGACGGCTGATGGCCAGCTCGGCGGGTTCCTGGTCGGGTTCCTGTCGCCGGACCAGCCGGACACCGCCTACTGCCACATGGTGGCGACCCATCCCGGCCTGCGCGGCCAGGGCGTCGGGCGCGCGCTGTACGAGCGCTTCTTCGAGGACGCCCGGGCAGGCGGCCGATCCATCGTGAAGGCCGTGACGTGGCCGGCGAATCGCACGTCGCTGGCGTTCCATCGCGCGATGGGCTTCGAGATCGTGGGCGGTCAAGGGACCCAGAATCTCTATGGAACACCGTCCGTCGCCGGGTACGATTTCGACAGGGAGGACCGCGCGACGCTCGTTCGCACGCTCTGAGGGAGGGAATCATGCGGGGAATCGGACTTCGGATCGCCATCATCGGCGCCGTCATCGTGGGCGCCATCATCCTTCGGCCGTTCCTGAGCGGGAACGCCTCGCAGCTGGCGGTCGGCGACTGCTTCGACGAGCCGACGAACGCTGCGGCGACGGTCGAGGATGTCCAGCACCGGCCGTGCACGGATCCGCATGACGGCGAGGTCGTCTTCGTGGCGAACTACGAACCGTCCTCCGCGACCTACCCGACCGACGATGAGTTCACGGCGTTCTACGGGCCGAAATGCCTGACCGCCTTCTCGACGATCACGGGCACGGAGTTCATGACGCAGGAGACCTACGACATGATCCCGATGATGCCGACGTCCGGGAGCTGGGCCGACGGCAACCGGAAGGTGATCTGCTACGCCGTCAACGTCGACAAGTCGAAGCTGAGCGCGCCCCTCAAGAAGTCGTAGGCCGCGTCTCGCCCACGAACGGCATGCCGTGCCGGGTGAGCGCCTCGACGCTCATCCGGAGCACGGCGGTCTTGGCGGACGCCACGTCGCGGACGTAGGCGGCCTCTTCGTCATCGGTCATCGCCCGCCCGCGGATCGCGCTGGGTGGGCGCCCGACCTGCAGCCACGCGAGGTGGTAGCGGTCCATCGAGCCCCACGCGCGGGCGAGCAGGTCGTCGCTGAGCTGCAACCACACGCGCAGCGCGGCCTGGCTCGGGTTGGCGGTCAGCCGATCGCCCTCCGCGATGAGCTGGCGCGTGTCCCGGACGAGCTCGTCGCGGGTCATCCGTTGCCCGCCCTGATGAACGCTTCGCGATCGGCGCGGGCGCGCGTGGCCCACGGACCTGGCCGGCCGGTCCCGACGGCCGCGCCCTCGAACCGCGTCACGGGCAGGATCCCGGCCACGCTCGAGCAGAGGAACGCCTCGTCGGCCTGCGCGAGGTCCGCTGCGGTCAACAGGCCCTCCGTCACCGTGAGGCCCGCGGTCACGGCCCAGCGCAGGATCCACGTCCGCGTGGTGCCGGCGAGGATCGCGCAGTCGAGCGACGGGGTCGCCAGCTCCGAGCCGCGGACGAGGAAGATGTTCGCGCTCGTCGCCTCGGAAAGGTGGCCGTCGATCGTCAGGAAGAGAGCATCGTCCGCGCCGGTGCGGCGCGCCTCGAGGCGCGCATAGACGAAGTCCGCGCGGCTCGTGGTCTTGAGCGCGGCGAGCGGGCTCTTCGGGTCGCGACGGACGGAGCTTGCGACGAGCTGCAGGCCCCGCTCGAGCTGCGCCGCAGGCGGGGGCGTCACGGGCCACGCCTGGATCACGATCGTGGCTCGGCCGTCCGGGGCCGGGAGCAACCCGCGCTGCGCGACGACGCCACGGCTCACGGTGATCCGCACGGACGCGTCGCCATCCGGCCCGGCCAGCTGATCGGCGGCAAGGAGCGCTGCGATGCCGCGGGTCACATCGTGCTCCATCGACTCCGGCAGGTCGATCTCGAGGCCTGTCGCGGAGGCCCGCAGGCGGGCGAGGTGCTCCGGGAGCTCCGTCGCGTGGCCCGCGGTTGCGCGGAGCGTCTCGAAGATGCCGTCACCGAGCTGGAAGCCGCGATCGAACGCGGACAGGTGCAGCGAATCCGCCGGCTCCAGCCGGCCATCGATCCAGATGTACCGGCCCGCAAGGCCCTCCGTGCTCACGTGGTCACGCGACCTCGCGCGCGCCGATCGCGCGCAGCGGGCCGCTCGCCTTCGCGACCGTCTCGTCCCATTCGGCCGCCGGCTCGCTGCGCCACGTGATCCCGCCACCGACGTGGAGGCTCAGCCGCTCACCGTCGGCAACGAACGTCCGGATCAGGATCGATGAGCCCATTGCCCCGTCCGGGCCGACCCAGCACGCGATGCCGGTGTACGGCCCGCGCCGAACCGGCTCCAGGCCCTCGATCAGCTGCATCGCCCGGATCTTCGGCGCGCCCGTGATCGAGCCCCCGGGGAACGAGGCGGACAGGAGGTCGAACGCGTCGCGGCTCGGGGCAAGCTGGCCCGTGACCGTCGACACGAGGTGCTGCACCGCGGCGGTCCGCTCGAGGCGGCAGAGGCGCGGAACGCGGACGCTCCCCGGTTCGCACACGCGACCGAGGTCGTTGCGAAGCACGTCCACGATCATCACGTTCTCGGCGCGGTCCTTCGCCGACGCGAGCAGCTCGCGGGCGTGGCGTCGATCGTCCGCACGATCCCGGCCGCGCGGACGCGTGCCCTTGATCGGGTTTGTCTCCACGACCCTGTCGGGCGACACGGACAGGAACGGCTCCGGCGAGGCCGACGCGATCGCGCGCGGCGCGCCCGTAATCGGGCTCGGACCCAGGTCGATGTACGCCGCGAACAGGCTCGGGTCGCCGGTGCGCAGCCGCCGGTAGAGGGGCCACGGGTCGCCGCGGAACGTCGCCTCGAGGCGACGCGTGAGGTTCGCCTGGTAGATGTCGCCCTTCGCGATCGATGCGCGAACGGATTCGACCCCCGCCTCGTACGCAGCCCGGTCGAGGCCCGATCGCATCTCCAGACCCGCGACGTCGCGGCCGTCGGCCTTCGTCATCGAGCTCGGGCGCACCTGCGCCGCGAGCCGCTCGCGCACCTCGACGAGGCGCCGATCCAGCGCCGTGATCCGCTCATCGACCGCGCGCCCGCCGAGCCAGGCACGCCCGTCGCGTCGGTCCCAGGCGATCACCCAGTCGTGGAGCGCCAGCCGCATGACGGGCAGTTCCTGATCTGCGGTGGCGAGCGATGGCAGCCGCTCGAACCGGCGCCCGAGGTCGTACCCGAGGAAGCCGGCGAGGCCGCCGAGGAACGGCGGTGTCGACGGGCCGCCTGCCGGCGACGGGCCGCCTGCCGGCAGTGCCGTGAGCCGGGCGAGGAGGCGACGAGCGTTCGCGAACGCATCGGGGCCCTCCGAAGGCGCTTCCAGGACGGCCACGGGATCAGCGGTGAGGTACGTCCATCGGGCGTTCCGGCCGGGGCGGGCGCTCTCCAGGAGCACGAGGCCGGGAAGGTCGCGGACGTGCTCGGCGACGTCCATCGGCGCGATCGCCGCGAGCTCGGGCCGCTCCTCGAGGCGGACCCCCGGAGCGAGCTCCCGACCGACGTCGGCCCGGTGATCACGCATGCGGCGAGGATAGCCAGCGGGTTGCTGCGCACCACTTGTCGAAGATGCTACGGATCCGTAGTATCTCGGGATGCGACGACGAATCCTGGCATCGCTGGCGGCGCTCCTGATCGGCGCGTGCAACGCGACTGCGCCCGCGAGCCCCACGCCGGGCGCGCCCGGCATACCGACCGCATCGGCCACGGCCCCGACCGGCCCGGCTGCAACGACGCCGAGCGCCACGCCCGCCGGAACGCGGGATCGCGTGACCGGCTGGCAGTCCGACCTTGCCCTGCTCGTTCCCGGCATGGAGCGGCTGCACAAGGACCTGTACCACTCCGTCGACGAGCAGGCCCTGACCGACGCGGTCACGGCGCTGAGCGCGTCGGCCGCGAGCGCAACCGACGACCAGCTGCTTGACGGCGTGCTTCGGATCGTCGCGATGGTCAGCGCCGGCGGGTGCGACGCGCACACGGGCGCCTACGTGTGGGGGGCCGGCACCTACCCGCTCGACTCGATGCCGCTGCGGCTCTGGCTGTTCGGCGATGACGTCGACGTCGTGGCGGCGCTCCCGCCCTACGCGGACCTCGTGGGCAAGCGGATCGTGAGCGTCGAGGGCCACCCGATCGGCGACGTCCTCGAGGCGCTGGATCCGCTCATACCCCGCGACAACGAGCAGACCGTGCGCCTGCTGACGCCGCGGTTCCTGTTGATCCCACAGATCCTGCGCGGCCTCGGGCTCGCCGATGGCAGCGGCCCGATCACCATCGGCATCGACCAAGGTGACGGCACGACGCCGACGTCCATCGACATCAATCCGATCCCGATGGCCGACTACAACGCCTGGGCCGGCCCGTATGGCCTGCACCTGCCGGCCGATCCGAAGGTGCTGTATCTCTCGCGCATCGACGACGCGCTGTGGTGGCAGCTCCTCGAGGACGGCGAGACGCTGTTCGTCCAGTACAACCGCGTCGATCCATTGCCGGCGACGACCATCGCCGACCTCAAGGGCTTCCTCGAGGATCCGAACGTCTCCCGCGTCGTGCTGGACCTGCGGCACAACTACGGCGGCGAGCTCCATGCGCTCGACGCGGTCGAGGCCCTGTTCCAGGACCCGTCGTTCGACCAGCCCGGCCGGCTCTTCGTGGTCACCGGCCGGAACACGTTCTCGGCCGGAAGCCTGCTCGTGGCGCGGCTCGAGCGCGACACGCAGGCCGAGATCGTCGGCGAGCCGATGGGCGGCTGCCCGACCTTCTGGAGCGACCCGACGTCGCTCAACCTGCCGTTCTCCGGCATCGAGGTCGGTGTCGCCGATGACGTCGCGATCGGAGTCGACCCGAACGACACGCGCCACGGCATCCTGCCCGACACCGCGATCGAGCTCACGCTCGACGATTGGCTCGCCGGCGACGACCCGGTCCTCGACTCGATCGTCGTCGCGAACGGCCCGTGAGCCCAGAGGGCGGACCCGCAACGTCCCTCCTCTTCGAGGTGTTCGCGACCAGCCATGCCGTCGGGCGGCTCCTGGCTGCGGCGATGGGCCAGAGTCCGCTGACGCCCTCGGAATACGCCGTGTACAGCGCGATCTTCGAGCTCGAGGCTGCGACGCCGACCGCGCTCGCAGCGCGGCTCGGCATGCCGCTGACCACGTTCGCGGACCAGCTCCGGGCGCTGGAGCGCCGCGGCCACGCCTCCCGGCTGCCCCACCCGACCGACGGCCGGTCCTACCGGGTCGTGCTGACCGCCGCCGGCCGCGAGGCGCACCAGGCCGCAAATGCCGGGTTCGAGCAGGCCCACCGCGCGTTCTCTGCGGCGTTGACGTCAAGCGAGGGGCAGGTGCGTGCGGCACTGGCGGCGGTGCGCGAGGCGGCCGACGAAGTGGCGGACGAGGCCGCCGCCGGGGCCGCGAGCGTCAGTCCGCGCCCGTCACGCGGTCGCGGCGGCTGAAGTCATCCAGGGCCGCGCGGCACTCGCCGGCGAGGCGCTGCGCCTGGCGGACGATCCACGGATCGACCCGCGTCGAGTCCTCGATCACGAGCGTGGCGCCGTTCGGCCCGTCATCGACGACGATCCCGCTGGTATTCCGGTAGTCCGCCATCCAGTTCGCCTGGAGCTGGAGGAGCACGTCGGCGACGACCCGCTCGGAGAACAGCCAGTCGAGATGGGTCGCATTCAGCCTGTCCACGAGTGCACGCAGCGCTACGGGCTCGCCGCGCGGCACGCGGGCAACGAGGTCGACGACCCGAAGCGCGGCGAACGGATCACCGGATTCGGCGACGACGGGGGGAGCCGCATCGGCGGCGGGCATGCCGGCGGGCGCCGGGCGCATTCGATCGAGCGACATCGCCCAGAGGGTAGCGAGCGGCTAGAGCATCTCCCCGTGGGCGGTCGCCGTGGGCTCGCCGTCACGCGGTCGCGGCTCCTCGCCGGGGCCGTACGCGTGGCTGCTGCCGTTGCCATTCGTGGCGGCGCCGGCCTCGAGCACCGGCAATGGCTTCGCCGCCGTGCCCTCGATCGCCCCGACGCCCAGCGGAACCCACTTGGAGGGATCCTGGAGCCGGTGGGCGACCGTGTTGCCGCGCTGGTGGGTGTCCTCGAAGCCCTTCGGCTCGATCCACATGCGCTCGCCCTCGAGCAGCCCGAGGACGCCGGACTGGCCCGGCTCCGAGCGCTGGTGCTGGCAGTACGCGCACGCCGCCTCGTTGTGGCGCTCGTACGTCTGCGGCTCCTCGTACGTGGTGATGTAGCCCTCGTAGTTCCGGAGCACGACCTTGTGGTCCGAGTACGAGATGAGGTAGTTCGGCATCACCGGGATCTTGCCGCCACCGCCGGGAGCATCGATGACGTAGGTCGGGACCGCGTAGCCGGAGGTGTGGCCGCGCAGGCCTTCCATGATCTCGAGGCCCTTGCCGACCGGCGTCCGGAAGTGCCCGGAGCCCTCGACGAGGTCGCACTGGTACAGGTAGTAGGGCCGGATCCGGTTCTCGACGAGCTTGTGCACGAGTGCGCGCTGGATGTGCACGCAGTCGTTCACGCCTGCGAGCAGCACGCTCTGGTTGCCGACGGGCAGGCCGGCCTTCGTCAGCTTGTCGACCGCGCGGGAGACCTCGGGCGTGATCTCGTTCGGGTGGTTGAAGTGGAGGTTGATCCACAGCGGGTGGTACTTCTGCAGCATCTCGCAGAGCTCGTCGTCGATGCGCTGTGGCAGGAAGACCGGGACCCGCGAGCCGATGCGGATGATCTCGATATGCGGGATCTCGCGGAGTCCGCGGAGGATCTTCTCGAACAGCTTCGGCGCGAGCGTCAGGCCGTCGCCGCCGGAGATGAGGACGTCGCGGACCTGGGGGGTGCGGCGCAGGTACTCGAGCTGCGCCTCGTGGTCGCGCGAGTTGAAGTTCTGGGTCGGGTCGCCGACGATGCGGCTCCGCGTGCAGTAGCGGCAGTAGCTCGCGCACTGGGTCGTGACGAGCATGAGCACGCGATCCGGGTAGCGATGGACGAGGCCCGGGACCGGCGAGTGGCGGTCCTCGGCGAGCGAGTCCTCCATCATCGCGGTGAACGCCTGGTGCTCCCGCCCGAGCGGGATGACCTGCCGGCGGATCGGGTCGTTCGGGTCGTCGGGGTCGATGAGCGACACGAAGTACGGCGTGATGTCGACGCGGAACTTGTCGTCCGCGGTGAGGCCGGCCCGCTCCTCGTCGGTGAGGTTCAGGACCTGCGCGACCTCCTCGAGCGAGTTGATGCGGTTGCTGAGCTGCCAGCGCCAGTCGTCCCACTTCTCGTCCGGGACGTCCTGCCAGATCTTCGCGCGGCGGCTGCGGGCGGGCTTGCCGTCCGGCCCGAGCGCCTTGGCCGGGTCGCGGGGATTGACGAACGGCACCTCGGCCGCGGCGAGCGCCGCGTTCTGGTGGGCGACCGCCGCCTTGATCTCCTGGGCGTCCAACTCGGCACGATCTCCTGGGCAGGAAAGGTCAGTGCATAAATTGTATGCACTCTGGAAGTCGAGGGATCATAGCGTGACAGTCCCGACCCTTCCAGCCGAATGCCGAACCACCGGTGCTGGCTACCATCGCCGACATGTCAGACACGCTCGAGTTCGATCAGGACCTGCCCGCCCACGTCGCTGCGAACCGGGAAGCCTGGGATCGCTACGCGCACGAGTACGTCGAGTCGGGAGAGACGAACTGGGCCACCGATGTCGTCGACTGGGGCATCTGGGGCATCCCCGAGACCGACGTCCACCTGCTCCCGGACGATGTTCGCGGGCAGGACGTGATCGAGCTCGGCTGCGGAACCGCCTACGTGTCCGCGTGGCTCGCGATGCGCGGGGCGCGGCCCGTCGGTGTCGACAACTCGCCGGCCCAGCTGGAGACGGCGCGCCGGCTCATGGCCAAGCACGGCTTCGATTTCCCGGTCCACCTCGGCAACGCCGAGAAGACGCCGTTCCCCGACGCGAGCTTCGACGGCGTGATCTCGGAATACGGGGCCGCGCTCTGGGCCGATCCGTACGCCTGGATCCCCGAGGCGTCACGGCTCCTGAAGCCGGGTGGCTGGCTCATGTTCCTCACGAACTCGCCGCTCCTCATCCTGACCGTGCCGGACCAGGAGGATCTGCCCGCGACCACGACGCTCCAGCGGCCGTACTTCGGCATGCATCGCCAGCAGTGGGAGGGCGACACCTCGGTCGAGTTCCACATCCCGCACGGCGCCTGGATCGACCTGCTCCACGACAACGGCTTCGTGGTCGAGCGACTCGTCGAGCTGCAGCCGAGCGCCGATTCGACGACGCGCTACACGAACATCGCAACGCTCGAATGGGCGCGCCAGTGGCCGTCGGAGGAAGCGTGGATCGCGCGTAAGCGCGGGTAGGTTCGGCGCGGCGCGCGCCCCGGAGCCGGGGTTACTCCCCGATCACGCTCCAGAGGAAGCCCATCGAGATGAACACGCCGCTGAACAGCGCGACCAGGCCAAGCCCGCCGTAGGGCGAGTTGGCGCCCTGGTGCGGCACGAGCTGCAGCGCGACGCCGAACACGACCGCCCAGCCGATGAACAGGAGCCCGAAGAAGATCTTGCCGTTCGGTCCGGTGATGCGCTTCACCCAGCGCGAGCGCCCGTCGGACGAGATGGCCGACTTCGCGAAGATGATCACGAACACCGTCGCGACGCCCAGCGAGATGATCAGGGCGGGCAGGTTGTTCGGGAAGTTCTCGAACCAGAGGGTGAAGATCGTCATGCGGGGCGATCGTAGCAGAGGGCTAGCATGGTCGGACCGATGAATGCCGGCCTCCGCCACGCTCGTTCCGCGCGCCTCGGAGCCTCGATTCCGTGGCCGTCAGCATGAGCCGGTTCGAGCGCCTCGGTCGATGGTGCGCCGAACGGAAGTGGCTGGTCGTCATCGCCTGGGCGGTGCTCGTCGTGGGGGCCATCCCATTCGCGCTCCAGGCGCCCGGCGCGCTGAGCGCGGGCGGGTTCATCCGCGAGGATCTCGAATCGGCGCAGGCGAAGGCGCTGCTCGAGAAGGAGATCGGGGTCTCGCAGGCCGCCGTGGTCGTGGTCTTCCACTCGGACACGCTCAAGGCCGGCGAGCCGGCGTTCGAAGCGGGCGCGGCGGCGGCGATCGCCGACGTGCCGAAGGCGCCCTACGTGTTCCGCGTCCTGGCGCATGTCCTTTCGACGCGCCAGGTTTCGCCGGATGGGCACACCGCCTACGACATCGTGCTGCTCGACCTGCCCGCCGACGACTCGCCGAAGGCACTCCCGGGCCTGCGCGCGGCGCTCCACGACGCGCCCGGCCTCGAGGTCGGGCTGTCCGGTGGCCCAGCGTTCTACGGCGACGTCCAGGAGGTCTCCGAATCCGACCTGCGACGCAGCGAGATCATCTCGTTGCCCCTTGCGGCGCTCGCACTGCTGCTCGTCTTCGGGTCGGTCGTGGCGGCGGGCGTTCCGCTCGTGGTCGGTGGCGCCGCCGTCGTGATCGCGCTTGCCGCGATCTTCTTCGTCGCGCAGGTCACCTCGATGAGCATCTTCGTGCTCAACCTCGCGACGTTGCTGGGCCTGGGGCTCGGCGTGGACTACTCACTGCTCATGACGAGCCGGTTTCGCGAGGAGCTCGCGGCGCGCGATGGCGAGGACGACGCGGTCGTCGACGCGGTGGGTGCAACGGCCAGGACGGCCGGCCGCGCGGTCTACTTCTCCGGCGTGACCGTGCTGCTGGGCCTGCTGGGCCTCGTGCTCTTCGGGTTCATGATCCTGCGCTCGGTCGGGATTGCGGGCGCCGTGGTCGTGGCGTTGGCGGTTGCCGCGGCGATGACGCTCCTGCCCGCGGTCCTCGCGCTCGTGGGCACGCACCTGGAGCGCTTCCGGATCCGGCGCGTGCACCCGCGTCCCGACGCGGAAGGCCCGTGGTCGCGGCTCGCGTGGTGGGTCATGCGCCGGCCGGTCGCAGTGCTCGTCCCCACGCTCGGGCTGCTCCTCGTGCTCGGAACGCCGTTCCTGCACGTCAGGTTCAACGCCCCCGACGCGCGGATCCTCCCGGAGGACGCGCCCTCTCGCGCCGCCTTCGACCGCCTGGCGGCGGACTTCGGGCCGGGGCCGTTCGCGCCGATCGTGCTGGCGATCCGCACCGCCGGGAACGCGATCGACCCGGGCAACATCGGCGAGCTGTACGACTACTCGCGCCGGCTCGCGGCCGATCCGCGCATCGAGCGCGTCGACAGCCTCGTCGACGTCGACCCGCGCATCACCGCGGCGCAGTACGAGCTGATGTACCAGGCGACCGGCGGGCCACCGGATCGCTACACCGCCGAGATCCTCGCCGCGACGACGCGCGCGGACCTCACCGCGTTCACGATCTACACGCCGTACGCCCCGAACGACCAGGTCGCGCGTGACCTCGTGGGCGACCTCCGCTCCAGGACCGGTGCGCTCGCGCCGCCTCCCGGCATGACGGTGCTCGTCGGTGGAGGCGCGGCCGATGTCGAGGACGTCGTCACCGGGATCGCCGCGGAGTTCCCGCGAACGGCCGTCTTCATCCTGGTTTGGACGTACATCGTGCTGCTGCTCCTGCTTCGCTCGCTCCTGCTGCCGCTCAAGGCGCTGGCGATGAACGCGCTGTCGATCGCGGCGTCGTTCGGTGCGCTGGTCTGGATCTTCCAGGATGGCAACCTGTCCGCCCTGCTCGCGACACGGCCGCTCGGGTTCGTCGAGACCACGCAGCCCGTGATCCTGTTCTGCGTGCTTTTCGGGCTGTCGATGGACTACGAGGTGTTCCTGCTGACGCGCATGCGCGAGACGTGGGAAGCGACAGGCGACAACCCGACGGCCGTGGCGACGGGACTGGAGCGCTCCGGCCGGATCGTGACCTCCGCGGCGCTCATCGTGATCGTCGTTGCCGGGTCGTTCGCCTTCGCCGACATCGTGCTCATCAAGGCGCTCGGGGTCGGGATCGCGATCGCCGTGGCCCTCGACGCGACGGTGGTGCGCGCGCTGCTCGTGCCGGCGACGATGCGGCTGCTCGGGCGCTGGAACTGGTGGCTGCCCGGCATCATCGGCCGGCGGTTGCCGGAGCTCATCGAGCCGGAGTCGATGTCATGAGGCGGCTGCTGGCGCTGGTGGCCATCGCGGCGCTCGCGAGCGGCTGCGGCGGCGAGCCCATCCTCGCGAACGAGCCACTCACCTTCCCGACGCCGCCCGTCCCGACCGAGGCACCGAGCCGACCGCCGGACCCGATCCCGGTCGAGCTGCCGCGAGACGACGGTCCGCACGATCGACTGACCGAGTGGTGGTACTACACCGGCCACCTCTCGACGCACGGGCAGGGCGCCAGGCAGACGTTCGGCTTCGAGGCGGTCATATTCCGCGCGGAGCGCGGCGGCGTCCCGGTTGCGTGGGCGTCGCACCTGGCGCTCACCGACGAGAACGGCCAGCGGTTCACGTACGCCCAGCGCACTGGGATCGGGCCGCAGGTGGACCGATCGCCGCGGGGTCCCGACGGGCAACCGACAGGTTTCGACCTCAACATCGCGGGGTTGAACCCCGACCTCGTCGCTGCTGGGGCGGCGCCCGTTGCCACGAACCCCTGGCGCCTTGCCGGCTCCGACGGCACGGACCACATCGAGGCGGCGCTCTCGCCCGAGGAGGCCGAGGCATCCGGGCGCACGTTCGGGCTGTCGCTCGACCTCAAGTCGACCAAGCCGCCCGCGCTCCATGACCACGACGGGTTCGTGGACTTCTCGGATGCCGGCAGCTCCTATTACTACTCGAGAACGCGCCTCGCGGCGACCGGCACGCTGACGGTCGACGGCCACGAGATGGCGGTCGATGGCATCGCGTGGTTCGACCACCAGTGGGGCGACTTCGTCTCGGTGGGTTCGGGCGGCTGGAACTGGTTCGCGATCAACCTCGATGACGGCACGGACATCACGATCTCGCAGATCGTCGACAGCTACGCGTCCGTGATCCATGCCTACGGCACGCGCGTCGCTCCGGACGGGACCGTCACCTACATCGGCGAAGAGCAGCTCGTCAGCGTCACGAGCCTCGGCGGCGGCTTCTACCAGTGGACGAGCCCGAGGACTGCGCGAACATGGGCGACCGACTGGATCGTCCCGATCCAACACGACAGCCCGGAATTCATCCAGGACATCCTCGAGGTGAAGGCAACGCTGCCGAGCCAGGAGCTCGACACCCGCGCGACGACCGGCGTCGTGTACTGGGAGGGCTCGGCGACCGTGGCCGGCGCCTTCGATGTCGGGATCGACCAGCTGACCGGCCTGCCGACGGACGGCACCCGGGTCACCGGCGACGCGTACGTCGAGATGACGAGGTACGACGCCGTCTCGAACTGAGGCGGTCGGTGGGCCGTTCGGCCCTTTCGTCGAGCTGCCAGCGCGGCGAGGCTCCAGGCATGCGCGTGAGCCTGTCCCTCCGGGGTGACTATGCGGTTCGGGCGATGCTCGCCCTGGCCGAGCACGAGCGCGAACCGAAGGCTGGCGATGGCCTGGCGAATGGCAACCTCCTGAGCGCCGCGGCGATCGCCGCGCACATGCGCATCCCGCCTCGGTTCGTGGCGCACGTCCTGGCGGACCTCGTTCGGGCCGATCTCGTGGTCGGGAGCACGGGTCGCCACGGCGGGTACCGCCTCGCCCGGTCGGCGGCCGCAATCGACATGCTCGGCATCGTCGACGCCGTCGAGCGTTCCAGCGAACCCGCGCGCTGCATCCTGCGCGGCATCCCGTGCGAACCGGCCGGCAGGTGCGCGGCCCACGACGCGTTCGGGGCCGCGACCGCGGCGGTCCGTGGCGAGCTCGCGCGCACGTCGCTCGCATCCCTTACGAACCCGCGCAGCCGCCCGGCCTGAACGGGTCGGGACATTCGGCCCGTCGCGGCAGTCCGCGCGGCACGTCCAGCGCGGCGATCCCGGCGGTATTCATAGCGCTGGACTACGAGTTTTCCTCGTCAGCATCGGTAGCGTCGCTGACCCGCGGCGCGCAGGAGGCAGATCGTGAACCGGCTCAAGGCACTTCCCCTCGCGCTCGTCGTTGTGGCCGCGGCATGCACGCCGAGTGCCGCCGCGCCGCAGTGGACGTTCACCCCGGCCGTGCCCGCGGTTGCCGTCACGACGGCGCCCCCGGATGGCGGCAACGGTGGAACGGGCGGGACCGGCTCCGGCGAGGTCGTCGGCACCATCGAGCTCGACGCGATCGACATCGCCTACGAGCACCCGCACGTGATGGTCGCGAAGCCGGGCGTCTACGAGGTCAAGTTCATCAACAAGGGCCAGGTGGGCCACGACGTGACCTTCGCCGACGGGACCCAGCTCGTGGCCGCCGCGGGCGAGACGAAGACCGGCACGGTCACCGTGCCTGCAGCGGGGATCAGCTTCAAGTGCTCGATCCCGGGCCACGCCGACGCCGGCATGCACGGCGAGATCATGGTCGAGGGCGCTCCGGCGGCCTCCGCCAACCCGGATGACCACGGCGGCCCCGCGCCCGCCACGGACGTCGCTGCCGACCCGAATGCGCCGCCGTACACCCTCTACCCGGCCGAGGCGCCCGCGCTCCTGCCGGGCACGACGCACGACATCGACCTCGTCATCGAGGAGAAGGACATGACGGTCGCGGCCGGCTTCGTCCAGCACGTCTGGACGTTCAACGGCACGGTCCCGGGCCCGGTGATCCGGGTCAAGGTCGGCGACACCGTCCGGATCCACCTCAAGAACCCCGCCACCAGCACGCTGTCGCACTCGATCGACTTCCACGCCAGCCAGGTCGCCTGGAACGACGAGATGACCTCGATCGCCCCGGGCGAGGAGAAGGTCTACGAGTGGCACGCCGACTACGCAGGCGTGTGGATGTACCACTGCGGCACCGCGCCGGCGCTTCATCACATCGCCAATGGCATGTACGGCATGGTGATCGTCGAGCCGAAGGCCGGCCTGCCGAAGGTCGACCACGAGTTCGCGATCGTCCAGAGCGAGTGGTACCTCGGTCCGCAGGGCGAGCCGGTCTCCCTGTCGAAGGCCTCGACGGGCAATCCCGCTCCCGACTTCGTGGTGTTCAACGGCGTCGCCAACCAGTACAAGGACCACCCGATGCAGGTCGGGACGGGCAGCCGGGTGCGCGTGTTCGTGCTCGACGCCGGACCGAACATCGACAGCTCGTTCCACGTCGTGGGCACGATCTTCTCCTCGGTGATCAAGGAGGGGATCCACCTCAGCGTCGGGAACAGCGGCAACTGGGGCTCGCAGGCGGTCGGCCTCTCGCCCGCCCAGGGCGCGATCGTCGAGTTCGTGATGCCCGAGGACGGCCTCTACCCGATGGTCACCCACGCATTCAACTTCGTCGGACGCGGAGCGCTCGGCCTGTTCCAGGCCGGCGACGGCGACCCGAAGAACTGACGGCTCCCCCGCTCCGTCAGTAAGCGGCGCCCGCCCCTTCGGCGGGCGCCGCGCCCTTTCCGTGGTGAATCAATGACGACGTCCCGCATCCTCCATGCCTTGCCGGTCCTCGAGACCGAGCCTGCCCGCCGTGGCCCGGACCGCGCCACCGACCGCCGGGTGGCCTTCGCCGGCCTCGCCCTCGCGCTTGCATTCCTCGCGCTCGCCGTCGCGTCACTGGCCGTACCCGCCGATTCGCGGCTCGGCCTGTGGCTGCCGGTCCATCTCGCGCTCGCCGGCGCGGCCGGCACGGCCATCGCGGCGATGCTGCCCTTCTTCGTTGCCGCGCTGTCCGTCGGCCGCCCGGCACCCGCCGTCCTCCGGATCGCCAGTCTCGTGCTCGTGGTCGGTGGAGCGGTGCTCGGCATCGCCGGCCGGATCCTCGCTGGCGGCGGGATCTCGACGCTGGCGGCGGCCGGCGCTGCGTCCTACGTCGTCGGCATCGCGCTCGTCGGTATCGCGGCGGCGCTGCCGCTTCGAGGTGCGACGGGCACGCGGCGGCCGCTGACGGAGAGTGCCTACGCGGTCGGGCTCGTCGACATCGTGGTCGGCGTGACGATCGTCGCGCTGTATCTCGCCGGCGATCCGAGGGTCGCCGGCGCGTGGCCGCATCTCCGCATCGTGCATGCGTGGCTCAACCTGATGGGGTTCGTCACGCTGGTGATCGCCGGCACCCTGGTGCACTTCGCCCCGACGGTGGTCGGCTCCCGGATCCGGCGCCGGAGATCCGCCACGGTCGCGGTGGCGCTGCTCGCGGTCGGGGCGCCGGTGGTTGCGTTCGGCTACGTGGTGGGCTCCGGCGTGGTTGCCGGCATCGGCGCGCTCGTCGCGGTAGCCGGCGCCGGCGCGCTGGCCCTCCACGGCGCGCACGCGTATCGGGACCGCGCCGGGTGGACGACGGACCTGCCGTGGCACCGCTTCGCGGGTGGCTCATTGCTCGTGGCACCCGTGTGGCTCGTGGTCGCGCTGCTCGTGGCGGCGGCCGAGATCGCGGCGCACGGGACGGAGCCAGTGAGCTGGCGCCTCGCGGATCTCGTCGGACCGCTCGTCCTCGGGTTCGTGGTCCAGGTCGTGCTCGGGTCCGTGACCCATCTCGTCCCCGCGGTCGGCCCCGGAACGCTCGCAACGCACGCGCGCCAGCGCAGCCTGCTTGGCCGCGCCGCGACAGGGCGGCTGCTCGGCTGGAACCTGGGCGTGGCGGTGTTGACCGCCGGGCAGCTCGGCGGCGTCGGTCAGATCACGGTCGCGGGGAGCGTGATCGTGCTCGCCTCGGGGGTCGCGACGTTGGCGGTCCTCGGCGCGTCCTTGCGCCGCTGAAAGACCCGGGCGGGCTAGGAGCCGTCCGGAACGATGGTCGGCGACCCGCGCATCCACACGATGAGCGCGATGACGAACCGGGCGATCAGCGACAGCCCGTAGCTCGTGCACCAGATGCACACCGCGCCGATCACGAAGACCTGCAGGTACAGGAAGTAAACCTCGAAGATCACACCCGCCAGCGAAAGCCCGTAATGGGCGAGCAGCAGCGCGTACAGATCCGTCTTCCACCACGCCAGCGCGAGCGTGAGGAGCACGAGCGACAGCCCGACACCGAACACCGCGACCGGGATGCCCGCAATCCGCGAGTACTCGCTGCGGGCCACCTCCTCGCAGCCGTGGATCGGCCCGCACACCGGCACGCCGCCGGAGAGCTCGACGGCCGAGAGGTACACCGCGATGCCGAGCCCGATGACGTCGAGCACGGCGAGGATCAACCCGGGATGGACGCCCAGGATCGGGCGAACCTGCGAACGGCGCCTCACGACGCGGGCGGCGGCGTGACGGATGTCGAGGGTGCGGCGGAGCTCGGAGCGGACGTGGCCGGTGCGGCGCTCGCGGCGAGCTGGCGGATGAGGCCCGCGAGCTTCGCGTAGTCCGGCACGCCGACCATCGACTGCCCGTTCACGACGAGCGTGGGCGTCGAGTTGACCCCGGCCGCAACGGCCGTTTGCGTCGCGGCGGTCACCGCCGAGCGCAGATCCGCCCGCCCGATGCACGAAGACCAGGCCGTCATGTCGACCTCGGCCGCCGTCGCCACCTTCGCGATGAACTCCGCGTTGTGATCGCCCTTGTTCTCGCGGCCCTGGTTCCAGAACACGAGATCGTGGAACTGCCAGTACCGATCCTGTTCGGCGGCACACGCGGCGCCGACGGCGAGCTCGAGCGATTCGTTCGGCGAGCCCTTGCCCAGGATGTCGATATCGCGGGCCTCGATGCGGAGCGTGCCGGGCGTGACGAAGTCGTTCATGAGGCTCGGGAGCTGATTGGTGACGAACATCCGGCACGCGGGGCACTGGAAGTCGGCATAGACCTGCATGACCACCGGCGCCGTCGCCGAGCCGAGGACGTCACCGTCGACCAGGGCTGCCGGATACGTGGTCGGAGGCTCGGTCAGCGTGTCTCCGTTCGCCGCGGCGGGCGGCCGCGCGAACGCGATGATGGCGACCCCGATCAACACCGCCGCGACCGTCACGATGACGGCGGGCGACTGCCAGGCAGGTCGGCTCGGGCGGTTGACCGCGCGCCGCTCGCGCGACGAGGGTGCGTCGTAGCGCGCCTGGGCGCGGCGCTCGCGGCGGCTCATAGGCTGTGCTGGGCGCTTCGAAGAGGAACTCATGTTCCCGAGGATCGAGGGCGGACCTTGCAGCCCACAGTGCCGAACGTCCCGACCGCGGGAGGACCATCAGCCGGGCGCCGATTCCCTGCATGGGCGATGGCGGTTGAAACCTTCCGGGCATTCACTGCCTCAACAGGTCGTCGTCGCCTCGCAGAGAGTCGGGCATGGTCGCTGCACGAAGCTCCACCGCCACCACGACGGGTGATCCCCGTGCCTCGGGCCGCCCACCCGTCCCGCCGCGCCCGGCCGCGTCCGCGCGGCCGCGCTCCAGCCGGCTCGGGATGCCGGCCCTCGTCGCGCTGGGTGCGGTCGCGGCACTCGCGATCGTGTTCGCGACCGATCAGGTCCTCCCGCCGACGTCGGCCCACCAGGCGCAGCTCCGCGTCTGGCTCGGCAGTCGCGCCGCGGGGCTCGTCGCGTTGCTGCTCCTCACGTTCGAGGTCGTCCTCGGGCTCATCCTGAGCCATCCCACCAACAAGTCCACCTGGCGGCTGTCGAAGCTGCTCTTCCCGTGGCATGAGCACGCATGGGTCTTCACGCTCTCGTTCGTGATCGTCCACGGGGTGACCATGGCGATCGACCAGTTCGCGAACGTCGGCTGGGTCGGCGCGCTGATCCCCGGAATGTCCCAGTTCCGGACCGTTCCGGTCGCGCTCGGCACGATCGCTCTGTACGCCCTGCTGATCACCGGGCTGACCGCCCGGTTCACTCGGCTGCTGCCTGCCGGCTGGTGGCTGAAGCTCCATCGACTGAGCCTCGGCGTGCTCGCACTCGCCTGGACCCACGGCATCCTCGCCGGCACCGACACCTTCGATGCGGCACTCGTCTACGGCGGCACGTTCGTCGCCGTGGCGTTCGCCGCCGCCTACCGCTATTGGATCGTCCGCTCCGGACGACCGACGTTCGCCACCTCATTGCCACAGGGGGATCGCACATGACCGGTCACGCCGCCCAGCTCGCTCGCGCCAATCGCGAGACCGAAACCAGCACTGCCGCCCGCACCGCGCCGCGAACCACGTTCCGCCGTCTGCTCGTCACCCTTGGCGTCGCGGCATCGCTGCTCGCCGCGGGTGCGACCGTTCGCGCCGCCTCGTTGTGGGCGGCTGCGCAGGCGCCATTGACCGTCGCGCCCGTCTCCGTCGAATCGGTCGAGATGGCGCTCGCGCAGGAGAAGTCGCGGTCCGCGATCCTCCAGGACCAGATCACCAACCTCCAGGCATCCGCGGCGGACCTCCAGGGCGCGCTCGCGGCCGCGCAGGACCGACTGTCGACCGATCAGGCGGCAGCCGACGACCTCCGCACCAGCCTCGCGACCGCCCAGGACAAGCTCGCCAAGCTCGAGGCGGCGCTCGCAGCGCAAGCGAAGAAGGCTGCGGCACGAACGACCTCCGGCTCGTCCGGTGGTGGTGGCGGTGGCGAGACGGACGACGACGGCGGCCACGATGACTGACCGAACCTGGCTCGGACTGCCGAGCCACGTCATCGTGATGCTCGGCGCCTCGACGGCCGCTTACGCGCTGGTCCTCGCCGGCGTCGCGGGCGTGCAGTCCCGGAACGAGGCGGATCTCGCGGCGTTGCGCGCCCCGGCCGTCGAGGGCGTGCAGGGTCTCGCCGCGGGCCACGACGCGATCGATGCTCGGCTCCGGGCCGCGCAGGACGCCTACAACGCCGCGGTCCAGGCGTACACGAACGCCGGTGGGTCGCTCGACACGGTGGAGCTGAACCTCCAGTCCTTCGCCGCGGTTGCCGGGGAGATCGATGGCGTCGCCCGTTCCATGCCGACCAGCGTCAAGCTCCCGCCCGTCCACCGCTCGAGCGGTGCCGGCGCGCCCGGGACGCACGGCACGACCGGCGCGTCGGGCGGCTGACGAGGGCTCGTGTGCCACACCTCGAGATCCGCGAGGGCAGTGCCCTTGGTTCGCGACTTCGCCTGAGCGTCGCACCGAGCGCGTCGGCCAGCACCGCAGGGGTCGATGCCGCATGGGCCGCCGTGCAGGAGGTCGTCGACGAGGTCGATCGCGCCATGTCGCGCTTCCGCGATGACAGCGAGCTGACGCTGCTGAATCGACGGCTGGCCCATCGCGCCGGGGCCACCGTGCTCGCGGCGCCCGCGTTCATCCCATCGCGGGCCCTCGCGGCCGCGCTCGTGACGGCCGATCGCGCCCGGCGGATGACGGGCGGCCGCTTCGACGCGCGGGTGGTCGTCGATCTCGAGCGCCTGGGTGCGGCGGGCATGCCGCAGGGCGCCGCGGGCGCGTCGCTTGGCGCCGCTGGCGACCCGCGGGCGCACGCGCTGCGGCGCGCGTCGAGGCCGCTGGTTGCTCGCGAAGGGCGTGGCCCCCTGGCCCTGCTTGCCGCGGCTGACCTCGGCGGCCTCGGCAAGGGACTTGCGCTCCGATGGGCACGCAGCCGGGCGGCCGCGGAGCTGGGCGACGCGTCCTTCCTGCTCGATGCGGGCGGCGACATCACCTCGTCGGGCATGCCGGTGGGGCTCGGTGAACCTGGTTGGTCCATCGGAATTGAAGACCCGGCGACGGCGGGCCAGGTCGTCGCGACCGTCGAGCTCCGGCCGGATCAATCGATCGCGACGTCATCGGTCCGCATCGGGCGCTGGGCCGCGCCGGACGGCCGTGCCGTGCATCACCTCATCGACCCATCGACCGGCGAGCCCGGCGGCGCGGGGTTGCGCGCGGTCACGGTGGCGTGGCCGGACCCGGCCTGGGCCGAGGTGTGGTCCAAGGCGTTGTTCCTCGAAGGCGCGCATGGGATCGCGATGGCTGCGCGCCGGCGCGGCCTCGCGGCCTGGTGGGTCGACGATGCCGGCGAGCTGTCCATGACACCCGCCGCGCGCGTGCAGACGACCTGGGTCCGCAGCGAGGCGAGCTCGGCCGCCTGAACGCCGCGGGCTGTGTCAGCCCTCGCGCAGGCTCGCGGGTGCGCCCACGGCCCAGTCATCCCCCGGCCAGAGATCGATCGGCTCGTAGCCGACGACGCCGAGCGCCAAGTTGATCTCGCCCACGTGGTACGCCTCGTGGGTGATCAGGCGGAGCAGGATCGATTGGCGGGTATGGAGCTCGTCGTGGCCTGCTTCGGTTTCGCGCTGCGTTTCCGTGAGGCGCTCCGGCGTCCAGCGGTCCAGGCAGTCGGAGACGACCGACCAGCTCGTGGCGAAGTCGTCGGCGAGGCTCGCAGCCGAGGCCGGGCG
This sequence comes from Candidatus Limnocylindrales bacterium, assembly GCA_035248345.1. GTDB lineage: Bacteria > Chloroflexota > Limnocylindria > Limnocylindrales > CSP1-4 > UBA5189. Next base: position 60,778 of record DATFHO010000030.1, read on the forward strand.
ACCGAGCGCGACCCACTCCTCGTTGTTCAGCGAGTTGAACGGCGTCCGATCGGCGCCCGCTTCCCCGAACACCGCGCACAGCCACCAGATCCGCGCCCGGCCCATGTGACCGACGATCCGCCAGACGGGCCAGTGATCGGAATCCGGGACGCGCAGCTCCAGCGCCTCGAGCGGAAGGGCGCGGACGCCTTCGACAACGCGCCGGTTGTAGCCCGCCCAGTCGGCGTAGAAGGCCCGGACGCTCACGAGCCGGTCTTGATCACGAGCCGGTGACGTACTCCCCGCCGTCGACCCCGATGACCTCGCCGTTGATGAACCCGGTCCCCTCGCGGGACAGCGCCGTGATCGCGTTGGCGACGTCCTGGACGGTGGTCATGCGGCCGGTCGGGTTGCGGCGCATGCCCGCCGCGATGATCTCGTCGTGCTCCGGAATCTTCATCAGCGCCGGCGTGATCGTGACCCCGGCGCGGATCGAGTTGGCCGTGATCCCCGTCCCGAGCCGGGCGAGCTCCATCGCGAGCTGGCGGATGTGGGACTCGAGCGCGGCCTTCGCGGACGACACGACGCCGTACGACGGCACGACGCGGGTCGAGCCCTCCGAGGTCATCGCGTAGATCTTCGAGCCGTTCGCGAGGAACCCGCCGCGGTAGAGGTCCTGGACCCAGTAGACGAGGCTGTTCGCCATCACGTCCTGAGTCATCTCCATCTTCTTGCGATCGACGGCCGCTTTGGGGTCATCCGTGATGAAGGGCACGAGCGAGCCGAATGCGAGCGAGTGCATGACGACGCGCACGTACGGGTCGCGCCCGGCGGCCTTCGCGGCATCGAAGCGCTCGCGCAGCTGGGCCAGCGCGCCGGCGCGTTTCTCGTCGTCGGCCGCGTTCATGTTGATGTACAGGACCTCGCGGCCGAGCGCGGCGAGATCGGCTTTGAGCTCCTCGACGTGCTGGAGCGCGGCGCGGAAGTCGAGGTGGATGCCGCAGATGTTGTAGCCGTCGGCCGCCAGCGCCCGGGCGGTCGCCTCGCCCATGCCCGAGGAGCCGCCGAGGATCAGCGCCCAGCGCTCGCGCGTGTCGGTCATCGTGCAGGGTCCTCCGGCGGGGTGGTCGCGGCGAGTCTATCGGTTCGGTCTCGGGTCGCTCCGGGTCGCTCCCGGGTCGCTCCCGCGTAACTCGCGTGCGACCCTAGGCAGCGGTGAATCGAGAACTTGCGTCCGCGGTGCTCGGCAACCGGTCGCTTGCCCGCATCGAGCTCGCCTTCGCCGCGTTCAACCTCGCCGACTGGGTGCGCTGGCTCGCAATCGTCGTCTTCGCGTTCGATCGCGGCGGCGCCGCGGAAGCGGGCATCGTCACGCTGCTCCAGTCCGTGCCCTCGGCGCTCGTTGCGCCGTTCGGCGCCAACATCGGCGATCGGTTCTCGCGACCGACGATGCTGCGCCTCGGCTACACGTGTCAGGCGATCCTGCTGGCCCTCACCGCCGCAGCCGCCCTCGCGACGGATTCGGCCGCGCTGGTCTACCTCTTCTCCACCATCGGGGCGATGGCGTCCTCCCTGATCCGGCCCGCCAACCGATCGCTGCTGCCGGAGATCACGAAGACGCCGACGGAGCTCACGGCCGCCAACGTGCTGTCGAGCTGGGTCGAAGGGCTCGGCGGGATGACGGGGCCGATCCTGTCCGGCGTCCTGGTGGACCTGTCCAGTCCTGGTGTCGTCATCGGCCTGGCGGCGGCCCTGGTGACGGCGAGCGCGTCGCTCGTCCTACGGCTCGAGACCGCGACGGTTGCTGTGCCGGCGGTCTCGACCCCGGCGGAGCCGGACCCCGGACGTAGCGCTGGCGCACCTGACGTCGCGCGCCGCGAGCGTTCGATCTTCGGCGGGTTCGTGGCGCTTCGGCGCCGAGCCGCGCCGCGCATGATCGTCATCGCGTTCACCGCGGCGTCGCTCCTCGCCGGCGCGATCAACGTGCTGTACGTGTCGCTCGCGCTCGAGGCGCTCGGGACTGGCGCGAGCGGCGCCGGCACCCTTGGTTCCGCGCTAGGCCTGGGCTACCTCATCGGCGCCGCGCTCTCGACCGTGCTCGTCGGGCGGCCGCGGCTCAGCGGTGCGGCCGCGATCGGGTTCCTGCTCGGCGGGCTGCCATTGCTCCTGATCGCGGCTTCGCCCTCCGTCGTGGTCGCGATCGGCTGCATGGTCATCGTCGGCGTCGGCCACGCGATCTATGACGTGGCCGCCATGAGCCTCCTGCAGCGCGTGTCGCCGGAGCGCGTGCTGTCCCGGATCTTCGGGATCGTCGAGTCGGGCTACCTCGCCGCGTTCGGCATCGGGTCGGCGGTCATCGCGTGGCTCATCGTCGTGGTCCGGCCGCTGCCGGCAATCACGCTTGCCGGCCTGTGGATGCCGATCGTGGTCCTCGTCGTGTGGCGGGGCCTGCGGGCGGTCGACAACCGGGCCTCCGTGATCGCCGCGGAGCACATCGAGCTCCTTCGAAGCCTGCCGATGTTCAAACCGCTACGGCCCGTGACGCTCGAACGGCTCGCGCGAGGCCTCTGGCGGGTCCACTTCGAGGCGGGCGCGGTGATCCTCCGGCAAGGCGATTTCGGCGACGCGTTCTACGTCGTCAAGTCGGGCCGCGTGCGGTATGAGATCGATGGGCAGGTCGTCGGCGAGGATGGGCCCGGAGCGGAATTCGGCGAGGTCGCGCTGCTCCGCAACGTGCCAAGGACCGCGACGGTGATCGCGGTCACCCCCGTGCAGGCGTTCGCGCTGGGACGGCGGCAGTTCCTTGAGGCGATGACGGGCTCGCGAGCCCACGCCGCTGCCGAGGAGGTCGCGACCGCCCGCCTCGGGTAGGCGGGCGACGGGCGGCCGTCAGGCCGCGAGGCGCTTGTACCGAATTCGGTGCGGCTGGTCGGCGGCCGTGCCCAGCTCCTTGTGCCGGAACGCCTCGTAGTCGCTGACGTTGCCCTCGAAGAAACGGACCTGGCTGTCGCCCTCGAAGGCAAGGATGTGCGTCGCGATCCGATCCAGGAACCAGCGATCGTGGCTGATGACCACGACGCAGCCGGGGAACGACTCAAGCCCGGCCTCGAGCGCGCGCAGCGTGTCGACATCGAGGTCGTTCGTGGGCTCGTCGAGCAGCAGGACGTTGCCGTTCGACTGCAGCAGCTTCGCGAGGTGCACGCGGTTGCGCTCGCCACCCGACAGCGTCCCGACGCGCTTCTCGTGATCAGGGCCGCGGAAGTTGAACGACGACACGTAGGCGCGCGCCGGAATCTCCCGCGAGCCCGACTTCACGAACTCGACGCCCTGCGTGATCTCCTGGAAGACCGTCTTCGATGCGTCGAGGTCGTCCCGGCTCTGGTCGACGTAGCTCATCGAGACCGTGTCGCCGATCGTGATCATGCCGGCGTCCGGCGCCTCCTGGCCCACGAGCATCCGGAACAGGGTCGTCTTGCCGGCGCCGTTCGGGCCGATGATCCCGACGATCCCCGATCGCGGCAGCTTGAACGACAGGTCCTCGATCAGGAGGCGGTCGCCGAAGCCCTTCCGCAGGTTGTCGACCTCGATGACCTGGTCGCCGAGCCGCGGCCCCGGCGGGATGACGATCTCGAGCTCACGCGCGGCGCCCTTGTCGCTCGTGGCATCGTTCATGAGCTGCTCGTACGCGGTGAGGCGCGCCTTGCCCTTCGCCTGCCGGGCGCGCGGCGAGAGGCGGACCCAGTCGAGCTCGCGGGCAAGCGTGCGGGCCTTTGCGTCGGCGGTCTTCTGCTCGTTGGCCATGCGCGCGAGCTTCTGCTCCAGCCAGCCGGTGTAGTTGCCGCTGAACGGGATGCCCCGGCCGCGATCCAGCTCGAGGATCCATTGCGCGACGTTGTCGAGGAAGTACCGATCGTGGGTGATCGCGACGACGGTCCCCGCGTACTCCTGGAGGAAACGCTCGAGCCACTCGACGGACTCGGCGTCGAGGTGGTTGGTGGGCTCGTCGAGGAGCAGCAGGTCCGGATGCTGGAGGAGCAGCCGCGCGAGGGCGACGCGGCGCTTCTCGCCGCCGGAGAGCTTCGTGACGTCCGCGTCGTCGGGCGGGCAGCGAAGGGCGTCCATCGCGATGTCCACGTTTCGCTCGACGTCCCACGCGCCGACCGCGTTGATCCGGTCCTCGAGCGCAGCCTGCTCGGCGCCGATCGCCTCGTAGTCGGCGTCCGGCTCGGACCACTTGGCCATCAGGGCGTTGTAGGTGTCGATGAGGTCGCGGATCGGGCCGACGCCGTCCATCACGTTCTGCTTGACGTTCTTCGAATGGTCGAGCTGCGGCTCCTGCGCCAGGTAACCGACCGTGAAGCCCGGCGTCAGCCGCGCGTCGCCGACGAACCCGTCATCGAGCCCGGCCATGATCCGGAGCAGGCTGGACTTGCCGGCGCCGTTCGGCCCGATGACGCCGATCTTGGCGCCCGGGTAGAACGAGATCGAGATGTCCTCGAGGACCGTTCGATCGGGCGGGTAGTGGCGACCCAGCTTGTACGTCGTGTAGATGAACTCGGCAGGCATGGCGGCGAAGGTTACCGCCGCGGACGATTTGCCTCCGTCGGCGGGAGCTTGCCGAACACGACGACATCGAGGCGCTCGCCCATCCAGGCGCCGTGCTTCGGCAGCGTCGACTCGTATTCGAAGCCGGCTCGGCGCGCGACGGCGACCGATGCGTCGTTGCCCTCGACGACGGTGAGGAACACGCGCGTTGCTCCGAGCTCGAACAGCCAGCCGGTGAGGAGGACGACCGCGCGCGTGGCGAATCCCTTCCCTCGTGCGTGCGGCGCGAGCCAGTAGCCGATCTGCGCGACGCGCTCGTCCGACCAGTCGTCGACGCCGGTGCAACCCAGAAGCTCCCCGGTCTGGGCATCGGCAATCGCGAAGACCGCGCCGCTCGGCCGTCCCATCTCGGCGAACGCGCGCCAGCTCGCGGTGAACCCCTCGATGTCGGCCGCCGCTTGGCCGATCGAGAGCGGCGGACCCGGATACCCATCCGCGTCGTGGGCGCCGTTGTAGCGACGGATCGCGGGGTCTGCGAAGGCCGCGGCCATGAACCCTGCGTCATCGCGCGACCAGGAACGTAGCGTCACGACACCGTCGGAAAGGGTGGGCGAGTCGGCGCCAGTCGACATTGCGGCGTTCGGGGCTTCGTCAGTCATGCGTCACCGATCACCCGGCGTCGACTCGCGACGTGAGGCCGTCGAGCATCCATCGGGCGTGCCGGGCGACGACCTCCGAATCGACGCCGATCCTCGCGCTGATTCGCATCCGGAGCTCCTCGTCGTCGACCTTCTTCGCGAGCCGGATGTAGTCGCGGAACTCCCTGCGGTCCGGTCCATCAACGACGTGGATCACAACATCCTGCAAGCGCGATCGAACGGTTTCCAGAAGCACCGGCGAACGCCGGATCGCACGGATCACGTCGCTCTTCATATACCCCGATCGATGGCAGTACACGTCAGCTTCGAGAAATCGAACCATCAGCTCGATCTCATCGCGCTCGTTCGGCTTGTGCTCGAGGGCCGCCCAGAACGGCTCATACAGACCCTTGAGGAGCTCATGAAACCATCCGACGCGAGCGAGGTGCTCGATCTTCTCGTCGCTCAGCTTCGCAAACCGCCACACATCGGGGATCCCGTCCATTGCGTGACTGAGGTGCTCGGCGAGCTCGGTCATGCGCTCGATCGTTCGCTCCACGTGCGGCTTGGCGCGACGCAGGTGTTGGAGCTCAGGGTGCAGCAGCAGCCAGTAGTCGGTCGCTGCCTGCTGCCACATCGTCCATTCGTCGGCGTTCCCAGCGGCACCCTTCGCGTCGGCCGCGTCCAGCATCCGCTGGAGCGCGTCGGCTAGCTCACGCGACCTTCGCATGGCCTTGAGTCAGCGTCGCGACAGGCCAACCAGACGGAGCCTCACTGGCCGCGACATGGTGGGCTCTCCCAGCCTTCTGGACGAACGCTTGCTTTGAAACCGTCGCCGACGACGTCAACCAGGATGTATCGGCCGTCGGGATAACAGGCGTGCACATCCGCGTGGAACACCGGTCCCCGATCGATGACGATGACCAATCGCGCGCCAGCGAGCGGCGCGACCGCCCGAGCGGCAGCCAAGACATGACCGCAGAGCTCCGACGGATTTAGATGGCACTCGACAGCCTGCGTTGGGACCGGTTCGGGCGATGGCGACGGCGCAGATCGGCAGGCCGCGACGGACAGCATCAGAGGCAGGACGGCCGCGCGGCGGGGCATGGACGTGGATTCCTGCTCGGTCAGCGTCGCGTCACACGACATCGGCGACGCGGAGCGACTGGATCTCGGCACTGCCGTAGCCGAGCTCGCGGAGGATGTCGTCTGACTGTTCACCGAGAAGCGGAGGTGGGGTTCTCACGGTCGCGGGGGTCCGGGAGAGCTCGTACGGCGGCGCAACCTGGTCGACTGTGCCGAGGGCCGGATGTTGCATCGAGACGCGAACGCCGAGCGCTTGCGCCTGTGGCGAGCCGAAGGCCGACGGCAGGTTGTTGATCGGGCCGACCGGGATGCCCGCGGCGTCGAGCCGTGCGAGCCATTCCGACGAGGCAGCCGTCGCGAACCGCGCGGCGAGCAGCGGGATCAGGGCGCCGCGATTGACCACCCGATCGCCGTTCGTCGCGAATCGCCCGTCTGCAACGAGCTCGGGCGCGCCGATCGCCGGCCCGAATTTCGCCCACTGCCGCTCGGAGCCCACGCCGACCGCGATCTCGCCATCCGCCGTCGCGAACGTCTCGTACGGAACGATGCTCGGGTGGGCGTTGCCGCGGCGCGCCGGGTGCTGCCCCGTGGCGAGTGCGGCCTGTGCTTGGTTGACCAGGACGGCGAGCGTCGCTTGGAGCAGCGAAACGTCGATCCGCTGGCCGGCGCCGCCGTCCTCGGCCTCCAGCGCCCGGCCCGATCGTTCCCGCCCGAGCAACCCGGCGAGCACGGACACCGCGCCGAACAGCCCGCTGACCACGTCACTGATCGCGACACCGACCTTCATCGGCCGCCCGTCGGGCTCGCCCGTGATCGACATGAGGCCGCCGACCGCCTGGATCACGAAGTCGTAGCCCGGCTTCTCGGCATCCGGCCCGCGCGTGCCGAAGCCGCTGATCGCGAGGTGGATGAGGTTCGGGTTGAGCTCGTGGAGGACCTCGTCGGAGAAGCCGAGCTTCGCGAACCCGCCGACGCGGTGGTTCTCGACGACGACGTCGCTGCCGCGCAGCAGCCGTCGCAGCACCTCGCGGCCCGCCTCCTTCGAAAGATCCAGCCGGATCGAGCGCTTGTTCCGATTGACTGAGATGTAGTAGGTCGCCGTCCGGGTCCCGTCGGCCTCCGAGCCGACCCACGGCGGACCCCAGCCGCGCGTCGCGTCGCCTTCGGGCGGCTCGACCTTGATCACGTCCGCACCGAGATCGCCCAGGAGCATCGTGCAGTAGGGCCCGGCCAACACCGTCGAGCAGTCGATGACACGAATACCCGCGAGCGGCCCGGGGTTGGTCGTCAGCGGCATGGCGCGATGGTAAGAGTGCCGAAGTTCACCCAATGATCATTTCCGAGCCATCGAGGCACGTAACGCGCCGAGCGGCGCGTTCGGACCGTCGAATGCGACCGGGCGCACGCCGTCCTGATCGTGCCTTGGCTCAGCGCACACGCGGCTACCGGGTCTACAGGATCGTTGTGGGCTTCGAACCGCACAGAAAGATCAATACGTGACCGTCGGCGGGCACAAACGGCCCCGCCGGCGAGCGTCAGGCGGGCAGGTCCAGGCTGCGCGCGTCGAGCGCGCCTTCGCGGACCCATTCGACGAGGTCGCGGTTCACGACGATCGTGCCGCCGGGCTCTTCGACGATGTCCGGGCCGACGCGGAACATGATCGATGCATCGGTGAGCGGCACCATCGGATCGCGCGCCCGCAGCGCGGCCAGCGGATCCTGGCCCACGGAGGAGTGCAGGCGCCCGGCGACGAGGTAGCGGCCGGTTCGGAGCACCAGTCGATGCGTCTTCGTCGGGATGCGCAGCGCGCGATCGCCGCGTGGGCCACCCACGCGAACCAGCGCCAGCTCATGCCGGCCCACCAGGATCTCAGGGACCACCATCGAGCCGCCGTCGGGCAGGCGCTCGGCGAGCGCGTCGACGAGCACGAATTCCTGGTGCGCGTTGAGCATGTCCGTCAGGCGCGCATTTTCGAGCCGCACGCGACCCGAGAGGCGTTCGGACGTCGAGTAGGCGACGAAGTCCACCTCGGGCAGGTCGGCCTTCGCGTCGGCGCCGAGCACGCGGCGGCCATCGGGCCCGGGCTGGCGCAGCACGAGCCGAAGACGGGACCCGATCGATCCGATCACGGGCCAAAGGATGCGCGGACGCACCACCGAATGCGAGCCCGCCGAAGGTACGGGCCGCGTTCGAACGAGGGGCTATCGTCGGATCGGTCATGCAGCCTCGACCGATCGACATGCACCGCGACATGCCCGGCGTCGCCGACCTGCTCGGCCGCACGCGCGCCGGCGGCGGGCTCACCCATCCCGGCGGCATCCAGTGGTGGCTCCGTGGGCTCGGCATGGACGGCTTCGAGGACCTTGGCGCCTACGTCTGGGCGGCCGACGACGGCGAGCTCGGTGGCTTCGCGCTCGTCGACGGCGACTTCGTGGTCATCGAGCGCATCGATGGCGGTCCATCGACGCTGGAGCAGGTCGCGTGGCTCGAACGCGAGATGCGGTCCAAGGGCCGCGCGGCGATCGAGTTCCATGTCGCGGAGCGCGATCCCGTCCGCGGTGAGCTCGAGGCGCGGGGCTATCGCGAGAACGGCAAGGAGCTCGAGCTCGTCGCTGACGTGGCGGCGGAGCCCGAGCGCGCCCCGCTTCCCGACGGCTTCCGCATGGGCTCGCTGCTCGACGTCACCGACGATGCGTACGTCTCGGGCCACGTCGCGGCCTGGTCGGATACGAAGCCATCGTCCTACCGGCGCGAGCTGCACGACGCGGTGACGTCGATGCCCCAGTTCCGTCCGGATCTCGTGACCGTCGCGATCGCACCCGACGGGCGAGTTGCCGCGTGCACCATCGGGTGGCTGGACGATCGCTCGAAGACCCTCGAGATCGAGCCGTTGGGTACGGATCGCGACTTCCGCCGGCTCGGGTTCGGCCACGCGATCGTCAAGGAAGTCCAGCATCGGGCATGGGCGAACGGCGCGACGCGCGTCCTGGTGTGGAACCAGCGGGAGTCGAACGAGGCCGCCTACGGCCTCTACACCGGCGCCGGCATGCCGATCAACCGGACGCTCGTGCTCTTGCGGAAGGTGTTCTGACCGTCCCTCGCGAGATGGTCGCCCAGGGACACCAACTTGACGAGGTTGGCCATCGCAGGGCCCGCCAGCGGGACAAATCGCGAGAAAGCCTGTCGAATTGGTCCCGCTGGTGATCAGATTCGACCAGCTTCAGCCCAGATCCGGACGTACCTCGTCGTTTTGGGACCCCGTCGTGACCATCCGACGGTCCAGGCCGGGTCGCGGCACGCGATGTGGCCGGACAAGGTGACGCCCCGTTCGGGCGGGCGAACAGGGCGTCGGAATGTGCGGTATGGCGGACCCGACCGGATTCGAACCGGCGATCTCCAGCGTGACAGGCTGGCATGTTGGGCCGCTACACCACGGGTCCGGGATAGCGAACGCGGAGGATACCAGAAGGTTCCGCGATATCCTCGCGGGCCATGCCGATCATCGACCTGCGCTCCGACACGGTCACCAAGCCGAGCCCGGAGATGCGCCGCGCCATGGCCGACGCCGAGGTCGGTGACGACGTCTTCGAGGACGACCCGACGGTCAAGGCGCTCGAAGAGCGCGCGGCGGACCTGCTCGGCAAGGAGGCCGGCCTCTTCGTGAGCTCCGGCGCCATGGGGAACCTCGTCGCGCAGATGGCGCACGTGCAGCGCGGCCAGGAGGTCATCGCCGGCGCACACGGCCACCTGATCCTTCACGAGGCCGCGTCCTACGCAGTCGTGGTCGGCGCAGGGCTACGACCGATCGAGGAGCAGCCCGACGGCACCCTCGACCTGCAGCAGGTTCGCGAGGCCTTCCGCGACCCCACCGACGTCCACGACCCGACCACCGGGCTCGTCGTCTTCGAGAACGCGAGCGCGCACGCGAACAACCAGCCGGTGGGGTCGGCGTACATGCGCGCGATCGGCGCCGTGGCCCACGAGAACGGCGTGCCGCTCCACGTCGATGGCGCCCGGTTCTGGAACACGGTCGTCGCGCTCGACGAGGACCCGCGCGAGCTCGCGGCCCCGGCGGACTCCATCACGTTCTGCCTCTCGAAGGGCCTGGCGTGCCCGGTCGGGAGCGTCCTCGTCGGGTCGAAGGAGTTCATCTGGAAGGCGCGCCGGGCGCGGAAGCTGCTCGGTGGCGGCATGCGCCAGGTCGGGATCCTCGCCGCGGCCGGCCTCGTGGCGCTGCAGGACGGCGACAAGGGCATGATCGACCGGCTCGCGGAGGACCACGCCAACGCGCGCTACCTCGCGGAGCAGCTCGCGGAGATCCCGGGCATCCGCTCCCCCGGTGAGACGGCGCAGCCTGAGGGCGACCTCCTGGATCCGGGTCGTGTCCGGACGGACTTCGTGCTCTTCCGCGTCGAGCGGAATCGCGAGGACTTCCTCGCCGCCCTCGAACGGCGCGGCGTCCTGATGCTCTCGTTCATGCCCCACAACGGCCAGATCCGTGCGGTCACGCACTACGGCATCGATCGCGCCGACATCGACACGACGATCCGGGCGGTCCGCGACGCCCTCGATGAGCTGCCGCGCACGGAGGTGGGTGCGTCGCGCTCGTCCCGCGCGTACGCCGGCGCGGTGGCGTGACCAACCGCTCCTTCGGAGGCGTCGAGCTCACTCGCGCCACGCCCGCCCCGAACCCGGGGCCGCTCGATGACCAGCTCTACGACCTCGTCGAGGCGCGCTTCCGGCGCGTCGTCGAGGAGGAGCCGACCTGGGCGACGTACCTCGGCATCCACGAATGGGACGACCGACTGCCGGACCCGGCCCGGGAGCGCGTGCTCGGGGACATCGAATCGGATCGCGCCCACGTGGCGGCGCTCGAGGC
>DATFHO010000031.1:0-22912 GCA_035248345.1 Candidatus Limnocylindrales bacterium
GAACCCGCCCGCCAGTCCCGTCACCGCTAGTACCGGTACGCACGAATCGAACGCGCGTTCTATACTGAGGCATGCGTCCCCGTGCGAGCCAACGAGCGTTCAACGTTCGCTACTACGCAGCGAATCGCGAACGTGAGATGGAGCGCGTCAAGACGCGACAGGCCGCGACGGGAGCATTCCTCCGCGAGCTTCGAAAGATTCCGTGCGTCGACTGCGGCGGAACATTCGCGCCTGTTCAAATGGAATTCGACCACCGGGATCCGCGGCAGAAGTCATTCACGATCACGGCCGGCCATGCCTTGCTGAAGAGTCGCGAAGCCTTGCTTGCCGAGGTCTCCAAGTGCGACGTCGTCTGCTCGAACTGCCATCGCGTTCGTTCGCGCAGCCAGCATCGGGAATGGCTCGCTGGTCGCACGCCCTCGACCCGCGGCCGGATCGCAGAGCAGCGCGCGCGCTGGCGGCACCACGCCGACATCCTCGATCAACTTCGTTCAGTGCCGTGTGCGGACTGTGGCGGCAGATTCCCGCCATGCGCGATGGATTTCGACCATCGGGACGCATCCACGAAGGTCCGAGCGGTATCTCGAATGATCAATAGGGGATACGCGACGCTCATGGCCGAGGTAGCCAAGTGCGATATCGTCTGCGCGAACTGCCACCACCTTCGTACGGACGAGCGCCGACCGAAGAAGGCCGCAGCCTGAGCGGGAGTAACTCAGCGGTAGAGTTCCGGTTTTCCAAACCGGTAGTCGCGGGTTCGAATCCCGTCTCCCGCTCCAACTTCCCACGTACCATCCCGGGCGTGGAGGGCCGTCAGCTCAGGGATCGTGACGCGATCCTGATCGACCTTGTCGGCGTGGCCGGACTCGTGGCGTTCTTCGCCGGGCTCGTGCTCCTCCAGGACTCCGACAAGCTTGGCTTCGACCCGACCGCCGCGCTCAACGGCGTACTCGGCCAGCTCGGGGCCACGGTCCCCGCCGCGGTTCTGGTCCTCGGCGCCACCGCCCTCGAGCTTGCCGCCGGCTTCGTCCTGGCCAGGCTCCTCCGGAACAAGCCCTTCGACAGCCTCGCCGAGGCGCTCGTCGCCTCGATGGTCGCCGCGGTGATCAAGGACACGTTCCTGCTCGGCACGCTCGCGGCCGTTGGTGCATTCCGGAGCCCCGTGCTCATCGCCATCGACGTCGCCATCGTGGCGGCCGGCCTGTGGCTCGCGCCCGTTGCGAAGCTGGTGCGGCCCTTCGCGACGATCGATGTGCGTGCGACGACCCCAGCGGCCATCGGCTCGTGGACGATCGCGATCCTCGTCGCGCTGGTGTGGGCCGGACCGGTGATCCTGCAGCTCGCGAGCCCCGTCGTCCCGTTCGTCGACGTGCTGCCGAACTACGTCGGACCCGTCGAGCACCTCCGGACCTTCGGCTGGTTCTCGCCGCTGAGCGCGACGCAGTCACCCATCATCGGGCCGTCTCGAACAGTCTTGGGCTACGACGCCTTCATGGGCAGTCTCGCGACCATCCCGAACCTCGCCGGCGGCGCCGCAATCGCTGCGGCGATCATCCCGCAGACGATTCTCGTCGCGGCCGCGGTGCACCGGTTGGCGCGCGCACTCGGTGGGGGAGCGACCGCCCGCATCGGACCGTGGGCACTGCTGGCGTTCGCGCTGAGCCAGTCGTTCGCGCGCCTCGCGGACGCGCGCGGCACGGTCGTTGTCGTCCCGCTGGTCTGCCTCGGGCTGGCGATCGCCGCCGACGCGCTGCGCGAAGGTCGCGAGCGCGACGACGAGCAGGGGGCATGGCGGTTCGCTCGCGGTCCGATCATCGGCCTGAGCCTCGGCGCGGCGACCCTCGTCCACCCCGTCATCGGGTTCTTCGCGATCGTCACGGTCGCGATCGCCGCCCTCGTCCGTCCGAAGCAGCTCGCGCCGGACGCGTTCGTTGCAGGCCTCACCGCAGGCCTCATCGCGATCCCGCAGCTCGGCGTGATGGTCGGGGCATCCGTCCCGACCCTCCTCCTCGGCGTGACGATCCCGGTCGCGCTCGTCATCGGGCTCGTCGTCGCCCGCGCGATCGACCGCAGCCAGCGCGCCCGCGACACGATCGTCGGGATCGCCACGGTCGCGCGCCTCGTCGTGCCCGCCGTGCTCGTCATCGGACTCGCGGGCGCGCTCGCGATCGGCAAGCTCGACGGCGGCAAGCTGCCCAACGCGACCGGCGTCACGATCTCGCTGATCCTCGAATCGAGCGGCCTCCTGCTCGTCGTCCTCGTCGCCGGCATCGCCCTCGGCAGCAGCGGCGCGCGCTCACCACTTGTCCTCGCGGGCATCGGTGTGGGCATCGCCGCCGTGCTCCTCGCGGGCCTGCTGCCGAACGACCTCGGCTTCCTCGGCGATGCACTCCGCTACGAGGTCCCGAAGACCGTCCACTACTGGCTGTCGACCATCGCCGCGGTCGGGGCAGCGGCGGCCCTCGCCTACGCGTGGAACTCGGACAGACTCTCGCTTGTCGCGAAGGGCGCCGCCATCGCGGCGTTCGTCGTCGTTGCGGCCCTCCCGATCCGCTTCGGCGCCAGCGGGGACGATTCCAACTGCAAGCAGGACTGCTCGACGATCAACGCCTACCACCTCGGCGAGCACCGGTACGCGGAGACGTTCGCGATCGACCTGAAGTTCGCGGCGAGCGGCTTCTGGGCGGGCTATCCGGACTCGCGCCTCGTCGTGAACACACCGCGCCAGCAGCTGCTCGACGTGCTCCGCATCCAAATCACACACGGCGAGCTCCAGCACGACACGCCTGTGCTCCACATCGCATCGAGCTTCCAGCAGTGGTCATCGACGCCGCTCGGCGTGTTCGACGGCGTCAACGAGACCTCGATCAGCCTCAAGCCCGAGGTCAGCCACCAGACGGCGGGCGGCCGTCTGTTCGGGTTCGACCTCCTGCCCGCGCTCCTTCGCTCGACAGCCGATGCCCCAACGGACTATGGCTACGTCGTCCTCGAACCCGACGGCCTCGACAACGTCGATGCCCTCCGCGCCGAGATCCTGGCGGCCGGGTACGAATCGATCTTCGTCAACGGGCAGGGCGAGGTGTTCCGGAGCGATCCGAAGGCGACCTGACGGGTGGCGGTTCGGGGCCTGACGAACCGGTGCCGCGGCGGGTGGTACGTACGGGTGATGGTGGCCGCACGCACCGGCCCGGAGCATCAGCGCGCATTCATCCCCGGTACGTCCGGACATTCGAGACAAACGTGGATCACCTGACCCAGATCGACTCCGCGAGCGATCCCCCGCGTCCCGCGCGCACGGTCGGCGCATTCCCGCCCGTGGCGGCCGTTGCCGCCCTCGAGGACTCGGCAGCTGCGCCGAACACCCGCTGGACGGGCGCGCGCCTGCGGATGCGAATCCGTGGCGACGTCCAACTCCTGCTGTCGATCGCGGTGGCCCTCCCGGTCCTGGCCATGGAAGGCATCTCCGACCTGCCGCAGCGCCCGATCGGCCTCCTCGGACCCGCCGTGTTCGTGGCGGCGCAGCTCTGGTTGACGACGCTGCGGGCGGCGCCTGGCTGGCTGCCGACGGCACGGCTCGCGCTGTGCCTCGTCTTCATCGGCCTCGCGAACATCTGGATCGACCCCAGCGGCACCTGGCCGCTCAGCGCGCTCGCGATCCCCGTCGTTGCCCTCGCGGCAGCGAACGGTGGCCGAGGCGGCACGATCGTGGCGCTGGCGGGCATGGTGGTCATGCTGGTTCCACTCGTCGTGCCCGGACTCCCGGTATCGACGCGCCAGGCGGTCTTCGCCGTGGTGATGGCGGCAGTTGCGCTGGCGTACGGATCGCGCCGCGTCGTGGCAAACCTCGAACGGTCCAGCCACCGACTGCGCCGCGCGAACCTTGTCACCCGCCGCCGAACCCACCAGCTCGGCGCGGTCGAGCAGGTCGGCCGGCTGCTCGCACGCGAGGGAGCGACGCCGGCATCGCTCGAGAGCGTGATGGGCATGCTCGTGGACACGTTCGGCTACCACTACCCGTCGGTGTACCTGTGGGATGGCCGCGCACTCCAGCTCGGTGCGTACCGGAACTACCGCTTCCCGATCGCGACCATCGCGCCGACGCAGGGCATCATCGGCCGCGTCGTCCGCAGCCGCGAGCCGCTGTTCGTTCAGGACGCGCGCGCCGACCCGGACTTCCTGTCCGCGGACCCGGACGTCGCGAGCGAGATCTCGATCCCGCTCATGGGCGACGACGAGCTCCTCGGCGTGCTCAATGTCGAGTCGAGCAAGCACAAGTTCGATGCGGACGACTTCGGGCTCATGCAGATCGTCGGCGACCGGCTCGCCGCCGCGCTGGCACTCGGCCGCGAACGGCAGAAGCTGACCGAGCGAGCCGCGCTCCTCGATCGTCTGACGACCTTTGCGACGCGCCTCGGCTCGAGCCTCGATCCGGCGACGATGGATGACGAGGTCGCGACGGGCGCCGCAGGCGTCATTCCGGCCGACTCGGTGGTCCTCGTGAACCGCGATGACACCACCGGCGCCTACGTGATCAACGCGCTCGCCGGCGGCGACCCGATGATCATCGGCAAGGTCATCGAGCCCGCCGAGGGCGTCAGTGGCCGCGCGATCGTGAGCCGGGCAGTCTCCGTGGTGGATGCGATCTCGCGCGCCGAGTTTCCCAAGGCCACCGAGGGCGTCCGCTTGCCGGACACGCTCGCCGGCATGGCGGCGCCCATGCTCATCGGCGATCAGGTCGCAGGCGTCGTCACCTGGCTCCGGGGCGACCTCACGAAGCCCTTCACGCCCCAGGAGCAGGAGGTTGCCGGGTTGCTCGCGGGCAAGGTCGGCCTCGCGCTCGCGAACGCCCGACTCCACCAGAAGACCGCCGACGCGGCGATCCGCGATCCGCTGACCGGCCTCCACAATCGCCGGCACTTCGATGCGACGCTCGAACGCGAGGACGCGATCCGGCGCCGGGTCGCAGCCGAGCGGCGCCCGCTTCGCTCCGCGATCCTCTTCGACCTGGACCACTTCGGGAAGGTCAACAAGCGCTTCGGCCACCAGGTCGGCGACCGCGTCCTGCGTCTCTTCGCGGACACGCTCCGATCCCGCGCCCGCGCATCGGACCTCGTAGCGCGCTACGGCGGCGAGGAGTTCGTGGTGATCCTCGACGGCGCGACCCGCGAAGCTGCCGCGAAGATCGCCGAGGACGTCCGCGAAGCATTCGGCAAGCTGACCGTCCGAACCGCCAGCGGCTACCTGCTCACCACCACCGTCTCGGCAGGCTGTGCGACGCTCGAGGCGTGGGAGGTCGAGGGATCACTGCTCGTCGAACGCGCCGACGTCGCGCTGGCGATGGCGAAGGCCGCCGGTCGCGACCAGGTCGTCGCCGCGTAGCGCCCGTTGATCAGGCCCCAACCGGCGGTGCACCCTTTCTACTCGAGGAGCGGCACGCCCATGATGCTGAAGCCGCCGTCGACGTAGATGACTTCGCCGGTGACCGCGCTGGACAGGTCGCTTGCGAGCCAGACGGCGGTCTTGCCGCAGTCCTCGGCGGAGATGTTCGAGCGGAGCGGGGAGATGCTCGCGAACGTGCCGTACAGCTTCCGGAAGTCGCGCACGCCGGAGGCCGAGAGGGTCCGCACAGGCCCTGCCGAGATGGCATTCACACGCACGCCGCCGGGGCCCAGGTCGGCCGCGAGGTAGCGCACGCACGCCTCCAGCGCCGCCTTCGCCACGCCCATCACGTTGTAGTTCGCGACGACCTTCTCGGCGCCGTAGTAGCTCAGCGTCATGACCGAGGTCCCGGCATGAAGCAGGCCGGCATCGTTGGCTTCGCGACACATCGCGACCAGGCTGTACGCGGACACGTCCATCGCGACTGCGAACCCGTTGCGCGTCGTGTTCGTGAACGAGCCTTCGAGGTCCTCGCGCGGCGCATAGGCAACCGCGTGGACGAGGATGTCGATCGTGCCCTCGGCGGCCTTCCACTTTGCCATGACGTCCCGGAGCTGCTCGTCGGACGAGACGTCGCACGCTTCGACGAAGGTCGAGCCAATCGACTCGGCGAGCGGTCGCACCCGGCGCTCCAGCAGCGATTCGACCGACGCGAACCCGAGCGTCGCGCCCTGCTCGTGCAGCTGCTGGGCGATGCCCCATGCGATCGAGTGGTCGTTCGCGACGCCGAAGATCAGCGCCTTCTTGCCGTCGAGCAGGCCCATCGATCCCTCCATCGCGCCCGCTCCCGAGCGGCGGGCGGGCGCAATACTGACGCCGCGACGCGGCTTCGGAGCACGAATCGTATGCGGTTGTGCACGCATCGACGCGCGTCGGGCCGGTCGGTCGAGCCTACCATCGGCCCGATGCCAGCAGCCACGTCCGACGAGCTCCATCGCGCCCTGGACGGGGTTCGGGCCTTCATCCTCGATGCCGACGGCGTGCTCATGTACCGGAACGCGCCCATCCCGGGCTCGCCGGAGGCGCTCGTCGTCCTGCGGGAGCGCGGCATCCCGTATCGCGTCGTCACCAACTACTCGTCCGCGCATCGATCGTCGCTCGCGGCGGCGTTCGGGAAGGCGGCCGGCATTCCGGTCGACCAGGCCGAGATCATCACCGCGGCGTCGGCTGCTGCCCGGTACACGGCGCGCCACCACCCGGGTGCGCCGCTGCTGGTCCTCGCGGCACCGGACGCGAAGCGCGAGTGGGACGGTCAGGAGCTGCGCACGCCCGCGGAGGCGGATGCACGCGACGAGCCGGTTGCGGCTGTCGTGGTCGGCGACGCCGGCGACGACCTCTCGTACGCCAACCTCGACATCGCGTTTCGCCAACTCCGGAAGGGCGCCGCCTTCATTGCGATGCACCGTAATCCGTGGTGGATGACCCCGAAGGGCTTCACGCTCGATGCAGGGAGCGTGGTGGCGGGCCTCGAATTCGCGCTGGGTCGCAAGGCAGTCATCTGCGGCAAGCCATCTCCTGTGGTGTTCCGCCAGGCAATCGGCGAGCTCCGTGCCATCACTGAGGGCCGCGGCGAATCGCGGCTCCGTGCCGCCGATGTCGCGATGGTCGGTGACGACCCGAAGGCGGACATCGCGGCCGCGCGGCGCGTCGGGCTGCGTGCCTTCCTCACCACGACCGGGAAGGTCACGGCCGAGGAGGCTGTCGCGGCAGGCGTCGAGCGCGAAACCATCGCGAAGGACCTTCGAGAGATCGTCGCGGCGGTCTGAGCCGGGTCATACTCGCCCGAGTGGTCGCGGAGTCGCTTGGGAGGCCGGTTGGATGAGCATTGACACCACCACGCCGCGTTCGAGACGGGCAATCCTCGCGGGGGCCATCGGCGGCGTCCTCGCCTCCGTGGGCCTCATGTCGAGGCCGGAGACCGCGTACGCCGGCTCGGATGGCGACGTCGTCCTCGATGCCCCGAACACCGGGGCCGGCACGACGCAGATCGATTCCACGAGCGCCGACCCGGCGTTCCTCGTCAACGGTGGCGGCAGCGCGATCCTCGGGCACTCGGGCGCCGGCGTCGGCGTTGTCGGTGCGAGCGCCGTCGCGGTCGTCGACATCCCGGACCCGATCGCGCCGAGCACGGGCGTCTACGGCGTCAGCGTCGGCGGCGACGGGGTCTACGGCGCGAGCGATACCGGCACGGCGATCCACGGCGTCTCCAACAGCGGCCTCGGCGTCAACGCAACGAGCAACACCAACAACGCGCTTCGAGGCCACGGCGCGCTCGACGGTGTCATCGGCGAGTCCGGCGGCGACAAGACGGGCGTGGTCGGCTACAGCGGCGCCGGCAGCGCTCCGCAGGGACCGTCCAAGACCGGCGTGTACGGCGAGTCGACGACCGACGCGTCCGCGCGCGGCGTGCACGGCAAGACGGCCTCGGGCCAGGGTGTCCGCGGTGAGGCAACGAGCGGCGTCGGCGTCCAGGGCATCGCCAGCAGCGGCGCCGCGATCCGGGGCGATGCCGCAACCGGCTTCGCGCTCGATGCGACCAGCACCGGCGGCAACGGCGTGCGCGGCACGGGCGGGCTCGATGGCGTGATCGGGCAGTCGGCCGGGAACAAGTCCGGCGTCGTCGGGTTCAGCGGCGGCGCGGCGCCCGCCGGTCCCGCCAATACCGGTGTCTACGGGGAGGCGAACCAGGACGCAACGGCCCGCGGCGTCTCCGGGAAGTCGACGCTGGGCCAGGCGGTTCGCGGCGAGACGACCACCGGGGTCGGTGTCCAGGCCGTGGCGACGACGGGTATCGCGCTCGCTGCCACCGGCAAGGTCACGATGAATCGCTCGGGGAAGGTCACGATCCCCATCAACGTCACCTCGATCGACGTCACCGTTCCTGGCGGCCTGTCGGGCACGCCGCTCGTGTTCGCCACGCTCCAGTACTCGCGCTCGGGCGTCTGGGTGACCGGCGCCCGGCCGAACTGGCCGTCGACGGGCAAGATCCGCATCTACCTCAACAAGGGCCTCGCGACCGCGACACCCGTCGCATGGATGGTGCTCGGGTAGGGGGCAACCGAGGGCGCGCCATCGGGCGGCGGTAGACTCGACGCCAACATCGACCGACCGCCCAACCAGCCCTTTGGAGATCCGATGACCACCGAATCCCGCCCCCGGATCAAGATCACCTACGCGACGCTTCGCAACGACAACGAGGAACTCCACGGGCTCTACGAGCAGGGCGTCCAGGCGTCCCGCGCCGGCCTCGGTGCCCATCACCAGAACTACATCAACGGGCAGTGGGTGGACGGCTCCGCCGGCACCTTCGAGGCACGCTCGCCGATCGATCGCGACCTCCTCGTCGGCACGTTCGCCAAGGGCGACCGCTCGGACGTCCAGAAGGCGATCGCAGCGGCGCGTGCGGCCGCTCCGGCGTGGCGCAACACGCCGTGGGAGGAGCGCCTCGCGATCATCCGCCGCGCCGCGGAGTTCATCTCCGAGCGCCAGATGAAGTACGGCGCCGACATGGCGTTCGAGTGCGGCAAGAACCGCCTCGAGGCCCTTGGCGAGGTCGAGGAGGCGGCGGACCTCCTGCGCTACTACGCGCAGACGGCCGAGGACAACAACTACTACGACCACCCGATGGACAACCTGGGCGATGCCACGGTGCACACCCGGTCGATCCTGCGACCGCACGGCGTCTTCGCGGTCATCAGCCCGTTCAACTTCCCGATGGCCCTCGCCGCCGGCCCGACCTCGGCCGCCCTGATGGCCGGCAACACCGTCGTGTTCAAGTCGGCGTCAGCGACCCCGCTCTCGGGCGTGAACCTGATCCATGCCTATGAGGACGCGGGCATCCCGGCCGGCGTCATCAACATGGTCATGGGCCCCGGCGACACCGTCGGCGACGAGCTCCAGAACAATCCCGGCATCGACGGCATCGTCTTCACCGGCTCCTACGAGGTCGGGTTCAAGCTCTTCAAGTCGTTCTCGACCAATTGGCCGCGGCCGTGCATCGTCGAGATGGGCGGCAAGAACCCCGCGATCGTGTCTCGCAAGGCCGATCTCGAGGAAGCGGCCGAGGGGATCATGCGCAGCGCGTTCGGGTTCGGTGGGCAGAAGTGCTCCGCCAACTCGCGCGTGTACGTCGAGCGCCCCGTGCACGACGAGCTCGTGCGCATGCTCGTCGAGAAGACCGAGAAGCTGACCGTCGGCGACCCGATCCTGCGCGAGCACTGGCTGGGGCCGGTGATCGACCAGAAGGCGGTCGACCGTCATCAGAAGGCCGTGTCGGACGCCCGAAAAGACGGGGAGGTCTACACGGGCGGCGAGCACCTCACCGATGGCCCGCTCGGCCGCGGATTCTTCGTCGAGCCGACGGTCGTCGGCAACCTGACGGCGGACCACCGGCTGTTCCAGGACGAGCTGTTCGCGCCATTCACGGCGGTCCAGCCGGTCGACTCCCTCGACGAGGCGCTCCGCTACGCGAACGACTCGACGTACGGCCTGACGGCCGGCGTGTACAGCGAGGACCAGGCCGAGGTCGCCAAGTTCCTCGACGAGATCCAGGCGGGCACGGTGTACGTGAACCGCCGCGCGGGCGCGACGACCGGCGCTTGGCCGGGCGTCCAGGCATTCGGTGGCTGGAAGGGCTCCGGCTCGACCGGCAAGTCCGGCCTGTCGCGCTACTACGTCGCGCAGTTCCTCCGGGAGCAGAGCCACACCATCGTCGACTAGCCGCATGGGAGGCCCGCACGTGCTCGATCGACAGAGCGTTCGATCGGGAATGGCGGCCTTCGCCTGCGCGCTGCTGCTCGTCGCGTGCGGTTCGACGATCCCGTCCGCCGCGCCTGGATCCATCGCGCCGGCGCCGACGCCGACGGACGTCCCGGCGGTAAGCGGCCAGCCCGGCGCGTCCGGCGAGGATCCAGGCCCGCGCCCGCGCCCGAAGTGGTTCCCCGGCGACGCCGTGGTCATCAAGGCGGGCGCGCTCGCCATCCATGACGAAGCAGACGAGACCTCTCCGGATGGCGGCGATTTCAAGGGCGGTGACGTTGTTCGGGTCATCGACTACGCGAAGACCGACGTCGACGGCCGCACCTGGCTGTATGTCGTTGCGCTGAGCTCACCGGTTCGGGGCCGGCTGCCGGACCTCCCGGAGATCCTGCCGGAGCCCGAGTTCGCGCCGCAGGGCTGGATCCTTGCGGAGGACGGCGCGACGGCGAATGTCGGGTCGCTCCAGCCACGTTGCCCGCGTATCGCCAATTTCGATTCGGTCGCCGCCATGCTCGGCTTCGAACGCGTGGCCTGCTTCGGGTCGAGCTCATTGACGCTGGACGCGATCTCCGGTTGCGGACCCTGCGGCGGCGACGATGGCGCGTACGAACCGCCGTGGCTCGCGGGCGATGCCGGCGGCAGCATGGTTGCGAACCAGGGCACGGGCCGCGTCGCGCTGTACCTGCCACCGCCGCTCGTGGCACCCGCCGGCGGAACCCTGATCCGCGTCACCGGCCATTTCGATGATCCGCGGGCCGCCGGCTGCCGCGTCACGCTGGACGGCGTCGAGCTGCCGCATTTCGAGACAGTGGAGATGTGCCGCCGCCACTTCGTCGTCCAGGCGATCCAGGTGCTCCCAACCCCGGCGCCGAATCCGCTCGAGTGAGCGTTCAGGTCGTCTACGAGACGCACTCGATCACGACCGACAACGAAGCCGGCATCGCGACGGGATGGCTCCCAGGGGAGCTGTCGCAGGCGGGCCGCGAGGCCGCCCTCGGGCTTGGCGAACGCCGTCGGGATGACGGCATCGACGCGATCTACGTTTCGGACCTCGCTCGGGCGCTCGAGACGGTTTCGATCGCGTTCGACGGCTCGGGGATCCCGGTGGTCGTGGATGCGCGCCTGCGCGAGTGCAACTACGGCGAGCTGAACGGCGCGCCTGTCGCGACGCTCGACCTCGAGCGGCTCGCCCATGTGCAGGCGCCCTGGCCGGGCGGCGAGAGCTACGCGGACGTCGTCGCCCGGACTCGAGAGCTGCTGGCGGACCTGCGCCGGGAACACGACGGCGAGCGCGTCCTGCTCGTCGCGCACTCGGCCAACCGGTGGGCACTCCAGCACTTGCTCCTGGATGGCAGTCTTGACGAGCTCATCGCCGCGCCCTTCGAGTGGCAGCCGGGCTGGGAGTTCGAGCTGCCGTAGCCACATTCGGTGGCGGACATTCGTCCAGGGAGGCGATTTCGGGGGAGTAGACACGGGGAGATGAACGCGATGCATGGATCTGGCATGCCGAAGCTGCCAGTCGTGGCGATGCTCCTCTTCGTGGCTGCGTGCAGCGGTCCGAATGCCTCGGACACGCCGGCAGCCACCGACATCGCCGCCCCGTCGGCATCGCCCGCACCGAGCGTGATCCCGACAATCGGGCCGGCAGCCTCGGCGTCGCAGTCGCCAACGCTCGCGCCCACGATCGCACCAACCCCCGCCGCCGCGAGCACGGTGACCCTCCCGGAGTTCCAGTTCGTCAACCACTTCGTTATGCGCGTCGCGGTCAACGACCTCAACGTCCGCCGCAAGCCGGATACGAGTGGTGCCAGCAAGGGCAAGGCCAAGAAGGGCGAGCTCTTCATGGTCTACGACTGGCCGATCACCGCCGATGGCTACACGTGGTACTTCGGCTTCCAGCAGCTCCAGGACAACAACGTGGTTCCAACCCTGCCGCAGGCATACAACGAGGGGTACGACGAGATCCTGGCTGGCTGGATTGCGGCGGGCACCGCGGACACGCCGTTCCTCATCCCGGTCGGGGCGCGCTGCCCCACCACGCATGACGTCGCCAATCTCTCCGCAATGCTCGATTCCGAGCACATTGACTGCATGGGCACCGAGCCCTTCCTGATCGCGGGAACGTTCAGCAACGACGGTTGCGGCGGGGAAGCGCCCGGCACGTTCGATCCGCAGTGGCTCGCCTTCCCTCTCGAGTGCAGTCGGCTCGAGCCGGATTCCCAAGACGGAGTCCCGCTGTACCTGCACTTCGCGCCCGGTGGGCCGCCGCTGCCGGCGGAGGGCGCTCGCGTTCGGGTGCGCGCGCACTACTCGGATGAGCGATCCGGAACGTGCCGGATCACCGTGCTCGCCGACGACGGCAGCCTCACCCAGAAGATCGCGAATGGCGCCGCCGAGCAGTGGTGCGACGGCAGGCTCGTGGTCGACGATGTCGAGGTGATCGGCTGAGCCGGACTGCTAGACTGCATAGTGACCATCCACTCTGCATAACGCCCTCCCGAGGTGGCCCGTGGCCCAGACCCTGTCCGCTGATCGCTCGAACCTGCCCATCTCCGATCGACCGCTGCCGGACCTGATCACCGAGGTCCCCGGCCCGAAGGCGCAGGCACACGTCAAGTTCGACGAATCGGTGACGTCGCCGAGCCTGCCGCGGGCGTACCCCATCGTGCCCGTCCGGGGTCAGGGCATGGCGATCGAGGACATCGACGGCAACCTCTTCCTCGACTTCACCGCCGGGATCGCGGTCAACTCGACGGGGCATGGCCATCCGCGGGTCGTCGGGGCGATCAAGGAGCAGGCGGCTGACCTGATCCACTACTCCGCGTCCGACTTCTACCTGCCGATCTATGCCGACACCGCCGCCGCGATCGCGCGCATCGCGCCGATGTCCGGGAAGCTCCGGACGTACCTCGGCAACTCGGGCGCAGAGGCCGTCGAGGTCGCGATGAAGCTGGCCCGCCACTACACGGGCCGGCCGTACATCGTCGGCTTCCTCGGCGGATTCCACGGGCGGACGTATGGGGCCGTGTCGCTGACCGCGTCCAAGGCGAAATACCACGCCGGCTTCAATCCGCTCCTGCCGGGCATCTACCACGCGCCCTACGGCAAGGTGGCGGACCTGCAGTGGTTCGACGAGGTCCTGTTCGACCGGCTCGTGCCGGCGAACGAGGTCGCCGCCGTCGTCATCGAGCCGATCCAGGGCGAGGGCGGCTACATCGTGCCCGAGGACGGCTTCCTCCAGGGCCTCCGCGAGCTGTGCACGAAGCACGGCATCCTGCTCATCGCCGATGAGATCCAGTCCGGCGCGGGGCGCACCGGCAAGATGTGGGCGATCGAGCACTGGGGCATCGAGCCGGACATCCTGCTCGCTGCGAAGGGCATCGCCAGCGGCATGCCGCTCAGCGCGATGGTTGCGCCCGCGAAGGTCATGGAGCACTGGGGCATCGGCGCGCATGGATCCACGTACGGCGGCAACCCCGTTGCGTGCGCCGCGGCGCTCGCGACCATCGAGCTGCTCGAAGGTGGGCTCATCGACAACGCCGCCGAGCGCGGTGAGCAGTGCATGGCCGGCCTCCGGGAGATCCAGGCACGGTTCCCCAAGTCCGTGCTTGATGTCCGTGGCAAGGGCCTGATGATCGGCATCGAGTTCGCCAGCCCCGAGCTCGCGGAAGAGGTCCAGTGGGCATGCTTCAAGCGCGGCCTGCTCGTCCTCGAGTGCGGCAAGCAGACAGTTCGGCTGTGCCCGCCGCTCGTGGTCTCGGCTGACGAGGTCGATACGGCGGTCCGGATCTTCGGAGAGGCCGTCGAGGCGGTGGCCACGCATCCGAAGGAGCTCGCGCGCCAGGCAGCCGCTGCCGGCGCCATGCACGACGGCGAGGTCGACGCCTAGGCGGGGATGGCGATCGCGGACTCGAGCCGCGAGATCTCCTCGAGCATCGGTTCGGCGCGGAGGCCTGTCGCGAGGTTCCGCGCGCGCACCAGCGGAGCGCCGGCCGCGGCTGCGCGACCCAGCGAGATGAGGCTTCGAGCCGACCCGACGTGGGCGTGCGCCTCCTCGAACGGCCAGCCGTAGGCGGCGAGGCCCTCGGCCGCCTCTGCGTACAGCCACGCAGCCTCTTCGAGCGCTCCGTCCGACTCCGCGAGGATCGCGCGACCCGCGGCGATGCACAGGCGGGACCGGAGGTAGTTCGGCTCACCCTCGGGGATCATCGCCCGAGCGACATCCGCTGCTCCGAAGGCGACCGCGACACGCGTCGCCGTCGGGAGCTCGTGCGCGCGCTTGGACGGATCGCGGTCGCGCATCGCATCGGCCAGCTCACGGATCAAGAGGACCGCGTTCTCGCCCTGCGCGGCAGCAGCATGAATCGCCGCGCCGGTCGCATAGGCCGGTACGAGGTCCTGTGAGTCGCCCATCGCCCGGGCTCGCGCGAGCACCTCTGATCCCAGCTCGAGCGCTTCGTCCACTGCGCCGCGGGATGCGAGCACCCGCGCCTTCGCCGATTTCGCGATCGTGGTGAGGCGCCCCGGGCCTCGCTCCTGCTCCCATGCGATCAGCGCGTCGGCGCCCGCGACGACGGCATCCCATTCGCCCGCGTCGTACTGGAGCCACAGGCTCTCGGCGCGGGTGGTCCGCTCGAGATACGGAAGGCCGCGATCGGAGCAGAACTGCGCTCCGAACTGCTTGGCGGCGAGGCCTGCGCCCGGCCCCTCGCTCAGCCACAGGGTCGCCGCGAGGTCCGTCTGGACCAGCCCGACCTCCCAGCTGAGGCCCGCCTCGAGGCCGAGCTGGACGGACGCCCGGATGTCGTCGATGCCGCCGACGTCGCCCATCTCGAATCGCGCGATGCCGTGGTAGTGGAGCGGCTCCAGCTGGAGCACCGGGATCGCCAGCTGCCCGGCCACCGAGATCGCCTTCCGCGCCCAGTCGAGGGTTCCCGGCGCGCGGCCCTCGTACAGCTCGAGCGCGGCCATCTGGCAGTAGGCGTTCACGAGCTCGGCGCCTGGTTCGCGCGCCTCGAGGATCCTGATCGCGCCCAGCAGCAGCTGCCGCCGCTCCTCATCGGGACGGCCGAGTCGCCACAGGATCGAGACGAGGCTGACCATCACTGCGGCGGCGTCGGCATCCTCGCCAGCCTGGACCAGCGCAGCGATTGCTTCCTGGCACAGCCGCTCGGCCTCGTCCGCGCGGCCGATGTACTGGGTCAGCACGCCGAGCCGGCCGAGCACCCTGCCTCGCCCCGGCTCGTCCGTCGTGGACAGCGCGAGGGCGCGCCGGTACAGCGACTCGGCCTTCGCAACGTCAAGGGTGCGTGCGCCATCGCCGGCGAGCGCGAGCGACGCGACCGCCCGGGAGCGCAGCCCCGGCACCTGCTCGTGGTCGCCGAGCCGCTGCGCGAGCTCGAGCGCCTCGACGTAGTGGTGCGAGGCGAGCTCCGCATGGGCGGTGGGGCGGTCCTCCGCGAGCCGTTCGATCCAGGCGGCTGCGGCCCGGTGCTTCGCGATTCGGTCGCGCCGCGGGATCTGCCCGTAGGCGACGTCGCGCACCAGAACGTGGAGGAACTCGTACTCGTCCTGTCCTGCCACTGCAGAACGCCGCCGGCGCCGGATCACCTCGTTCGCCACGAGCCGATGGAGCCTCGACTCGACGACCGCAGCCTCGACGCCACCGATCTCAGCGACGACACCGGGCCAGAACACCTCGCCCACCACTGCAGCGTTCGTCGCCGCGACCTTCAGCTCGGGGGTCAGGGCATCGAGATGGGCGGCGATGACGGCCTGCAGCGAGGCTGGGATCGGGCGGGCTTCCGTTCCCGGCTCCGCGACGAGACGGGCGAGCTCGTGGGCATAGAGCGGGTTGCCGCCCGCCCGCCGCACCGTGTCCGGTGCCGCCTCGCGGCCGAGGAGCGCCTGGAGGAGGCGGCCCGTGTCGGCCTCGCTCAGCGGCTGGAGCAGCAGGTTCGTGGCGTTGCGCCGTCCGGCGCCCCAGGTTGGATGCGCCTCGAACAGCTCGGGCCGAGCCGTGCAGACGACGAGGATCGGCGCGTCGGCGGCATGCTCGACGAGGTGGTCGATGAACGTGAGCAGCGCCTCATCCGCCCAGTGGACATCCTCGAACGCCACGACCAGGGGTTGCGTTGCGGCGATCGCCTCGATCAGCTGTCGCCACGCGGCGAAGCCCTGTTCGCGGTCGCCCGATGCTGCGGCATCGTCGATGCCTGCCAGCGGCGCCGCGCTGCGCGCGAGCCATGTGCGCCGGTTGTCCTCCGGCTCCAAGGCGGCGAGTGCGGCCGCGAGCTTGTCTGCCGATGCGCTCGCGTCGTCCGACTCCAGGATCCCCGCCCATTCCTTGACGATCTCCCCGAGCGCCCAGAAGGTCAGGCCGTTGCCGTACGGGAGGCAGCGGCCCTGGAGCCACCGCGGCGTGACCTCGGAATCAACCGCCTCCGCAGTGCCGGCTTCGACGCGGGATCGAAGCTCCCGGATGAGCCGTGACTTCCCACCGCCGGGCTCGGCCGTGATCGTCACCAGCTGGACCGATCCGCCATCCCTGGCACGGGCGAAGATGCGCTCGAGCTGGCCGAGCTCATCCCCGCGTCCGACGAATGGCGGCTCGGGCCGCAGCACCTCGTCCGGCCGCCGCACACGCCGCGGCTTCCATGCACCGGCGTCACTCCCCTGGTAGTCGATCGCGGCGTCTGTCGCGTCGTGCGTCGCTGGCCCGACGAGGATCGTGCCCACCGGCGCGTTCACCTGGAGTCGCGACGCTGCTCCGAGCACCTGGCCGGTGATCGAGACGTCGTCCCCGTCGATCGTGACCAGTGCCTCTCCGGTCTCGATGCCGCCGCGGAGCTCGACGCCGGGCACGGTCCCGCCCAGCAGCTCCAGCGCGGTCCGAACCGCGCGCAGGGCGTCATCGTCGTGCGCCCGCGGCGCCCCGAACAGGCCGACGAGCGCGTTCGCGAAGAGCGGCTCGGCGCGACCCCCGACCTGCTCGACGAGCATCCGGATCCGTTCGAGCGCCGGCTGCGCCGCCTCCTCGAGGTCCTCCGGGTCCGTGGCGCCGGCGGGGACGACCTCGACGACGAGGACGGTGACGGTCTTGCGCTCCTGCCGCGGCGCCTGCGCCGTCACCGGCAGGATCGCGAGATCGAGCCCCGGATCGTGGGCAAGGATCTGGCGTTCGAGGACCTGGAGCTGCGTCCCCGGATCGATCCCCAGCTCCTCCGCGAGCACGCGACGGCCTTCGCGATAGCTCCGGAGCGCGTCGGACTGGCGGCCCGCCCGGTACAGGGCCAGCATCAGATCGGCACGGAGGCCCTCGCTGAGCGGGTGCTCCGCAACCAGCCGTTCGAGCTCCGCGAGGACGTGCGAATGGTTCCCGGCCGCGACCTCGGCCTCGGCCCACGCCTCCACGGCGGCAAGCCGAATCCCGGCCAGCCGCGCGATCTCCGGCTGGAGGGCGCGCTCGCTGCCGAGGTCGGCGAGCGCGTCGCCGCGCCACATCGCGAGCGCGTCGCCGAGGGCGCGCGCACGGGCGGATGCCTCAGGAACTGTCCGAGCTCCAGCAACGGCATCGGAGAAGCGGTCGGCATCGAGCTCGCCGGGCTGCACCGCCAGCCGGTACCCGCCGCGCTCGGTCGCGAAGCGATCGAAGCCGAGTGCCTTCCGCAGGATCGAGACGTGGCCCTGGAGCGCCTTGTCGGCCGTGGGTGGGGGCGAATCGCCCCACAGCGCGTCGACCAGGCGGTCCGTCGAGACCACCTCGTTGGAATGCAGCAGGAGCATCGCGAGCACGACGCGGGGCTGCGCCCGACGCGGCGCCACGTCGACGCCATCGTCGATCACCTCGAGCCGGCCCAGGATCCGGAACTCCACCCTCGATCCAACCCTCCGCGGCGCATTCTGGCACGCGTTACCGGCGGTTCAAGGACGCATCACCACCGCGTGACCGGCGCGTTACCGCTCGGCCCGAGGCTGCGCAGCATGGCCATGGAGGCAGGGCTGCGCAGGTTGAGCCTGCGCGAGGCACGCGTCGCTCGACTCGTCGCGGAGGGTCTCTCCGACAAGCAGGTCGCCGAGCGCCTCGGCATCGGTGCCACCGATGTCGCCGCCGATCTCGCGGGCGTCTTCCGCAAGCTCGGACTCCGCTCCCGGACGGAGCTCGCGCTCCTCGCGACGGACGGCACCGCGGCCAATCAGGACGATCGTAGGGAGTAACGATGCGACGGCTGCTCGCGGTCACGATGGCGCTGGGCCTCGTGATCACGGCGATGAACTTCACCGGCATCCTCTAGTCCGAGTCGCTCCGTTTTCTGTCCTTGACTGGTTCAAGTGGCCGAACGGATTCATTCTGCTCGTGGCGACGCCCGCGCTGCTCCTCGTGGTGACCGAGCTGTATCGGCGGCTGTGGGCGGCGCGCCGCGTCGGGCCCTCGACCGCCTGACAAACCAATCATTCGCCGGCGGAGGCGACCTGCTCCACCCTGCGCCGGTTCCTTTCCCCGATACTTGGCAGCGATGTCCACGTCGAAGGTCGCGTCGATGCACGACGCCGTCGCGGCGCTCGTTCGCGACGGCGATACGGTCGCCATCGAGGGCTTCACCCACCTGATCTCGTTCGCGGCGGGGCAGGAGATCATCCGCCAGGGCCGTCGCGACCTGACGCTCGCGCGGATGACCCCGGACCTCATCTATGACCAGATGATCGCCGCCGGCGTCGCCCGGAAGCTCATCTTCAGCTGGCTCGGCAACCCAGGCGTCGGCGGGCTGGGCGCGATCCGACGGCGCACCGAGCCGTCGACCGCGGGCGAGGGCGACGGCAAGCTGGCCCGCCTCGAGCTCGAGGAATACAGCCACTTCGGGATGGTGGGGCGGTACACGGCGGGTGCCGCGAACCTGCCGTTCTACCCGCTGCGCAGCTACTTCGAGACGGACCTGCCGAAGGCAAATCCGCTGATCCGCGAGATCCAGTCGCCGTACGGTGACGGCAAGGTCTTCGCCGTCCCGCCGCTCAAGCCGGACGTGTCGATCGTCCACGCGCAGCGCGCCGACGCGAGCGGCAACACGCAGATCTGGGGCCTCCTCGGCTGCCAGAAGGAGGCGGCCTTCGCTGCCGACCGGGTCATCGTCGTCGTCGAGGAGCTCGTCGACGAAGCCGTCGTCCGGGCGGATCCGAACCGTACCGTGATCCCCGGGCTCATCGTCGACGCGGTTGTCGTCGAGCCCTATGGCGCACATCCTTCCTATGTCCAGGGGGCATACGACCGCGACAACCGCTTCTACCTCGACTGGGACGCCATCACGCGCGACGAGGATGCGATCCAGGGCTGGCTGCGTGAGTGGGTGTACGACCTCGACGGCCGGGCGGCATACATCGAGAAGCTCGGGGCGGATCGGGTCGCGGCGTTGCGGCCGGGCTCGGCACCGTCGGGCTCGGTCGAGTACGGGCGGTACGAATGAGCGCGTCGGTTCGCTACATGGTCTCGGACGTCGAGCGATCCATCGCGTTCTACCGCGACGTCCTCGGGTTCAGGCTGGACCAGCATATGGGCGCCGCGTTCGCGCGCATGTCACATGCCGACCTGGTGCTCTGGCTCAGCGGCCCGACGAGCTCGGCGGCCCGTCCGATGCCCGACGGGCGGCAGCCGGAGCCCGGTGGATGGAATCGTTTCGTGATCGAGGTGGGCGACATCGACGCCGTCGTTGCGGCCGCGCGCGCGGCCGGCGCCAGCTTCCGCAACGAGGTCATCACCGGCCCTGGCGGCCAGCAGGTGGTGCTCGACGACCCGGACGGCAACCCGGTCGAGATCTTCCGGGCGCGCCGATGAGCGACGTGGCCACCGGAGCGGCGTTCTCCAAGAACGAGATGATGATCGTGGCGGCTGCTCGTGAGCTGGCCGGCCAACGGGTCTGCTTCGTCGGCGTGGGACTCCCGAACATCGCCGTGAACCTCGCCAAGCGCACCGTCACGCCGGACCTCGAGCTCGTGTATGAATCGGGCGTGTTCGGCGCGGAGCCGGCGCGCCTGCCGCTGAGCATCGGCGACCCGACGATCGTCACCGGCGCGACGAGCGTCGTCTCGATGTGGGATCTCTTCTCGCTGTACCTGCAGGGCGGGCTGGTCGACGTGGGCTTCCTCGGCGCTGCGCAGGTCGACCGGTTCGGCAACATCAACTCGACCGTCATCGGCGACTACGACGACCCACAGACACGCCTGCCGGGCAGCGGCGGCGCGTGCGAGATCGCGATCAATGCGCGCCAGGTGTTCCTGATCATGCGGCAGTCGAAGCGCTCGTTCGTCGAGCAGATCGATTTCCGGACGTCCCCGGGCAACCTCGGCGGCGCCGAGAGCTCGGAGCGTATTCGGCGCGAGCAGGGCTGGCTCGGGCGCGGGCCTTCCGTGGTCGTCACGGACCTCGCGATCTGGCACTTCGACGAGACGGGCGAGATGCGCGTGGACTCACTGCACCCGGGTGTCACGCTCGATGACGTGCGTGCGGCGACCGGCTGGGAGCCAAGGGTCGCGGCCAGCCTGGCAACGACGCCGGCACCAACGGCCGATGAGCTGCGCCTGATCCGCGAGGAGCTCGACCCCGGCGGCGCGTACACCCGCTGACGCAGGGCACGAAAAGAAACCCGGCCCTCTTGCGAGGGCCGGGTCCCGGAGACCGGAGGGAGGGAGCAAGGGGGCCTCCCGCCAGTTGGTTCAGGCGGGCATCGCCCGGGGCTGGAGGACGACCTTGGGGGCCCGCTCCTCTTCCGTGGCGGCTCGTGCGACCCAGACCAGGCCGAAGCCCGCGACCAGGGCGAAGAGGCCGAACCCGGCGAAGAGTCCTGCGATCCCGAGGCCGAGCTGGAGAGCCGTGGCCGTGGCCGTCCCGACGCCGAGGTTCGAGATCAGCGCGAGGCCGGTCGCGCTCCAGGCCTGATCGCGGGCCTTGCCCTCGATCGGGTTGGCGCGGTTGAACTGGCTGAAGTAGCGACCGTCGACCGCGAACTCGTAGGTGCCGGCCTTGTAGACCGTGCCGTCAGCCGCGGTGACATCCGCCGGCAGGACGACCGTCTGCGTGCCGCTGGTGATGTGGTGGGTGATCGTGGCCATCTGGAACATGAACTCGGTGGCCGTGTTGACGACCGGGTCGTTCGGGTTCAGGTCGCCCATGTTGACCGGGTACTTCCACTCGTCGCGAAGAAGCCCGAGGATGGACTGGGCCGACGCGGCGTCGCCGTGGTCGGTCAGTTGGCCCTGGTCGTTGTAGCTGAGCCGAACGTCCTGGGCCGCGCTCAGGGCGTTGAGGCTGTTGTAACCCTCGTAGGTCTTGAGGAATGCAAACGAGCCGGCGGCGATGAAGCCAATGCCCATCACCGCAAGCACGAGGCCGAGGCTGCGCATCCGTCCGTGCATCGAAGTTCTCCCTTCTGCCTTGTCGATTTGCCTTGCTGTTGTCGCTGTGGCAAGACTGCGCGCGGGCTGCGCGATCAGGTCCTTGCCGAACGGCCCGAAGGGAAGGCGAGTCGGCACGGATGTCGGGTGCCGTTGGTCCCGGGCCGTTGTACCCGGTCAGGCGGGGCGTTCTTCCTGGGGTTCTTCCTGGGGCTTCCCGCAGGAGGGCTCGGCGAGCGCGGTGGCGTCTTCGCTCCCACCCGGAAGGCTCAGGGCCGGACGACGAGCACCGGTGCGGTGGCGTTGCGGACGACGTGATCCGAGACGCTGCCGAGCATGAACCGCCCGACCCTGCCGCGGCCGTGGCTGCCGACGACCACGAGGTCGGCTTCTTCTGCAGCGGCGGCTTCGACGATCGCCGGGCCCGGGTCGCCTTCCCAGATCAGGAAGCTCACCGCGATGCCGGCCTGCCGGCCCCGAACCACCACGGCCTGGGCCGCAAGCTCGCGAGCGGCACGGCGCTGGTCCATTCGTTCGCCTCGTGCGCCGAGCGTACCGCGGGCGTCCGGGTCGATCACGCTGACGACGAGCAGGCTGGCGCCGAGGTCGTGCGCGAGGTCGATCGCCTGGCGGGTGGCGCCCTCGGACGCCGGCGAGAGATCGGTCGCGAGCAGGACTCGCTGCACCGCTCGTCGCGGCCGGCGCTGAGGCGAGGGCGCTGTCGGCGCCGTCACCGCGATCACAGCACCCGGCAGAGGAGCGCGGTCGAACCTGCGGACGCCGCGGCCGTGACGACGGACGACTGGCCGGTTCGGGCGGACGCCGCCTTTGCGGTCGCGTCCTGGACGACGAGCGCGGTGACCATGCCGAACATGCCGTCGTGGCCCTCGGCGTGCGGGAGGATGTGGCAGTGGAACGCCCAGGCGCCGGGCTCCGTGCAGTCGATGACGACGTCCCACCGCTCGCCCGGGTTGACCCCGAGCGTGTCGCACCGGAACGAGGCGGCGCCGAGGTCGTAGCCGTCGCGCGCGACGACGCGCATCGGCATCCCGTGGAGATGCCAGGGATGCATCATCACGCCTTCGTTCATGAACCGGATGAGGATCTTGTCGCCCAGGTTCGCGACGATCGGGGCGGTGGCGGGGAAGCCGCGGCCGTTGATCGTGAAACCGCCCAGTGAGTCGTTCGAGATCCAGACGATGTCCTGGGTCACGCCGTACTTGTTCGCGGCGCGCTCCTTCTCGTCCCTGGGATGCACGATGAACGCGCCCAGCAGGCCGCGCCCGACCTGGTCGGTCGCGTTGTGGTGCGAGTGGTACATGTGCGAGCCGGT
>DATFHO010000032.1:0-5142 GCA_035248345.1 Candidatus Limnocylindrales bacterium
GCGACTTCTACCTGCCGTCGGATCTCGCCGGGTACGTCCACATCACTGGCTCATCGGTGTTCCGGCGTGCGGGCATCGTGCGCGTGGGCAAGCGCACCGTTGCGGACTTCGCCCGCTGGGTGGAGCAGGTCTAGGCGCGAGCCTCGGCTCGGACGAATTGGATCCGGCCGCGGCGGACGCGGCGGCGGGCAGGCTTCGGGCGCGGCGCGGCCGCGTCGTCATAGCCCGAGCCGGGGAGTGAGGCGGGCCACCAGCGCACGTCGGCGCGGGCGGCGCGAAGGCTGTCCGCCCGCGCGGCAAACGACCAGCCGTTGCGTCTGAGCTCGGCGACCTCGAGCCGGTGCTCTGACATCTGCGGCGCAGTCTATGTCGCCGAACCGTGCTCGCGTAGCACGCTTTTGTACTGGTTCGGTGCCAATTTGATAGGCCGCCGCAACGCTGAAATCGCGTCCCACGGTCCGCTCGCGTCCGCGATGATTGCCCGGATGGCGCCACTTCCCGAGCAACGATCACTGCCCGAGGGCACGGTCACGTTCCTGTTCAGCGACCTCGAAGGCAGCACGAACATCCTGGAGCGGTACGGCTCCGCGGCCGGGGCGGCGTTGTTGCGGCATCACGAGATCTACGAGGAGCTCGTTGACCGCAACCGCGGCGTGATCTTCGAAACGGTTGGCGACGCGGTGTACGCGGCCTTCGCGTCACCAGCCGATGCGGTCGCCGCGGCGCTCGATGCGCACCACGCGCTCGCCGCGGAACCCTGGACGGAGATCGGCGGCCGCCTGGCCTGTCGCATCAGCCTCCACACGGGGGTCGTCGAGCGGCGCGGCAGCCGCTACTTCGGTGCCCCGCTGTTTCGGGCGGCTCGGCTGCAGGCGCTGGCATACGGCGAGCAGACCGTCGTCTCCGCCGCGACCGCGGCGCTCGTGCGGGGCGATCTGCCGGCAGGCGCCGTGCTCATCGACCGCGGCGTGCACCGGCTCAAGGACCTTCACGAGCCCGAGCATGTCTACGAGCTGCAGCACCCCGATCTCCGGACCGAGTTCCCGCCGCTGAAGTCGCTCGATGCTCGGCCGCACAATCTGCCCATCCAGCTTTCCAGCTTCGTCGGTCGCGACGACGAGCTGCAAGCCATTGGAGCGCTGGTGCGCGATCACCGGCTCGTCACGCTGCTCGGGCCGGGCGGCATCGGGAAGACAAGGCTGGCGCTCCAGGCCACGGCCGATGCGATCGATCAGTTCAAGGACGGCGTCTGGTTCGTCGACCTCGCCCCGACCGTCGGGGCCGACGCGATCCCAGACGCGATCGCTGCGGTGCTCCGCGTGCCCCAGCGCGCGGACCAGCCCGTGATACAGACGCTGCGCGAGCACGTTCGCGCCCGCAAGCTGCTTCTCGTCCTCGACAACCTCGAGCAGCTGCTTCCCGGCGCGGCGTCGGTCGTCGCGGAGCTGATGTCCGGCGCCGCCGACCTCCACATCGTCACCACCTCGCGCGCGCCGCTGCGCATCCGCGGCGAAACCGAGTTCAGCGTGCCGCCCCTGGGCGCCGGCGACGTGTCGACGACCGATCGGCAGCTCCCCGGTGCCGTGGCCCTCTTCCTCGCCCGCGCCCGGGAGATTCGGCCGGACTTCGCCATCACCGCGGAGACGGGCCCGCTGGTCGCGGCCATCTGCAATCGGCTGGATGGCCTGCCACTCGCGATCGAGCTCGCGGCGAGCCGGCTCCGCATCTTCCCGCTGGTCACGCTTGCGGAACGGCTCGAGAACCGTCTCCCGGTCCTCGTCGGTGGCGCGCGGGACCTTCCGGAGCGGCAACAGACGCTCCGCGCGACCATCGCCTGGAGCGACGAGCTCCTCAGCGAGCCTGACCGCGAGCTGTTCCATCGCCTCGGAGCCTTCGCTGGCTCATTCGGCTTCGATGGTGCGACCGCCGTTGCCGAACCGGGAGCCGATGTCGAGGCCGGTATCACCGGGCTCCTGGAGCAATCGCTGATCCGGCCGCTCGATGCGCGCGACGAGCCCCGCTTTGCGATGCTCGAAACCGTTCGCGAGTTCGCGGTCGACGCCCTGGGCCTCCAGGCACGGGTCGTGGTGATGGACCGCCTCGCCGAGTACATCTGCTCGCTCGCGGCGCGTTCCGCCGACGACCTCGTGGGCCATCGCCAAGCCGCCACGTTGCGGTTGATGGATGCCGAGCTGCCAAACATCCGCGCCACGCTTGAATGGCTGCTTGCCCGCCGAGACGGGGCTCGGCTCCCGGCGCTCGTGGCCGACCTCGCCAGGTATTGGGCCATGCGCGGGCTCGCCCGTGAGACACGGCGTTGGCTTGCCGCGGTGGAGCCGTTCGTGACGGATCCGGAGTCGAACGTTCGTGCACGCCTGTACCGGGCCGCCAGCATGGGCGCGGAACCGGGGAAGGATGCACGCCGAACGAAAGAGGTGCTCGAGCGAGCCGTCGCGATCCATCGGGCGCGGGGCGAGGCCCGTGACCTCGCCCGGAGCCTGCTTGCCCTGAGCCTGATCGGCAACCTGCTCTCGGACTTCGACCTGACGGCTCGGACGAGTTCCGAAGCCGTTGCGCTCGCGCGCGAGACCGGCGATGTCCGAACCGAGGGCGCGGCCGAGGGGAACATGGCGCAGGCGCAGTTCAAACGAGGGCAGATCGATGCAGCCGAGGCCGGCTTTCGCCAGTCGAACGCCTTGTTGGAGCGGGCCGGTGACAACCATGGCGTCGCCCAGGGAAAGGCCTCGCTCGCGCTCATCGCCCGGACGCGTGGCGATCTCGCGGCTGCGGCGAAGCTGCACGAGGACTCCGCGGCGGAATTTGCCGAGATGGGCGATCCGGTTATGGAGGTGATGGAGCGGCTGAATCTTGCGATGGCTCGATCACTGCTGGGTGACTCCCAACAAGCGCTTGCTGGGGTCGTGCGGGCTCTGGCGCTCATGCGCCGGTCGGTCGACGACGCACTCATGCTCGTGGGGCTCCTGAGCATCGGCGCTTCCGTCCTTCACGGCGCGGGCGACGTGCTCGGCGCGGCTCGGTTCTGGGCCGTCTCCGCCGCGCTTGCCGAAGCGCGCAGCCTCCCGATCGACCCGGCCGACCGCGATGAGACGACGTTCGCCCAAGTTCGCGCTGAGCTCGGCACGGCGTACGCCGTGATCGAGGCGCAGGCCGCGGGCACGTCGCTGGAAGAGGCGACTGACGAGCTCGAATCGCGTCTTCGGCGACTCGTTCAGGACGGGGAACCGCACGTTTGACGCTCCGCACCGCCGTTCGTAGACTCAATCCCGACAAGATCGCTTGGGATTGAGGAGCGCGTCCTGACCGCCGTCGAAACCACTGCAAGCGCCCCGCCTACGCACCGTCCGTCGTTCCACGGGACGGGTGCCGTCGCGTTCTCGACCAAGGGTGAGTACGGCGTTCGGCTAATGGTGCAGCTCGGGCGGCATTACGGTACTGGCCCCGCGAGCCTCGCCGAGATCGCGACCGTCGAGGACATGCCGCGCGCGTACCTCGAGCAGCTCGCGTTCGTGCTGCGTGACGCCGGGCTGGTGGTGTCCACGAGGGGCGCCCACGGCGGCTACGAGCTCGCTCGCCCGCCCCAGCTGATCCAGATGTCCGAGGTCCTCCGAGCCCTCGAAGGCCCGCTCGCGCCGATGATCTGCGCCACCGAGGACGAGGCCCACGACCTGTGCGGCCGGACGTCGTCGTGCACCGTCAACCTGCTGTGGGTTCGCGTTCGCGACGCCGTTGCCGGCGCGCTCGACGGCGTGACCCTCGCCGACCTTGTCCCGCAACGCCTCGTGGCGGTCCAGCCGACCGCCGGGGCGCCCACTGCTGCGTCCGAAGGAGCCGTGTCCGCATCGTGACCGACCAGAACGATCGACTGATCATCCGCGGCCTGCGCGTCTCGCCGTCCGCCGCCCCCGACCACGAGATCCTGCAGGGCATCGACCTCGAGGTCGGACCCGGCGAGGTCCACGCGATCATGGGCCCGAACGGCTCCGGCAAGACGACCCTCGCCTACGCGCTGATGGGCCACCCGGCATACGTGATCAGGGGCGGCGAGGTGACCTGGCGCGGCCGCGACGTGCTGGCACTCAGCGCCGACAAGCGCTCCCGGCTCGGGATGTTCCTCGCATTCCAGTACCCGACCGCCATCCCCGGCCTCAGCGTCGCGTCGTTCATCCGAAGCGCGCTCAACGCCAAGCTCCAGGGCGTCGACAAGAACCCCGAGATCGACCCGACCGACGCCATCAAGGGCGGCGTGTCGATGATGGAGTTCCGCAAGCGCATGCGGGCCAAGCTCGCGATGCTGAAGATGGACGAGTCGTTCGCGTCGCGGTACGTCAACGACGGCTTCTCGGGCGGCGAGAAGAAGCGCCTCGAGATGCTCCAGATGGCGATGCTCGAGCCGAACATCGCGATCCTGGACGAGACCGATTCGGGCCTCGACATCGATGCCCTGCGGATCGTCGCCGAAGGCGTGAACACGATGCGCAGCCCGGAGCTCGGCATCCTGTTGATCACGCACTACCAGCGCCTGCTGAACTACATCACCCCGGACGTCGTGCACGTGCTGGCCCAGGGCCGGATCGTTACGAGCGGCGGCAAGGACCTGGCACTCCGCCTCGAGTCCGAGGGCTACGGCCCGATCCTGCGCGAGGCCGGCCTGGTGACCGACGCCACCGATGAAGCGCTCCTCGTCCCGCAGGGCCCCGACCTCGGCGAGGAAGCCGGGCACGCGGCATGACGGTCACCGAGGCGCAGGCCTCGACCGCGGCGGCCACGTCCGAGGCGCCTGACACGGATTTCGGTGGCCGGATCAAGGGCGACCATCTGGACACCGCCGTCGTCCGGGCGGACTTCCCGATCCTCGAGACCGAGTCGCACGGTCGACCGCTCGTCTTCCTCGACTCGGCGTCCACGAGCCAGAAGCCGAGGGCCGTCATCGAAGCCGTCGAGGCGTACTACCGCGCCTTCACCGCGAACGTCCACCGCGGGATCTACGAGATCGGCGAGAAGGCGACCGCGCAGTACGAGGGTGCTCGCAAGTCCGTCGCCCGGTTCATCAACGCGCCGGACCACCACGAGGTCGTCTTCACACGAAACGCGACCGAGGCGATCAACCTCGTGGCGTACTCG
>DATFHO010000033.1:0-56184 GCA_035248345.1 Candidatus Limnocylindrales bacterium
TCGCACGAGCGCGGATCGGACCTGGTCGAGGATCTCCGCAGTCTCGAGGTCACGGGTGAAGCCGAGCTCGCCGGTCGCGCAGAACGGGCATCCGACGGCGCAACCGGCCTGGCTCGAGATGCACAGCGTGTGCCGCGAGCGTCGA
Organism: Candidatus Limnocylindrales bacterium; assembly: GCA_035248345.1. Classification (GTDB taxonomy): domain Bacteria; phylum Chloroflexota; class Limnocylindria; order Limnocylindrales; family CSP1-4; genus UBA5189. The sequence continues at coordinate 146 of DATFHO010000033.1, forward strand.
TCGCCGCGCGCCGGATAGTGCATGAGCACGGACTCGACGGTCGAGCCGTCGGACAGCCGGTGCAATGCCTTCTCGGTCTCGCCGCCGTCGGCGAGGACGATCTCGTCGTCGGTGACGGTCGACCAGCGATAGGCGTCGCCGAGCGACGTCACCAGCGCGCGCGGCAGCGTCGTGACCGCCTCGGGCGTCCGCGCGGCGCCGTTCCAGACCGCATCGAGGAGTTGGCGAGCCCGGAATGGCGGCTGGCCGACCTCCGCAAGCCACGCCTCCAGAGCCGGTCGGTCGAGCGCCGACAGGCCCGGTCGCGGATCGCGAGCGACCGGCTCGCGCATCACTGGTTGAACGCCCGCCACGCTCGCTGGCGGTGCATGGGCAGGTCGCGGATGCGCACGCCTGTCGCGGCGGCAACGGCGTTGGCGATCGCGGCGGCGCCGGCGATCACGGGCGCCTCGCCGATGCCCTTTGCGCCGAGCGGTCCGTCCGGGGCCGGCACTTCCACGGACGTGACCTCCAGCCTGCCGACGTCCTCGGCGCGCGGCATCGGGTAGTCGAGGAACGTGCCGGTCAGGAGCTGGCCGTTCGAATCGTGGACGAGCTGTTCCATCGTCGCCCAGCCGATCCCCTGCGCGGCGGCGCCGTGCTGCTGCCCCTCGACGAGCGCGGCGTTGAGCACGCGTCCGACGTCCTGGACGACATGATCTGCGAGCACTTCGATCTCGCCGGTCTCGCGATCGACGCGCACGCGCGCGACGTGTCCGGATACGGACGGCGCCATCGACGGTCGATCGCTGTTGCCGTGGGCCTCGATCGGCTCCCGGCCGGCGCGGGCATTCGCGCGGACGATCTTCGCGATGGGGATCGCCTTCTCGGGCGTGCCCCGCGGGCGCACGGTGCCGTCCACGAGCTCGAGGTCGTCGATCGAGATCTCCAGCTGCAATGCCGCGGCCTCGAGGAGCTGCCGCCCGACGGCCTCCGCGGCCTTGCGGATCGCGCGGCCCGCCGAGTACGTGATCGTCGAGCCGCCGCTGCCCGGCGAGGACGGGGCCGAATCCGTGTCGACCAGCTGGATATGGACCGTGTCGGGCTTGACGCCGAGCGCATCGGCGACGATCGCCTGGAAGCCGCCGGCGACGCCGGACATGTCCGCGATGCCGGTCATGACCTGGATGCTGCCGTCGGGCGAGACACGGCACGCGGCTGCGGCGGAGTTCGTGGCGCCGGGCCAGTAGCCCAGCGCCACACCAACTCCTTCGTCCTGGCCCACGGACGCGCGGTCGCGCCAGACCGGCGACGCGTGGAGTGCGTCCAGGACCTCCGCGGCCCCGTGCGGCGACCACGTGTCGCCATCGACCATCGGCGCGCCATCCCCGATGAGATTCCGGCGACGGAGCTCCAGCGGATCCATGTGCAGCGCTTCGGCCAGCTCGTCGATGAGCGTCTCGAGCGCCATTGCCATCGGCGGCGCGCTCGGCGCTCGATAGGCGCCGACCCCGAACCGGTTTGTGCGCACGCCGTAGGCCTTCACGTCCCACGCCTGCCATGCATACGGGCCGGCGACGAGCACACCCGCGAGCGACTCGGCGCTCCCCTCCTCGTACGCGCCCGCGTCCGCGACGATCGTTGCGAGGAGACCTGTGAAGCGGCCTGTTGCATCTGCTCCGATCCGGATCTCCGTCCCGAACGGCTGGCCCGGGTTCGAAGCCGCGAAGTCCTCCGTCCGCGTCACCGCAAGGCGCACGGGCCGGCGCAGCTTCCAGGCGGCCGCCGCGGCAAGCGAATCGAAGAGCGGCCACTTGCCCCCGAACCCGCCGCCGAGCGGCGTCCCGATCGCGCGAACCTGGTGCATCGGTATGCCCAGCGTCTTCGCGATCTCGCTCCGCGCACTGAACGTCGCCTGCGTCGAGGTCTCGATCACGAGCGTGCCGTCATCGTCGACCCACGCCGTGCAGGTCTGGGGCTCGAGATAGCCCTGGTGGATCCATGAGGTCGAGAACTTCCCGAGGCGCACGACGGCCGATGCGCCGAGGACGCCGCGGACGTCGCCTTCGCGGTATCGATAGCGACCGGTGACGTTGTCGGACCAGGCTTCCGCATCGATGGAGTCGTCGCTCCCGCCACCGACGCCGGCGTGCGTCTGCGCGTCCATCGCGCCGGCGCGATCGCCTTCCTCCGCCAGCCGGACTCGCGCAAGCGGCGCCGCCGTATCCATCGCCGCCTCGGCGTCGATGAGCACGGGCAGCGCTTCGTACCGGACCTGCACCAGCTCGGCGGCGTCGGTGGCCGCCTGCGCGGTTCGCGCGACAACCAGCGCGACCGGCTCGCCGGCAAAGACCGCCTCGCCTGATGCGAGGGGCTGGCTGAAGCGGTCGTGGCCGTCGCCCTTCAGCGGCAGGTCGGCCGCCGTGAGCACGGCCACGACGCCTTGGACGGCCTTCGCGGCATCCGTCGAGATCGACGTGATCCGCGCGTGCGCGCGCTGCGCGGGCACGAGGCGAGCGTGGAGCAGGCCGCGCTGCGGTCGGTCGGCGGCATAGCGCGTGTTGCCGCGGACCTTCGCCGGCGTATCCGGTCGCGGCCGAGGCGCGCCAACCGGGCTCGCGTCGGCGGGTCGCTCGGGGGCAGCTTCGGTCGTCATCGTTCGCTCACGGTAGCCGCACTCGCCACCGTCGTCCCGAGCAGCTCGCGGTGTCCGCGCAGGTAGTCCGCGCCCGCCATCTCGCGGCCGCCCGCGGGCTGCACGCGCTCGAGGACGAGCAGGTTCCGGTCGCCAGCGACGAATGCCGGCTGCCGATCCGGTGCCTCGACGAGCTCGCCGGGGCTTGCGCCGACGGTCCCGCCCCCACCAGCGGCGACCGACGCCCGCAGCACGCCGAGCCGGCCGGCACGCGTCTCGATGAACGAGCCGGGCCAACCGGCATGCGCGCGCACCTGCCGCTCCAGCTGCGCCGCGGGCTGGGATGGGTCGAGGCGCGCGTGGTCGCGGGTGAATCGCGTGGTCACGCTCGCCGGTTCGTCCGCCTGCGGCTGCGCGGACGCCGTTCCGTCGATGTACGCGGCGATGTTCGCCGCGAGGAGCGCGGCGCCGCGTCGGGCCGCTTCCGCCTCGAGCTCGGGCGCCCTCTCCGTCGCTTCCAGCGCCCACCGCGTTGTCGCCAGGACCGGACCCGTGTCGAGCCCGGCATCCATCCGGTAGACGGCGACCGCTGCCTCCGCATCGCCCGCGAGGATGGTTGCCTGGATCGGCGTCGCGCCGCGGTGCCGCGGCAGCAGCGATGGATGGACGCCGAGGATACCGAGCCGCGGCAGGTCGAGCAGCGCCTGCGGGATGATCCGGCCGTAATCGGCCAGGACGCCGAGGTCCGGCTGCAGGGCAGCGAGCTCCTCGAGCACCGCGGACGACCGGACGCCGGCAGGCTGGAGCACCGGGGCGCCCAGGGAGCGGGCCCGGATCGCCACGGGTGTCGCGGTGAGGGCGCGCGCGCGGCCGGCGGGCTTGTCGGCCGCCGTCACCACGGCAACGAGCTCCAACCGCGGATGCGCCGCGACGGCGTCGAGAATTGGCACGGCGAACGAGCCTGAGCCGAAGAAGATGGTGCGTGCCGGGCCGGCCGCCCGCCCGGGGGCCGTGCCGGCGGTCACGCCAGGGCGGGTGCCGCCACGCCGGCTGTGTCGCCAGCGCCCTCGGAGTCCTCGTCATCCTCGCCCGAGACGCCCACCGAGATGAGCTCGTCCATCGAGTCGAGGTAGTCGATGTAGAGCTTGCCCTGCAGGTGATCCAGCTCGTGCTGGAACGCACGCCCGAGCAGGCCCGAGCCGGCCGCCTTGATCTTGCGGCCCTTGCGGTCCTGTGCGACCACCCACACCTTCTCGCGGCGGGTGACGTACGCGGCGTAGCCCGGGATCGAGAGGCAGCCCTCGAGATCGCGGTCATCGCCCTCGGCGCGGACGATCTTCGGGTTCACCAGCTCGAACAGGTGGTCGTCGACCTCGACGACGGCGACGTTGAGCGGCTCACCGAGCTGCGGCGCGGCGAGGCCGACGCCCGGCGCCGCTCGCATGGTCGCGGTCAGGTCATCGAGCAGCCCGTGCAGGAACCGGCCGAAGGATTCGACCGGTTCGCCGCGCATGCGAAGGCGCGGATCACCGAGCAGGACGATTGGGCGGACGCTCACGGCGCGGAGTCTACCCGGTCGAGTCGAGCGCCCGCCTTGGTCGGCGGGAGCGGGTGGTTCAGGCGACGCCCGACGGGGTCGACTCGGCGACGTCCTCGGCCATGTCCGACGCCATGTCGGCGGCGGTGTCCGCGGCCTCGGTGCCGGTCGCCTTTGCCTTCGCGGCAGCCGCGTCACGTCGGAGGTCGGCGGCCAGCGCGGCGGACCGCTCGGCAAGCTTCTGGCCGGCCTGTCCGGTCAGCTCGGCGGCGCGCTGGGCAGCGGGCCCGGCCTTCTCGCCGGCGATCGCCGCGAGCTCGGCAGCCTTCGCGCCGACCTCGCGCATGACCGGCGCGGCCTGCGTCGCGAGGTTCTCGATCATGGCCTGGAGCTGCGCGAGCCACTCGCGAGCCTTGTCGCCGCCCGTGGCGGTCGAGGCCTCGGGCTCGGTCCAGGCGAAGCTGTCGCTGGAGCTGGAACCCATCCCCGGGTTGGTGGAATCGGTCTGCTGGTCGGTCATCGTGATCTCCTCGAGATTGGGACGCGGCGCGAATCGGGGCGCAGGCGTCGCCCGCCAAGCGTAGGCCGGATCGGGAAATCCGGCGCTAGAGAAGGCTTTCCGGGTCGACATCGATCGACCACGGGGCGCCTGGCGGATCGCCGAGGACGGCCACGGGATCGTCGCCGCGGACGACGACATTGAAGCGCCATCGATCGCCGCGCTTCGCAATGAACGCCGGCGCCGGGCCGCTCACCTGGGCGCGGCCGCCGATCCCCCGGGCGGCGCGCTCCTTCAGGCGATCGGCGAGCGCCCGACCGGCGGCGTCGGCGTCGTCGCGGTCCGGCAGCGCAACGGTCAACTTGAGAAGACGCCCGAACGGTGGAGATCCGAACCGCCGTCGCAGGTCGAGCTCCGCGTCATAGAACGCGGCGGCGCGATCCTGCGCGACCGCGACGATCGCCGGGTGCTCCGGCTGATACGTCTGGATGAACGCATGCCCGGGTCGGTCGCCCCTCCCCGCCCGGCCCACTGCCTGGGCCAGCAGCTGGTACGTGCGTTCCGCGGCCCGCTCGTCCGGCAGGTTGAGCGCCACGTCCGCCGAGACGATGCCGACGAGCGTCACCGCGGGAATGTCGAGGCCCTTCGTGACGAGGCTCGTGCCGACCAGCACGTCGAGGCGCCCGTCGGCGAACGCGTCGACGACCCGCTCCGCGGCGCCCTTCCGCTCGACGACATCGCGATCGAGGCGCCCCACGCGAAGGTTCGGGAACCGCTCGCGCACCTCGCGCTCGACGCGCTCCGTGCCGCCTCCGAGGTAGCGGATCCGCGCGGAGCTGCAGTTGGGGCAGCGCGAGGGCATCGGCCACGCGCGGCCGCAATGGTGGCAGCGCAGCGTGCCGCCGGCCTGGTGGAACACGAGCGGCCTGGTGCAATCCGGGCACGCGGCCACGTAGCCGCAGTCCCGGCAGATGACCACCGACGCGGAGCCGCGCCGGTTGATCACGAGGATCGCCTGCTCGCCTTCAGGCAGCTCCGCCAACGCTGTCGCGAGCGAGCGAGACAGCATCCCGAGGTTCCCCGCCGCGAGCTCCTCGCGCAGGTCCACCACCTCGACGGTCGGTGGCACGCCGCTCAGGCGGGCGGTCAGCCGCGCTCGCGCGATCTCGCCGCTCCTCGCACGCCCCTCCGTCTCGACCGATGGCGTCGCCGACCCGAGCACCACGGGTGCATTGGCCAGCGCCCCAAGTGCAACCGCCACGTCGCGCGCCTGGAGCCGGGGCGTCCGATCGCTCTTGTAGGCCGGGTCGTGCTCCTCATCGACCACGATGAGGCCCACGTCGGCGAGCGGCGCAAGCACCGCGAGGCGCGTCCCGACGACGACGTCCACGTCGCCGCGCCGGATGCGTCGCCACTCGTCGGCACGCTCGCCGTCGCCGAGCCCCGAGTGCACGAGCGCAACCCGCGCGCCGAGGTCCGCCCGCAACCGATCGACGAGCGGGAGCGCGAGCGCAATCTCCGGCACGAGCAGGAGACCCGGGCGCCCGCGCTCGAGCGTGCGCGCGAGCAGCTCCGCGTAGATCGCGGTCTTCCCCGCGCCCGTCACGCCATCGAGCAGGATCACCGAGGGCGTCGCGCCGCCCGCGGCCTGCTCGACGAGCGCGACCGCGGCTGCCTGCTCGTCGCTCAGCTCGCTGTCTGACGGGCGGCTGCCACGGGCTCCGACGTCGCGGCCCGCGAGCGGTCGCCGGGGGGCCTCGCGGACGTCGATCTCGACGACGCCGCGCCGTGCCAGCGCCGCCGTCGTCGACGAGCCGTGTCGCGCGGCGAGCTCGGGCGCAGGCACGCCGGCCGGCGGCGCCGCGGACAGCTCGTCGAGCAGGGCACGTTGCCTCGGTCCGAGCCGAGGGCGAGCGGCGGCCGCGTTCCCGGGCTCCGGAGCGAGGCGGACCCAGCGGACCCACCGTGGACCGGCTCCTGCCGTCGCAAGTGTCCAGTCGAGATCGACGAGCCCCGCGGTCTCGAGCGCGCGGAGGCGGCGCAGCAGCGCGGGCCGCCCCTCGGCGGCGTCGAGCGATCGGACCGGCTTCGGGCCGCCGTCGAGCGCCTCGAGGATGGCCACCTCCGGCGCGGCGAGCCCGTCGACGTCGCCGGGCCTGCGTTCGGCGACGAGCTCGAGCCGTTCGAGCAGCCCCGGCGGCAGCATCGCCCGCAGCGTCAGCGCCGGCGGCGCCAGGTATCGATCGGAGATCCAGGCGGCCAGCCGCATCCCGAGTGCGGGCAGGAGCGGCCCGTCGGCGCGGATGCGATCGACGATCGGCTTCGTCGCGGCGCCGGGTGCTTCCTCGCCGGGTCCGAGCACGATCCCGAGTGCCTGGCGCCGGCCGAACTCGACCAGCACCGCCTCGCCCGCCTCGAGATCGGACAGCGCCGGCGGGACCAGGTACGAATACGGCCGGCCGCCGGCAGCCCCGGCCGCATCGACCGCGACCGCGACGATGCGCCGCGAGGTCTCCGGGGTCTCGGCCTCCGGGAAGAGCCCGCTCACGGACTCAGACCCGCGTGCGGCGGTCCGGGTGGGCAGCCTTCTCGGCGCGGATGATCTCGTCGATACGCGCCGCGGTCTTCGCGATCTGGCCCGTCTCGTTCACGACGACGTGGTCGTAGTCGTCCTGGCGGGCAAGCTCGAGCGCGGCGTTGCGCTGGCGGATGTCGAGCTCGTTGGCGGTCTCCGTCGCGCGGGACTGGAGGCGCTGGAAGAGGTCCTCGAGCGACGGCGGGACGAGGAACACGAGCAGCGCGTCGGGCACGAGCGCCTTCACCGCGGCGGCGCCCTGCACGTCGATCTTCAGGATCGCGTCACGACCTGCCGCGAGCGCCTCGCGCACCTGGTCCCGGGGCGTGCCGTACCAGTGCCCGTGGACGTTGTTCGATTCGAGGAAGCCGCCGGCCTCGCGGCGACGGACGAACTCGTCGATGGACAGGAAGTTGTAGTGGACGCCATCGACCTCGTACTCCCGCCGTGGACGGGTCGTCGAGGTGATGACGAAGAACCGCTGCGGCTCCGTCGGCACGATGCACAGCGACGAGATCACCGTGTCCTTGCCGACGCCCGACGGCCCCGACACGATCACGACCATCGCCCCGGGCGCGCCCTCGATCATGCCCTCCGGCTCCGTCGCCCGCACGCCCGCCTCCACCGGCCTCACGCCCGCAGTGTGGCCGTTCGGAGACCGGCGAGCACGCTCTCCAGCTCATCGGGCACCGGCGCTTCGGCGCGGATGAGCGAACCGGTCGACGGGGACGTGAGCTCGAGCCGCCAGGCGTGGAGAAACAGTCGCGCGAGGCCGTCCGGGCCGCGACGCGAGGTCCCGGTTCCGTAGATGGGATCGCCCGCGACCGGGTGCCCGATCGCCTCCAGGTGGACGCGGATCTGGTGCGTGCGGCCGGTCACGAGATCCAACTCCAGCAAGGTCCAGCCGTCAAAGCGCTCGCGGACTCGGTAGCCGGTGGTCGATGGCCGCCCGTCCGGCACGACCGCCATTCGGGTTCGGCGCCCGGGGTCACGCCCGATCGGCGCCTCGATGCGTCCCTGTGCCGCGCCGACCGGTCCCTGCACCAGCGCGAGGTACGTCTTCCGGATCCGGCGCGCCTTCAGCTGCGCCTGGAGGGATGCCTGCGCGTCGTCGTTGCGCGCGACCATGAGGAGGCCACTCGTGTCGCGGTCAAGGCGGTGGACGATCCCGGGCCGTTGCACGCCCGCGATCCCGCCCGGCGCGAGTGCCTCGCCACGACCAAGCAGCGCATTCACGAGGGTTCCGGAGCCATGGCCCGGCGCGGGATGCACGACCTGGCCCGAAGGCTTGTTCACGATGAGCAGGTCCGTGTCCTCGTAGACGACCGTGAGGGGCAGCTCCGGCTGCCCAATGGGCTCGGCCGGCGCGGGCGGCGGCACGTCCAGCTCCAGGACGGCCCCGGGCTCCACGACGAGGTTCGCCTTCACCGGCGCGCCATCCAAGGTGAGGCGCCCGTCCGAGATGAGCCGTTGCACGTGGCTTCGCGACAGGCCGGACAGGTCCGCCGCCCAGCGGTCCGCACGACCAGCCGCGGAACCGGCCGGGATCGTCATCCGCCGAACGCCGGCCTCAGCCATTGCCGCCGTCGGTGGTGCGCCCGTCGGTCGTTGCACCGTCGGTCGTGACGCGATCGGTCGTCCCGCCGTCGAGGCCCGCCTTCCTGGCAACCGAGGGAACCACGCTCGCCGCGAGCAGCAGGAGCAGCGCGAAGCTGATCCCCGTGTCGGCGACATTGAACGTGTACCAGCGCATTCCCCCGATCCCCGCATCGACGAAATCCACCACGTACCCGAGCCGGAAGCGGTCGATCAGGTTGCCGATCGCGCCGCCCAGCAGCAGCCCCAGGGTGATCGAGAGGTAGCGGCTCGGGTCCGCCCGGGCGTGGTACAGGACGATGAGCCCGACGACGACGAGCGAGATCAGGCCGAAGATGACCGCCTGGCCCTTCAGCAGCCCGAAGAGGCCGCCGTTGTTCTGCGAGAACACGAGGCGGATCCAGTCACCGACGACGTCGACCGCCTGCCCGGGTGCGAGGAAGGAGACAAGCCACGCCTTCGTGAGCTGGTCCAGGACGACGATGAGCGCGGCGAGGCCGAGGAAGACCGCCCAGTGGCGATTCGCGCTCACGCGCCGACTGCTGGCATGAGCCCGATGGTCGCCGTGCCCGCTGTCAGCTCGACTGTCGCAACCCTCGCGCCCGCCGGCGGCGTTCCGAACTCGAGTCGATCCGCGAGGGTCTCGCGCGCCACCGAGTCGAGGAACGGCCGCACATCGTCGCTCACGCCGTCGACCCACAGCAGGATCCGAGCGTCGAGGTCGAGGTCCGCGTCCTTGCGCAGGTCCTGCACGGCACGCTGCAGCTCCCGGGCATCACCCTCGGCGCGGAGCTCCGGCGTCAGCTCGGTGTCGATGACGACCACGAGGCCCTCATCATGCGCAACTGCCGTCCCCGGCCGCGGGGTCGCGAGGATCTCGACCTCGTCGGGAGCGAGCGTCACGCCAGCGAGCGTGACCGAGCCGTCGTCGTGCAGCTCGAAGCTGCCCTCGCGAGCCGCTGCCATCACCCCGGGGATTGCGGAACCCAGGCGCTTGCCGATCTTGGGCAGCAGCGGCTTCACCCGCCGATCGACGAGGCTCGATTCGTCGTCGATCCGCTCGATGTGCTTGACGTTGACCTCGTCGACGATGAGGTCGAACAGGTCCGTCGTCGCGGCGGCGCCGGCAGGGAGCGCAAGCCACATGCGGGCCAGCGGCTGGCGCACGCGAAGGCCAGCCTGCGCTCGAAGCGTACGGGCGAGGTCGACCGCGCGGCGCGCGACCTCCATGGCTGCCTCGAGCTCGATGTCGCGCTGCGACGCGGTCTCCGATGCCGGCCACGACGTGAGGTGGACGCTGTCCGGCTGGTTCGGCAGCGCCTCGTGGACGAGGTTGAGGTAGATGTCATCGGCGAGGAACGGGAGGATCGGAGCGAGGGTTCGCGCGAGCGTGGCCAGGACCGCGTGAAGCGTCGAGAACGCGGCGTTGCGATCCACGGGCTCGGCTCCGGCTCGCATCCGCCCGCGCGAGCGGCGGAGGTACCAGGTCGACAGGTCGTCGATGAAGGTCCGCAGTGTCGCGATCGCAGCACGCGCGTCGTAATCCGCGAGATCCGCGCCAACTGCCTCCGCGGTTCCGGCGGCGCGAGACAGAATCCAGCGATCGAGCGAGGTCCGGCCATGGGCAGGGCCGGTGCCCGTACCTTCGCCCGGCGACCAACCTGCGAGCCGGGCATACGTCACGAAGAAGGCGTACACGTTCCAGAGAACGAGCAGCTCGCGCCGCGCGTCATCGGCGGCGTGCCAACCGAAGAGGATGTTGTCCTCGGGTCGAGCGCCGGCGTACATCCACCGCATGACGTCGACGCCCATGCGCTCGGCCGCCTCGTCGAACTCGATCGAGTTGCCCCAGCTCTTGTGCATCGCCCGGCCGTCCTCGCCGAACAGCGTGGCGTAGCCGAAGATCGTCTTGAAGGGCGCCTCGCGCCGCAGCACCGTGGACATCGCGAGCATCGCGTAGAACCAGTTGCGGAACTGGCCGGGGAATGACTCCGTGATGAAGTCCGCCGGGAACCACTTCGCCCAGTACTCGGGATCCTCGCGGTAGTGCAGCGTCGAGAACGGCACGATGCCGGCGTCCAGCCATGGGTTGCCGACGTCGGGGATGCGCTGGACCGGCTTCCCGCACGACGGGCAGGCGATCGTGACGAAGTCCACGTAGGGCCGGTGCGGCGTGTGGCCCTCGAACTTGTCCCAGCCGTCGACCGCGCGCGACTTCAGCTCATCGCGCCCGCCGATCACGTCGAACGCACCGCACTCCTGGCAGTCGTAGATCGGCAGCGCCAGACCCCAGTAGCGCTTCTTCGAGATCATCCAGTCGTGCATGTTCAGGAGCCAGTCGAGCTCCCGCTCATAGCCGAACCCCGGGATCCACCGGATCTGGTCGACGACCTCCATGATCTGGTAGCGGAGGCTCGCGTCGACCTCTTCCTTGATCAGCTCGGAGCGCGGCTTGTCGTAGACCTCGCCCATCGAGATGAACCACTCGTCGACGAGCCGGAACAGCAGCGGCGTGCCACAGCGCCAGCAGTGCGGGTAGCGGTGCGAGTACGGCTCGAGGTGGTAGAAGAAGCCGCGCTGCTCGAGGTCGTCGACGACCTCCTCGGCCACTTCCGGGGCGGCCTTGCCTGACAGCCAGTCGAAGCCCGCGTAGTAGCGGCCGTCCTCGTCGATCGGGCCGATGATCGGCAGGCCGAGCGACTTCCCGAGCTGGTAGTCCTCGGCGCCCGCCCCCGGTGCGATGTGGACGATGCCGGTGCCCTCGTCCTCGCCGACCTGGTCCCAGGCGACGACCCGGTGCTGGTAGCTTGCCTCGCCGAAGGACTTCGTCACCGCGGGCAGCGCGTCGTACGGCCCGGTGTACTGCCAGCCGACGAGGTCGCTCCCCTTCTTCGACTCGAGCACCTCGAAGTGGCCCTTCAGCGCCGACTTCAGCACGCCCTTCGCCAGCCAGAACGTGCCATCGCCCTGGCGGACCCGGACGTAGTCCATGTCGGCGCCGACGGCGGCCGCCACGTTCGCGGCGAGCGTCCACGGCGTCGTCGTCCAGACGAGGAGTGCTTCGCCCGGCCGGTCCACCAGCGGGAAGCGCACGGTCAGCCCGGGGTCCTCGCGGTCGGCGTAGCCCTCGGTCATCTCATGCTGGCTGATGCCGGTACCGCAGCGCGGGCACCACGGCATCGAATCGTGGCCCTTCACGATCCAGCCGCGCTTGTGGCATTCCTTCAGGAAGCCCCAGATGAGGTCGTTGTTCTCGTTCGAGAAGGTGAAGTAGCTCCCGCCGATGTCGGGCATCCCGAGCCGGCCGACCAGCATCTCGACCGAATCCGTGACGGGGCCCGCGGCACCCTGGATCGTCGTTTGCTTCCATGGGGCCTCGCCGAGCTGCTCGGACAGGCGGCGGAGCTCGTCCGGATCGTTCCAGTCCATCCAGTAGCCGAGCCGCATGGACTGCTCGGTCTGCCGAGCTGCGTACGTCAGCACGCGCTGCTTGCACAGGGCCACGAACTCGGCGATGCCGAACGCCTCGATGTCGCGCTTGCTCTTGAACCCCAGGTCACGCTCGACGTTGACCTCGACCCAGAGGCCCTGGCAGTCGAAGCCGTTCTGCCAGCGCTGGTCCTCGCCGAGCATCGCGTGGAACCGCTGGAACAGGTCCTTGTAGGTCCGGCCCCAGGCGTGGTGCACGCCCATCGGGTTGTTCGCGGTGATCGGGCCGTCGAGGAACGACCACGGCTCCTTGCCGGCGTTCTGCGCGCGCAGCCGTGCGAACGTGGAGCGATCGCGCCACAGCTGGAGGATCTCGTGCTCGCGCGCGACGAGGTCGGGGCGCGTTGGAACGGGTCGGAACATGGCCGGTTATCCTACCCGCGATGCCGCCGGCCCACGAGTCTCTGCCGCGGGGCCGCTCCCCGTTCGCTGCGGCGTTCCTCTCCCTGCTGTTCCCCGGGCTCGGGCATGCCTACCTCGGCGCGTACCGGCGCGGGCTGGGCTTTGCTGCGCCGCCGCTGCTCGCCGGCGCGCTCATCGCCGGATTCGCCGTCCGGATGGACGCCGTCCAGCTCGCCGGCCTGGCGATCCAATCCTGGTTCCTGATCTTCGTCTTCGTCGCGAACCTCGTGGCCCTCGTGTACCGAGCCGTGGCGATCTTCGACGCATGGTCGATCGCGCGGATGCTCGGTCGCTCGGGCGTGTCCGGCGTCCCGGGCGCGGGCTCGTCGCCGTCGCCCGCCCGCCAGGCAGGCCTCGTCTCGATCGCCGGCCTCGGCGCCGTGCTGCTCGTGATGAGCGGCATCCACGTCGCGGTCGCCCGCTACGACGTCCTGTTCGCAACGACGGCGAACTGCATCTTCGACCCCGCGCAGGCGGCGTGCGCGCCGCCCGAGGGCACGCCGGGCCCGGGCGACGAGGAGTCCGCCGCGCCGTCCGACGAGCTGAACCCGACCGACGAAGCCACCGATGCGCCGGGCGAGACAACCGTCCCGATCCCGCCGTGGAACGGCACGGATCGGCTCAACATCCTGCTCATCGGCGCCGACGAGCAGAACGGCGGCCACAACACGGACACGATGATCACGGTCTCCATCGATCCGCAGTCCGGCCAGGTCGTGATGTTCACGCTCCCGCGCGACACGGTCGACGTCCCCGTCCCGCCCGGGAGCGCGCGGAACGTCTTCGGGAACATCTACTCCCGCAAGATCAACAGCTTCTTCGCCGCGTCACGCGCCAGCTCCTCCGCCTTCCCGGGTCCGCGTGATCAGCGCGGCTACACCGGCCTCAAGGCGATCCTCGGCAACCTCTACGGGCTCGACATCAAGTACTACGTCGAGGTCAACTTCGACGGCTTCCGCCAGGTCGTCGACGCCCTCGGTGGCGTCACCGTGAACGTGCAGGTCCCCGTGCTCGACGACAACTTCCCGCAGCCGGGCGGCCACCGCGAGCGCCTGTTCGTCCCCGCGGGCATGCAGCACATGACCGGCGCCGAGGCGCTCGAGTACGCGCGCTCCCGGAAGAGCACGTCGGACTTCGAACGCGGCGCACGGCAGCAGCGGATCATCGTGTCGCTGCGCCAGCAGATGGACATCGGGTCCGTCCTGAAGAACATCAACCCGCTCGCCGCTGCGATCGGCCAGTCGGTGCGGACAGACATCCCGCGCGAGCTCGTGCCGCAGCTGCTGGGCCTCGCCGACAAGGTCGACACGAGGTCGATCCGGTCGGTCATCTTCACGCCGCCCTTCTACCAGACCGAGTGCCTGAACTGCCCACCCCGCGGCTACATCATCACCCCGAAGATCGACCGCATCCGCCAGGCGGTCGCCGATGCCTTCAAGATCGACCCGGCCTTCGCCGAGAAGCGCGACGCGCTCACGCAGGAAGGCGCCGAGATCTGGGTGCTGAACGGCTCCGGCAAGACCGGCGAGGCGGCGCGGACCGCCGAGTACCTGAGCTACCTCGGGATGGCCGCGACCGCGCCCATCCAGAAGCCGGATGTCAGCAAGCCACCAACGACGATCCTGCGCGCCTACAACGGCGCAGAAACGGACTTCCCCCTGACGCTCGCGGCGCTCCAGGACGTGTTCGGCGTCACCGTGGTAACCCTCACCGATCCGAACGTGCGCATCGACTTCGAGGTCATAACTGGCGGCTCCACGCCCCAGCTCACGCCACCACCGGCACCGTAGCCGCGGCGGCCGTCGGGCCGGCGCGGCGAACCAGGTCCGTCTAGCTCGACGAGATCTCCGTCAGCCAGTGCATGAAGCGCTTGTCGTTGCCGCGGACCGCCGCGAAGTACGCCTCGTGGAGCTGCTTCGTGATCGGGCCGATGGCGCCGCCCGCGATGGGGCGATGGTCGAGCTCGACCACCGGCGACAGCTGGACGCCGGTGCCGCACAGGAACATCTCGTCGGCGACGTAGATCTCGGAGCGATCGATGGAGCGCGTCTCGGTCGGGATGCCGAACGTCTTCGCGAGCTCCAGGATCGCCCGGCGGGTCACGCCCTCGAGGATGTCGTCGTTGACCGGCGGCGTCAGCAGGACCCCATCGCGAACCACGAACATGTTCGCGGCCGACGCCTCGGAGGCGTGGCCGTCGGCGGTGAGGACGAGCGCCTCCTCGAAGCCGTTCATCTCGGCCTCGGACTTCTGGAACGCCATGTTCACGTAGCCACCGACGATCTTGCCCCGGGCCGGCAATGCGTCGTCGCTGTTGCGGCGCCAGGTCGAGGTCATCATCCGGATGCCCTTGTCGACGTCGACATAGTTGCCGAACGGAACGGCCAGGACGCACAGCTCGTGCGGCAGCTTGTGGAGCTTCACCCCGATCGACATCCCGGACTTGTAGATCACCGGCCGGATGTACGCGTCGGTGTGGAAGTCGTTGCGGCGGATCGTCTCGACGACGATCCGGACGAGCTCGTCGACGGGCGGCAGGTCGTGCATCAGGAGCATCCCGGCATTGCGTCGGATGCGCTCCATGTGCTCGCGCAGCTTGAGGCCGTAGAGCTTCCCGTCGTCTTCGTTCCAGTAGGCGCGGATGCCCTCGAAGACGGCGGTTCCGTACATGAACGCGTGGGTCATGATGCTGACCTTCGCGTCCTTCAGGGGGACGTACTCGCCCTCGAAGTACGCGATGGTCTCGTCGAGCGGCACTGGCGAACCGGCCTCGGCCTTGGGCTTCTCGGTGAGCATCTCGAGGACTCCTGGTTCGGGCGGCCATTGGCCGCGGGGAGATCGAAGTGGGCCGAGTATACGGCCGGCCCTTCGGGCGACCCCCGTGCCGGAGGTCACGTTTCGGTAGCTAGCCGGTTGCGAGACCGACGCCGACGATGACCAGGTAGGCGAGGTAGAACAGGCCGCCCCACAGCAATCCGCGGCCCCGCAGCCTGCCGGAGCGCCACATCGGCAGGAAGATCACGGCGCTGGCGAGGAATGCGATCCCGGCGGATGCGAACGCGAGCAGGTTCCCGGGCGTCGTCGCGTCGCCGGCCGTCACGACCCAGGTGTGCGGCGCGAACAGGAGCGCGACCGACACCGGGATCGCCGACTGGAAGACCATGGCGCCGGTGATGTTGCCCATCGCCAGCGTGTCCTTGCCCTGGCGGATCCACAGGATCGAGTTGAACTTCTCGGGCAGCTCCGTCGCGATCGGGGCGATGACGAGCGACAGCAGCACCTGGCTCACGCCGAGGGCGTTGGCAACATGGCCGACGGCATCGACGAATGCCACGGCGCCGACGACGATCAGCCCGAGCGCCGCGAGGACCTGGACGTTCACGATCCGCAGTCTCGGCTCGCCGCCCGGGTGGGTCCGACCGGGATCGAACCGGTGGAAGCGCAGCGGCGCGAGGTCCTCGAGGTCGACCGACGGGTCCGCCTCGAAGTGGCTCTTCACGTACCAGCCGTACACGACGAACAGCAGGATGGCGACGACGATCTTGGGCCACGTCGGGTCGCTGGGCAGGAAGATGGCGGCGGCGATCGCGATGCCGTACGCGATGACGAAGGTCCGCATGTCGGCGCCGAGCACGTGCGTGTCCACGGTCATGACGTCGCCGCTCTCGCGCTTGCGGGCGGACCACACGACCGCCACGCCCGTGACGAACATGGCGAGCGTGGCGAGCATGAACGGCGCGCCCAGGATCGCGCCGACGCCGATGTCCTCGGAGTGCTCGCCGGTCGAGAACAGGATCGCGATGATCGGGATCATCGTCTCGGGCAGCGCGGTCCCGACGGCCGCCAGCACGGAGCCGACGGCGCCTTCCGCCAGCCCGAGCTTGCGCCCGAACCATTCGATGCCGTTGGTGAAGAGCTCGGCGCCCGCCAGGATGATGACGAACGACCCGAGCAGGATGAGGAGGTCCATGGGCCTCCTAGCCTGTCAGAACTCCGGCCGCGATGCCCAGCCCGACCACGACGAGGATCGCGACCGCGATCGCCACCATGCGCCGCTCCCCTGCCCGCGCGAAGCCCACCATCGCACCGATGACGCGGAGCGCCGGGGTGAACAGCACGCCAAGCACACCGAGCCAGAGGATCGCGTCCGGCTGCAACGCGAGCAGGTCGCCGGGCAGCGTGGCGAGATTCAGCATCGGTCCAGGATCGAGCGGCGAATGCCCGCCCGCGATCAGCAGCAATGTTCCGATCGCGACCAGGCCCATCGACACATAGGTCCCGACCTGCAGGACCCGGGCGAGGACCGGCTCGAGCCGGTCGGTGAGGTCGGCAGCGTCGCGCATGTCGCTCATGACCCGAAGAGCGCCCGACGCGCCATCTCGAACGCGGTGAAGAGCAGGACGGCCACGAAGAGGAGGCGCAGCACGCGCACGCCGACCCGGCCCCCGAACCGCGATCCGATGGTCGCGCCGATGAAGACGCCGACCGCGGTCGGGCCGACGGCGTAGACGTCGATGCCGCCGCGCAGCAGGTAGACGAATGCGCTGGCGGACGCCGTGATCCCGATCATCAGGTTGCTGGTCGCCGTTGCGACGCGCAGCGGGATGCCCATGAGGAGGTGCATGACGGGCACCTTGACGGTGCCGCCCCCGACGCCCAGCAGCGCCGAGAACACGCCGGCTGCGACGCTGCCGACGAGTGCGCCCGGCATGTTCCGATACGGCGGCCCGCTCGGCCGCACGGCGTCCCTAGACGCAGCGCCGCCCCCGGGTGACGGGGCGCGTGCCATGGTGAACGCAACGTAGAGCAGGAGCAGCGCGAACAGCGCCGCGAGCACGCGCTCGTCGAGCAGGAACGCGACGAGGCCGCCTGCGATGGCGCCCATTGCGGTGAACAGCTCGAGGGTCATCCCGAGCCGGAGATCCGCCTGGCGGCGCTCCAGGAACACGCCCGCTGCGGCGCTGCTGGTGACGATGACGCACACGAGCGAGACGCCGACCGACTCGCGCAGGGGCAGCCCAAAGCCGATCGTCAGCAACGGGACGATGAGCAGGCCACCGCCCAGCCCGAGCAGCGACCCGAACAATCCGGCGGCCACGCCGCCGGCAAGCATGAGGAGTCCGATCTCCATGTCGGGCCGGACCCTCACGCCGGTCTAGGGCAGAACGCTACGGGCGCAGGTGCTCGGGGGCGTACGGAAGCAGGGCGACGTGGCGAGCCCGCTTGAGGGCGATGCCCAGCTCGCGCTGGTGACCGGCGCATGTGCCGGTCTTCCGTCGCGGCTCGATCTTGGCCCGCTCCGAGAGGTAGCGGCGGAGGCGGTTGACCTCCTTGTAGTCGATCTGGACCGTCTTGTCGGCGCAGAAGGCGCAGACCTTGCGGCGGCGTCGATCGCGGTAGAAGTCGTCGCGCTTGCGAGAGGTTCGGGCGGTCGGTGGCATTCGGTGGGGTTCTCCTGAAGTCGTGTGCGACGGCGCCTAGAACGGCAGCTCGTCGATCTCGGTGTCGTCGAAGCCGCCGGATGGGCGGCCGCCGCCCGCGGGAGCACCGGCACCTGCCGGAGCGCCTGGGGCGCCTGAGAACGTGCCCTCGCCCTGCTCGCGCTTGTCGAGCCCGAGGACGGTGTCCGCGGTGACGTCGAGCGAGATGCGCTTCTGGCCGTCGTTGGCCTCGTACTCGCGGGTGCGGAAGCGGCCGTCCACGAAGACCCGGCTGCCCTTGCGCAGGTTCTCGGCGGCGCGCTCGCCGCGATCACCCCAGATGCTCACCCGGAACCAGTCCGTCGACTCGATCCACTCGCCCGACTGCTGGTTCTTCTGCGACTGGTTGACCGCGACCGTGAAGGTCGCGACGGGCCGGCCGCTGGGGGTATAGCGGAGCTCGGGATCGCGGCCGAGGTTGCCGATGATCTGGATCTTGCTCAACGCCATCGTTCGACCCTCTCAGTCGATGGCGGCCGGAGCCGCCTCGCTCTCGGATTCGTCGATTCGCTCGCGACCGTCGTCCTCGTCCATCTCGTCCTCGGCGGACGGCAGCTCGTCGCCATCGGCGCCGTTGTCGCGCGAGGCGCGGGCAGGTCGCTCCTGGCGAACGACGAGGTGGCGAAGCACTTCCTCGGTGATCAGGAGCCCGCGCTCGAGCTCGACAATCGCCGTGGTGGGCGCCTCGAAGACCACGATGTGGTACGCGCCCTCGCGGTGGCGGTCGATGGGATACGCGAGCCGCCGTCGGCCCCAGGGCGCGACCTTGATGATCTGGCCGCCGGCGGCGGTGATCTGGCGGGTGGTGCGATCGATGATCGCGGAGGTGCGGTCGTCCGGCGCTTCCGGACTGAGCACCAGCATGAGCTCGTAGCGGCGCATGGGCCGTCGGTCTCCTTCCTGTGGGTATGCCCCGTTGGTGCGGCGACGTGATGCAGCCGCGCGGAGCAGAAAGGTCAGTCGGCGGAGTCTACCACCACGCTCCGTTGATCCTTCGCGGGGCCTCCTGCGAACCGGTTGTATCCTCTCTCGACGCCGACCGCCAGTTCACCAGGGAGAACCGTGGCCGACACTCGAATCCTCCTCATCGGCAGCCCCGACAGCGACGCGCTCGTCAAGGTCCTCGGCCGCCAGGGCCGCGCCCTCGCGCGACTCGAGGACCCGGAGAAGCTCGCGACCGTCGGCAACGACCACAACGTCATCGTCATCGAGAGCGTCGCGCCCCCGAAGACCGTGGCCGACGTGTGTCGGGAGCTGCGCGCGAACCCCGAGCTCGCCGAGGTCCCCGTCCTCGCGATCAGCGCCACCGACGACGTCGAGGAGCGAATCCGACTGCTCGAAGCCGGCGCGGATGACGTCATGATCCGGCCGATCGACGAGCGGGAGCTCGACGCGCGGGTCGAGGCGCTGGACCTTCGCAATCGCCGCTCCAAGGAGCTCCGGCCGAGCACCGTCGTCGCGCCGACGCGCCGACCCGGGCGCCGGCTGATCGCGGTCTACTCCCCAAAGGGCGGCGTCGGGACCACGACCGTGGCCGTGAACCTGTCGCTCGCCATCTCGGCGCGTGAGCCGGAGCGGGTCGCGCTCGTCGACCTCACGCCGATGGGCGGGCAGGTCGCGACGCAGCTGGACCTGCGCCCGAAGCTTACCGTCGCCGAGCTCGTGCGGGACAGCCAGGGCACCATCAGCTCGGAGATCCTCCGCTCAACCTACCTGACGCGCCACGAGCGCGGCATCTCCGTGCTGGCGGGCTCGCCGGCGCCCACGACACAACCGCTGATGAGCGGCGGCGAGGCATCCCGAATCCTCGAAGCGGTCATTGCCGCCCTCCCGACCGTCGTCGTCGACCTGGGCTCGCATCTCGATGACCGAGTCATGGCCGCGATCGACGCCGCCGACGATCTCGTCGTCGTCGTGACGCCGGACTTTCCGGCCCTCAAGGCCGTGCATCAGTTCTTCGAATTCCTGGGCGAGTCCGGCAAGGCCACCGAGCCGACGATCGTCGTCAACGAGACGTACGCGCTCCAGACCCTCACGCCGGCGGACGTCGAGAACGCGCTCGCGCGGCGGGTCACGATCCGGCTGCCGTACGACCCGCTGCTCTACCTGCGGGCAGTCAACCAGGGCACGCCGGTGTTCACCTCCGCGGCGACGTCACAGCCGGCGCGCCGGTTCGACCAGCTGGCAGCGGTGCTGCTCGGCGAGGATGCGCCACCCACGGCGCCCGACGCGCGCCGCCGCGGCCTCGCGGGGATCTTCGGCCGAAGCTAGGCAGCTGCGCGGGCGGCGGGTGCGCGCCGCGACATTCCGACGCGCTGGCGATCAGCGATTCTGCTTCAGGAAGACCGTGTACCAGGCCTTGGCTTCGGGCTTGCCCGGGTTGCCCTTCGATGCGGGCACGACCTTCGACACCGTGAACGATGATCCCGGCAGGATCAGCACTTCGTCCTCGGGCTTGGTCGACGCCGAGATCTTCGAGATGTCGCGCCCGTTCTTGCCCTCGACCACGAACACCACGCTGACGATTGCGTCATTCGCGGCCGAGATGTCACCGCCGCCGTCCGCGAAGTTCTGCGCCACCGCCCGATGCTTCGCGGAGCTGCCGAACGAGGTGAACGGCACCTCCTTGCCCTCGGTGAACCGTGCCTTGAAGTCATCCGGGGTGACCCGCGTCCCGCGATACGTCACCTGGTTGTAGGCCGGCAGCTTCGTGAGCGCCTGCATGAGCATCGCGGCGTGCTCCAGCCCTTCCTGCTTCATCGTGGAGCCGGCGTGGCCTGACCAGGGGTCGTCGCCCGTGTACGGCCGCGGGGCGAATCGCTCCTTCATCCGCGGGTCCTTGCTCAGCAGGACGTTCGCGCGCATCCACGTGTCCGATCCCGCCTTCGCGGGGTTGATGTACGTGTAGTCCGAGACCGTGAACGTGCGGACCGCGGCGACCTCGGCCTCGGTGAGCTTGTACTTCCTGATCGTCTCGACCGCCTTCTCGTCGGTCCCGCGGCCGAATCCCGGCGCGGTCTGCCCGGCGGCCAGCGACTTCGATGCCTGGTCGACGTTCAGCCGAGTGTTGCTGCCCATGGCCGTGAAGCCGCCGGAGCGCATCTTGGCCAGGTACGCCGCGTCGCCGGAGAGCTTCTGGTGCTCGCGGCCCGCTTCGGCGCCGAGTCTCGCGATGATCGCCCGCTGCGCGTCGGTCCGGCCGGCGCCGAAGAGCGACGACACGGGCTTGCCCTTGCCCCACGACCCCGCGTGGTCGCGGAGCCACACGTCGCACAGGCCCTTGATGAACCCGGCGTACGTGATCCGGGCCTGTGGATCCGACGCAGCGTGGAAGTCCCGGAGCGCCCAGACGATCTTGGCGTAGGTGCCGGTTGCGGCCCGCATGTGCGGCGCGAGATCGGAGGCGCGGTAGCTGAGCTCTCGCTGGACGGCGGGCTTCCGCTGGCGCTCCAGCATCGAGCTGACGGCCTTGTTCCCGGCCTGGCGCTGCAGCTGGAGCACCTGCGCCTGACGCGGCTCCAATCCACCGGCGTCGGCGCGACGCTGCGCGGTGAACGGGGATCGGCTCTGGCGCTTGGTCAGGACGTCGGGGCTGAGCAAGATGGCCCTCATTCGCCGGCGCCGTGGCCGGATTCAGACTCCTGCAGCGTACGGGGCGGGGCTTCGGCCGGGCAATGCCCGTTCGGGCAAACCTTGCACGTTCGGGCAGATGGCCCGGCGGCGGAGCTCGTACCGGAGGCGGGATTCGAACCCGCACGCCCGTGAGGGCCGCCGATTTTAAGTCGGCTGCGTCTGCCATTCCACCACTCCGGCCGCGCCAGCGTAGCGCGGCAGGTCACACGCTCCGGCTCGGTTCCTGTGGTCGCTCCGCGGCCGAGCCAGCGCCGGGCTCCGGGTCGATGCGGCCGCCGCGGACGGTCGCGCCCACGACGATCGCGGCGCCGACGAGGACCACGTTCTTGATGATGTACTGGCCCTCGAGCGTCGGGGCGATCGGGAAGACCGTGAACGTCTCCTGCGGAAACAGCACGAGCGGCAGGAACGTGCCCAGCATCTGCAGCGCCAGGAGGGCCAGCGTCGCCCGCAGGAACTTGCCGAGTATGAGTCCGAGCCCGATCAGGCACTCCCAGGCGGCGAGCACCGGCAGCGAGACGTTCGGGCCGATCGCCCCGAACGAGATCGTCTGGATGGTGCGAGCCGCAAGCTCCTCCGCCGGGCTCAGGTTCGGGAAGAACTTCAACACCCCGAACCAGAAGAACACCACGCCGAGCGCGACGCGCAGCAGCGGCACGCCGAGGTTCGCGAGGGTGCGGGTGATCCGGGCATCAACCCGGTCGAGCGGCTCGGGAAGCCGGGACGCGGTCATGCGGAAAGGCTAGGCCGATCAGGGAGAAGGTGGAGGCGACGACCGGATTCGAACCGGTGAATAGAGGTTTTGCAGACCTCCGTGTTGAACCACTTCACCACGTCGCCTCGGGGCCGTCGGATTGTGCCACGGGTGCCGCGGCAGACGCGCCGGGGTGGTTGCCCCCCGAGGATTCGAACCTCGCCTCACGGATTCAAAGTCCGCTGTCCTACCACTAGACGAGGGGGCACCGATCGACTGTCGAGCGTCGTCAGGGTACGCGGGCAAAGAAATGGAGCGGAAGACGGGACTCGAACCCGCGACCCTCACCTTGGCAAGGTGATGCTCTACCAACTGAGCCACTTCCGCTCGGATGCCGCGCGCGCCGGGTATGTGGTGCCGAGAGCCAGAGTCGAACTGGCGACACCGCGATTTTCAGTCGCGTGCTCTACCAACTGAGCTATCTCGGCCCGGCGAGACCGCCCTCCCGGTGACCGGTCCGACGGCCTGCGGAGGATAGCACGGGCGTTCGGGGCCTCTCAATCGAGCCACTCGACGGTGAGCCGACGATCGATGAATCTGCCGTACAGGTTCGCCGCCGCCTCGACGTCGGCGCGAGTTCCGGCATCGAGCTTCACCCGTGGTCGCAGGCCGAGCCGGGGCTTGCCGGACGGGGTCGGTCGATCCCACTCCCCGACCACCTGGCCATCGACGACGATGACGTCGTTGAAGATGTGCTCCGGCCGGCGGGCATCCTCGGGCAGGTCCGGGTGGGCGCAGTCGGTCCGGTCGCGCATGGCGACGAGCAGCTCGTCGTAGTTCGGCAGCAGATGGACGCTCCGGCCCGTCGCTCCCGCCGCGCGGGCGCCCCCGTCGTCCGCCGACCAGAAGATCCGGCCGTCGCGCATCACGGTTCGTTCCAGCCGATCCCCGGCCCCCTGCAGCCCGCGCCGCGCCTCGCCGAGGCTCCCACCGGACCACCAGGCGAGGTCGACGTCCTGCACGGGACCGTGACCCGCCACGTATCGCGCCGCGATCTCGACGATCGCCTCCTCGCGCTCCCGGGGCCGCGCGGGCGCGACACGCTCCTCGAGCAGCACGTACGACTGCAGCTTGGCCTTGCGTGGTCCGCTGCACAGGATCGCCTCGTACTCCGCCCACATGATCAGGTGCATCAGGCGGCCGGCCTCCGCCTCGATCCCGGATCGCGCGAGCGCGGCGCCCAGCTCCGGGCGCGTCTGCGGACCGCGCTCCGCGATCTGCCGTTCGAACACGCCGGCGGCTCGAACCAGCAGCCTGGCGTCGATCCCGAGCGCGCGGTGCCGGTGCGCCGCGCCGCGGATCAGGCGCGGGGCGGTGAGGGCAACGAGCCAGCGCAGGTCCTCTGGCGCGACGAAGTGCCACGTCGGGCGCAGGACATGGGTGCGAATGAACGCGCCGTCGTCGAATTCGGTGCCGATCGAGGCGGCCGTCCCGCTGCCGATGCGCTGGCCCAGCGCCCAGACCGCGCCCGGATAGTCCTGCGATTGGACGGCCAGGAGATGCCGGACGGCATCGACCGGGCCGCCCATCGACTCGCCGGCGAGGCCCTGCGCGACCAGCCGCCGGGTCGCGATCCCGGGGTCGCCGGGATTGGCGGACCCAACGGAGTCGACGCTCAGTCGAGACCTGCCAGCTGCTGCACGTCGGTCTGCTGGAGCGGCGGCTCGCCGCTGAGCTGCCGGAGCCGGTTGATGCGATCGACGATCGCCGGGTGCGTCGAGAACATCGAGCTCGAGCGCTCCTCGAACTTCTTGATCGGGTTCGTGAAGTAGAGGTGCTGGGTGGCGCGGTTGGCGACCTCGAGGACCTCCTGGTCGCCGGCGATCTTCGCGAGCGCCTGCTCGATCCCGCGCGGGTTGCGCGTGAGCTCCACGGACGAGGAGTCGGCGAGGTACTCGCGCTGCCGGCTGACGGCGAGCTGCACCAGGCGCGCGATGACCGGCGCGATCACCGCGAGGATGACCGCCACCACGAAGATGATGGCCTGCACGCCGCCGCCACCTCGATCGCGATCGCCGCCGCCGCGGCCGCGCCCGCCCCAGAACGTGAAGCGGAGGAAGAAGTCGGCCATCAGCGCGATGGACCCCACGAGGACCGCGACGAGCAGCGAGAAGCGGATGTCGTAGTTCCGGACGTGGGAGAGCTCGTGACCGATGACACCCTGGAGCTCCTCGCGATCCAGCTTCTGCAGCAGGCCGGTGGTGATCGCCACGGACGCGTGCTTTGGATCGCGGCCCGTCGCGAACGCGTTCGGTGCCGTGTCGTCGATGATGTAGACCTTGGGCATCGGCAGGTTCGCCGAGAGCGCCATCTCCTGGACGACGTTCAGGAGCTGCGGCGCCTGTTCCTGGGTGACCTCGCGGGCGCCCGACGTCGCCAGGACGAGCTTGTCGCCGGCGAAGTACGACCCGACCGACATCAGCATCGCGATCACGATCGCGATCGTCGTCACGCCGAAGGCGCCCTCGACATAGCCGGTCGTGCCGTAGCCGATGGCGAAGCCGAGCACGGCGAGCAGGGCCGTGACGACGAGCACGAGGATGATCGAGTCCCGTCGGTTCTCGGCCTGCTGGGCGTAGAAGGTCTGGCGCGTCTGCATTGGGTGCCGCCCGAAGACAGGAGGAGCGAGGAGCGAGCCGGTCGGCTCGCTCCGGTTGCTCAGCTCAGCTCAGGCTCAGGTCGACGTTCGGGACGTTCGCGGCTTCGGGCTCGGCCTCGAAGAAGTCGCGCTTCGTGAAGCCGAAGAGGCCCGCGAGCAGCACGGCCGGAAAGACCTGGATCGCGTTGTTGTACTCGAGCACGCTCGCGTTGTAGTGCTGGCGGCTGAACGAGATCTGGTTCTCGGTCGTCGTCAGCTCCTCCTGGAGCGAGAGCACGTTCTGGTTCGCCTTGAGGTCCGGGTAGTTCTCGACCACCGCGAACAGCGAGCGCAGAGTGCTCGACAGCGCGTTCTCGGCCTGGGCCTGCTGCGCGACGCCCTGGGCGCCGGCGGCAACCGCGGAAGCACGAGCGTTCGTGACGTCCGTTAGGACCTTCTGCTCGAAGCCCATGTAGCCCTTGACGGCGTTCACGAGGTTCGGGATGAGGTCGTGGCGGCGCTTCAGCTGCACCTGGATCTGGGCAAGCGCCTCGTCGATCCGGTTGCGCCGGCTCACCAGGCCGTTGTAGATGCCGATCACGAAGAGGGCGATGACGCCCACGATGATCAGCAGGACGATGAGCTCCATTGGACCCTCCAGGACGGCCCGCGCGAATGCCGAGCGGCGCCGACACGTTCATCTTACCAACAGGCCACGGCGCCGCAGCGCGTGGGCTCGTACGGCGGTCGAGTAGGCTTTCGGTCGGGCGGTTAGCTCAGTTGGTCAGAGCACCTCGCTTACACCGAGGCTGTCGGGGGTTCGAGTCCCTCACCGCCCACCACGGCCCCGATCTCCATCTCGATCTCCGATCGAACCGCCGTCCGTCGAGCGCACTGCAGGCGGTTTGCAGGTTGGTTTCGACGTCGGTTCACCACTCGCGAGAATCGTGTCCGAGGCCCCGTGGTGGTCGACCCCGATCCGTTCGCATGTGGTGAACCGTTCGCGCAACGAACGTGCAATCGGCCAGGAGGGCGGACCTGAACGACCGCTGAGCACGATCTGGGGCGGAAGGCGGCCAGGTGCCGCCAGGGGCCGCCAGGGGCCGCAGACGCCCTCACGGCATACTTCCGCGATGCCAGATCAGACGCTCGGCGAGGCACTCGCCATCACCATCGAGACCGCCCGGGCGGCGGAGCGTGAGCTGTTCGGAGGGCTGGATCGAGACGCGATCGAACGGCCGATCCGCTCGGGCGACTGGAATCCGAAGGACTTCCAGGCGCACCTGACGGCGTGGAAGGATCGGCACGCGGAGCGCCTCGCGCGGATCCGCGAGGCCCTCGAGCCGCTGGCCCGGCTCGAAGGTCAGGAAGAGGACGAGATCAACGCCGAGCTGCGGGCGACGCGCCTCGACTGGTCGTGGGACGCCCTCGTGGCCGAGGCGGATGCGGTCGCGGCGCGGCTGGCCGGCGAGCTGCGCCAGGCGGATCCTGACGTTCTCCGCGGGCCGGATCGACTGGTCGACCTGACGTTCGGCAATGGGCTGCTGCACACCATGAGCCACATCCGATGGCTGCTGGAGGCCGGCATCGAGCTCGATGGTTCGCGGGTCGCGCAGTACGAGGCGGATTCCCTTCGACTCGTCGAGGCGCCGGCGCTGCCGGAGCGCAACCGTGCGGCCGAGACCTACAACCTCGCCTGCCACCACGCGCTGCGCGGCTCGCTGGACATCGCGCGCCGACTCCTGCGCGATGCCTTCGGAACGGATCCCGAGCTGCTCGCCTTCAGCCGGACCGATCCTGACCTGGAGGCGCTTCGGGGCGAGCTCGATGAGCTCGGCGGGATCGCAGAGGGGGATGGTGCCCAGGCCGGGACTTGAACCCGGATGAGTTGCCTCATACGCCCCTCAAACGTACGCGTATACCAATTCCGCCACCTGGGCATCAGGTTCGCTGCCGGCGAGCTAACCCTGGATCACTGAGGGTCGAGGTGTTGGTACCGAGGACGGGACTTGAACCCATACGCCCTTGCGGGCACTAGCTCCTGAAGCTAGCGCGTCTGCCAATTTCGCCACCTCGGCGTGAGATCCACGGCGACCCGAAATCGGGCCTAGCTGCCGTCGGCGAGGCGCCAGATTAGCACATCCCAATATCGGTCCCCGGCGGTCCCGACTGGACGCGACGCGGGCCCGACCACGCTGTCCCGGAGCACGACGTACTCGTCCCGGAAGGCCAGCGGCAGCATGTACGTCCTGTCGCTCAGGCGCTGCTCGAGCGCCTTGTACGCGGTAGCGCGCTCGGTGTCGTCGATCGGCGATCGCGCCGCAACGAGGAGCTTGTCGAGATCGGGGTCCTGGAGGCCGATCACGTTCGACCCGCCGGTGCGGGTCTGCGAGGCCGCGAGCAACGGGTAGACGTCGGGATCGAGCCCGATCGCGAACGGCAGGACCGCAACCTGGTAGTCGGCGCGCGCCAGCCGATCACCGAGGAGCTCCGATGCCGGCAGCGGGATCAACCGCGCCGCCAGCCCGATCCCGTGCCACGCCTCGACCACGTCCTGCGCGACGGCGTACGCAACGGGATTGGCGAGCTCCTCCGGGCAGAGCACCTCGATCACGAGCGGCTCCTTGGCGTCCTTCGGGGTCCACCCGGTGTCGGTCGACTTCCACCCCGCGGCGGTCAGGCCCTTCTTCGCGGCAGCCGGGTCGTACCCGACCTCGGGGCTCGCGCTCGCATCGAACATCGGCGAGCTCGGCGGGATGAGCGAATCGGCGCGTGATCCCAGGCCGGCGAGGACGGTCTTCACGATCGTGTCGCGGTCGATCGCCTGGAGCAGCGCCTTGCGCACGGCCGGATCACCGAAGACGCTGGTGCCGCGCAGGTTCAACGCCACCGCCAGCATCGTCGTGCCCGGGTAGCGCACGAGTCGGGCGCCGGGTCTCGCGGCGAGCGCCGTGGCATCCGCCGGACGGAGCCCCGATGCGGCATTCAGCGCGCCGGAGGCCCAGTCCTTCTGCAGCGCATCGAGATCGTCGTAGTACCGGATCTCGATGGACGCCAGGTATGGGACCGCGGTCAGCGGCTTCGCGGTGGGGCGGGCGGACGCGAGCGAGTCGGTGGGCCGCGGCGTGTTGAAGTTCGGGCCCTCGGGGTCATCGGGCAGCGGCTCGATCGGCGTCGCGGCGGCAAGGAGTGCCCGCGCCGAGTTCAGGTACACGAGCCGGAACGGACCGGAGCCGACCGGCTGCTGGCCGAACGGGTCGTCCGGCAACGCCTCCAGCGGGATGCCATCGAGCAGGTGTGACGGCGCGATCGGCTGGGTCGCGGCCTGCAGGAATCCCCCGAGCGGCGTGGTCAGGTGGAGGACGACGGTCTGGTCATCGGCCACCGTCGCGGTCACGTCGCGCCACGACTCGCCACCAGGGCCGGTGTAGGCCGGATCGCTCAGGACCCCGACGGTGAAGGCGACGTCATCGGCCGTCAGCGGGGCGCCATCCTGCCAGAAGAGGTTCGGCCGAAGGTGGAAGGTCCAGGTGCGGCCGGAGTCCGTGACCTCCCAGCGCTGCGCGAGGTCGCCGGTGATGGCACTGCCGGGGCCGAGCCGAACGAGGCCGCGGAAGAGCAACGCCACCAGCGAGCGATCTGGGCCGGATCGAGCCCCGAACGGGCTCGCGTTGGTCGCGCGTCCGAGGACCCCTTCGACGTACCTGCCGCCGGCCTCGGGGATGATCGGGCTGGTGGGCTCCGCCTCGGCGTTCGATGATTGGAGCGTCGGCGCGAGCGCCGCGACCGACAGAGCGATCAGCGCGACGCTGAGGATGCCGACGAGCGCGCGGTCGCGCAGGTTCACGAGTGGTGCACGGGCGAGGTTGCCGGAACGCCGGGATCAGGCGGACGGCGAGAGGATGTACCCCGCGAGCGAGAAGAGCGTGAACAGCGCGATCAGCGCGATCGTGAACTGCCAGAGGCGGCGCTCGATGCCGCGGCGGCTTCGGTAGACCGCGGAGTCGCCGCCGAACGTGCCGCCCAGCCCGGTACCGCGGTTCTGCAGCAGGATCGCGAAGGTGAGCGCCACGGCGACGATGAGCTGGCCTGCGGCCAGGACGGGATTCACGGTTTGGGAACCTCCTCGATGACCGCGGGATGGTAGCAGGAGTTCAGTCGCGGACCAGCGATCGGCCGGCCATCCCGGGCCAGGGCTCGAGGCCGGTGAGCGCGGCGATCGTGGGCGCCACGTCGGCGAGCACACCATCGCGCAAGTCACGACCTTCGATGACCTCGCCGGCGATGAGGAGCGGTACCGGGTTCAGGGAATGCGCGGTCACGATGCCGCCTTCCGGCGTGCGCATCGCGTCCGCGTTGCCGTGGTCCGCCGTGACCACGAGCAGCGCGCCCGAGGTCGCGAGCGGCTCGAGGGTCGCGGCAATCCGGCCGACGCAGGCATCGACGGTCTCCACGGCCCGGAGCGTCGCGTCCCAGCTGCCGGTATGCCCGACCATGTCCGGGTTCGCGAAGTTGGCGACGAGGAAGTCGTAGTCGCCGCTCTTGATCCCCGCCACCAGCGCGTCGGTGACCCCGGCCGCGCTCATCGCCGGCTCGAGGTCATACGTCGCCACCTTGGGGCTGGGGACGAGCACGCGATCCTCGCCCGGGAACGGCTGCTCGCGACCCCCGTTCAGGAAGTACGTGACGTGGGCGTACTTCTCGGTCTCGGCGACGTGGAGCTGCCGCATGCCCGCCTCCGACACGGCACCGGCCAGGCACGGGACGACCTCGGGCGGGAATGCGACCGCGACCGGCAGGTCGCCCTCGTACTCGGTCATGGTCGCGACGAAGAGGTCCTCGGGAGCGGGCCGTCCGGACGGCGAGGCCCGGTCGAAGGCGTCGAACCCGGCGTCGGCGAGCGCATGGGTGAGCTGCCGGGCGCGATCCGCCCGGAAGTTCGCCTGGACGATCGGCTCGCGGTCCTCGAGCGGCTCCGGATCGCCGATGACCGTCGGGACCACGAACTCGTCGGTTTCGTTTCGTCCGTACGCAGCCTCGATCGCCTCCAGGGCGGACGGGGCTGACTCCCCCACCCCATGCACGATCGCGTCGTAGCCGCGTTCGGTGCGATCCCAGCGCTTGTCCCGATCCATCGCGAAGTACCGGCCGCCGACGGACGCGATCCGCGCGTCCGGATGCGCGGCGTGAAGCTGCTGCTCGAGGGCGTCCACGAACCCGAGCGCCGATTTCGGTGGCGTGTCGCGGCCATCCAGGAGCGCGTGCAGCCGGAATCGCGGCACGCGCTGTTGGTGGGCCAGCTCGGCGAGCGCCACGATGTGGCGATCGTGGGCGTGGACCCCGCCCGGACCCACGAGCCCCACGACGGTCAGCCGGCCTCCCGTCGCTCGTGCGCGAGCGCACGCCTCGACGAACGCCGGACGATCGAAGAACGAGCCGTCCGCGATCGCGGCGTCGATGCGCGGCAGGTCCTGGAGGACCGGCCGGCCCGCGCCGATGTTGAGATGGCCCACCTCCGAGTTGCCCATCTGCCCGGCCGGAAGGCCGACCGCTTCCCCGGAGGCAGCGAGGCGGGCATGGGGCCAGCGCGCGAGCAGGGCGCGCCACGCGGGCATGGGCGCCGCCGCGATCGCATCCGCCGCCGGGTCGACGCCGATCCCGAACCCGTCGATGACGACGAGGACGACCGGTCGAGGTCGAGCGGTCAAGCGAGCCCGCGTGCTGCGGCCGTCATTGCCGCGCGCGCCACGATGCCGGCCATCTCGTCCGGCTTGAGCGACGCGCCCCCGACGAGCGCGCCATCGATCTCGGGCTCGGCGAAGAACTGGTCCACGTTCGCGGCGGTCACGCTGCCGCCGTAGAGGATCGGCACGGAATCGCCGTCGCCCGCCTCCGGCACCTGCCGGAACGCCCGCCGGATCGCGGCGGCCATCGCGCCGGCATCCGCGCCGCTCGCCGACCGACCCGTCCCGATCGCCCAGATCGGCTCGTAGGCGATCACGAGCCCCGCATCGACCGCGCCGGGGTTCAGCGCGAGGGCATGGACCACCTGGTCCGTCACGAGCGCCTCGGCGACGTGCGAGCCGGCTTCGCGCACCTCGAGGTCCTCGCCGACGCAGAGGATCGGGCGAAGGCCGGCTTCGAGCGCGCGGTGCGCCTTCTCGCCGACCATCTCATTGGTCTCGTGGTGGTACCGGCGCCGCTCCGAATGGCCGACGATCGTCCACGTCGCCAGACCCTCGAGCATGCCCGCGGCGACATCGCCGGTGAATGCGCCCTGGCGCTCATGGTGAACGTCCTGCGCCCCGACCCCGACGTCCTCGTCGGCCAGGGCATCCCGGACCGAGGCCAGGCACACGAACGGTGGGCACAAGACGCGCGTGACGCCCGGCGCACGGGTGCGCGACGCGATGACGCGCGCCAGGTCCGCGGCATCGGCCGGGGTGGTGTGCATCTTCCAGTTACCGGCAACGATGACCTCCCGCATGGGCCGAATCATGCCCGTGCCAGCCGCTCGATGCGCTCCAGTGCGCGCTGGACGGCCGACCGATGCAGCGACAGTCGCTCCGCCAGCTCGCCGATGGTCGCCTCGGGCGTTTCGCGCCGCGCCGCGGCAACCTCACGCACCCGCAGCGGCTCCTTCGCAAGCCTGCCGTCGTCCGAGAGCTCGCCGATGGCCTCGAGCTGCCGGAAGCTTGCCGCAACGGTGCGCGAGAGGTTTGCCGACTCCGCGTTCAGGACCCGATTCAACTCGCCGCGGAGGGAGCGTGCCACCTGCCGCGCCTCGAGCTCGAGCAGGCTCCCGCCCGCGCCCATCCGTCGCAGCACGAGGCTCACGAGCTCGGCGCTCTTCCAGGTGAGCACGCCCATCCCGCGCCGGATCCGGTAGCCCGCCGGCATCCCGGCGGCGGCAAGACCCGGCACGAGCAGGGCGGCTTCATCAGGCGGAACGACGATCTCGAGATGCGTCTGGCCATTGGCGATGCTCAGCGACCCACGGGCGAGGAATCGGCCGCGAAGCCATGCCATCCGGCAGTGATCCGGGCGCGTTGGCCAATCGAACGGCGCGGGCGTGCTCGGGTCCGCGGACGCGTCGTGACGGGCCAGCCGAACGGCGAGCCGGGCAAGCGTCGCATCGCGCCACCGCGTCCCGGGCTCGAGGCCTGCTCGCTCCGCATCACGGTCGCACTCGCGAGATGGATCGATCGCGGCGAGCTCGGCGCGCAGGGCGTCGACGAGATCGCGGTCCGAGCCCGCCACTCAGTCGATGCGGCTGCGGCGGGCCGCCGCGTGGGCGCGAGCCGTCACGCGATGCGCGCCATGCGCTCGCGGCGCAGCGCGGGACCTTCGCGCTCGGCGGTCCGCAGGATCGACTCGGCGAGGCGGGTCGAGTCGTGGTGGTGCGGATCGGCGATGCTTGCGATCGCCTCGGTGGCGAGGTGCGGCACGGGATCGACGGCGGGCGGCCAGCGGATCTCCACGGCATCGTTCGGCCACGGCGCGGTGTCGTCCTCGGCATTGCCAAATCGGTCGTTCGCCAGCACCAGGTCGATCATCGCCGGCTGCGTGTGCGCGATGAGCGCCTCGACGTGATCCGCGAGGTCGTAGCCCTCGGTCTCGCCGAGCTGGCCGGCGACGTTGCAGGCGTAGATGCGGACGCCTTCTGCCGCGGCCACCGCAGCGCGAATCGCCGGGATCAGGAGCACCGGGAGCACGCTCGTGTACAGCGACCCGGGGCCGAGCACGATGATGTCGGCCTCGGCGATCGCCTTGAGGGCGTCGGCGGAGGCGCGCGGCTCGGACGGGTCGATCCAGACGCGATCGATGTCCTTCGTCCGCATGATCGTGGACTGGCCGCGGACGGTCTCGCCGGCCTTCGTCCGGGCGACGAGATTGATCGGCGTGGCTGACGCCGGCACGACCTGGCCCCGAACCGCCAGGACGTGGTTCATGCGCCGCACGCCTTCCTCGAAGTCGCCGTGCTCGAGCGCCGTGAGCGCTGCGAGCAGCAGGTTCCCGACCGCGTGGCCGCTCAGTCCGCCCTTCTCCGTCTCGACCAGCCCGCTCGCGCCGCGCTGGAAGCCCGGGAACCGGTAGCCCAGCAGCTCGCTCATGAGCGGCTCGGCATCCGCGAGCGCGGCGATGCAGGCGCGGATGTCGCCCACGGGCGGAATGCCGAGCTCCTCGCGCAGGGCGCCGGACGATCCCCCATCGTCGGCCACGGTCACGATGGCGGTGATGTTGCCGGAGTGCTCCTTGAGCCCGCGCAGGAGCGTGGACAGGCCCGTCCCGCCGCCGATCGCGACGATGCGCGGCCCCTTCGCGAGCTGCCGCTTCTGGTAGAGGACATCGGCGAGGGGTGTCTCCTCGTTCGGCCGGAGCGGCTGCGTGAGCGCCCGCGCCGCCTTCCAGGCGCCGAGCACCACCAGGACGATGCCGAGCAGCCCGATGAGCAGCCCGCGCACCGCGAACGGCAGGAACTGGAGCGTGATCAGGTCGACGACGGTCTGCGCCGTTCCGCCCGGCTCGAGGTCCTTCGTGACCTGGCGCAGGAACTGCGCGCCACCGACTGCCAGGACGAGCAACCCGAGGAACATGACGAGGAGCCAGCGCTTGATCCCGAGGCCCGGCTGCAGCCAGCGGCGGAGCCCCGACGCGCGCCCCGTGACCGGCGTCATGTCCTTTGAAGCTCCCGGTGGAACACCTCGAGCGGCCCGCGGCCGCGGTCCTTGAGGCGCCGCGCCAGCTCTTCCGCCGCGACGACGGATCGATGGCGGCCGCCCGTGCACCCGATGGCGACCGTGAGCCGGCTCTTGCCCTCGGCCTCGAAGGCCGGGATCGAGAAGTCGACGAGGTCCTCGATCTTGTCGAGGTAGTCCTTCGCGCCCGGCTGCGCGAGCACGAAGTCGCGAACCGGCTCGGTGAGCCCGGAGTGCTCGCGGAGGTCCGGCACGTAGTACGGGTTCTGGATGAACCGCGTGTCGAACACGAGATCGGATTCGAGCGGGATCCCGAACTTGTAGCCGAAGCTCACGAGCTGGATCGTCATCCGATCCGGCTGGATGTCACCGAGGCGGGCGAAGAGCCGGTCGCGCAGGTCGCGCAGCGGCAGGTCCGTCGTGTCGACGACGACGTCGGCCTCGGCACGGATCGGGTCGAGCAGGCCGCGTTCGAGCGCGATCGCCGCCTGGGTCGAGCGTCCGTTCGCGAGCGGATGACGGTGCCGCGTCTCCGAGAAGCGGCGGATGATCGTCTCGTCGCTCGCCTCGAGGAAGAACACTTGCGGCCGGATGCCGCGACCCTCGAGGGCGCCGCGCATCGCCCGGTACGCGGTCTCGGCATCGCCGGCGCGCACGTCGAGCACGATCGCCACGCGCGCGAAGCGGGCCGGCTCATGGACGACCAGCTCGGCCAGGTTGGGCAGGAGCTCGCCGGGCAGGTTGTCGACGACCGTGTAGTTCAGGTCCTCGAACAGCTTTGCCGCCGCGGTCTTGCCGCCACCCGACAGGCCACTGATGACGACGACGTGCGGCGCGTTCTCGTTCGCTTCGCCGAGGGTGGGCTCCGGCTCGTTCGCCATCGCTGCGAAGTCTATGGCGTGCCGCGAGCCGCGCTACCGGCCGGAGCGACGGATGAAGAAGATCGTGAACTCGAACAGGATCAGGATCGTGAGCCACAGCACGGTCGGGCTCACCAGGTCGCCGCCGGGCGTGATCACCGTCGAGAAGATGAGCGTCCCGACGATGACGAGCCGGCGCATCCCGGCCAGACGCGCCGAGGTGACGATCCCGACCCGGGAGAGGCCGACGAGCAGGATCGGGAACTCCATCATCAGGCCGAAGATGAGGAAGAGGCTGGTCGCGAAGTCGAAATAACTGCGGATGTCGATGTTCCGCTGGACTCCGGACGGCACGAACTGCAGGAGGAACGCGGAAGCGAACGGCAGGATCACGAGGGCAATCGCCACGCCGATCGCGAAGAAGATGAGCGCCATGGGGATCCAGGGCAGGATCGCCCGACGCTCGCTGCGCGTGAGGCCCGGTGCGACGAACCGCCAGAAATGCCAGAGGAGCACGGGCATGGCCAGCACGACGCCCACCACGAAGGCGATCTGGATCTGGATCGAGAAGCCGTCGCCGAGCTGAATCTGCTGGAGGTTCGCACCGGCGGGCAGCTGCGCTTCGAGATAGGCGACGAGCTCGTCGCCGAAATAGAACCCGACGACGCCGCCGGCGAAGATCGCCGCGATCGACCAGATGAGCCGGTTTCGAAGCTCGGCGAGATGCGCCGTCAGCGGCATCGATGCCGGCGACTGGCCGGACGAATCGAGCACGGTCGTCATGGGCGCGCCCGCGTATGCCGGGCTGGAAGCCCTCTAGTCCTGGTTGGAATCGGGCGCCGAAGACGTTCCGGCAGCGACCGGCGCGGCTTGTGCGTCGCCGTCCGCGGAGAGCGTGTTCGGCTCGCTTGCCCCGGAGAGGGTGTTCGGCGCGGCCGCTGCGGTCGGAGCCGGCGCCACGGGCGTGATCGGGGCGGCGGGCGCTGCTGGAGCGGCAGGCGCGACCGGTGCATCGATCTTCGCGGCGTCCTGGACGTCCGTGGCGGCCTTGCGGAACTCTCGAAGACTCTTGCCCAGCGATTGGGCGACATCGGGAAGCTTTCCGGGGCCGAGGACGACGAGTGCGATCACCAGGATCAGGATCAGCTCGCCGGGGCCGATGTTGAACGGCATGAAGAACCTCAGGACCGCGGCCAATCGGCCGCGTTGGCGGTCGCTACGGTAGCACGGGGAGCCTCGCGGCCCACGTTCGAGCGGCCTCCGCGATGGCCTCGCCGAGATCACGGGCGCCGGTCGCTCCCGCGATGCCGCGCGACACGTTCACGACCAGTCCGCCACCGGGCCGACCGCCCGCCGGTGCGTCCGTTGCGGGTCCCGCCGCGAGCACGGTGTCGATGCTGCCGCCCTGCGCACCGACGCCCGGCACGAGGAATGCGGTGCCGGGAGCGATCGATCGGATGGCCTGCAGCTCCTCGGGCGCGGTTGCGCCCACAACCAGCCCGACGGTGCCGCCCGGGCCCCACGTCGAGGCGTCGCGGGCGATGCGCGCCCACACGGGCTCAGCCGGTGCGGCACCCCGGACGGCCGCAGGTCCCCGCGGGCTGAGCTGCTGGCCCTGCACATCGAGCGCCCCGGGGTTCGAGGTGCGGCACAGGACGTACGCGAACCGGTCCAATCGCTCCAGGTAACCCAGGAGCGACTCCTCGCCGAGGTATGGGTTGATGGTGACCGCATCGACGCCGATTGAGTCGAAGTAACCGACGACCTGCCTCGCCGTCGTCGAGCCGATGTCGCCGCGCTTCGCATCCGCGATCACCGGCACGTCCGCCGGGATCCGTGCCCGCACGCGCTCCAGGGCGGCCCAGCCGGCGGCGCCGTAGGCCTCGAAAAAGGCGAGGTTCGGCTTCACGCATGCCGCGGACGCCAGCGCAGCGTCGAGGACGAGCATCGCGAATCGCTCGATCGAGTCGACGTCATCGCCGAAGCCCTCGGGCATCGTGGCCGGATCCGGGTCGATGCCCAGGCAGAGCACGGAGCCAACTGCGGCGCTGCGCGCCGCGAGCCGCTCGAGGTACGTGCCCTTCACGACGCGGGCGCCGTCACGATGCCGGCGCGCTCGACGGCGGCGCGACGCTCGGGGGGATGTCGGTGGGAAGCGGCGGCAGCTGGTCGGCGGGGATGAACCACGCCGGACGCGACGAGGCGGCGAGCCCTGCGCTGACGGTGAGCGCGAGCGGGTCGCCCGCGGTCCATGCGCCCGGCGTGCCCTGCACGGGCACCTCGTACAGGTCCACGACGCCGTTCTGGACCCGGAAGAACGCCACCGCGTCGCCCGCGGGCGACCACACGGGATTGAACGAGCTCTCGTCCTTGGTGACGCGCAGGAGCTCCGCGCCGTTCTTCGCGTCGAGGATCACGACGTCGGTGCCGAACGTGCTCGTCTTCGTGGCGACGACGTACCGCCCGTCCCGCGACCACGCCGGTGCCATGTAGCCGGGGCCCGTCAGTGCCGTCGACTTGCCGGTGGCGAGGTTGTAGCGATAGATCGCCGGCGTCCCGCGAGCGCCCTCGCGGTTGTTCCGCGTGAAGAGGATCTGGGTGCCGTCCGGCGACCACGCCGGGTCCTGGTGACCCAGCCCGAGGGCCTCGCCAAGCCGAGGATCGGTGATCGTCCCCGTCGCGAGGTCGACGACCTTGAGCATGATGTCGCTCCGCGTCGGGTCAGGCCCGTCGGTGATGATCGCGGCCTTCGTCCCATCGGGCGAGATCGAGGGCTGCCGGATGAAGTAGGACCACGTGTTCGAGCCCTTGCTCACGTTGCCCGTGAGCAGGACCTCGGGCTGGCCGGAGCCGTCGGCCTTCAGGCGGACGAGACTCGGCACGGTCAGGTTGTAGGTGTGGATCACGCCCGCGGACGGCCAGCGGCCGTCCTTGTTCGCGGTCTTGATGTAGTAGATCCACTGCCCATCGGGCGACCACGTCGGCATCGAGACCTTGCCGCCCGCGGTCACCTGCCGGGCGGTCGTCCCCGACTGCACCCACAGGTTGCCGTCCTTGATGTAGAGGATCTGGCCGGGGACCTTGGCGCGCGGATCATCGGGCACGACGACGACGTTCGATGGCGTTGGTGTTCGAACCGGGCCGCCGGGCCCTCCAGGGCCGCCGTTGTTCCCGCCGACGCTCGGCAGCGAGCCGCCCAGCAGCGCGAAGCTCACCGCCGCGATGAGCACGAGCCCGACGATCGAGATCGCGGGGGCGATGTCGAAGGGCAGCCGGCGGCCACCCGCAGGCATCGGGCCGCGCGGGCGAGGGTTCGCTCGCGTCATCGCGTGCTCACGCGGGCGCCAGGCCGACAGCGGCGCCCGGGCCGACCGCCACGGGAGCTGCGTCGAGGATCGCGCGCGCTTCGGGGTGGTGGCCGGATGGCGCCGCATCGCGGATCTCGAGCTGCAGCGACTCGATGCCGCCGAACCGGCGGCTGCGAAGCTGGGCGACGACGTCGATCACGTCGCCCTCCGCGACCTCCTGCGACAGCTCCGGCCAGCCGAAGGCGATGCCGTCGAGCACGTCAAGCCGGCGCTTGAGGACCAGCGACGTGTGCCCGCCGTCACCTGTCTGCCGCACCTTCGTCACCGTGAGCCCGAGAACCGCGACGAGCGGCTCCGGGTTGCCCGCGCCGCATGGCGCGAGCTTGCGGAGGTCGCGATGGAGCGCGTAGTCGACGTCGCGCGCGCGGATCGCGAGGTCGAGGGCGATCGATGGCGTTGGGTCCGGCGGCGCTGCAGCTTCGGCGATCGCGAGGAACCGGTTGCGGAACGCCGGCCAGTTTGCCGCCTCGATCTCGAACCCAGCGGCGCCCGCATGGCCCCCGTGACGCAACAGCAGGTCCGAGCACGCGGCCAGGCCCTCGGCAAGATGCAGCCCGCCGGCGCTGCGGCAGGAGGCTCGAACGATGTCACCGAGCTCCGCGCCGACGATCGCCGGCTTGCCGCGTTCCTCCGCAAGCCGGGACGCGACGAGCCCGACGATCCCGACCGGCCAGGGGCCCTTGACGATCGTCGCGGCCGCTTCATCGACCGCGTCACGCGACGTGCGTGCATCCGCGACGGCGGTCTTCATGAGGTCGCGGCGTGTCGCATTCGCGGCGTCCAGCACGCCCGCCAGCGCCTGCGCCTCCTCGGCGTCCTCGCTCAGCAGCAGGCGGGCCGCATCGAACGCCTCCCCCACTCGACCGGCAGCGTTCAGGCGCGGCGCGATGGCGAAGGCGAGCGTCTCCAGGTCGACGTCGGCCGGCGCGAGCTTCGACGCGGCCAGCAGCGCCGCGATTCCCGGCCGGGGCGCCGTCCGGATCCGCTCCAGACCGAGCTGCACGATGGCGCGGTTCTCCCCGAGGATCGGCGCGAGGTCCGCGACCGTTCCGATCGCCGCGAGGTCCGCGAACTGGAGCGCCGCCTGCCCCAGCAGCAGGCGCGCCAGCGTGAAGGCCACGCCCGAGCCGGCGAGCCGCGCATCCGGGTACGAAGCATCGGCGCGATGCGGATTGACCAGGGCGTGTGCGGCCGGCAGAGCGGGCGGGACGTGATGATGGTCCGTGATGAGGACGTCGATGCCGGCCTCGTTCGCCGCATCCACCTCGCGGACGCTTGAGGACCCGGTGTCGACCGTGATGATGACGGTGGCGCCCTGCTCCTTCGCGGAAGCGATCGACGCCATCGACAGGCCGTGCCCCTCGTCCAGCCGCGACGGCACGTACGGCAGCGCGGTGACCCCGAAGCGCCGCAGCGCGAGCGTCAGCGTGGAGAGCCCGGTGATCCCGTCGGCATCGAAGTCGCCGAAGACCATGACGCGATCCCCGCGGTCGCGGGCGGCCGCCACGCGAGCCAGAAAGCGCTCCGCGTCGGGCAGCAGCGACGGATCGTGGAGCGAGGTCGCGGGGTCGCCGAGGAACCGGCGGAGCTCGTCCGGGATCGTGACGCCGCGGGCGGCGAGCAGCCCGATGACCCGCGGTCCGAGACCCAGCTCATGGCCGGCGTCGACCAGGGACGGGGAAACGGCGACGGGGGTCGGAAAGAGCCAGCGGCTGCGAGGCTGGAGCACGGCCTCAGGATGTCATGCGCCGCTGCACCACGGATTGGCGCGCGGTTATCTGGCGCAGGGTCCGGAGCGTCGCCGCGAAGCCGTCAGGCGGACGCGCGGCTGGGCTTCGCCGGCGTGGCGACGCGGCCTGCCCTGCGGTCCTCCCAGTCCTGCCACACGACCAGCAGCGGCGCCGCGTTGAAGATCGACGAGTACGTGCCCGAGATGATCCCGACGAGCAGCGCCAGGACGAACTCCTGGGTCGCCGAGCCGCCGAACAGGAGCAGCGTCGTCAGCGTCAGCGCGACGGTGAAGCTCGTGGTGATCGATCGGCCGAACGTCTGCAGGATCGAGTGGTTGACCACCGCCGCGAACGGCTCCCCGGCGTGGCGGGCGCGGTTCTCGCGGACGCGGTCGAACACGACGATCGTGTCGTGGACGCTGAAGCCGATGACGGTCAGCATCGCGGTCACGAACAGGCCGTCGACCTTGACCCCGAACAGCGTGCCGAGCATTGCGAAGATGCCGAGGACGACGATCACGTCGTGGAGCAGCGCGACCAGCGCGGTGACGCCGAACTTCACGTCACGGAACCGCAGCGTGATCCAGCCGAGGATGCCGAGGGAGCCGATGATGATCAGCAGGAACGCCTGCTGGATCAGGTCGGAGCTGACGACCGCGCCGATCGAGCTCAGCTTCGCCTGCTCGGCGATGGGGCCGAACTTGGCCTGCAGGCCTGCTGCGATCTTGCCGATCTCGCCTTCGGTCGGGATGGCGCCTCCGCCGCCCGGCGCGGCGGTCGGAGACGGCTCGGGTGAGCCGCTCGGAGCGGCCGTCGGGGCCGCGGTCGGTGCGAGCGTCGCCGTGGGTGCGGGCGTCGCGGATGGAGCGGCGGTCTGGCCGCTGGCGCCGGGTGCCGCGCTGGGCGCGTCCGACGGGCCAAGGGTCGGGGCGGGCTCCGCCTCGCGGAGGTCGAGCTTGCTCATGCGGATGTCGAGGAAGCCCTTGCCGGTCGCGGTGACCTGCGCGTCCTCCTGGCCCAGGTCCGCGAGCTCGAGGCGAACCTGGTTGGCGGTGACGTTCGGATCGGCGAAGCGGATGGACCACTCCGTGCCGCCCGTGTAGTCGATCGAGAACTTGAGGCCCGCGGCGCCGCCGGTGAGCGGCGTCAGCAGGATGAAGATGAGCCCCGGGATCGTGACGATCAGCGAAAGCGCGAAGAACCAGTTGCGCTTGCCGACGATGTCAAACACTGCGCGGCTCGCGGCGCAGCCCGCGCGTCGTGGGGCGGGCGGTGAACTCCGAGTCGCTGACGCCGTACATCCACGCCTTGCGCGCCCACTCGCGCGTGACCACGATCCGCAGGATGGAGCGCGTGACCGTGATCGCGGTGAACATCGAGGCGAGGACGCCGAGGATCAGGACGAGCGCGAAGCCCTGGATCACCGACGACCCGAACAGGTACAGGATCATCGCGGTGATGAGGCTCGACACGTTGGAGTCGAGGATCGAGTTCCACGCTCGCGCGAACCCGGCCTCGATCGCCTGCGCGAGCGACTTGCCGGCACGCAGCTCTTCCTTCGTGCGCTCGAAGATCAGGATGTTGGCGTCGACCGCCATACCCACCGAGAGCACGAAGCCCGCGATGCCGGCGAGGGTCAGCGTGACCGGGATGAGCCGGAACAGCGCCAGGACGAGGACCGTGTAGTACAGGAGCGCGAAGCTCGCGACGGCGCCCGGGAGCCGGTAGTGCAGCAGCATGAACAGGATCACGAGCGAGATCGCGATCGCGCCCGCGAGCAGGCTGCTCTTCAGGAACTCCTGGCCGAGCGTCGGGGCGATCGTGTCGCTCGCGAGCTCCTGCACCGGGAATGGCAGCGAGCCGAACCGGAGGACGTTCACGAGCTCGTCCGCGGCCTGGCGCGTGAAGCCGCCGAGGCCGCCGGCGCTGATCTGGACGTTGCCGCCCGGGATCGGCTCGTTGATGTTCGGCGCGGAGATCACGGCGTGGTCGAGGACGATCGCGAAGTTCTGGTTCACGTGGGCCGTGGTCCACGCCGCGAACAGGTCCTTGCCGTGCTGCTTCAGCGTGAAGTTGACGGTCCGCTGGCCCTGCTGGTTCGAGCCGACGCTCGCGCTCGACAGCTCCCCGCCGTCGAACAGGACGCATGGAACGGTGGGATCACCGGTGGTCGGGCACTTGATCGACGGGTCGACGGTGAGCGGCTGCCCGTCTGCCAGCTGGCCCATCGACGTGGGAATCGGCACGAACTGCAGCAGGCCCGTCTGGCCGAGCAGCTTGCGGATGGCGTCGATATCGCTGACGCCCGGAACCTCGACAACGATCCGGTCGGTGCCCGACGTGACGACGACGGGCTCCGACACGCCCGTGGCGTTCACGCGGCGCTCGATGATCTGCTTGACGACGTCCACGTCGGCGGTGGTCGGGATGCGGTCCCCGTTCGGGTTCACGCGGTATTCGACCTTCAGGCCACCCTGAAGATCGAGCCCGAGCTTCGTCTCGATCTTGCGCGGGGCCTCGGTGCTGGACAGTGCCGGCAGCGTGAGGTTCGG
The DNA here is from genome assembly GCA_035248345.1 of Candidatus Limnocylindrales bacterium. GTDB lineage: Bacteria > Chloroflexota > Limnocylindria > Limnocylindrales > CSP1-4 > UBA5189. The sequence continues at coordinate 42,512 of DATFHO010000033.1, forward strand.
CCAGAAGTCGACGATGAGCGCGAGCAGCCCGATGACGACGATGAGGATCGGTCCGGTTCTACGCACGAGGGCGGATGATACAGGCGCATCTCAAGCGACGCCGTTCGCCGTCAGCCGGCCGGCTTCCGACGGGCCTGCGGACCCACGCCAGCTGCGCGCCTCGGGCTTCGCCCTCCGGTGCTCGCGTGCGATTGTCTTGGCCCGTCGCGCGCCGCCCATCCGCCGGGACGCGGCGCCGAACAAGCTACGCCTCTAGCGCCGCTTTGATTTTGGCTGCCAGGGCGGGGCCGATGCCGGGGACGGCGGCCACCTGCTCCACGGGGGCTTCGCGGACGCGCTTGATCGAGCCGAAGACGCGCAGCAGCGCGCCGCGGCGGCGCGGGCCGATCCCGGGCAGGTCGTCGAACTTCGAGCGTACGGACGCCTTCCGGCGGAGGTCCCGGTGGTACGTGATGGCGAACCGGTGCGCCTCATCGCGGATGCGCTGGACCATGTAGAGCGCCTGCGAGGTCGTCGGCAGGACGACGGGCACCGCCTGGTCCGGCAGCACCAGCTCTTCGCGTTCCTTCGCGATCCCGGCGAGCGGCAGGTCGTGCAGGCCGAGCTCGTCCAGCACGCCCTTCGCGGCACCGACCTGCGGCTTGCCGCCGTCGATCAGCACGAGGTCCGGCATCGCCCAGCGACGCTCTTCGGCCGAGCCTTCATCGCCAGGGCGGGCGCCGCGGAACCGGCGGCGAAGGACTTCGCGGTGCGATGCGACGTCGTTCGGGCCTTCGACCGTTCGGACACGGAAGCGCCGGTACTCGCCCGTCCGCGGCTTGCCGTCCTCGAACACGACCATCGAGGCCACGGTCTCAGAGCCCTGGAAGTTCGAAACGTCGTAGCACTCGATCCGACCCGGCAGGCCGGGAAGGGACAGGGCGTCGGCAAGCTCCTCGAGCGCGCCCAGCGTCTTGCCCTGGTCTGCGAGCCAGCGTGCCTGCTCGCGCGCGAGCATCTCCTCGGCATTCCGCGTCGCGAGCTGCATCAGCTGCCGTCGATCTCCGCGCTGCGGAACCATCAGCCTGACCGGCGCCGACCTGCCGGCCGCTCGCGTGGGTGTGCGCGTGACGCGCACCGCGTCCGGCCGCGGAACGGTGAGGTTCTCGACGCGGTTCAAGGATCTCGCCTTCGTCGCCACTTCCCCGCCCTCGGCCGCCTCAGCGTCGCCGCCGCCCGTGGCGCGTCGCTCGGCGAGGAACTTCTCGAGGTCCTCGGCCTCCGGAAGCGCCAGCGGGACCGCGATCTCCGGCGGGATCGAGGTCGCGCGGGCGTAGTACTGGAGCAGGAAGCCCGAGACCACATCCGCATCCGTCGTGCCGCGCGGCGTGTCGAGCAGGAAGACGTCGCGCCCGAGCGCCTTTCCGCCGCGGATCACGAACAGCTGCACGGCCGCCTGGTTGTCTCGGCGCGCGAGCCCGAGGAGGTCCAGATCGGTGCGGGCGAACGCGGCCATCTTCTGGCTTTCCATCGTTCGTTCGATGGCGCGGATCTTGTCGCGATCGATCGCCGCCTGCTCGTAATCCTGTCGATCGGACGCCTTCTTCATGTCGTCGCGGAGCGCCTTCACGAGCGACTCCTGGCGACCCTCGAGGAAGAGCTCGACCTGGGCGATGTCGGCGCGATAGTCCGCCCTCGAGATGGCCTCGATGCAGGGGCCCTGGCAGCGCTTGATGTGGTAGAGCAGGCACGGGCGCTGGAGTGCCCGCTCCCCGTCCCGGATGTCGATCGTGCACGTTCTGAAGGGGAAGAGCCGGCGCACCAGGTTCATCGCTTCGTCGACGCTCGAAGCGGAGGCGTACGGCCCGAAGTAGCGCGAGCCGTCGTTCGGCAGCTTCCGGGTCCGCTCGATGCGCGGGAAGTCGTCGTTCAGCGTGATCTTGATGTACGGGTAGCTCTTGTCGTCCTTGAGGCGCACGTTGAACGGCGGCTGGAACCGCTTGACAAGGTTGCCCTCGAGCAGGAGCGCTTCCCCCACCGAGTCGGTGATCGTGTAGTCGACGTCCGCGACGCGGTCAATCGCCGAGCGGATCAGGTGCTGTCCGGCCTGCGGCCCCGACTCCTTCTGCCAGTAGCTGCGGACGCGGTTGCGCAGGTTCTGCGCCTTGCCGACGTACAGCACCTTGCCCCGGTCGTCCTTCATGAGGTAGACGCCCGGTTTCGTCGGAAGCTTGGCGAGCGTCGCCTCGAGCGTGGGCGGCAGGGACTGCGTGGTCATCGATCGAATCGTATGCAGACCTGCGCCAGCTGCATGGCGCGGCGCCGCGGGCGGCCCCGTGCGTGCGCGGCTCAGCCTGCGGCGGGACCCTTCCGACGGCGCCCCGTCCACCACCACAGCCCGGCGACCACGAGGAGCACGCCTCCGAACGCCGCCATGAGCAGCCCGATCACGCGATCGTCGACGGGGCCATCAGTGGCGTTCTGCGCCGGTGCGCTTGATGCACCAGGCCCCTCGGCGCGCTCACCGATCAATGCGACGGTGGCCCAGGTCGAGCCGGACGCGTTGGTCGCCGACACCTCGCCGTACCCGACCGGTGTCCCGATCGGGATCAGCGCCTTGAGCTCCACGGAGCCGTCTGCCGCCACGACGGCCGTGCCGAGGTCGAGGTCGGTTGTCTTGATCGACAGCCGGAACGAGAGGGTGTCGCCCGGGTCCAGCTGCGCCCCGGTGACCGTCAACGTTTCGCCCGGGAGGACGTGATCCCCGGCCGCGAGGATCTGACCGCGCGCGGGACTGTCCGCTGCCGCGCCCATCGGGATCGCAAGGGCGCACCCCAGGAGCATGGCTGCGATGAGCGGGATGGCTCGCATTCGACCCATGAAACCGAGGGTAGCCCGGGAATCGAAGAGGCCGGGCCTTCCGGCCCGGCCTCCCCTTCCGTGACGTGCCTGCTGCCTAGGGGCAGGGGCAGATCGTGATGCGGTTCTGTGGGTAGTCGGCAGGATCGAGGTCGCTGCCGATGCTCTGCAGGTAGGCGAGGAAGGAGTTCGCGTCGCGGTCACGGCTGGTGCCCTGGCCGTCGGCGAGCATGAAGTACGAATCGCCACCGTTGTTCGTGAAGTCCGTGGTGGCGAAGGTGTAGGTCGTCGAGTCGGCAAGGATCGGGGTCCCGTCCGGCGAGCCGTCCATCAGCGTGACGGACGTGATCCGCCCGCCGCTCGATGCACACACCCACGTGGCCTTGGTTTCGGCGCCCGAGCAGCCCGACGCCACGCTCTTGTCGAACGTGAACTTGATGCCGGACACCTGCGGGAAGCGGCCGTCGCATGTGACGTCGTCGTTGTTCGGGTCGTAGTTCGTCGGGCAGTGGCTGACGCTGTTCTCGAGCAGGCGCCAGAGCTGGTCGCCCGTGACCGTGCGGGTCACGATGTTGTTGCCGAACGGCAGCACCGTGTAGACGTCGCCGGTGACGAGGTCGAGTGGGGTACCGCTGGCATACCCACCCGTGCAGGTGACGAGAGTGACGTGCTTCGGGTTCGTTGATGCGTTGTCATCCCAGTTGCGGCGATTGAGCGACGTGTCGACCGGCTTGTAGCCGCACGCCGGGAACTGCGAGCGGATGCTGCCACCGGTGTAGAGACCGATCTGGACGCCATAGTTCGCCGTGAGGCTGTCCGCGAGCAGGTCGCCGAGCGGGACCTCCTGGCGGCGTTCGATGTTCGAGCCGCGATCGAATGGCGTCACGGTCGTCCCGATCGGGCCGTCGAGCGCTGCAGCGAGCTGGACGCGCCATGGCGCGAGCATCGTCACGATGTTCTGGTCACAGAAGCCCGTGACAGGGCACAAGTCGACGATGCCGCCCGGGACGCTTGCCCGGAGCCCCGGGTTCGGCGCCACGGGGTCGACGAACGTCATCGACTTGGCGATGACACCCGGGCCGTTGCCCGGCTTCACCGTCAGGAAGGTCTTGGCGTAGGTGTTGCCGAAGCTGGCGTTCTCGTGGAACAGGATGCCATTGAGTGCGCCCGTCCCCGAGTACTTGATGTTCGTGTGATCGCCGATCACGACATCGACGAGGCCGCCCGGGAGGGCGTTGACGAAGTCGGTCAGCGGGCCGGTGCCGGCCCCTGCATCGGTGACGCCCTTGTGGGTGATCACGATGACCGCCTTGGCGCCGTTCTTGCGGGCCTCGCGCGCCGCAGCCTTCGTGGCCGCAACGCCGTCGGTGATCTGGATCGTGCCGAAGTTGCCGACCGACACCAGGGTCGGCGCTTCCTCGTTGACGATGCCGAGGACCGCGACCTTCACGCCGCCGAGGGTGAAGTACGCGATCCGATCGACGCCGGTCAGGTTGCCGGCCAGGTTGGCGAGGTTCGTTGCGACGTAGTGGAACGGCTGGCCCGGATGCGCGCCGGCGTTGCCGGTGCTCGGTGCCGCCGCGAGGTCGACCATCTGCTGCAGGTGGGTGAGCCCGCGGTCGAAGTTGTGGTTGCCGAACGTGTTGACCTGGATGCCCATCAGCCGCTGGGCCTGGATCGACGGGATCTCGTCGAAGAAGCCCGACAGCGGGGGCGCGGCGCCGAAGTCGTCACCCGCGGTGAGGGTGAGCGTCGGGCCGGCGAAGGCGGCTCGGTCGGCCTGCCAGCGAGCCGAGATGTTCCAGGCGCCGCCGTTGGCGCTCGCTGGGTCCAGGTTCGCGTGCCAGTCGGACACGTTGAGGATCTGGATGTCCACATTCGGAGCCGGCGGCGGCTTGGCCGCCCAGACTGCTCCCGGGATGACCAGCGCCACGAGCGCGAGGAGCGCGAGTGCGATGGGGCCACGCCGGGTGGGGCGCGCAGAGACGGTAAGGGGCACGACTTCCTCCTCCACGTAGGACTTCGGCACGCCGCGGCGTGTCGCCTGCACGGGTCGACAACGACCCTGCCGAACCTAGGCGGCCCACGATAGCGCGCGACAATCCACCTGTTAACGCCTATTCGCACAGGACCGCACCACGCGGTGCGCGGTGGCAACGACGCGGTGTGCGTCGTCGACACGCGCGCCGGGTGAGCCGCAGATAAGGGCGGTTCGGCACCCTTCACCGGTGTCCGGACATCCCGCCGTGCTCGAGCGGCTCGCGAAGCTCCAGGTCGACCAGCGGCGCGCGGCAACCGCGCCGGCCGGACCGGTGCTGTGCGTCGCGCCGGCGGGCAGCGGCAAGACGACCACCCTCGTCGCGCGGATCGCCTGGCTCGTGGACGAGGGCGCGGCGCCCGAGACGATCTGCGCGATCACGTTCAACAAGCGCGCGGCCGAGGAGCTGCGCGAACGCGTCGCCCTCGCACTGGCCCCGCTCGGCGAAGGGCTGGCCGAGCGGATCCGCATCCGCACGTTTCATGCGCTCGGGCTGGAGGTGCTGCGGGAAGCCGGCCACGCCATCGAGCTGCTGGATCGCGAGGAGGTGCTGAAGGCGGTTGCGCCACGCTCGACGATCGCGGACCGCCGACGGCTGGACACTGTCCTGTCGCGCTTCAAGCTCGACCTCGACGTCGACCCGGCATCGATCGAGGCGGACCCCGAAGCCGGGCCGGTAGCGCGCACCTACGCGGCGTACGAGGCGGAGATCCGCCGCCGCGGCGGGCTCGACTTCGACGACCTGGTCGCGAGGTCGCTGCGGCTCCTGGAGCGCGACGCCGGCGTCGCCGCGCTGTGGCGCGAGCGGTGCACGCACCTGCTGGTCGACGAGGCGCAGGACCTGGATCGGGCGCAGCTCCGGCTCGCGCTGCTGTTGGCCGCGCCGGCGAACCGCATCTTCCTCGTCGGCGACGACGACCAGTCGATCTATGGGTGGCGCCTGGCGGATGTCCGCCGGCTGCTCGGGCTCGCCGACAGCTCACTGCCGAACCTGACCCGGGTCGACCTCGAGACGAACTACCGGTGTCCCGGACCCGTGCTCGCCCGGGCGGTTCGGCTCGTGGAGCACAACACCGAACGCTTCGCGAAGGTCATCCGTGCTCGTCCGAACGCGGAAGGCACCCTCGTGCTCGCACCGACGACCGCCGACGACGTCGACCGCGCGACCGCGGTGCTTCGTTCCTGGCCGTCCGAAGGCGGGACGCGCGCCGTGCTCGCGCGAACGAACCGGGAGCTGGTGCCCGTTGCCGTCGCCGCCCTTCGGCTGGGCGTGCCGTTTCGCGCGCCCGAGCTGGTGCTGCCCGTCGAGTCCGAGCGCGTCGACGAGGTCGTCGCGGCCGCGCGCGCGGTGCGGATCCGCCTGCCCCTGATCGCCGTCGGCGAGGTCCGCCGCACCGCGGGCCGGCGCGACGCCATTGCCGCGGCAGTTCTGGGCTGGTCCGCCCGATTTCGCACACTTGACGAGCTCGCGGCAGCCATCGAGGCGGTCCGGGCGCGGCTGGCGGAGCTCCGACGCGATGACGCTCCCCTGTCGCTGGCGACGGCGCACGGCACGAAGGGCCTGGAGTTCGACCATGTCGCCGTCATCGGTCTCGACGAGGGCCGCTTCCCGAGCGCGCGATCCGTGGCGGAGGCGGTCGAACCCGAGCGTGCGCTGGAGGAAGAGCGCCGGCTCGCCTACGTGGCCTGGACGCGGGCGCGACGATCGCTGACGCTCGTGTACGACCCCGGCGCGCCCTCGCAGTTCCTCCTCGAGGCCTTCTCGCGGGAGGAGCTGGCGGCGTGACCTCGCGGCAGGGGGCGCAGGCCGCGTAACCTGCGGGCATGGCCGAACCCGAGAAGCTCATCGTCTCCTGGGACGATCTCGACTGGCTCGTCGCGCAGATGGCCGACCAGGTCGGCGCGAGCTACGACGTCGTCCTGACGATCACGCGTGGCGCCCTCGTCCCGACCGGCATGTTGGCGTATCGGCTCGGGATGCGGAACATCGTCGTCGCGGCGGTCGCGTACTACGACGACACCGGCCACCACGCCGAGCAGCCGACGTTCCTGCAGTTCCCATCGGATCCGCTGCTGAACGGCCAGCGCGTCCTGATCGTCGACGAGGTCTGGGACAGCGGAACCACCATCGCGGCCGTTGTCGAACGGGTCAGGCTCGCGGGCGGCGAGCCGACGACCGCCGTCCTGCACTACAAGCCGACCAACTCAAGGGTCTCGATCGCGCCGGACCACCACGTCGTCTCGACCGACGCGTGGGTGGTCTACCCGTACAAGTACGGCAAGTGAACGCGGCGGCCCCAGGTACACCGACGGACGCGGACCTGACGGAGGCCGCACCCGTCTCACGCATCCCGGCGCTCGGGCCCCGCGGGGAGGGCTGGGTCGCGCTCCAGGGCGTGTGCTTCGCACTCATCATCGCGGCGGTGTACTCAGCACCGCAGGCCCCCGCCGAGGACGACGCGACCGCGGGCACACGGATGCTTTTCGGCTACGTGTTCGCGATCATCGCCGCCGTGTTTCTCGGCACTGGGATCGCGGAGCTCAAGCGCGCTCGAGCCTTCGCCTACGTGCCGCTCCCGCCGGGCCAGGGCAGGCTCGTCGAGAGCGGCCCGTACCGCTTCGTGCGCCATCCGATCTACACGGGCCTGATCCTCGGTGCGCTCGGGCTCGCGATCAACATTCCCTGGGCGGGCACCTTCATCGCCTCCGCGCTGCTGGCCCTGGTGCTGGATCTCAAGCGCCGCCGGGAGGAGATCTGGCTCACGCAGCGCTACCCGGAATACGCCGCGTACAAGACGCGGACGAAGGCGCTCATGCCGTTCGTGTACTGAGCCGCCGAGACCCGTCGCTCAGTCGGCGTGCATCTCGAAGCGGGCGATCACCTTGAGCAGCCGGTCGACCGACTTGAGCAACGGCTCCGTGACGTGCTCAGGGAGCGCGTCGCGGATCGAATCCTTCGGGCCGTACGCGGCGCGGACCGCGCGGGCGGTCGCTCGGATGCCGGGGATCGGGTCGTCGCGGAGCCGATCGGGCATGTAGGCGAGGTACTTCGCCCAGCGCTCGTTCTCCATGTCGAGCGCAGCGGCAAGCGCCACGTCTGCGAAGCGCGCCGCCTCGAGCGCCGCCGCGTCCACCTCCGGGACCTGATGCCGCGCAAGCAGCGGCCGATTCGCGACCACTAGCGCGCCGCCGGAACTCCGCTGCGGCTTCGCTTGGCGGAGCCCGATGCGCCATTCGCGGACGCGCCCTTGCCATTCGAGGCCGTCGCGCCGGCGCCACTGCCCGCAGCCATCGCCTCCGTGTCGATCGGCACGGCGACGGCTCGCACGGAACGGCCTGCTGCCTCGGCGAACGAGACGTTCGACAGCGGTACGAGCGGCTCGCCGCGCAGCACGCGCGCCAGGTACTCGCCCGTTGCCGATCCCTTGGTCTTCGCCACGGTCTCGGGCGTGCCCTGGGCGACGATGCGGCCGCCGCGGGCGCCGCCCTCGGGCCCGAGGTCGATGATCCAGTCCGCCGTCTTGATCACGTCGAGGTTGTGCTCGATCACGACCACCGTGTTGCCGGTCTCGACGAGCCGGTGCAGGACCTCGAGCAGCTTCTCGACGTCGGCGAAGTGCAGGCCCGTGGTGGGCTCGTCGAGGATGTAGATCGTCTTGCCGGTGGCTCGGCGCGAGAGCTCCGTCGAGAGCTTCACGCGCTGCGCTTCACCGCCCGACAGCGTCGTCGCGGGCTGGCCGAGGTGGATGTACCCGAGCCCGACGTCATTCAGCGTCTGGAGCTTCGAGGCGATGTTCGAGACCGGCCGAAAGAACTCGAGCGCCTCCTCGACGGTCATCTCGAGCACATCCGCGATCGAGCGGCCCTTGTAGTGGATCTCGAGCGCCTCGCGGTTGTACCGGGCGCCCTTGCAGACCTCGCACGGCACGTAGACATCCGGCAGGAACTGCATCTCGATCTTGATGATCCCGTCGCCCTTGCAGTTCTCGCAGCGTCCGCCCTTGACGTTAAAGGAGAAGCGGCCCGGACCGTAGCCGCGGACACGCGCCTCGGGAACTGCCGCGAACAGCTCGCGGATCGCCGTGAACAGGCCGACGTACGTCGCCGGGTTCGATCGAGGCGTCCGACCGATCGGACTCTGGTCGATCTCGATGACCTTGTCGACGAACCGGAGTCCGTCGATCGCGTCGTGGCGCCCGACGGGCTCCCGGCTACCCACCAGCTCGCGCGCCAGGGCGCGGTAGAGCACCTCGGTCACGAGCGTGGACTTCCCGGAGCCGCTGACGCCCGTGACCGCCGTGAACGTCCCGAGCGGGAACGTCACGTCGAGGTTCTTGAGGTTGTGCTCGCGCGCGTTCTTGACGACGAGCGCCTTGCCGTTGCCCTTCCGGCGCTCCTTCGGCACGAGGACCGCGCGGTCACCGCGGAGGAACGCGCCGGTGATGGACCGGGGCTCGGCCAGGACCTGCTCGAGGGAGCCATTGGCGATGATCTCGCCGCCGTGCTCGCCCGCCCCGGGCCCGATGTCGACCACCCAGTCGGCCGTGCGGATCGTCTCCTCGTCGTGCTCGACGACGAGGACGGTGTTGCCGAGGTCACGGAGGCGCGTGAGTGTCGCGATCAGCTTCGCGTTGTCGCGCTGGTGCAGCCCGATCGACGGCTCGTCCAGGATATACAGGACCCCCATGAGCGTCGTGCCGATCTGCGTCGCGAGCCGGATCCGCTGCGCCTCGCCGCCGCTGAGCGTCTGCGAGGTTCGGTTGACGGTCAGGTAGTCGAGCCCGACATCGACGAGGAACCCGAGTCGCGCGCGGATCTCCTTGAGCACCTGGTAGGCAATCGTCTTCTCGCGCTCGGAGATGCGGTTCGGGAGCGCGAGTGCCCACTCCAGCGCGTCCGTGATCGACATGTCCGAGACCTCGGAGATGTCCCGGCCTTCGATGGTCACGCCGAGCGCCTCGGGGCGCAGGCGCTTGCCTTTGCACGTCGGGCAGGGCCGCTCGACCATGTACCGCTCGAGCTCGGTCTTCACGAACTCCGAGTCCGTCTCGCGGTACCGCCGCTCGAGGTTCGTGACGGCGCCCTCGAACGTGGCGTTGTAGGAGTTCTCGCCGCGCTCGTGCTTGTAGCGGATGACGACCTGCTCATCCTTGGGCGCGAACAGAAGGTGGTGCGTTGCCTCGGCGGGCAGGTCCCGCAGCGGCTTCGTGGGATCCCAGCCGTGGCTGCGGAACACCGCCTCGGTGATCTTGAGCCGCCATGAGCCGTCGGTCGCAAGACGGGCCCAGGGGACGACGGCGCCCTTGAGGATGCTCTTGCCCCGGTCCGGGATCACGAGCTCGGGATCGATCTCCAGCCGGGTGCCCAGCCCGGTGCACGACGGGCATGCGCCGTGCGGCGAGTTGAAGCTGAAGCTGCGAGGCTCGAGCTCGTCGATCGTCGTCCCGTCATACGGGCACGAGTACCGCGCGGAGAAGCGCTTCTCCTCGAAGTCCGGCTTCTCGCCGTCGCGCGGCGCGGGTGCGATCAGCACCACACCTTCGCCGAGCCGCAGCGCCGTTTCGATCGAGTCAGCAAGCCGCGGCCGATCCGGGTCCTCGAGCGCCGACTTCGTCTCCGGGTCGACCGGTCGCCCGAGCTCGTCGCGTTCCGTCCAGCCCTCCGGCAGATCGGCACGACGGACGATGAACCGATCGACCACGACTTCGATCGAGTGGCGCTTGTACTTGTCGAGCGTCGGCGCTTCGCTGAGGTCGTACTGCTCGCCATCGACCCGGACGCGCACGAATCCCTGCTTCCGTGCCGCCTCGAAGATGCGGTCGCCTTCGGTCTTACGGTCCTTGATGAGCGGCCCGAGCACGAGCAGGCGTGTGCCTTCGGGCATCTCGAGCACCTGGTCGACGATCTGCTGGACCGTCTGGCGCTCGATCGCGTGGCCGTTCGGGCAGTGCGGGATGCCGATGCGCGCGAACAGCAGCCGCAGGTGGTCGTAGATCTCGGTGACCGTGCCGACGGTCGAGCGCGGGTTGCGCGAGGCGCCCTTCTGGTCGATCGAGATGGCGGGGCTCAGGCCGTCGATCTGGTCGACGTCGGGCTTCTCCATCTGCCCCAGGAACTGGCGGGCGTAGGCGCTCAGGCTCTCGACGTAGCGGCGCTGGCCCTCGGCGTAGATCGTGTCGAACGCCAGGCTCGACTTGCCGCTGCCGCTGAGGCCCGTGATCACGACGAGCTGGTCGCGCGGGAAGCTGACATCGACGTTCTTGAGGTTGTGCTCGCGCGCGCCGCGCACGACGATCTGATCCTGGGGCACGTGGCGATTGTACCCGTTCGAAGCCAAACCGAACAGGCGTTCTTACCCCCTCTGCGTCCCCGGACGCCGCTCATCGCTCGCAGCGACCGTTTTCGTGGCCGCCTTGACGCCTCCGTCGCTGCCAACGACCGACATGGCCGAATTGCCACTTCCGCGGGGCCTGCCGGACGCCAGATCTGGCGGCTTCGTCTCCCCCAGCGACGAACACGACAGCGACGCGCGCATTTCCGTCTACGGGACCGACCGGCGTAAGGCTCGCGGGACAGCGCTGCGGTTTTCGCGAGACCGCATAACCGGGCGATAAGCATCGATCGCTTCAATCAGGCACGTGCCGACTCCTGCCGAGCGCCAGGCGATCAAGATGGCCGCGCAGGCGCGACGCCGGCTGATCGAGGACATCGAGCGACTGATGCTCGATGGCGGCATCACGCTGACAGCGCTCGCAGCGGCGGCCGGGATCGCTCACAGCTACCTCTCCGCAATACTCGCCGGCCGAACGAAGCCATCACTCGAGACGTACGCGAAGCTCGCGCGGCCGCTCGGCGCGGATCTTGCCGCACGCCTTTACCCGAATACGGGCCCAACGCTGCGCGACCGGCACCAGGCTCGGATCCTCGAGGCGCTCATGGCGCTACTCAGTGGCAGGTGGAACACGTTGACCGAGGTATCCGTGTGGAAACCAGTGCGCGGCGTGATCGACGCCCTGCTGATCGATCGCCGCGCCGACCTCGTCGTCGCGACCGAGATCGAGTCCGACCTGCGTCGCATCGAACAGACCATCCGCTGGTCGCACGAGAAGACCGAGGCGCTCCCGTCGTGGTCGGGTTGGCCGACCGTCGCGGCGGCGGAGGCCGGCGCTCCGAGTGTGTCCCAGCTGCTGATCGCGCGACGCACTCGCGCGAACGAAGCGCTGGCGCGCGAATTCGCTCGGCAGCTGGCACTCGCGTATCCCGCGCATCCCGACGACGCACTCGCCGCGCTTCGGGGTGAGAAGCCTTGGCCGGGCAGCGCGCTTGTCTGGGCGAAGATCGATCGCGACCGCGTGCGCTTCCTGGCGACGAGGTGAGGGCGGGCCGCCGGTACCCTGCCGATATGGAAGCGCTCCATGGAGTCCGCATCCGGCCGGCGGTCGAAGCCGACATGTTTGCCGCGTTCACGGTCTTCCGGCGCTCGCTCTCGCCGATGCTGTTCCGACTCGGCTCCGTGCCCTCGCCGGAGATCACCGACGCCGAGCTCGCGGAGTCGTGGGGTCCGCGCAAGGCATGGATCGAGCACCTCTGGAAGACGGCGGCCGAGAACTGGGTCGCGGTGTCGGGCACTGGCGGGTCCGGCGGCGTGCCCGGCGAGGTCGTCGGCTGGGCGATGAGCGTCCAGCGCGGTCCCCTGCTCGAGCTCACCCACTTCTTCGTGCTTCCCGGGTCGCAATCGCGTGGCGTGGGTCGTGCCCTGCTCGATCGAGCGTTCCCGATCGGCCGCGGACCGCATCGCGCGATCATCGCGACGCAGGATCCGCGCGCGACGTCGCGCTACCTCCGCCAGGGCGTGCGGTTCATCTCGACCATCGGCGAATTCGAGAAGGCGCCCACCCGGATCGAGCCGTCGACCGACCTGGTGTTCGACACCCTCGATCGATCGCCGAACTCCGTCGCGCTCGTCGAGTCCGTGCAGGAACAGCTGATCGGCCATCGACGTGAGGTCGACATCGACTTCCTGCTCTCCCGCCAGCCTGCCTGGGTCGCTCGTCGCTCTGGCGTCCCGGTCGCGTTCGCCTTCGGGCATTCCAACGAGATCTGCGGGCCGATTGGGGTGCTCGACTCGGCCGACCTGCCGGCAGTGCTCGATCACGTCGAGAACCACGCAGCGGAGATCGGCGCGACCAACCTCTACTTCTCGACGCCGCTCCGGAATCACGGCGCGGTCGAGCACCTGCTGGCGCGCGGCTACACGATCGACCCGTTCTTTACGTCGTTCCTCGCCGACTCGGACTGGCTCCCGGTCGACCGCTGGATCCACACGGGGATCAGCTACATCTTCTAGAGCAACCCGATGGCGGCGGTGTTCGTCGCGCCGCCGAGGATCCCTGCCGCGATGCCCGCCGCGACGACAACGCCGACGAGGATGGTCGCAAGCCGGCTCGTCGGTCGGTTCGCCAGCCACGCAACGACTGCGACGACGATTGCCGTCAGGGCCACCTTGGCAATCGCCACGGCCGGCAGGCCACCCATGGCGAACATCGCGGCGACCAGCGGATTCGCCTCGGCAATCGGGCCGACGCGGCGGACCATCTCACTGAAGGTCGCCAGGTCGAGCAGCTGCGCCACCGTCAATGTCAGGACCGATGCGACCAGCATGCTCACGAGCAGATCATCCACCTCGACGCTTCATTCCCGGTTATCTGCCGATTGCCTTTCCATTACCGGCTCACAACAACCGCGCGGAATCAAAGAGCCGGGCCTCTCGGCCCGGCTCTTCTCCGATCCAGGGGCT
>DATFHO010000034.1:0-5620 GCA_035248345.1 Candidatus Limnocylindrales bacterium
GCCGAGATCGACCTTGGACGTACCAGGGTCCGGCCAGCGCGAGGTGATGACCTTCGCGCGGGTGTAGAACTGGATGCCCTCGGGGCCGTACATGTGCAGGTCGCCGAAGAGCGAGGCCTTCCAGCCACCGAAGCTGTAGTAGGCGACGGGCACCGGGATGGGCACGTTGATGCCGACCATGCCGACGTTCACGTCGAACTGGTACTGGCGCGCCGCGCCGCCGTCGCGGGTGAAGATCGCCGTTCCGTTGCCGTACGGGTTCTCGTTCACGAGCTGGAGGGCGTCGTCGTATGTCTCGACCCGGGTGACCGTCAGCACGGGGCCGAAGATCTCCTCGCTGTAGCAGTCCATGCCCGGCGCGACGTCGTCGATGAGCGACACACCCAGGAAGAACCCGTCCGAGTCCTTGTACAGCGGGTGCTTCCGGCCATCCTCGACGACCTTCGCGCCCTGGATCTTCGCGAGGTCGAGGTAGGACGCGACCTTGTCGCGGTGCTGCTTCGTGACGAGCGGGCCCATCTCGGCGCTCGGGTCCGAGCCCGGGCCGACCTTGATCTTCGGCAGCCGGGCCTTGATGGCATCGACGAGCGGATCCGCGACCCCGCCGACGGCAACGACCGTCGCGACCGCCATGCATCGCTCGCCGGAGCTCCCGTACGCCGCGGAGACGGCGGCGTCGGCCGCCATGTCGATGTCCGCATCGGGCAGGACGATCATGTGGTTCTTCGCGCCACCGAGCGCCTGAACGCGCTTGCCGTGCTTCGTGCCCGTCTCGTAGATATAGCGCGCGATCGGCGTGCTCCCCACGAAGGAGACTGCGGCGATGTCCGGATGGTTCAGGATCGCGTCGACCGCGACCTTGTCGCCGTTGATCACGTTGAACACGCCGGCTGGCACACCGGCCTCGGCGAGCAGCTCGGCCATGTAGATCGACGCGGACGGATCCTTCTCCGACGGCTTCAGGATGAAGGTGTTCCCGCAGGCGATGGCGTTCGCGAACATCCACATCGGGACCATCGCCGGGAAGTTGAACGGCGTGATGCCGGCAACGACGCCGAGCGGCTGGCGGATCTGGTAAACGTCGACGCCGGTGGAGACCTGCTCGGAGTACGCACCCTTCATGAGGTGCGGCACGCCGGTCGCGAACTCGAGGTTCTCGAGCCCGCGGGCGATCTCACCGAGCGCGTCCGACGGGACCTTGCCGTGCTCCGCGGTCAGGTGCGCGGCAAGCTCCTTGCGGTGCTGCTCGACCAGGTTCCGGATGCGGAACATGATCTCGGTGCGCTTCGACAGCGACGTCGCGCGCCACGCCGGGAACGCCGCGCGAGCGGCGGCAACCGCCTTGTCGACCTCCTCGACGGACGCGAAATCGACCTCGCGCGCGACTTGCCCGGTGGCCGGGTCGAAGACGGGACCTCGACGACCGGACGTGCCGGCGACGGGGCCGCCGCCGATCCAGTGCGGGACGGTGGCGCCGGCGGGTGCGGCGGCGCGGTCGGTCGTGGGGTCGGCGAGCTGCGTCATGGTGGGACCTCGGATGGGCGTCGGTGGTCCCGACACTCTACCTCAGGCGGGTGCCGCACCCGGGTCCGTGGCGCCTTCGGCCGGCGTCTCGGCTTCGGCGAGCGCCTCCGCCTCGGCACGCGCCGCGGCGTCGGCATCGAGCGTCGCCGGTGCTTCGAGGACCGTGGCCGCCGGGGCTTCGATCATCGCGGGAAGGGGCGCGTCGACCCGCGCCGGAACCGGGGCGTCGACCCGCGCCGCATCGACCGCGGGCGCCGCATCGACCGGGGGCGTCGTCTGCGCGGAGACGTCAACGCGCCGGTGCGCTCGCGCGCGCTCGGCAAGGCCTGCCACCGCGACCAGGCTGACGGCGAGCGCCAGCATCTGCTCCACCCGGAGCGCGCCGAGGATCGCCGGATCGCGCCACGAGAAGCCGACGACGAACCGCGCCACGCACCACAGTGCGATCGCCGCCCACATTGCTGCCCCATCGCGCCGGGAGATCAGCCGGACGTGCGAGACGAGCCACAGGGCCACGATCGCGACGCCGATCGCGATCGCCTCATAGACCTGCGAAGGATGTGAGGGAACGTCGGCGGCGAGGGAGCCCCACGGGCCCGGGCCCGCGTACGAGGTGGCCCACTGCAGGTCAGACGGCGCGCCCTGCCCGGTTCCACCCAGGATCCCCGCCAGCTTGCCCCCGGCGAGGACGAACAGCAGCGGCAGCGCGAGCGCATGCATCCATCGCCCGATCGGCGAACCGAGCAGCCGTCCGATCACCGCGCCCGTGAGCAGGCCGAACGGCAGCGCCAGGGTGAGGGTCAACCCGCCCTGGGCCGGATCAACGATCGCGTTCGGGTTCGTCTGGTAGTAGGCGAGATGATCGAGCACGTATCCGACTCGACCGCCGACGATGGCGCCCGGCACCGAGCCGACGACCATGAAGATCAGGTCATCGACGCGGAGCGCGGGCTCGCCGACGCGCCGACCGAGCCATGCGGCGAGCACGAGCCCGACGAAGAGCACCAGCGCCAGCGCGATCGTCTCGAGGCGAACGGACGTGGTGTCGCTGATGACGACGACGGGATCGAACGACAGCGTGAGCACCCCGATCACGGCGCGAGTCTACTTGGCGCGCCAGGGCATCGGACCTGCGTAGCGCTACGCCAGCTTGTCGACGAGCTCCCTGACCGCGGCCGCGGACTTCTGGAACGCGGCGTTCTCGTCCGCGCTGAGCTCGATCGTCATGACTCGCTGCAGGCCGCCTTCGCCGAGGACGGCCGGAACGCCGACGAACAGGCCGTCGACCCCGAACTCCCCCTTGAGCAGGACGGCGCACGGGAGGACGCGGCGTCGGTCGCGCAGGATCGCGTCGACCATCTCGAACGTCGACGCGGCGGGCGCGTAGAAGGCCGAGCCGGTCTTGAGCAGCGCCACGACCTCGGCGCCGCCGTTGGCGGTCCGCGTCACGAGTGCTTCGACGCGCTCCGGCGTCAGGAGCTCGGTGATCGGGATACCCGCGACGGTTGAGTAGCGCGGCAGCGGGACCATGGTGTCGCCGTGGCCGCCGAGCACGAATGCGTGCGTGTCCTCGACGGACACGCCGAGCTCCTCGGCGATGAACGTCCGGAACCGGGCGGAGTCGAGCACGCCGGCCATGCCGATCACGCGCTCGCGCGGGAAGCCCGACGCCCGCATCGCGACGTGGCACATCGCGTCGAGCGGGTTCGTGACCACGATGATCACGGCGTTCGGCGACAGCGGCGCGGACGCCTGGACGACGGCGCGGACGATGCCCGCGTTCTTCGCAAGGAGGTCGTCACGGCTCATGCCCGGCTGGCGTGCCAGCCCGGAGGTGACGACGATGATGTCCGAGCCTGCGGTGTCGGCGTAGTCGTTCGTGCCGATGATCCGCGCGTCGTGCCCGACGACCGGCGCCGCCTCGGCGAGATCGAGGCCCTTGCCCTGCGGCAGCCCCTCGACGATGTCGACGAGGACGACGTCAGCGAGGCCGGCCTCGGCAATGCGCTGGGCGGTGGTGGCGCCGACGTTCCCGGCGCCAATGACGGTGACCTTGTTGCGCGCCATCGGGCGATGCCCTCCTGGTTGGTTGCGATGGGATCTGCGGGTAGCGGAGTTGAAGCGCTCGGATCAGCCTTCGCCGGGAGCCGACCGGCGGCCGGCTCCGGTCGCGCCGTCGATCTTCGCCGGGCCGGCCTCGCGGACGGCCGCGCTCACCCCGTCCGCGTAGGCCTGGAAGTTCTCGTGGAACATCGCGGCGAGGTTCGCCGCGGCGGTGTCATAGGCATCCGCGTCAGCCCACGTGTTGCGAGGCTGCAGGATCTCCGCGGGGACGCCCGGCACCTCCGTCGGGACCGCGACGCGGAAGATCGGATCGACGACGGTCGGGACATCGCGGAGCGCGCCATCGAGCGCGGCACGGACCATGTTCCGGGTGTACGTGATGTCCATGCGCGTGCCGGTGCCGTACGGGCCGCCGGTCCAGCCGGTATTCACGAGCCAGACCGGAACGTCGTACTGGAGCAGCCGGTCCATGAGCAGCTCCGCGTACACGCCTGGGTGGCGGGGCAGGAAGGGCGCCCCGAAGCCGGCGGAGAAGGTCGCGCTCGGCTCCTTTACACCGACCTCGGTGCCGGCGAGCTTCGCCGTGTAGCCGCTAATGAAGTGATACGCGGCCTGCTCTCGCGTGAGGCGCGAGATCGGCGGCAGGACGCCGAACGCGTCGGCGGTCAGGAACACCACGTTGCGCGGCGTGCCCGCGATTCCGGTCGGGTCGGCGTTGCCGATGAAATGGAGCGGATAGGCCGCGCGCGTGTTCTCGGTGAACTTCTCCGAATCGAGATCGAGGTCGCGCGTCGCCGGGTCGATGTCGACGTTCTCGAGGATCGTCCCGAACCGCCGCGTCGTCGCGAAGATGTCCGGCTCGTACGCCGGGGAGAGACGGATCGTCTTGGCATAGCAGCCGCCCTCGAAGTTGAAGACGTAGTCGGTGCCCCAGCCGTGCTCGTCATCGCCGATCAGGCTGCGCTTGGGGTCGGCCGAAAGCGTGGTCTTGCCCGTGCCCGAGAGCCCGAAGAACACGACGGAATCCCCGGCCTTGCCCACGTTGATCGAGGAGTGCATCGGGAGCACGCCCTCGTCGGGCAGGAGGTAGTTCATGACCGTGAACGCGGACTTCTTGATCTCGCCGGCGTACTTCGTGCCGACGATGATGATCTCCATCCGCTGGAGGTGGACGAGGATCGCCGTGCCCGTGCGCGTGCCTTCCGTTGCGGGGTCAGCCTCGAACGATGGGACGTCGATGATCGTGAAGTTCGGCGCGAAGCTCGCGAGGTCGTCGGCGGTCGGCCGACGGAAGAGGTTCCGCGCGAAGATGCTCGCCCAAGCGGTCTCCGTGTAGACGCGAAGCGAGCGGCGATGCGCCGGGTGCGCGCCGATGAACAGGTCCTGGCTGTACATCCGCCGATCCGCGAGGTAGTCCATCAGCCGGGCGCGAAGCATGTCGTAGTTCGCTTCGGTGATCTCATGGTTGACGTCGCCCCACCAGACGCTCGCCTCGCTCGACGGCTCGCGGACGATGAACTTGTCCTTGGGCGATCGACCTGTATGCGTACCCGTCGAGACGACGAGCGGCCCCTCGGCGGCGATCATGCCCTCGCCGTCACGGACGGCAGCTTCGTAGAGGGCGGCGGACGAGAGGTTGGCCACGATCTTGCCGGCCCGCACCCGCGTCGCGGGATGACCGGCGCGCGGACTGGGAGGGTTGCTGGTCGTGGAGCTGACGGCGGTCATGAAGGGTCGGTCTCCTGCTCGGGGCCCCCGGCGGTCAGGACAACCGTTCCGGGCACCGTGCTTCGATCCGACCGGCCGCGCGTGACACCGGGACGAGCCCGATGGGAGTCGGCTTCCGCAGTCGTTGTTGCCGGCGATGCTACCACTCCGCAACCTTCGCGGGATGGGCCGATCGTCATGCCACGTTGCAGTCCGGTGTCGGTCGGGCTGATATGGCAATGCATCGCGACCTTGGGTATCCTCCGCTCGCAAATTCGGCAGAGCAGGAGATTTGCCCCCGAATGCAACGCCTCCTCCAGGTCGT
>DATFHO010000035.1:0-3464 GCA_035248345.1 Candidatus Limnocylindrales bacterium
GAGCAGCCGCAGGATCGGCGTGCCGCCCATCACCGCAGCCTCATACCGGAACGGCGCCCGCGTCTGGCGCGCGATCGCCTCGAGCTCCGGGCCGTGCCGCGCGACGACGTACTTGTTCGCGGTCACGACCGCCTTGCCCGCGGTCAACGCGGCGGCGATCAACGTGCGCGCCGGCTCCTCGCCGCCCATGACCTCGACGATGACGTCGGTCGCGCCGGCCACGACGTGCGCAGGCGCGTCCGTGAGCAGGTGCGCCGGCATCCCGGCGGCCGCGGCACGCGAGAGATCGCGCGCGACCACGCCCACGAGCTCGAACGCCGTCGGGTTCGCAAGGCCCGCCGACCGACCTTCGAGCAGCCCGAGCACGACTTCTCGGCCCACGGTGCCGGCGCCGAGCACGGCAACGCGCAACGGCCTGTTCGCCGCCTCCTGTGATCCCCCGCCGATCCCACCCTGCCCGGCCACCGGCGCATGGTAGTCGAGGGTCTCCGCCGGACGGCGGTGGGCCCGGCCGCTATTGCGTGGGGCCAACCACGATCGGCACCTCGGCCACGAGTCCGTCGGGCTGGTGCGCGAGCCTGCGTGCATGGGTCCGCGCATGCGCGATCGCGTCGGGCGTCGAGTCGAACAGGTGGCGCTCCGACGACAGCTCGGCGTACACGCCGAGTCGGGTGAGGATGGTCTGGTGCTCGCCTCGCACGCCGGAGAGCAGCACGGTCACGCCGTGGCTCTCCAGCCGCTTCACGGTGTCGGCGAGCACGGAAGCGCCAGTGGCATCCAGGGTTCGGACGTGGGAGAGGCGCAGGATCACGACGCGCACCTCTCGCAGCTCGGCCAGCTCCAGCAGGAAGGTGTGCGCGGCGCCGAAGAACAGCGAGCCGTCGAGCCGATAGGCAACGATGTGCTCGTCGAAGAGCCGCTGCTCCTCGGCGGTGTGATCCGTGTGGTCCAGCTCCATCTCGTCCAGCCGCGCGGAACGAGCCACCTCGTGGAGCGCGAACGCCCCGGCGACGATGAGGCCGAGGATGACGGCGGTCACGAGGTCCAGCGCGATCGTGGCGCCGGCGGTGACCATGAGCGTCGCCGCGTCCCCGCGAGTCGAACGCAGAAGTGCGGCGACGCTCGACGCCTCGACCATCTGGATCGCCGTCGCGATCAGGACGCCTGCGAGCGCGGCCAACGGAATGAAGCCGACCCACGACGACGCGACAAGCACCACCACCAGCAGCGCGAGCGACTGCGTGATGGCCGCCGTGCGGGACCGCGCACCGGACCGGACGTTGACCGCGGTGCGGGCGATGGCAGCGGTCGCTGGGATACCGCCGAACAGCGGAGTGGCGAGATTGGCGATGCCCTGCCCGAACAGCTCGCGGTCCGAGTCGTGGCGCTCGCCGACGCTCAGCCCATCGGCGACGGTGGCCGACATGAGGCTCTCCAGTGCGGCAAGGGCCGCGACCGCGATCGCCGGGACGAGCAGCCGCCCGACCATCCCCGGCTCGACCGTCGGGAGCGATGGCGTCGGGAGGCCGGCCGGCAGCGCGCCGATGATGCGGACGTTCGCGCCGACCAGCGTCGTCACCACGGTCACGACGATCACCGCCACCAGCGATACCGGCAGCCCGGGCCGAAGGCGTGCGGTGAGCAACATCACGCCCGCCACGGCGGCGCAGATGGCAAGGGCGGTGGCATCCGGTGCGCTTAGCCACGACCGCACGGCATCCGAAGCTGCCGCGACGACGCCTTCCCCGGGAACCGCGGCAAGGCCAAGTGCTGCCGGGACCTGCTGGAGCGCGATGATCACCGCGATGCCGACCGTGAACCCCTCGATGACCGGAACCGGGACGTAGCGCATGTAGCGGCCAGCCCCGGCATAGGCGAGACCAACGAGCAGCAGACCCGCGATCAGGCCCACGACAAGCACACCTTGCGGGCCAAACTGGGCGACGATCGGCAGAAGGACGACGGTCATGGCACCCGTCGGACCGGACACCTGCAGGTTCGAACCGCCGAACACGGCGGCCAGGAGCCCGGCCACGATCGCCGTGACGAGGCCCGCCGACGCGCCCAGGCCGGACGTGATCCCGAACGCGAGCGCCAGTGGCAGCGCGACCATCGCGACCGTCACGCCCGCCGCGATGTCGCGGCGTGGCTGGCGCCGCATTGCCAGCGCGTCCGCGCGGGTGGGCATCAGTGAGCGCGTGCGCTGGACGAACGCCGCCGCGAGCTCGCGAGGGGTCTCGGCCGCGTCGACGACGGCCTGCACGCTCACGATGGCCGGCCCGCGGTCACCGTGGTCGCCGTCTTGACCTCGTTCGCAGCAGGCTCGCCGGCCAGCGCGGTTCGGAGCACGGTCTGGCCGTCAAGGATCTCCAGGAGAATGCGGCGGCCAGCCGTGAGGAGGTCCCGGACCTCCGGGATGGTGATCGAGTACTCGGCTTCGTGGCCCACGCGTCGCTGCGTGACGAGCCCGGCCCGCCGCAGGACCGCGAGCTGCGCACTGAGGTTGCTCGCTTCGATGTCGATGTGCTCCGCGAGCTCCTGCACCGCGCGATCCCGCTCGACGAGGAGCTCCAGGATTCGGATCCGCGCCGGGTGGCCAAGGGTTCGGAACAGCTCGGCCTTGGCCTGATAGATGGGAACGGCCATTCCGGAACCTCGGCGGCGGGAGTGAAAAGTCTATCACTCGAAGATCTTTTCGATCCGACGACCAACGTGCCCTGCCGACTACACTCCGGCCGATGACGAACGCCACGGGACAAGCGCCCGCGAAGCCCCAGCTCCGCACGTTCAGCGGCATCCAGCCGTCCGGGATCGCCCACCTCGGCAACGACCTGGGCGCGATCCGGAACTACGTGCGCCTGCAGGACGAGTACGAGGCGATCTACTGCATCGTCGACTACCACGCCCTGACGAGCCAGCACGATCCCGAGCTCCTTCGCCAGCGCACGCGCGACATGGCGGCCTCACTGCTCGCGCTCGGACTGGACCCGAACAAGTGCACGCTCTTCGTCCAGAGCCACCGCCCCGAGCACACCGAGCTCGCCTGGCTCCTGGCGACCGTGACGCCGGTCAGCTGGCTGGAGCGCACGCCGACCTACAAGGAAAAGATCGAGAACCAGCCCGACGACGTCAACCACGGGCTGCTCACGTACCCGGTGCTGCAGGCGGCCGACATCGTCATCTACAAGGCGACGACCGTGCCCGTCGGGCGCGACCAGGCAGCGCACCTCGAGCTGTCGCGCGAGATCGTCCGCGCGTTCAACCGCCGCTACGGCGACACGTTCCCCGAGCCGCAGGCCGTCTTCACCGAGGCGCCGACCGTGATCGGGACCGACGGCGTCCGGAAGATGTCGAAGTCGGTCGGCAACACGATCGATGTCCTGGGCGAGCCCGCGACGGTGACGAAGCAGGTCATGTCGATGGTCACGGACACGCAGCGGATCATGCGCACCGATCCGGGCCGC
>DATFHO010000036.1:0-50265 GCA_035248345.1 Candidatus Limnocylindrales bacterium
ACGGGGATCGCCGACGCCTACCTCGATCGCGCGCCCGTGGTGGCGCTGACCGGCCAGGCGTCATCGAACAAGCTGCACAAGGAAGCCCATCAGGTCGTCGACGTCGTCGACATGTTCGAGCCCGTCACGAAGTGGAACGCCCGCATCGAGCAGACGAGCGTGATCCCGGAGGTCATGCGCAAAGCGTTCCGCGTCGCCCAGCTCGAAAAGCCCGGCCCGACCCACGTCGAGCTGCCGGAGAACGTCGCCGAGGTGGAGCTCGATGCGGACGACCCGATCAAGCCGCTCAAGCCCGGACGGGCGTACCTGCCGGAGCCCGCGCCACCGGCGATCGCGCATGCGGCGCGCCTGATCAACGAGTCGCACCGACCCATCGTCCTCGCCGGCAACGGCGTGCTGCGCCGCCGCGCCGCGGACCAGCTGCGTGCATTCGCGAAGGGCCTCCACGCGCCAGTTGCCGCGACCTTCATGGGCAAGGGCGCGGTGGACGACCGGTCGCACCTGTCCCTGATGGCCGTCGGGCTGCAGGCGCGCGACCACGTCCTTGCCGGGTTCGATCGGGCGGACCTCGTGATCGCGGTCGGGTACGACCTCGTCGAGTACGCGCCCTCGCGCTGGAACCCGGACGGGTCGAAGCGGATCATCCACATCGACACGCAGCCGGCCGAGATCGACGCGGATTACCGTCCCGAGGTCGAGCTCATCGGCGACATCGGTGGCGCGCTCGATGCGCTCCTGACCGCGACGCTGCCGGGCGGGGTGGGCGGCCGATCCGCTTCGGAGCGGCACGAGTCCCGGGAGACGCTCGTCCACGCGGACCTCCGGACCGCGCTGCTCGAGGACCTGCACGCGGGCGAGGCGAACGATGCGTTCCCGATCACGCCGCAGCGCGCGATCTTCGACCTTCGCCGCGCGCTCGATCCGGAGGACATCGTCGTCAGCGACGTGGGCGCGCACAAGATCTGGATCGCGCGGCTGTACCAGGCGTACGAGCCGAACACGGTGATCATCTCGAACGGCTTCGCGTCGATGGGCATCGCGCTGCCGGGCGCGATCGCGGCGAAGCTCGTCCATCCGGACCGCCACGTCGTGGCGCTGTGCGGCGACGGCGGATTCCTCATGAACTCGCAGGAGCTCGAGACCGCGAAGCGCATCGGCGCCGGGATCGTGACCGTGATCTGGCGCGACAACGGCTACGGCCTCATCGACTGGAAGCAGCGCAACCAGTTCGGCCGGCCGTTCGGGGTCGGGTTCGACAACCCTGACTTCGTGAAGTACGCGGAATCCTTCGGCATCCCGGGCTTCCGACCGGAGTCCGCGGACGACCTCTACCCGACGTTGAAGCGCGCGCTGGACCTGCCGGGCCCGTCGGTCATCGATGTCCCGATCGACTACGCGGAGAACGTCCGCCTCACCGAACGATTGGGCGCGCTCGCGGGGCTTTGAGCCCGGGCTGCGGCGGCTATTCGGCCGGCTTCCGGCCCGCGCGCAGGAAGCTGAAGCCGCGCTTGCCCGTGGCTCCGGCGCCATCGGTTGCGCGTCGGCCGCCGATGCCCGCCGCGGCGGGATGCTGGAAGAAGGGGCCACGCGGCGCGTCCGGGCGGAGGGCGTCGTCGGGCTCCGCGAGGGGATCCCACTTGACCGGCTCGGCGGGCGGGACGTCCCTGACGACGGGGATCGGCACCTCGTCGCGCTGCTCGAGGGCGGCGATGTCGACCCAGGGCAGGTCGCGATCCGTGCCCGGGCGCCCGAGGAGATAGCCCTGGCCGGCCGTGATCCCGAGCCGGCGCGCCGTGCGGAGCTGCGATGACGTCTCGACGCCCTCGGCGATCGTTCGGGCGTTCATCCGCTGTGCCATCTCGACGATTGATCGGAGGACGGAGTGGGTCCGGTCGTCGCCGGCGCGCTGGACGAGGGACAGGTCGATCTTCACGACGTCGAACTGGAACTGGCTCAGCAGCCGAAGACCGGCGTTGCCGGCGCCGACGTCGTCGGCGGCAACGCGGACGCCCGCCATCTGGACCCCGCGAAGCGCGACGCGGAGTCGCTCCGGATCGCGGATGGCCTCGCGCTCGGTGAGCTCGAGGACCACGCGGCCGGGCGCGAAGCCGTGCCGGCGGATGATCGCGAGGAACGCGGTCGCCGAGAACTGCGGCGACTCCAGCGTCTGGGGCGAGACGTTCACGCTCAACGTGACGTCGTCGCTCATGTCGCGGGCGCCGCGGAGCACGACCTCGAGCGCCGCGCGATCGAGATCCGCAACGCGGCCCGCGACCTCCGCGGCGTCGAACAGGGCGCCGGCATGGGCGAACGTCGACTGCTTCGGGACGCGGACGAGGCCTTCGTAGCCGGTGACCCGACCGGTCTCGAGCTCGACGATCGGCTGGTAGACCGGGGTGAGGGTGCCCGCCTCGATGACCGCGCTGATCGCGCTCGACAGCTCGGCACGCATGCCCTCGTCGACGTGGCCGTGGTCCTTCTCGGGGTCGTAGATTGTTACCACGGTGCGACCGGCGCGCTTGCCGCGATACAGCGCGGCGTCGGCCTGGGCGGTGAGCTCCATGCGCGTCGTGCCGAACTCCGGGCAGGACGTGACGCCCGCCGAGAAGGAGATGGGCGCGCGGTACTCGCCGTGCGTCCGGTCTTCGAGGCCGCGCTGGAGGAGGCGGCGGGCAAGCACGATGGCGCCCCCGACGTCCGTGTGCGGCAGCAGGAGCGCGAACTCGTCGCCGCCGACCCGGAACGCCGCGTCCGTGTTACGGATCGTGGTGCTGATGAGTGCGCCGACCTCGGACAGCAGCTGGTCGCCGACCGCGTGGCCGCGGGTGTCGTTGATGCGCTTGAACTCGTCGATGTCGATGAGCACGAGCGAGAACGCGGTGCCGTACCGCCGCGCACCTTCGACCATGCGCGCAACGGCCTCCTGGAACGCGCGGTGGTTGCCGAGGCCGGTCAGGCTGTCCCTGAGGGCGGCCTCGCGAGCGGTCTCGTAGAGCTCGCGAAGGGCAGCGCGCTGGGATTCCATCTCGGCGGCGGGCCGCAGGATCTGGCGCGCCATCCACACCGTGAACACGATGAGCAGGAGCAGCATCGCCGCCAGCGCGCCGAGCGCCTGGATGGGCATCGCGACGAGCGGAATGGGCGCGGACACGACGATCTGCCAGGTGTCGATGCCCGGGAGTTGCACCGTTGCGCGGCCGTCGGAGTCGTGCGCGGCCATCGTCGCGATGTCGAGGACCTCGCCGGGCAGGGCGCTCGGGTCGAACGCGCCGGAGTTCTCGGCAAGCACGGTGCCGGTGCCATCCGAGAGCCGCAGGACGCGGCCCGGCATCGCTGCGCCGGGCACAGACGCCGCGAGCAGCGACGGGATCGAGACGCTGGTGATGATCGTGCGGGCGGGCTTGACGCCGACCTCGGTCGATTCGACGACGAGCAGCCGATAGCCATCGGCGCCCGAGCCCCCGCTGGGGGACTTGATCGCGGCGAGACCCGTGACGACCAGCTGGGGTGGCAGCGCCTTGACGTCGAGCGGTGTCCCGAAGTCGGACACGACGCCGCTGCCGTTCAAAAGCGTGGCGGCCAGGAGCTCGCCGTTGCTCGGCTCGTCTCGATCGCCGGCGACGAACTCGGCCAGCCGGGAGTAGGCGAGGGACTTGTCGGCGGTCGCCGCATCCGCGGCCGCGGCCGCCTTGATCGCCGGGTCGTCGAGGAGGAGCCGCTCAGCGTCCTGGATCCGTGCAACCTCGCGCTGGAACGAGGTGACCGCGGACTGCGCCTGATCGGCGAGGCGCTCGTGGTGCGTGATGCGCGCTTCCTCGGCGACTGCGCGGACGAGCGGGGAGACGGCTGCGATCGGCAGAATCGCGACCGCGAGGAGCGTCAGGCCAAGGCGAAGCTTGACGAGCCGGAGGGTGTTCCGGCCGTCGAGGATCGGGTCGCGCAGATCGGTATGGTGCTGGGGCCAGGAGTGCAATGCGACCTCAGGGCAAGGTGATGAGCACATGAGGCCATTTCCCGGTGCGTCAGCACACCCACCCGTTCGTCACGTGCCAGCCCATCCGCTCGGGTCAACGGTCGCGTGCCGATTGGCAGCCGAGCGCCCATGGACCTTAGCGGCGGAGCGTCTGGCCCGGCTGGAGGGCGTGAACGCGTACGGTGCCCAGGCCACGCGAGGCCAGCTCGTCACGGAGCGCGCCCGGCGTCCCGGACAGGATCGGGAACGTCCCGTAGTGGATCGGGATGACCTCGCCGACACCGAGCAGCTCCACGGCCAGCGCCGCCTCCCGCGGGCCCATCGTGTAGTGGCCGCCGATCGGCAGCAGCGCAACGTCGGGGCGGTAGAGCTCGCCGATGAGCCGCATGTCGCCGAAGACGTTGGTGTCGCCGGCGTCGTAGATCCGCGACCCGTCCTCGAGCTCGATGACGAAGCCCGCGGGCTCGCCGAGGTACCGAGGCAGCCCGTTCTCCGTGTCCCAGTCGCCGGCCGAGTGGTCCGCGGACGTCATCGTGATCCGCAACCCGGCGACCTCGGCCGTGCCGCCCTTGTTCATGCCGATGACATCTTCGGGGGCCGCGTAGACAGAGGACAGCCACAGCGTCAGCTCGTGCATCGCGGGCCACTTGGGGCGCGTCCGTGACGCGATCGGGATCGCGTTGCCGACGTGGTCGGCGTGGCCGTGCGTGACCAGCATCACGTCGCAGCGATCGACCGTGTCAGGCGATCGCGGGCTCGACGGGTTGGCGAACCATGGGTCGATCAGGACGGTCGCGCCGCCCGGCGTCACGATCTCCGTGCAGGCGTGGCCGTACCAGGTGATCGCCGTCGCGCCCGAGCTCGTGCCCATCCCTGAGCCCATTCCCGATCCCATCCCGGATTCCATCTGTCAAGGCACCTCCGCCACGAATCGTATGCGCGTCGCCCGTGGGCGCATTGCGTCCGCATGACAAGACCGTGAGATGGTGGTTAACTACGCGGCGACCTCCCAAGGTCCTGTCCGAAACCGGTGAGCCACGGTCGATGCGCCGCCGGTCGGGAGGTCGAAAACCCCAGCCACCCCGCCGCGGATGGAGCTGCGCGTCGCTGCGCGCCGGAACTCGAGCGGGCCATCAATTCGCTGCTGCCTCGTCCCCCCGGGGCAGCTCCTGGTAGAGAGGAGAACGGGTAGCGCCACGGGCGTTCCCAACAATTGCATGCGCAATTCCATCCGCGCACTGGTGGTGGCACTCGCCATCGCCCTGATCCTGCCGGCAGCGGCCTTCGCCTACTGGCCCGTTGCCAACCGCTACTCGTACGTCAGCCAGGGCTACAGCAGCAGCCATAAGGCCTACGACCTCGCGACGTACAAGGGCACCCCGATCAAGCCATTCCGATCGGGCAAGGTCGTCTACGTCGGCTACAAGGCCAACTGCGGCGGTCTGCAGGAGTACATCTACCACGGAAACGGGCTCTACTCGGCCTATTTCCACCTCAGCGCCGAGTACGTCTACAAGGGCAAGTGGGTCACCGCCCAGACGACCACCATCGGCCGAGCCGGCACCAGTGGCTGCACCACCGGTCCGCACCTCCACTTCGAGATCTGGCACGGCTATCCGTGGCACAGCGGGTCGTACCGGGTCAATCCGTGGAAGTTCATCGACTCCGGGACCTGGCTCCCGTACCGCTACCGCTGACCTCGTAACCCTCCGGCAGGCAGCCCCGGGAGCAGGTCGTGGTGGGGGCCACGGCTACACTCCCGAGGTGCCCGCGGAGCGGATCGGCGAGTCCCTCGCCTTCATCAACTGGACGGTCCTGACCGCGCTTGGCGTCGGGTCGTTCGCGGCCGTCGTGGCGGGTCGACTCCGAACGGAGGCCACGAAGGGATACCTGGGCTTCACCGCGCTCAGCGCCGCGGTCTTCGCGTTCCTCGCCTGGACCACCGACGGAGGGCTTCCCGTCCTTTCCCCTGATCTGGCGCTGCGTGCGGACCCTGCATGGGATCCCGCCCGGCGGCTCGCGCTCCTGGCCCTTGCGGGCCTCGCCTGCGTCTACGCCGTCCGATTGTTCGGCGGGCATCGATCGGTGCCCGTTGCGGCGGCCGGGCTCGTCGCGGCGGGCGCGGCGCTCGTGACAGGCGCGCTCTCGTGGGGCGGCGGCGGGCTCGCGTCCCTGCTGCTCGTGATCGAGCTTGGCGCGATCTCGGCCGTGCTGGGCGGTGTCTGGGCCTCGATGATCCTGGGCCACTGGTACCTCGTGACGCCGAAGCTGCCGGAGCTGCCGCTCGTGCGGTTCTCGAAGTGGCTCGGCTGGGCGCTCGTCGTGCAGCTCGTGCTGTTCGCGCTGTGGATCGGGCTCGGCGCCGGCCCGTCGGGCGAGCCGGCGTTCGCGGCGTTGGTCGGGCCGTGGGCGCTGTTCGTGTGGCTCCGCCTGCTCGTCGGGCTCGTCTTCCCGATCATCGTCTCGTGGGCCGCCGTGCAGACGGCGCGGACGCGGTCGATGGAATCCGCCACCGGCCTGCTGTACATCAACGTCGGCACGATCGCGGCCGGCACGATCCTCGCAGCGGGCCTCTACTTCGGCGCCGGGCTGCTGGTCTGACGGAGGCAATCGAATGGTGAAGTCCGACCGAACCTGGTCGCCGACCGAGACGGACCTCGACTGGATCGAGGCGACGTCCCGGCCCCTGCACCCCGTCCTCGTGTCGACCGAGGAGGCGGCGGAGCCCGAGCACATCCCGATCCTCAGCCGCGACAGCGGCCGCATGCTCGCGGTGCTCGCTACCGGGCGGCGACGGGTGATCGAGGTCGGGACGGCGATCGGCTATTCGACGTTGTGGATGGCGCTCGCGCTGCCGTCGGATGGCACGATCGTGACGATCGATCCGGACCGGTCGCGCACGGATCGCGCACGCACGTTCTGGCGCGAGGCCGGATTGCCGGACGCGCGCATCACCGTGGTCAACGAGCCGGCGCTCGAGGCGTTCGCGGGTTCGTCGTCGGCGCTGGCCGGGCCGTTCGACATGGTCTTCATCGATGCGCTCAAGGACGAATACCTCGCGTATCTCGCGGCCCTGATGGATCGGCTCGCGCCCGGAGCGATCGTGGTCGCGGACAACGTGCTGTGGAGCGGTCGAACCTCCGGCGCGCGACCCTCGCGACCGGGCGACGGGTCCGACGCGCTTCGCGAGTTCTGTGCGCGGGTCTCGGCGGATCCCGCGTTCGAGACGACGATCCTGCCGATCGGCGACGGCCTCCTCGTGGCCGCGCTCAAGCCGTGACCGAGGCTCCGTCGCGGCTGCGCATCCACATCCGGCTCTTCGCCATGCAGCGAGAGCTGGCTGGGACGCGAGCGGTCGATGTCGAGGTCGCGCTGGGTTCCACGATCGAGGATGCGTGGACGGCGCTCGTCGCGCGGTTCCCCGTGCTCGCGCCCGGGCGGCCCGCGGTTCGGTTCGCGCACAACGGGGCCTACGCCGCGGCCGAGACCACGCTCGCCGATGGCGATGAGGTCGCGATGATCCCGCCGGTCTCGGGCGGCGCCGGCGACTCGCTCCGGATCCTCGAACTGCAGGAGGCGCCGTTCGCCGCGACCGTGCTGGCGGACCTTTCCGCGCGGCTCGCGTCTGCGGAGGACGGCGCCGTGGTCGGCTTCCTCGGCGTGACGCGTCGATCGCCCGGCACGCCGGCGCCGGGCCAGGAGGCCGCGGCGGCCGCGCATGCCGGCCGCGAGGTCACCTCGCTCGAGTACGAGGCGCTTCCGGAGCTGGCCCTCAAGGTCATGGGCGAGATCGCAGACGAGATCGGGGCGCGATTCGGCGTCACGCGCCTCGCGATCGTGCACCGAATCGGCGAGGTCCCGCTGGGCGAGGCCTCCGTCGCGATCGTCGCCTGCTCTCCCCACCGGGACGCCGCCTTCGAGGCCGCCCGCTACGCGATCGACGAGACCAAGGGCCGCGCCCCGATCTGGAAGGCCGAACGCTTCACCGACGGCAAGGTCTGGATCGGCGAGCCCGCCCGCACCGACGCGCCGCCCGCGGCAACCGGCGGGCGTTGACTGCCAGGCAACATTGCACCGCTTCGTCGCCCGACTGCGGCTGCCTCGCGCAGGAACCGGCGATTCCTTGACTGCCACGCAACATTTCGTGCGTTAGCGCCGGGAATCGATCGCCCAGACGCCGTAGCTCGCGATTCCTTGACTCGCAGTCAACATTTCTCGAGTTCGTCGGACGCCACCGGCTTCGTCGCGCAGGAACCGACGAGTTGTTGACTGCCAGACAACGGTTCGTGGGCTAACCCGGCGAGCGGGGCCGCGGCGCCGCGCACACGACGATGTGTTGACTGCCAAGCACAGCGACGCGTCGCACCGGGCGCGACCGCGCCGAGAAGCTGCTCCGGGACGAACAAGAACGGCCGCCGCGTTGTCGCGGCGGCCGTCTCGCCCCTGCGAATACCCCGGTGGAGTTGGCGGTGGGGAATTCGCAGGTGCCCGGGGTCGGTGCAGGTGCCCGGGCGATGGAGCCGGGTGCAGCCCGGCGGAGGGATTCGGAAGGCGCTACCCGATCAGCGCCGGCTCGGAGCGATCGGGAACGTCGGCAGCGGGTTCCCTGCGCGGCGCCGGCGATTCGACGTCGAGCAGGTAGCCGATGCCCTGGAAGGTCCGGATGCGGCCGGGCTCGCCCGGCGCGGCGCCGAGCTTGCGGCGGACGCGCGACACCCAGACCCGGAGGTACTGGAGGTCGTCGCGGTACTCGGGACCCCAGACCTTGGTCAGGAGCTCCGTGTGGAGCACGACCTTGCCGGCGTTCGCGGCGAGGTGCTGCAGGAGCAGCCACTCGGTGCGCGACAGCTGGACGAGCTCGCCGTTGCGGGTGACCATCCGGCGCTCGAGATCGATCTCGATGTCGTCGAACTGGATCACGCCGGCGCCAGGCTCGGCCCCGCCGGAGCGGCGGATGACCGCGCGGACGCGGGCGGCAAGCTCGTCCGGATGGAACGGCTTGGCGATGTAGTCGTCGGCGCCGAGGTCGAGGCCCTTGGCCTTGTCCGCGGTGGAGCCCTTCGCCGTCAGCAGGATCACGGGCACCGGACGGCGCTCGCGGAGCTGGCGCATGACCTCGATGCCGTCGAGGTCGGGCATCACGATGTCGAGGAGGACGATGTCCGGGCGGACTTCCTCGGCCTTCTGGAGGGCCGCTTCGCCACCATTGGCGGTCACGACGCGGAAGCCCTCTTCGGACAGTGCGATTGCAACGAGCTTCGTGATTCGGGGCTCGTCATCGGCGACGAGCACGAGAGGCTGGGTCGACAAGATGACCCTCCCTGGTATGCGTGCCAGGCGACCTGGCATCTGTGCGTAAGGTCTCCATTGTTGGATCGCGCTGGTGCCGGGCATGACGGCGGGACATTGCAGAACCGTTACGCGCGCATTACAGCGCATCCGCCGTTATGCACCTGAGAGCACAGGACCATCTCGGGCACGGTGTGGCTTCACGCCTCGGCCCGTACGCTCCGACTGCTTCGCACCGACCGCGTTTCGCGTGTGTCCGGTCGCCAGAGGAGGGCAGCCGACATCGAACTCATGACGTTTCCCATGCGCCCGCGACCGACCGCGGACCTGGCTCGACCGCGCCTGCAGCGGCCCCTGCGCATCGCGCAGGTGGCCCCGGCGATCGAGCAGGTCCCGCCCGCGGCGTACGGCGGGACCGAGCGTATCGTCCACGAGCTCACGACCAAGCTCGTCGAGGCTGGCCACGACGTCACCGTGTTCGCCAGTGGCGACTCGAACGTCCCGTGCCGGCTCATCCCGACCGTCGAGCGCGCCCTGCGCCCGATCGGCGTGAGCGACTTCCGGCGCTCCTACGAGACGACCATCGAGATGGTCCGCGAGCGGATGGACGACTTCGACATCATCCATTCGCACCTCGAGTCCTGGTCGATCCCGCTCGCGCGCGACGCGCGCGTCCCGGTCGTGGCCACCTTCCACGGCCGGCTCGACCTGCCGTGGACCAGCCATGCGTTCGACAGCCCGCCCGACGGGCTCGTCGCGATCAGCCGCAGCCAGGCGAGCGCCCATCCGTACGTCCCGTGGACGATCATCCACAACGGGCTGACGTTGGATCGCGCGCCGCACAAGGAGCACCCGAGCGATGCGCTGTGCTTCGTCGGCCGCGTGGATCCCGAGAAGGGCATCGTCGAGGCGATGGAGATCGCGCAGCGGACCGGCCGGCGCCTGCGAATCGCCGCGAAGGTCGGAACGCTCCGGCACCAGGTCGATTACTACGAGCAGGTGTTCAAGCCGGCGCTGAAGAAGGCCGGGCGGAACATCGAGTACCTCGGGGAGGTGCAGCCCAAGGACCGCGACGAGCTCTTCGCGGACAGCGCGGTGACGCTGATGCCACATGCCTGGCCGGAGCCGTTCGGGCTGGTGGCGATCGAGTCGCTCGCGTGCGGGACGCCCGTGCTCGCGCGCCGCGTCGGCGGGCTGCCCGAGATCATCCGCGAGGGCGTCGACGGGTACTTCTGCGACGACGTGACCGCGTTCGCGTTCAACCTCGAGAAGGTGCCCGGTCTGGACCGCTCCGCGATCCGGAGCCGGGTCATTGACCGCTTCTCGGCCCAGCGGATGGCCGATCGCTACCAGGAGCTGTACGCGCGCATGGTCGACCAGCACGCGATCGCCGCGTCGCGAGCAGCGACGGCCTCACGAGGCCGGTCCGCCGGAACGCGAGCGGAGGGCAGGGGACGTGGCAACAGGACCGAAAGCCGCGCCTCGGCCTGACCGCGACGCGCCCGCCGGCGCAGCGGGCCGCGCTTCCGGCCGCGCTTCCGGCGGCGCTTCAGGCGGCCCGCTCCGGTTCTCCTCGCCCGACGAGCCCGGCTACACCCGTCATCGGGCCGGCAAGGGGTTCCGGTTCGAGGACGCCACGGGCCGCGCGGTCAAGGATGAGGCCGAGCTGGCGCGGTTCCGGAGCCTGGTGATCCCACCGGCCTGGACCGAGGTCTGGATCAGCGCCGACCCCAACGGTCACCTCCAGGCCGTCGGCCGCGACGCGCGCGGGCGCCGCCAATACCGCTACCACCCCGCGTTCCGGGCGCGCCGGGATCGCGACAAGTACGCCCGCATGATCCGGTTCGGCGACTCGCTGCCGAAGATCCGCCGGCGCGTTCGCGGCGACCTCGCGAAACGCGGCCTCTCGCGCGAGAAGGTCATCGCAGCCGTCGTCGCGCTGCTCGAATCGACCCACCTGCGCGTCGGCAACGCCGAGTACGCGCGGCTCAATCGGTCGTTCGGGTTGTCGACGCTGCGATCGCGTCACGCCTCCGTGGAAGGGGCGTCGATCGAGTTCCGGTTTCGGGGCAAGGGTGGGCGCACCGAGGAGCGCAAGCTGATGGATCGCTCGCTCGCGGCGGTGGTTCGACGCTGCCAGGAGCTGCCCGGACAGGCGCTGTTCCAGTACCCCGACGCCGACGATCTGAGCCAGATCCACAAGGTCTCCTCGGAGGACGTGAACGAGTACATCCGCGAGGCCGCGGGCAGTGACGAGTTCAGCGCCAAGGACTTCCGAACGTGGGCCGCGACGCTCCTCGCCTTCCGCACGAAGGAGGCGGCGAAGGCCGCCGTCGTGATCACGGCTGAGGCGCTCGGGGACACGCCGACCGTCGCGCGCAACAGCTACATCCACCCGGCGGTGCTGGAGGCGATCGACTCGGCGCCGCCCGTTCGTGGCGCCAAGCAGAAGGCCGGCCGGCCCGCGAGGGGCGCCGGCGGGAGCAGGGAGGCGAATGCGGCGAAGCGGGCCGCAACGAAGCGCGGCGTCCCGGCCGAGGACGCCGATCCAACAGTCGCGCTCGCGACGCCGACGCGTCGCGACGAGCTGGAGCTGCTGGCATTCCTGCGCAAGGACCGGCGCAGTGCAACGTCGTCGAAAGCCAGGACAGGCGCCGGTGGCGCCCGATCGGGGCGTCGAGCCGCTTAGGTTGGCACCGAGCGCGCGGGGCTCGACTGCGCCGCCGCGGGAAGGGGGCACGACCTCATGTGCATGAACTGCGGGTGCGGCCAGCCGCACGACGACCACGGGAAGCCCGAGAACATCACGCTCGAAGACCTGCAGATGGCGGGCGCCGCCAACGAGCAGACCCTGCGCGAATCCGCCCAGCACATCCTCGAGACAGCCCAGCTCGTCCAGGACCAGCCGACATCGGATCGGGGCCTCGGGCAGCCCGCGGCCCAGTCCGGGGGCGCGGCCGGCGCCAACCCGGCATCGACCGGCGGCCGCGGCACGCCCGCCAGCGAGTCCTGACCGATCGCTGAGGGAGGGGCGGGGCACGAATGGCCATCATCGGTTCGCTGTTCGCGTTGCTCGGGCGGTTCGTCGGGCGCGCCCTGACGACGACCCTGGGCTGGGCGTCGGTGCTGCTGTTCGGCCGGGTGCCGCAGGATCGGCAGATCTGGCTCGCCGTGCTGACCTTCGGGTCGCTCGCGTGGGTCGTGGCGGTGCTCGGGATCATCTTCCCGAACGTGGGCACGCTCCTCCTGGCGGCGGTGCCGCGGCCCAGCTTCATCCCGGAGGACGTCGTCCGCCTGGTGATGCTGGCGATCGCCATCGTGCTGCCCGCCATCCTGGGCGGCGTGACGCTCCTGCTGTTCGAGCCGGAGGACCGCCCGAAGGGCTTCGGGCTCGTGACGCAGGTCCTGCGCGGCTATCCACTCGCGCCCACGCTCGCGATCACCCTCGTCGTCCTGGCGATCGCCGGCACCGTCCGGAAGCTCGACTCGGTCGTGCACAAGCGCGAGGACGCGCACATCCCGATCGTCGTCCGCCCGGGCCGCTACGACCCGCTGGTCGACACGCTCGAGAAGACCCTGCAGGACAACAAGGTGATCGACCACCGCGGCAAGGGCTCGACCGTCCTCGTGCTGCCGGCCCGTGTGCTGGCGAAGATCGCGGGCCGCGGCATCGGGCGGTACGTGCCGGACAAGCTCGAGGTCCTGCAGGGCCCCGAGCTGAAGGTCGCGGTGTATCCGGCGGACCTGGCGATGACCGGCACCAAGGACACGGTCGCGCGCTCGCGCGCGCTCGTCGCCCGGGAGATCCCGTCGCACGACGCGTGGTTCACGACCGCGCGCGAGTCGCAGGAGGTCGAGGATCGGATGGCGGCGCTCGAGAAGGCGGATCCGGCGACCCGCGCGGCCGCGCTGCCGGAGCTCGACCGTCGGCTGCTCGACCTCGTCGTCGACCAGGACACGTTCGAGGTCCTCTACCGCCGCCGGCTCCAGCTCGCCGTGCCGGACCAGCTCGATGTCCACGACGCCGTGGAGCCGGATGCGCCGACGCCACGGGAGGCCGCCGACATCGCGGCGCCACCGCCGGCCGGGATCCTGGGCAGCCGGGTGTCGCTGGGTGACGCGATCGGCCTGTCGGTCGCGGCGCTGGCTGCGCTGGACCTGTTCCTTGCCGCGCGGTCGGGGCGTCGGCGCACCGCTCGCTGAGGATCGACGGAGCGGCGAAAGGAACCTGCAAGCACGCGGGCGACCGGCGTTGGCATGCCGATGCGGGCCTGTCGTGACACTCAGCCCTCATGAACAACGTCTTCAACGAGATCCTCGCCAATCCCGCCGTCCACACCGCGGGCATCGCCATCCTCCTGGCGGCCGTGGCCCTGTGGCTCGCGGCAGCGTGGTGGGCCTACAACGACGCGAGCCGGCGCAGGGAATCCGCGCTGGCCGGGTTCGCCGCGGCGGCGTGGATCATCCTGTCGACGCCGTTGCTGCTCCCGCTGTCGCTCGGCATCTATTCGACGGTTCGGCCGCAGCAGACGGCCTCCGACGATCGAACGCGCGGGTTGATGGCCCGGCTGATCGAGACGGCAGCCGACCGGCCGACCTGCCCTGGTTGCTCCGCCACCGTGGATCCCGACTGGCTCCGCTGCCCGTACTGCGCGACGTGGTTCGCGCTCGAGTGCGAGGCGTGCGGCGAGTGGTCCGCCGCTGCGCTGGACCTGTGCCCGTTCTGCGGCGCTGATCGCGAATCCGTGCCGGCCGGGTGGGTGGCCGCCGACTCCGGTGCCGACGCTGCAACTGACTCCGCCGGCCGCACGGATCTGTCGGGCCGCGGCGGGCATGGAAATGCCGCCGCGGGCAAGCCCGCGGCGGCCGTTCGAAGCGCTGGTGCGCCGCGCCTTCAGCGCGGGCGCATGGCCTCGTCATGGCGGCCTTCCTCGTACGAGGCGTCGCGCGAGAGGTCATCGGCGGTCTCATGAACCTTGTCGCCGGCGTCCTTGACGGCGTTGCCCGCGCGATCGCCGAGGTTCGCGAGCTTGTCGCCGAGCGACTCGTCGCCGTCGGCCTTGCGCAGTCCTTCCTTCATGTCGACACCGGTGTCTCGAAGGTCCTTGTTCAGGTCACTCACGGTGTTGCCTCCTTCTTCCGCGGCCCGCGCCGCGTTTCACTTGACCCTAGCCACCGAAGGCTCCTCGACGCCTCCTTCGACTCGTTCGGGGAGTTGCAACCCGATCACAGCGGCATGACGGCCGCATACGTCCCGAGCGGCCGCGGGGCCGCCATTTCCGCACGTGGCCCTCGGGTCGCGGTTGGTTCGCGTGGCCTTGGGGCTGCGCTTGACTCCCGCGGTCTTCGGGCCGCGTTGGAGACACGTGGTCTTCGGGCCGCGTTTGCCATGCGTGGCGTCCGCGCCGCGCGCTTGCCGGGTGGCCGTGGCGCCGCCCGGGTTCGACGCGGCCGCGTGGCCGCACCAGCAGGAGGATCGAAACCATGACGTCCGAATCGACGACCACCACACGCACCACCAAGAGCACCGCCGAGGCCGAGGCCGACGCGCGTAACACCGTCGCCGTTGCGGCCGACCAGGTCCGCGGTGCGCTGCAGGGCGTGAGCCACCAGGTTCCGCAGGTGGCGCGCGCCTCCCGCGGCGCCATCGACGATCTCTACCGCATGATCGACACGAGCTCGGACGAGCGCGTCACGGCAGGCGTCACGCTGTCGCTCGGCCTCGCGATCGGCATGCTCCTGGGCGGCGCGAACCGCCTGCTCATCGCCCTGTCGCTGATCCCGGTGGCAATCACGGGCTTCGTGATGGCCGACCGCCGCGGCACCGGCTCCTCGCGTACCACGCGCTCCGGCTCCGCCGCGAGCTGATCCCTCGCCGGCCCGGCGCCGGCGGCAACCCACCTACCGCGCCCGGGCCATCGGCCCGGGCGCTTTCTCGTGGCCCGCGCCACCGGCCCGGGCGCTTTCTCGTGGCCCGCGCCACTGGCCCGGGCCCTCGTTCGCGCCGCGGTCTTCGGCGCGCAGACGGCCGAAGTATTGCTGCCATCAGTAGCAGGCCCGTTACGACGCGCTTCGCTGCCAGCCGCGATGGCTTGGACCACGGAATATCGACACCAGCAGTAGCGGCGGCGCGCAAGCGACCCGCCGGCCGCCTGCGGGCCGCTCCCCCCGTCCGTTTGGCCGATCCGTACTGATGACAGCAGTAATCAGTGGCATTGCGGGGCCAGGAAGCCGGGAATCAAACCGACCGTCCGGGCGGACCCGGACGGTCGGGAGGAGGGTGGGGAACCAGCCGGGCGGGCCGGGTCCCTGGGAGGAACGTGGCGATGCGGGATCGCCGCGTCAGGTTGACTCTGCGCCTGCCGCCCTCAAGGCGCGCCAACGGCCCTCCGAACCACATTGCAGTCGCATCGCACCGCCCGGCGGCCCGGAATATGCGGCGACGTGCATCGATTTGGGCGCCTGCCGAGGCGAAGCCGCGGCTCCGAGCACGAACCTAGCCGGGCGCCGAGCCCGAACCGAGCCGCGCGCGACGGCCCGGGGGCGATGCCCGCGCGCGAGGCCCGCCCGCTACTCCGTCCCGCCGCCCCGGCGGATCTCGTCGTAGCTCGTGAACTGGCCGGAGCCGGTCGATGAGCCGGGGCCGGGATCGGCGCCGCTCGACTGACCGCCCTCGACCTCGCCGCGCCACGCCCCCGTGGCGACCTGGCGGTTCTCGATGAACTCCTTGAAGCGCTCGAGATCGCCGCGCACGCGGCCCTCCACGACGCCCAGGGCGTCGCCGACGGATTCGATCGCGCCATCGGGCTCGACGTCGAGATCGAGCGTGACCCGCGTGCTGTTGGCGCCGAGGCTGTCGAACGAGACGCTGCCGTCGTTCCGAGCGCCGTCGATCGAGCGCCAGGCGACGAGCTCGTCGGGCTGCTGGTCGGTGATCCGTGCGCGCCACTGCTTGGTCTTGCCGGCGATCGTGGCGGTCCAATCGACCGTCGTGTCGTCGACCTGCACGACGCGGTCGATGCCTTCCATGAACTGCGGGAACGACTCGAACTGCGTCCACTGGTCGTACGCGACCTTCACCGGGACATCGACGACGATCGATTCGCTGATGTGGCTCACGTGGTCCTCCAATCGGGATTTGGGGGCCGGTTCAATGGCCCGGACAAACAGGACGCCCACCGGATGTGGTCCGGTGGGCGTCGCCGTTGGTGTGCCCGGCCGCGCCGGGCGTTGTGCTGTGCTCTTAGACCATCCCGCGGCCGGTCCGCGTGCGGCCGGTGAGCGCATTCCACGCCACGACCACGATCACGGCACCGATGACGGCGGTGACGATCGAGCTGAGATCGAGCGGCCCGTCGATGGGGTCGGTGTGGAACAGGACCCCGGCGAGGAACCCGCCAACCAGGGCGCCCACGATGCCGAGCACGATGTGCCCGATGACACCCATACCCTCGTCACCGCGGACGAGGAACCCGGCCAGATAGCCGGCGATCGCGCCGAGCACGATCCACGCAATGATGCTCATGGATGAGCCTCCATCCCTGCGACTTGTCAACCGTCCCTTTCAGGACTGGGCCCACTGTCGTCTCCGGACGTGAGACCGCGGACAAAAGCCGGGCAGCGAGGCATTGCAATCCTCTTGACGGTCCCGATCAGCGAGCGCGGGCCGCCCGGCCGGCGGCCCTGTCGTCAGACGCGGATGACGAGCTCCAGCGGACCGTCTCGTCGGAGGACCTCGGCGGAGGTCGTGTTGCCGCGCCAACGGTGGAACAGGAGATCAACCTGGCGCTGGCCGACGCGGAGCTCATGCACCGTCACCTTGCCGAGCCACGCGGGCAGGTGCGGCCGATCCAGCTCGAGGCGATCGTGCGCCGCTTCGGCACGCATTCCGAGCATCGTCTGGAGCAGGGAGAGCGGCGTCGCGGCTGACCAGGCCTGCGGCGAGCACGCCACGGGATAGGGAACCGGCATGTCCGACAGGCCGCGTTCGAAGCCGCAGAAGAGCTCCGGCAGGCGGAAATCGGGTGAGCGCTGCGCCGCCTCGAAGATCCGCGACGCGACCCGGTCGGCCGCATCGTGGCGACCCATCCGCTTCATGCCCGCCGCGATGAGCGCGTTGTCGTGCGGCCACACCGAGCCCGTGTGGTAGCCGACCGGGTTGAACCCGGGCTGCCCGGACGCGTAGGTCCGAATGCCCCAGCCGCAGTCCATGGACGGATCCAGCAGCTTCTCGACGACGGCATCGACGCGCGAGGGCGGGATGATCCCGCTCCACAGCGCCTGCCCCGGGTTCGACGTGATCGTGAGCACCGGCTTCTTGTCGCGGTCGAGCGCGATCGCGTAGAACCCGACCTCGTCCGACCAGAACGCCTCGTTGAAGCGCTTGAAGAGCTCGTCCGCCTCGCGCGCGAGCTTCTTCGAGAGCTCGTCCTCGCCGAGCACAGCCGCGAGGGACGACAGCCGCCGCTTCGCGTCGTACACGTAGCCCTGGACCTCGCACAGGGCGATCGGCGCCACGGCCAGGTCGCCGTTGACGTGGCGGAT
This sequence comes from Candidatus Limnocylindrales bacterium, assembly GCA_035248345.1. Classification (GTDB taxonomy): domain Bacteria; phylum Chloroflexota; class Limnocylindria; order Limnocylindrales; family CSP1-4; genus UBA5189. Next base: position 17,807 of record DATFHO010000036.1, read on the forward strand.
GGCATCGCCGGAGTCCTTCCAGCCCTGGTTCAGGAGGCCCCAGGCAGCGCCGCGCTCGTACTCGACGAAGCCGTCCCCGTCGCGATCGCCGTACTCGTCGATCCAGCGCAGCGCGGCGAGGGCATTCGGCCACAGCGAGCGCACGAAGTCGAGATCGCCCGTCCATCGATACGTCTCGTCGAACAGCACGAGCCACAGCGGAGTCGAGTCGATCGAGCCGTAATACGGTCGATGCGGCAGCTCGCCGGTCCGTGCCAGCTCGCCGACGCGGAGCTCGTGGAGGATCTTGCCGGGCTCCATGTCCCGGTCGACATCGACCTCGGTCGCCTGCCAGTCCGCGAGCACCTTCAGTGTCTCGCGCGCGACGTCCGGCATGAATGGCAGGACCTCGAGCGACGTGATGATGCTGTCGCGCCCGAACAGCGTCGTGAACCACGGGATCCCGGCCGCGACGTAGTGCTCGCCGTGGATCGGGCCGTCGTTGCGCAGGAGGCGCAGGTCCGCGATCGATCGATTGACCGCGAGATCCAGGAGCTCGCCGTCGGAGCGGATGCGCGCGCAGCGCTCGTTCCATGATCCGTATTCGGCTTCCGCGGCCGCGGGGTCGCCGATGCCTTCTCCGGTCTTGCCCGCGGTCACGGAACGCGCCAGCTTCGCGGGCGTCTCCTCCGACGGGTGCGCGCCGCCAGGTCCGGGGATCAGCGACGTCGCGACCTGCCAGCTCACCGATGCCTTGCCGCCCGATTCGACCTGGATCGTCCAGCTCACGCGGACGGATCCCTCGCCGCCGGCGCCGTCGCCCTCCTTGCGCTCGCTCGCCACGACCTCGGCGGGCGAGAACGTGACGGTCGTCCTGCGCACGAGGCCGTCGAGGCCCTCATAGGCGAACACGACGCGCTCGTTCGTCGCCTCGGTCGGCTGGTACGTGCCGCGCTTCGGCCGGATGCGGCCACGGACCTCGAAGATGTCGGCCATGTCCGCATCGAGCTCCATGTCGAGGCGGACCTCCTGGCGCGATGCCGAGTAGTTCGTGACCTCGATGCGCTCCGCGAGCCCGCCCGCGATCCACCGCCGGCGCATCACCGAGATGGCACGCATCGCGGTGGCCTCTTCGGCCGCCTGCTTGATGCCCGGGTCGCGGCGCAGCTCGGGGTTCGTCAGCTGGATGGTCGAGACGTGGCTCGCCGCGGTCTGCGCGCGGAGCAGCGTCGGGCGCACGCCGTTGATCCGCAGCACGGCGACCGAGAGGACGCGCGTATCGAGGTCATAGAGGCCGAGGCCGCGCGAATCCGGGTGGATGTCGCCGAACGCATCCGACAGCAGGTACAGGTTCCCGTGCTTCAGGACGCCGACGCCGCCGAGGTCGGTGGCGGGGACGATGGTCGGGTTCGGCGGGGGCAGCTCGCGGGTGGCGCCGGCGGCGCTGGTCGCGCGCTTCGCCGCCATGTCGGAGGTCAGCTCCTGCGTCATCGGCGGGATGATGCCGAAGACGGGCGAGGCTCGCGTTGCATCCCCATCACCGGGCCTTGGGGCATGGGGCGTCCCGGCACCACGACCCCCGCCGTGTCAGCGGACTGCAATGACCCCGGCCCCGCAGCGGCGACCGCCCGAAGTGGTCCGGAACGTAGCCTCGGCGCCATGAGACACGCGATGGGCCACGGGGTGGGGCACGGGACGGCCAGGCAGCGGGCAACCGCCGCCGCGGACGCCGCCGCTGCCGCGACCGCCGCGGTCGCAACGGACCCCGGCACGACCCGCGCGCTGATCTGGCGCCTGCAGTCGGGCGGCTGGACGTTCCTCGAGGCGGGCAACCTCGCCGCCATCGCGCTGGGTCTCAAGCCCGCCAGGACCGGATGGACCGGTCCGGAGCTCGACCACCTCCGCTTCATCAAGTCGCTGGTGACGACCGGCCGTATCGAGCACTAGAGAAGAGCTTGTCTGGATCGATGCGGCGGCTGCCCAGCCGTCGCACAAACCTCCGCCTCGCGCCGCGCACTCGGGCCGTGCTGGCCGAGCGTGCCGCCGCGCGCAACAAGCCCCGGCGCGCGCCCTTCGGGAAGGTCTTCCTCGGGATCATGCTGGCCATCGTCGTCGTGGGCGCGGCCACGGGCGGGATTGCCGTCGCCGTCGGGGTTGGCGTCATCCGGGCGATGTCGAACGGCCTGCCCGATCCGGCGGCGCTCGACTCTCTCACGTTCAACCAGCCGACGATCATCTACGACCGCACCGGCACCGTCGAGCTCGCCCGGTTCCAGCAGCAGAACCGGCGCGTCGTCTCCTACGAGCAGGTCCCGACGCTGGTCCTCGATGCCACGACCACGGCCGAGGATCGAAGCTTCTGGACGAACGATGGGTACGACCCGGCAGCCATCGTTGCCGCCGCCGTGCAGAACGCCCAGGGCGACTCCGGTGAGCGCGGCGCGTCCACGATCACGCAGCAGCTCGTGCGCGCGCGCCTGCTGCCGCAGGAGGTCCTGAACGGCAGCGACAAGTACCTGCGCAAGGTCCTGGAGATCATCCAGGCGTCACGCCTGACCTCCGCGTTCCCCGGCGAGGCGGGCAAGGAAAAGATCATCACCTCGTACCTCAACGAGATCTACTACGGCCACGAGGCGTACGGGATCGCCGCGGCGGCGCGCGTGTACTTCGGGGTCGATGACCTTTCGAAGCTCACGCCGGCACAGGCGGCACTCCTCGCGGGCCTGCCCAAGTCGCCGTCGACCTATGACCCGTACCGGTATGCGGTCAAGAACGGCGACGGCGAGTACGTCGTGCCCGACGACGCGGCCGCTGTCGTGCGTCGCAACTACATCCTGAGCAACTGGCAGGCGACGAAGGGCTCGCCGCTCACTGCCGCCCAGATCACGAAGGCGCTCGCTGAGCCGGTGATCCTCAAGGGCCCCCAGCCGATCATCATGAAGGCGCCCCACTTCTCGTGGGCCGTTCGCGACCAGCTGGCGCAGATGCTCGGCGGCATCAGCGCGGTCGAGACCGGCGGATACAAGGTCATCACGACGCTGGACTGGACGGGTCAGCAGCTCGGCGAGCGCTACATGTACGGCGCGGCGGTCATCCCGAACCTGTCCAAGTCCGACGCCGCGAAGGCGCTCGACGCGATGGACTTCTCGAAGTCCGACCGGCGCTGGATCACGGCGTTGCGCGGCACGGACGTCCACAACGGGGCGCTCGTCGCGGTCGACTATCGGACCGGCGATGTCCTCACGTATGTCGGGTCCGCCGCCTACTACCGGGATGACCTCGCGAGCTCGAAGTTCGCGCCACAGCACGATGCGGCATCAGCCTGGCGCCAGCCCGGGTCGGCCTTCAAGGCCGTCCTGTACGCCTCCGCGTTCGAGACGCACAAGCTGACGCCGGGTTCGCTCCTCCTCGACATCTCGACCAACTTCGGCGGCGGCTGGTCGCCGAAGGACGCGGACTCGCTCGAGCGTGGCCCCGTGCTCGTGCGCGGCGCGGTCCAGCAGTCGCTGAACCTGCCCGCGATCCGCGCGCTCCAGCGAGTCGGCAACGAGCCGGTCGCCGACATCGCGGCGCAGCTCGGCCTCCAGTTCGAAGGCGGCAAGACCGCATTCCTCCAGGCGGGCCTTGCCGGCGCGATCGGAACGGTCGAGACGCGACCGATCGACCTCGTGTCGGCCTACGGCTCCCTCGCCAACGGCGGCGTGCACGTGCCGACGCGGATGATCCTCTCGATCACCGGCCCCGACGGCAAGAACGTCTTCACGGCGCCCGACCCGTCATCCGTCGCGAGCAAGGCGATCTCGCCCGAGGCCGCGTTCCTGATCAGCGACGTCCTCGCCGGCAACACCGACCCGACGCAGAACCGCTTCTGGTCGCAGACGCTCGCCATCAAGAACGGGCCCGACGGGAAGCGCCGCCCGGCCGCCGCGAAGACGGGCACCGCGGATTCCCGCCGCGACTTCTCGACCTACGGCTACCTGGCCCCCCCGGAGGATCCATCGGAGCCCGGGATCGCCGTCGGCGTGTGGATGGGCAACTCCGACCACTCCGCGCCATCGACGCCAAAGCACGGCACGTCGCTCACGACCGCCGGCCAGGTGTGGCACGCGTTCCTGCGCGACTACTCGAAGGACATGCCCGTGGCGTCGTTCCAGCCGCCCAAGGGCGTGGTCGAAGCGAAGATCGATCGCTGGTCCGGCGGCAAGCCAGGTCCGTGGACCCGCCAGACGATCACCGAATGGTTCATCAAGGGCACCGAGCCGGGCGCCAAGAAGGAGATCGACCAGGCCGGGCTCCTGTACTCCCGCTCGTGCGGCTCGTGGGCGGTCGATCCCGCGCAGGCGGAATTCGGGCCATCGTCGTGGAAGAAGGACGTCGAGGCGTGGGTCAGCCGCGCCCGCCACGGCACCGGCACGAAGGGCCCGTACGGGTCCACGATCGCCTACTGGTTCGGCCAGCGCACGTGGGGCGGGCCACTCATCGGTCCGTGCCAGCCGAAGCCGACGCCCAACCCGAGCGGCGGCCCCGGCGGCGGTGGCGGCAACGGCGGGGGCGGAGGCCACGGCAAGCCGACCCAGCCGCCGGCCACGCTCCCACCGCCGCCCAACCAGCAGGCGCCGGCTTCGCCGGAGCCGACGCAGGCGCCCACCGACGGCACGCTCGCGGTGCTGCTCGGCCTGCCGCTGCTGCCGGTCGTCCCGCTCGCGCTCCTGCCGAAGCGGCGCTCGAAGGCGACGCATCTGCGGTAGGGCCGCGCCAGGTCCAGGCGCCTCAGAGCGCGGCCAGCACGGCAGCGGTCGCGTACATGCCGAGCCCGTAGACCGAGTGCGTCGCCAGGTTGCGGAGCCGAGTTGCGCCCGGTCGCGGCGAACGCGAGGCCGCGAAGCCAAGCCCCATCCCCGGCTGCATGACCAGCCACGGCGCGAGCACCGTGACCAGGGCGACGCTCATCGCCGGCGCGATGGTCGGATGCGTCAGCCAGCCGGTGCCGCCGAGGACGACCACCGGGATGGCGAACGCGATGCCGATCGAGTAGTGCGCCACCCAGCCGATCGCGCGCTCGCCCGCGACGGGCGCCGACGCGGCGATCCGCTCGTGGACGAGGCGGCCGCGGGCGACGTGCCCGGCCCACCGCCCGAGCATGGCGTAGTCGAGCGTCGGCACCTTCCAGATCCTGCGCAGGGCGAAGCTCCAGACGTCCATGAGCGCCGCACCTGCGGCGCCCATGGCAATGATCGAGAGGACGAGGCGGACGGGGTCGGTCACCGCGCCACCTCCCGGATGCCATCGCCCACAGCCCAGCCGATGACGATGTGGCTGACCCAGATGACCGTGGCGACCAGCACCACGACCGGGATCAGGTCGTTGGCCGCGCCGGCCGCCGCGACGGCGAACGCGGCGAAGGCGACCAGCGGGTGATGGAGGAGGTTGCTGATCCTCGTCGCGACAGACGCCGGGCGCTTCCCGAGATACCGCAGCAAACGCGGCAGATCGGGTGTGATCCCGAACGCGATGAGCGACAGGATCCCGACGTCGTGTGCCTTCCCGAGCTCGTTCCCGAACACCGCGATCGCGAGTCCCGGGATGAGCCAGAGGTGGCGGCGGCGGAGGCGGCGGCCTGTTCGCGCAGGCGCCGCGGCCTGCGCGGTGCCGGCATAGGCGATGTCCGTCATCGGGTGACCTCTGCCTTCTGGTCGCGAGCGACCGGTTCCAGGACGACGATCGAGGTTTCGCCGGGGCGTCGCGTCGCGAGTGCCGCGATGTCGCTGCCCCAGCCCGGGTACTCCCGGAACTGCATCCAGAGTCGATCTCGTTCAGCGCCCTGCGCCGCACGAGCGCGGACCCGGCGCGGTCCCTCGGCAAGGTCGATGGTCGCGACGGGGTTGGCCTGGAGGTTGAGCCACCAGGCAGGCTCCGCCTCGCCCCAGCCGTTCATCGCGAGCGTGATCAGGCGCTCCCCGTCGGGGTAGTAGCCAATCATCGCGATGCGCGACTTGCCGGACCGCCGCCCCACCGTATGGAGCCTGCCCATCCCGAAGTTGGCACCCTGCCTCGGCGTTCGAAGGCCGACGCGGCCGCCCGTCAATCGGAACAGCGCCTTGTGGAGCGCCCAGAACGTCCGGATGAGGGGTCGTGCCGGCGGCTGGGGCGCCGCGTGGGTCGTCGTGCTCACGCCGCACCTGCCTCGGCCGCAACGGCGACCCGCGAGCTCGTCGTGCCGGTCATCGCCGCGCGCTCGGCGCGCTCGGCGATCGCGATCGGCGACGACTCGTTGAAGCCCTTGAAGGTCAGCCACAGCCCGAGGACGAGCTCCCAGGTGAAGAACGGGAAGACCGCGACGGCGTGGAAGATCGTGCCGGGCTGGGCGATGCCGAGGATGTTCCCGATCACGAATGCGATGAGCAGCGGCGCGCCGACGAGGCCGAGCGCGGGGATCGCCCGCGGGACCAGCCGGGCGCGGTACAGGGCGGTGCCCAGCATCAGGGCATTCCACGGAGCCATGTTGGAACCGATCACCATCGCCCAGTGGCGCACGGCCACCAGGGCATCGGCGACCGGTGACAGCGCCTGGGCGCCGCCGTCGGCAGCACCCTGCTGGCGCAGCGTGACCACGGCCAGGACGCACAGGACGCCGACCGCGATGGTCGCGGCTTCGAACATGCGGGTGGCGAAGTACCCGATCGCGAGCCCTTCATGGACGCGTCGGATCACCGCGAAGAACGCGACGCCGCAGAAGAAGCAGCCGAACACGTTCATGAGCTCGCCGATGGCGCCCAGGGCGATCTGGGTGTCCATGCCGGCGCCGGTCACATAGCCGGGCTCGAGCGCCGGTGCGACGAGGATCGCCGCCGGGATCGACCCGATGAAGGTCAGCAGGTAGAGGAGGCCGCCGGCAAGGGCGGTCTTGCGGAACGAGGTCATCGTGAACGCTCCATGAGATCGAGCTCCTTCAGGTGGTGGGGTTGGCATTGGTCCGTTCCTCCAGGAGGGCCGCGCAGAACGCGCCCATCGGGGTCACGGAGATCAGCTGGAGGCCAAGGTCGCGAACCTTGGTGAGGAGGCCGTGGAGCGCGGCCTGGTCGATGGACGGGCAACAGATGACGGTTGTCCCGTCGGTGTCGTGGACGAGGGTCATGCCCTCGAACCAGTCGGACCAGTGGTCGCTGATGTGCCCCTTCGTCCTGATCTGGTAGCCGCTGGAGCTGGCCAGACCAGGGTTCCTGCCGCTCATTCCGCTCCTTTCGTCGGGCCTGCCTGGGTGGCGGGCTGCTTCGAACGGAGACTCGGAGCGGACGTGGTGATCGGGCATCACCATGTGTGGTGATTTCTTCTGGTGATTGGGGCCGGACCGGCGCGGGCGCACGAACTACAGGAGGTGCAGCTCCTCGGCGCGCCGGAGCGCAGCAAGCCTGCTCGTGACCCCGAGCTTCGCGTAGATGTTCTTCGTGTGGGTTCGGAGCGTGTTGAGCGACACCACGAGCTCGCTGGCCATCTCAGGCCCGCTCAGCTCGCTGCGGAGCAGGCGGAGGACCTCGAGCTCGCGCTCGCTCAACGGCTCCACGAGCCCGGTCGAGGGTCGCGGCACATCCCGGCTGCCCGTCGCCGCCCGGAGCAGGCCCGCGAGGTATGGAGCCGCGCCGCGCCGCTTCGTGACGACCCGGAGCAGCGCCACCATCGCGGGCCCTTCGTCGAGGAAGACGCGGACATAGCCCTCCGGCTCCGCGATCGCCACGGCGCGATCCATCGAGGCGGCGGCGGCGGCCACGTCACCGGCAGCCTGCTGCGCGAGCGCGGTCACGGCGAGGATCTCGAGCACGCTGCCGTTGCGCCCGCCCGCCGCCGCTGCCGCGAGTAGCCGCCGCGCCAGCGGCAGGGCCTTCGCGGGCGCATCCACGACGAGCAGCCGCGTGAGGCCGAGCAGCTCGTGTTCCCGGAGGAAGGTGACGGGTTCGTCCGTCGTGACGCCGGCCTCCGCGGCCCAGCGACGCGCCTCCACGAGGCGCCCGTGCGCGAGCTGGATCGCGGCACGTTGCGCGGCGATCGGACGGAGGTTCGGCTGGAAGTCCGGGACGTATCGTCGTTCCGCCTCGTCCAGGAGCGCGACCGCGCCATCGATGTCACCGCGCGCCTGGAGCATCCGGGCCTCGAGGACGCGAACCCGATGGGGGAACCGCGGGAAGCCCATGGCCTCGCCGAGCCGAAGGCTGTGGCGCAGGGCCTCGTCGGCCCCGCGGAGGTCATTGCGCTGGAATCGCACCTCGGCGACCCCCGCCTGCATGTCGGCGGCCCCGCGCAGGAACGGCTCACCGCCGCGTGTCGCGACCGCCAAGCCCTCCTCGAAGAGGTGCAACGCGTCGGTCAGCCGGCCCTGGGCGAGGCGGATCTCGGCCGTCGTGATGGCGCCGCCGACGGTGTCGGACGTCCAGCCGATCTTCGCGAGATTGGCCATGCCCTTGCCGTACCAGTGCTCGGCGAGGTCGAGCTCCCCCGACTCCCAATGCGCGAGGCCAAGGAATGCGTAGGCGCCGCCGCGGTTCAGATGGTCGTCCTCGGTAGCGACCTCGAGCACGCGCCGCGCCCGGGCGAGATGTTCCTCTCGATCGTCCTGGAACCGCGCCACGGCCGCCCGATACAGCGCGATGAACGCAGGCAGGTGCTCGTACACGTCCTGGTCCACGACGACGATCGGCCCGTCGACATGCTCGGCGCGGTCGAGCAGCTCCTCGACGTGGTCCACCTCGCCGAGCGACAACAGCGTTCCCGCATATTCGACGAGCAACACCGGACGACGGTCGAGGAGGGTCCGGGGGATCCGGGCGATCCACCGGCGCAGCGCCTCTTCGCGCCGAAGCTGACGCATCGTCGGGACGATCAGCTCGAGGAGCTCGGCGGCGAGGGCGAACGCTCCGGCGTCGAACGCGTGCGGGATGGCCTGCTCGACGTCGCCCTGCTGCTGGAACCAGCGCGCCGCCCGCTCGTGCAGCACCGGGATCTGTTCCGGCTGCTCCGCCGCGAGATACGCACGGAGCACGCCGCCGAACAGGTGGTGATAGCGATACCACCGACGCTGGTCGTCGAGCGCGACGAGGAAGAGGTTGGCTCGATCGAGGCCTTCGAGGGTCGACCGGCCATCGGTCCGGCCGGTGAGCGCGTCGGCAAGCGGCCCCGACAGGCGGTCGAGGACCGACGTCGCGAGCAGGAACTCGCGCGTCGCCGACGATTGCCGGCGAAGCACCTCCTCGACCAGGTAGTCGACGACATGCCGGTCGTCGCCCGCGAACGCTTCGATGAACGCATGGGCGTCGGCGCGGCCCCGGATCGACAGCGCCGCGAGCTGCAAGGCCGCGATCCAGCCCTCGGTCCGAGCCTCGAGCGCCGCGACGTCCGGCTCGGTGAGGGCGAGCCCCATCGTCTCTCCGAAGAACCGGGCAGCTTCATCGCCGGAGAACCGCAGGTCTGCTGCGCGGATCTCGGCGAGCGCACCACGAGCACGCAGTCGAGCCAGCGGGATCGGTGGATCCGAGCGGGTACCCATGACCAGGTGTGCGCTGGCCGGCAGGTGCTCGAGGAGCCATGCGAGCTGCCCGTGGATCGCCGGTGATTCGATCACATGGACGTCGTCGAGGACGACGACAAGCGCATCGTCCAATGTCGCGAGCGTGTTGACGAGCGCAGCGAGCGCGGCGTCGATCGCCGTGGGAGAGGCGTCGAGGATCGAGCGGGCGGCGGCGCCGGCTCCCGGTCGGGCGCGATCGATCGCTGCGACGGCGTGCGCCCAGAAGGTCGCCGGATCGTTGTCGGCGGCGTCGAGCGACAGCCACGCGACAGGCCGTGTTCCGGCATTGGTCGCGAGCTCGGCGAGAAGCGTGGACTTCCCGAATCCGGCCGGCGCAGACACGAGCGTCAGCGTGCCCTGCGCGCCCTTGATCAGCTGCTCGCTGAGCCGGAGGCGGTCCACCCGACCGGGCAGCGGTGCGGGGACGTGGAACTTCGTCTCGAGGAGCGGGACGGTCACCGAACGCCCTTGACTCGCGTGATGGCAAGTGCGCCGAGCACGGCACTCACGCCGGCGGCCATGTACAGCACACCGTAGCTGCCGCCCCCGGCGGCCAGGATTGCCGGGGCGATCGCCGGAGCCAGCGAGAAGGGGATGGCGCTCGCCATGTTGAACACGCCCAGGTTCTTCGCCGCGTTCTGCCGGTCGGGCAGCACGTCGAGAACGAGCGCGAGGTCGACCGCGAAGTACATGCCGAACCCGAGGCCACTGACGGCCATCCCCACGATGAAGCCGCTGAAGTTCGTCGCGCCCGCAAGCACGAACAGCGCGAGGCCATAGACCACCGCCGCCGAGAACACGAAGACCTTCCGCCGGCCCGTCCGATCCGTGAGGCGGCCGGCGACGAGCGACGCGGCGATCAGCAGCGCGGCCTGGACGAGCGTGCCGAGGAAGATCTGGTTCGGCACGTCAGCCTCGGCGCTGCCGATCTTCTGGAGCAGGTAGTAGGCCTGGTAGGTGACAAGGAACGCATACGCGAAGACGAGGAGGAACCGGCTGACGAACGCCCAGACGAAATCCGGGTTCGATCGCGGGTCCACGTAGAACGTGCCCGCAAACTCGCGCAGGGACCATACCGGCTTCGCCGCTGGGGCGAGCCGCCGGTCGGGCAGCGTGATCGCGAACAGCACGACGAAGAACCCACCGATCGAGCTCGGCACGAGGAGCATCAGGAGCTCATTGCCGGTGAACAGGTTCACGAGGAAGGTTGCAGCGACCGCGGCGATGGGCAGCGCGATGCCGACGAGTCCCGAGATGAATCCGCGTTGTCCGATCGGGACCTGGTCCGGCATGACCGCCGACTGCGCAGCGAGCAGCGCGTTGAACGACACCTGTGCCATGCACCAGCCGACCAGCACGACGCCGACATTCGGGGCCAGCGCGATCACCAGGATCCCGATCGAGCCGCCCGCGAGCCCGCCGATCAACCAGGGTCGGCGCATCCCGAAGCGTGACGTCGTCCGGTCGCTCATCCGCCCGAAGAAGGGATTGGCGAAGATCGCCAGCAGCGCAGCGATGCCCGCAACGAGGCCGAGGCTGCCCGGCGCCGCATCGATCCCGACGAGCGCCTTGATCTTCAACGGCAGCGTCACCAGGATCGGCGCCTGGAACACGAGGCTCGTGCCGATAAACGCCAGCGTGAACCGGATGACGAAGCCCGGGCCAACCCGACTCGGCGGCAGCTGCAGCTGTGCCTCAGGCTGGACGGCGTCGAGCGCTGCCGAAGGACTCACCCCCGCAGCTGGCGTTTGCGAGTGGCTTCACATCGCATTCGCTGCAGTCTAGGAAGCGCTCTCCCGTCGCGATGCCCGCTTCAGCACCCAGACCTGCTCCTGGCCGTACGCCGGCGGGCCGCCGCCGAAGTCGCCGTAGTCGCCTTCAACCTCGAGGCCCTCGAGCTCGAACAGGAGCCGCATCTCGGCGCGAAGTGACCACCGGAGCGTGAGGCGTTCCTGCGCGGTCCGGATCGCTTCGCCGGCCGCGTCGAGCTCCTGGAACGTCCATTCCTCGACGATCAGCTGCTTGCCGGGATCAGGCCAGCGTGCCGTCACGGCGACGGTGACGCGGTTGCCCGTCATCGGATGCGTGAGCTGCATCGTGCGCGGCATGCCTTCGCCCGGAACGACGTAGTCGAGCATCGGGTCGAACAGGTCGAGGACGAGCCGCCCGTCGTCCGTGAGATGCCGGCGGAGCGCGGCGAGCGCCTGGCGTTGCGCAGCGGTCGTGAGCATGAACTGGAAGACACGTGCGGGCGCCACGATCAGCGCGAACCGACGGCCGAGATCGAGCGTCGCCAGGTCCGCCTCGACGAAGGTCACACAGGCGGCGTCAGCCTCCGGCAGCGCGCGACGACGCTGCTCGGCGACCCGGAGCATCGGCGCGGACAGGTCCATGCCGACGACCTCGTACCCGTCAGCGGCCAGCTGCAGGGTCACGCGGCCCGTGCCACAGCCGATCTCGAGGATCGGACCGCCGGTTTCCGCAGCCACCCGCCGGAAGAAGGCGAGGTCGTCGTTCGCTGGGCTGCTCCGGTCGACCGTGGCGGCGCCGAGCTCGTCGTAGACCTCGACGTGCAGGCTGTCGGCTGCATAGAAGGCCGCCGGGTCGGTCATCACCGAAACCTACGGGCCGAGGCAGCGTCCCGTCAACGCGGCAGCGTTGCCGCCCTCCATTTCGCCACCGTCGCCAGCGCCCTGATCACTGCTGGTAGCGATCGTTCGGCGGCGAACGGCGCCGCTGAGGCCAGGAAAGGTCGGTCAGCGGCCCAGGTTGAGCAGCAGCGCGACTGCGATCGCGACCAGCGCGAGGCCCGTCTCCATGAACCGCATCGAAGCGGGCGACGGAGCGGTGTCGGCCCCGGGCGACGTCGCGTTCGCGGCGCGGCTGACGGCACTCATGCGATTGAACGGAACCACGCGGTTGAACGTATTGAGGCTCATCGTTGCGGATCCTCCGATCGTCACCATGGTTGATGGTTCGGACAGGAGCGCCCGGGATGCGAGCAGCTCGGCCGAATTGGGCACGCCGATGTGGTCGCCGGAGAAGTGGGGGTCCGAAGAGTCGTCGAGCGCCGAGGTGATTCCTCCAACCTCGACGCTCAATCGACCCCGACCGAGGGTCCCACGGGGCGTTTCGTCGCCGGTCGCTTCGATCATGTCGAGCGCGGGTTCGAGACGGTGCTCCGCGAGCCGAGCGTCAGTGTCGAGGTCGGGCGTAGCGCGCATGCTGGTCAGAGCCCGTCGCGACCTTGCAGGCGCCTCGCGGCGTACATCGGGATCGGCGGTTCGACCAGGTCGAGTGGATCGGGCTCGGGCCGTGCCGGCGGCACGTGCCTGATTCGCGCCCGCGGCGCGGGCTGGTCGTCCGGATCGGTGGTGGAGGGTCATCGACGTCCCTACGCCCGCCGATGCGGCTCTTCGCGGTAGTGGTTCTTCTCGCACAGCGGGCAGTAGGGAATCCCGTAGAACCGCGAGGCCCGCTGCTCCTCCTCACGCTCCTTCGCGGCCTTCTCGCTCTGGCAATGCACGCATTGCGCGCATTCCCCGACCGGCAGCCTCCAGAGGAAGAGGCCGGTCCCGACGAGCGTCGCCGCGAGGAGCGTGACGAGGGTTTCCACGTGACTTAGCGCTCGGCCGCCGGATACTCGTCGGCCGTTCGGTCACCGAAGGTGCCGAGGGCGCTGGAGGTCTGGCTGTCGATCGACTGGTCGGTCGGCGTGCCGCCGAGGTCGCTCGCGTAGTCGGTGCCGATGGAGCCGCCACCGGTGCCGATCGAGCTCGAGCCGATGGGGGCTTCCCACGTCCCGATCTCCTCATCGACGAGGGTGTCGACCGTCGGGCGCCGGAACCACGTGAACCACGCGGCAACCGCGCCGACGATGGCGGCGAGGGCCAGCGAGCCCGCGACCCACGGCCAGACCGGCATCTTGTTGCGGCCCAGGAGCTTGTCGAGCGCCTGATCGGCGGACTTCCCGACATCCTTGCCGACCTTCTCGAGCTTCGGCACGTCGAACTTCGGGATGTCGAACTCGGACATGTCCGGGATTCGCTTGCGGAGCTCGTCGATGGTCGACTGGTCCAGGTTGGGCAGGACAAAAGCTGTCATTGCGTCTCCTTCCACGGTGTGTCCGGAGATGCTGGGGCACGGACGTTCCCGGTCGGACTAAACGACCCGATGTCGCCGTTGCAGGAGCCTTTCGTGACGCGCGATGGAGCGTCGGCGCACCGCGACCCATCAGCGTCGGGCGCAACGGCGTTGCAAGCGCTGCCCTCGCGCGCGTGTCGCGCGCGCGGGACACCGATGGCGGCACGGTGGTCGCGGACGCCGGCGAGGAGCCGGCCCAACCGGGGCCCAAACCGGGCCCGAGCCCAAGAGGTGACCACCATGATGCGACCACCCGAGAGCGGCGGACGCGGCCAATCCGGCTTCGATGAGCTCGACGACGCGGAGATCGAACCGAAGCGCGGCAATCCCGAGCCACTCATGAGCCAGGGCGCGGATCAGCCGATCGGCGAGCGTCCGACGGCGGGTTCCGATCCCGTCGAGGGCGCACCTGATTCCCGCCTTCCGGGCGCAGACCAGGGCTCCGGCCTCCCCGGCGCCGAGGACGACGACCTGCCGCAGCGGCTCGGCGAGCGGATCGAGAACGGCTCGTCCAGCGCGATCGCGCCGGGCGGTTCGGACGTGCTGCCCGACGTGGAGCCGCCCGAAACCACGATGTAAGGGTTCGACCAAGGCAATGCGGCCCGACGTGCACCCGAGTCGGGGCACGCTGGGTGCACTCCCGGTTCGCCGGGCACGCATTGGAGGGAATCAATGACTGTCGAACGACGAACCGTGACGCAGACCGATCCGGCCTACCCGGCCGACCCGGTCTACGCCGCGCCTGCCACGCGGACGACTGCCGTGGCCGAGACCGCAACCGTCACGCCGAGTGGCGGGGAGGTCGGGCGGCGCATCGTCACGCTGATCTTCGGGATCATCCAGACCTTCATCGTCCTGCGCATCGTTCTGCTCCTGCTGAACGCGCGCGAGGGCAATGGCCTGGTCCAGTTCATCCTCGACGTGAGCCAGATCTTCGTGGCTCCGTTCGTGGGCATCTTCAACACCGACGCGCTGAAGGCCTCGGGGTCCATCCTGGACATCGCGGCCGTCGCAGCGCTCGTCGGGTGGACGATCCTCGAGATGATCGTGCTCTGGGTGGTGAACATCGCCCGGCGGGAGCCGGCGTAACGATCGCCTGAGCCGTATCGGATCGGGGCCTCCGACACCGAACACCGAATTCACCCACGGCGCGGGCCTCCACGGGGCTCGCGCCGTTCGCTTCCATGGTGCCGGCCATCGCCTGTTCGTAGTGAGCGACCCACTGCGGACGGCGTGGCCGGCGCCATCAGTTTCCGCCCGCGTTCAGCCCAACGCCCTCGCCTCGCCCTCCACATCGGCTGCGCGTCTCCCATGGCCACCGTTGACTGTCAGTCAACATTTCTCGAGTTCCCGGCAGTTGCGGCCCGCACTTCGGCCCGAACCAGTCCGAAACCGCCGTTTTGTTGACTGCCAGTCACTGGAATGGCCTCGAAGCGCCGTCGGCGACAGCGAAACCGCGAAAATGTTGACTGTGAGTCAACGCACTGCGGATTCGGGACACCAGCGAGCGCCGCGAGCCTCGCCGTCGGCGATCGGCAGACCACGCATGGTCGTCCTCGGAATCGTCCTCGCAGTCTCCGCGGGTGCCTGCGGCTCGACCCTCTTCCCGAACGCATCGCCGACGCAGCAAGAGCTCGCCCGCGAGGCCCTGGGCGTTCAACAGCAGGTCTGGAACTCGAAGGGCATCACGGACTATGAGTTCTCGCTCACGAAGTCGTGCTTCTGCCCAGACATGCCCACGTATCGAGTGACGGTGGTCGATGGTGTGGTGAGCCAGGTGACGGTGAGTCGCGTTCCCGTGGACCCGGCCGAGGTGAAGGACCTGCCGAAGACCATCCCGGAGCTGTTCGCCCTCGTTCACGCGCTCCCGGCCGACCAGGCGCTTGCGGTGATGTACGACCCCGACTGGGGCTTCCCGCAACGCATCGACGTCGATCCCATCCCGAATGCCGTCGACGACGAGTACACGATCGCCGCGGTTGCGTTCAAGCCAATCTCCGTGCCGCCGGGAGCTACCCCAGCCAGCTGAGTTGATCGCCGGTCGTGGGGCCGGCTGCCGTGAGTTCGGCTTCGGGTCCGGGTGCGGGCGGGAGCGGGGGCTCCTCCCGCGCCGGCGCAGCGCGCGTCGGCCCGAGGCCGGCCGGCGCGGGCCCGCGGCCCTCCGCGACCTCGACGAAGCGGCACAACGCATTCGCGAGCTGCATCTGCCGCGGGGTATGGCACGTCACCCTGATCAAGTCCGGTGAGGCGACCACGATCGCCACGCACTTGGCGCGCGATGTCGCAACGTTCAGCCGGTTGAGCGAGTAGAGGAACTCCATGCCCCGTGGCGCCTCCTCGGGCGTGGGCGTGGCCATCGAGTAGATCGAGATCGGCGCTTCCTGGCCCTGGAACTTGTCCACGGTCCCCACCCGGTCCGTTGGCAGCCCGGCTTGATCCAGCGTCTCCTGGATCCGCTCGACATGCGCGTTGTACGGGGCGACGACCACGATCTTGTCCGGGGTGATCGGTGCGTCCGTGACCTCGCTGTCCGTGTACGTCGCGCCGCCGTCGACGAGCTCCCGGATCAATGACGCGATGAACGTCGCCTCCTCGATGGACTCGCGTGGATCGCCGCCGTGGACCACCGGCGCCCAGCGCACGCCGGTCCCGGTTGCCGGCGCGATGCCGGCGAGCGCGTTGCCTTCCACAGACCGGTCGTAGCCGAGCTGGCCCGCGTAGAACACCTCGGACGTGTACGCGGCGATGTCCGGATGGAGCCGCCACGTGTCCTCGAGGAACAGGCCGTTCGCCGGGTCGATGACCGGCTCCGTCCCGAGCACGTGGCCGAGCGCGCTCCGCTCCGCGCCGGGTGGATGCGAGCCCTGGAGCGGCTGCTCGAGCTGCTGCGGATCGCCGAGCAGGACGAGCGACGACGCGGCGGTCGACACGGCGAGCGCACTTGCCAGCGAGAACTGGCCCGCCTCGTCGACGAACAGGACGTCGATCGTGCCCTCCATGTCCGCACGGGACCACAGCCACGCGGTACCACCGACGACGTCGACCTCGCGGGTCATGAGCGCCTCGCGCGCCTCGGCGTTCGTCGCGAGCGGGCGAGCGATCGGTGACGTCGGCTTCTCATCGTTTGCGTGCCGCTGCCCGATCCGCACGTTGACCTTCTGCTTCCGCGCCGCCTTGTCGATCGCGTTGAGCGCGTTGCCGATGACCTTGTGGCTGTTCGCCGTGACGCCGACTCGCTTCCCGGACTTCACGAGCGCCACGATCATGTGCGCCGCGGTGAAGGTCTTGCCGCTACCCGGCGGGCCCTGGATGGCCAGCGTCCCGTGGTCCAGCAGCTTCCCGAGACGGACGGCCGCGTCCTTCGGCGTCTCGTCGCTGCCCGGGAGGCGCAATGGGCCAGCGCCGACGCCTCGCGGCGGGCGCCGAAGCAGCAGGTCGCGGGCCGCGCGGTAATCCGCGCGGAATGCGTCGCGCCCGCCATCGACCCCGTAGTCGATCACCCAGCGTGCGATCCGCTGCAGCGCGGCGCGCAGCTCGTCCGTGCCGATCGTGTCGACCGGGATCAGGGCCTGCGGCCGCGGCAGCTGCTGCTGCTCCTTGCTCCGTCGCAGCGTGACGGTGAGGTTCAGCTCGTCGATCTCGTGGACTGTCCCGACGGATCTCGTGAAGAACTCCTTCACCGTCTCCGGGTTGACGACGGGACGCCCTTCCTTGAGCGCGTGATCCTGGATCGGGAAGCTGTACTGCTCGAGGATGCTGTGCTTCCACGGTCCAAGATCCGCAACGAATTGCAGCTTGCCGAGCGTCTCCCGTTCGTCGACGAGCTCCTCGTCGGTCTTCTGGGCCAGCTCGAAGAAGCGCCACCAGAAGGCCTTGTCCTCGCGGCGGTGGAAATCGAGCAGCTGGGCGAGCAGCCACCGAGCGTGCTCGGTCTCCGACCACGAGTCGGCATCCGCTGGCAACCCGGTGGTGAGCCGCCGGACGAGGTCAGCCACCAGCCGCTGCTCGTCGGTGAGCTCCTGCGCCTTCTCCGCATTCGGCTCGATGGCGGGTCGCGGGATCTCGCGCCCGAGCTCGGCGGCAAGCTCGAGCCGGCACCGCTCCAGCCAGTCGCGGAGCTTCCAGTTCGAGAGGACGTCGTCGCGGTTGTACTCGGCGATCTGGTGGAGGATCGCCTCGCCGACGTCGCCGTTCTCGGCCGCGCCGCCGTCCAGCCACGCCTCGAACGCCACGATGCTCGAGCCCGCGCTCTTGAGGTCCTGCTCGCGCACGAACTCGTACAGCCCCTCGAGGCGCTTGATCGAGTAGCTCTCAACGCTCGCGATCAGGCCCTGCTTCACCACGCGATAGAGGTCAACCAGCACGCGGCCCCGGAGCAGGCGATCGACCTCCTCCTCGCGCGTCGCGTGCCGCTGCGCCAGCCGACCGAGCGCGGTCTTCTCGTACGCCGCGTAGTGGTAGACGTGCATCGATGGATCCGCGTCGAGCCGGTTGATCAGGAGGTCGACCAGCTCCTCGAACGCGGACTTCTCGGCCGCGCGGGTCACGTCACCGCCGCGCGCATCGCCATCGCGGGACCAGATCTCGTGGAACATCGGCTCGCCGGGCCGGCGCGGGTCCGGGCGCCCCGGCTCCAGCACGCCGAACAGGTACTCAACCCCGTCGTCGAGCGCGAACGGATCACCTTCGATGTCGAAGAAGAGGTCATTCGGCGACGGCTCGGGCAGGACGAGGAACCCTCGATCCGGGACGAAGTTGCCGTCCTTGTCGAACTCGGGCTCGATGAACTCCTTGAGTGGCTGCTTCGCGTCCTCGCCGCGCACCTGGATCGCGGCCTGGTCGTGGATGCGGTCGAACGATTCGCGGCTCACGCCGTCGAGCCGATCCGGCGGCGCGATCTGCAGCACGGCCAGCTCGCGCCGCGTCTTCGTGCCGCGCGACTTCAGCGCCTTGCGCTGCTTGGACGTGATCCCCGCCACCAGCGAGAGGTCGTCGTCGCGGCGGCGCTGGGCCTTGCAGTCGACCGCCCAATTGCAGACGTCGCAGTGCTCGACCGGCTCCGGGTACGTCGCGGTGACCGGGTAGACCGGCTGGCCTGCCGCCATCGCCGCCTCGAACCCGGCCTTGACCGTCCGGTAGTAGGCCATGAAGTCCGACACCGGGAACGACTTCGTCTCGCGCGCGCTGCCGCCGAGCACGAGGTGGAGCTGCTTCGGCTCGACGCCCTGCACCCGGTGCAGCTGCTCAACGTAGGAGCAAACCTGCAGGATCGCGGATGCCTTCGCGGAGCGGGCCAGCTTCGTGTCGGCGACCTCATAGGACCACGCACCGAGATCGCTCGGCGTCTCGACCCGGAGCAGGAAGTCCGCGAACCCGAGCCAGGTGCCATCGAAGAAGGTCGCCTGGTAGATCACGTCGGCGCCCGACCGCATCGCGGCCTCCGTCGCCGCCGCCTGGGCTCGCAGGCGTTCGCCGCGCGGTCGCTCGTCGTCGTCCTCGGGCCCGGGCACCTCGACCACGGCCTTGCCGGCGGCCTTCAGGTCGGCCAGGTATCGCTGCTCATGCGCGTGGCCGCGCTTCGCGACCGTCTCGATCGTCGGATCGTTTCTGATCGGCTTCTTCACCAGGCCCGCGAGCGCCGCGCGCTCGAGCGCAAAGCGATGGCTGCACGCCAGGAAGCCCACGAGATCGGTCGCCGCGTACACGGGCCGACCGTCGATCAACTGCACGAGCGAATGCTAGGCGCGGTGTGTGACGGGTTGCCTGTCACAGCTTCTTCGCCGGTTGCGGCGTTGACCTACGCGCCGACAGTATGCATACTGACAGCAAGCAAGTACGGATAGCGCGTGGAGATACGCACCATGGCAAGCAGCGTCGGCGAGCGCGGACAGATCACGATCGAGAAGGCGATCCGCGAAGAGCTCGGCGTCTACGCGGGCGCTCTCGCGGTGCAACGCGTCGAGGACGGCAGGCTGATCGTCGAGTTCGTGCCGGCGCCGCATCAGCGCTCGCTGGCCGGGATCCTCCTCGACAAGGTCACGACGTGGCCGGAGAACGAGGACTGGCCGGCGCTTCGCGAGGCCGCCGCGGAGGTGCCGGATCCGGATCGAATGCCTTGATCGGCGTCGATACCTCTGTCGTCGTTCGGTATCTCGTCGGTAGCCCGCCGGAACAGGCAGCGCGCGCACGGACATTGTTCGAGTCGGATGCGGAGATCGGCGTTTCGCTCATCGCGCTGGTCGAAACCGCACACGTGCTCCGGAGCCAGTACGGGGTCGCCCGGGCGGCGATCGTGGATGCGCTGGTCGACCTCCTTACGAGGACAAACGTTGCGGCCCTCGGATACGCCACGCAGGACGTGATCGACTCGCTCGTCATTGCACGCTCGCTTCCCGGAACGCCGATTGCGGACTCGTTCATCGTGCTGGCCGCGAGCGCCGCCGGCGCCGTTCCGATCTATTCGTTCGACGCCGGCCTCGGGCGCCACGGAACTCCCGTCGAGGCGCCGTAGCGTTCTCCCACGCCAGCATGGCGACCCCACGTCTGCGCCGCATTTTGTAGGCCTCATCGGTCATTCCACCGATGGCGAATGAGCCGCGGACATCGAGCCTTCTCGTACGGCGACACACCGTCGCACCGAAGGAGGCTCGAACCATGAAGCGGATCACTCGACTGGCACGCGTTGGCCTCGCGGCCGGCGCCCTTACTCTCGCGGTGGCGGCACCCGCCGCCGCGGCCACGCCACCTGCAGCGGTTCCAACGCCCTACCGGATCGTTCATACCGGCCTGACCGGTTTCGTCATCCCGGCAGGCATGGCCTGCTCGTTCGACGTTGCCGGCGACCCGGATTGGGGCTTCTCGGCGCACACCTACTTCCCCAACGGCCTGGTCCGCAGCTCCGTTCGAGCGCACGGCGCGTACGTCAACGTCGAGACCGGCGTGCGCTACCCGACGGCCGACAACTTCTACGTGGTGGACGACGTCGACCCGGTCACGAACATCGATCACGTCTTCCTGTCCGGGATGGCGGCGTCGAGCTTCCTGCCCGGCGACGACGGACCCTTCGGCCTCGTGACCGAAGCCTCGTTCTACGACTTCGTCGGCACGATCACGTTCGACTACAACCTGAACACGGGCCAGCAGACGAACTTCTCGTACCACGGCACCGTGACGGACATCTGCGCCGCCCTGTCCTAGCCGGCAACTCCGGCTCGCGCCGCGGCTGATGCCCTCGCTGGGCTCGCCGCGGCGCCACTGTTTCCGGTGGCGCTCGCAGCATCGAGCCGATCCAGGAATGGCTGCGCACCCAGCCGCGTGAGCGTCTCGCGCGCCGTCGCAATCGCGGCGGCCGCAGCGGCTGAGGACGCGGCATCCGGGAGCGTCACGGCCATGTCGACCGCCGCGGCAGCGGCCTCGAACGGCAGCCCGAGTGCCTCGTAGGCGCGGATCGCCTCGAGGAACGCGGGCAGCGCCGCGCCGGTGCGGCCTTCGAGAGCGGCAATGCCGGCAGCCGTCCGCGATCGATCGATCTCCAGGGCCGAACCCCAGAACCCGGACTCGCGGTCGGTCGCGAGCAGCCGTGAGGCCGCGCCCGCATCACCGGCCCACAGTGCCGCCCGCGCCGCGACGGGTAGCGACAGCGGCGAGAAGTAGTCGGCGTGCGTCGGGGCGTCTTCGGCTTCGCGCACCGCCGTCGCGAAGTCGCCGCGGGCGAGCGCGTTGACGGCCCGGGCGTGGGCCAGGTACGACAGGTACTGCGGATCGGTCACGCCCTCGAGCATGCCCGCGGCGTCGTGGAGCTCGGCGGTCGTGTCGATCCCGCGAAGCGCCCGGATCACGGCGCGGACGATGACGAACTCGAAGCGGTACTGGTCGAGCATCTCCGAGTCGACCCACTCGTCCAGCAGCGGCACGGCCCAGTCCCATTCGCCCACGCGTGTCGCGCACCAGGAGGTGTTGCCGACCATGAGGAACTGGTACTGGCGGGAGCCGCGTTTCCGCCCGATCTCGAGCCCCTCACGCCCGAGCGCGAGCCCGCCGGCCGGGTCACCCCACTGATCGAAGAAGGTCAGCAGGACGCGGCAGCCCTCCTCGAGCTGGCCAAAGTCGTTCGCGAGCGCCAGCTGGTGCGCGCCGCGCAGCAGGACGATGCCCTCCCGCGGCCGGCCGGTGTTGCAAAGCGAGGTGCCCTTGCGCTGGATGCCCCGGGTGATCTGCTCCAGGTCGCCGAGCCGCTCCGCGATCGGGAGGTAGCGCTCGACCCACTCCAGCGCCTTCCCGGCCTCGTTGAGCCCGTGATAGCTCCGCCCGATGACGGACATGAGCTCGACGCCCGCGCGGGTCTGCTCGAGATCCGAGAACTCCTCCCACGCGGCGAGGGCCATCGCGAGGCCGGCCGCCGGGTCTGTCATCACGCCCGTCGTCTGGAGCGCAAGTGCCGCCACGGCGAAACAGATCTGTTCGCGATCCGAGGTCCTGCGCCGCTCGGCGACGGCCGCTTCGAGGTGGCGCATGATCGGCTCGGGATCGATGCCCTGGAGCGCGGCCTCGGAAGCGCGTGTGTGGAGCTCGGCGCGGTCCGCGGGATCCGTGGTGACCTCGAGGGCCTGCTCGTAGAACGTCCGGGCCTCCCCGAACGATCCGAGCGACGCGGCGCGGTCCGCGGCACCACGAAGCGCGATTCGCGCCTGGGCTGCGAGCGCGGCAGCTTCCTCGACATCCGCCGCGAGCTGCTGCGCCGCGAGGTAGTGCTGGGCCATGCCGCCCACGAGCTCCTCGGTGGCGAGGCTCTCGAAGTAGCGGGCGGCGGCAAGGTGGCGAACCTTCCGATCCTTGCGCGAGAGCGTGTTGTAGGCGACCTCGCGGATGAGCGCCTGCACGAACTGGTACTGCCCGCGCTCCGGCGACCTCGGGTTGTCGTCGAGGATCAGGAGCTCGCGCCGGACGAGCCCACGAAGCCGTGGCTCGATCTCCTGGGCCGTGAGCCCCGCGACCGCCGCGACGCCCGCGACCGTGAAGCTCTGCCCGACCACCGCCGCGTCCTCGACGAGCGCCCGATCGGCGGCATCGAGCCCGTCGAGTCGCGCCGCGATCAGCGCGCTGAGCGTCTCGGGAACGGCGAGGTCGCCCTCTTCGAACGCCCCGGTTGGGCGGTAGGACTCGCCGTCCTTCACGAGCCGGCCCTGCGCGAGGAGCATCCGCACGGTCTCGACCGCGTACAGCGGGATGCCGTCGGCGCGCGCGACGATCCGGTCGATCGAGGCCTTCGGCAAGCCCGGCACGAGCCCGCCGAGCAGCAGCTGCATGTCGGCGGGCGGCAGCGGCTCGAGGTAGATCGAGGTGAACGCTCGCAGCCCCACGCCCCAATCCGGCCGCCGTTCCACGAGATCCGGCCGCGACAGCGTGATCACGATGATCGGCGACGTGCGCGCCCACTCCATGAGGTGATCGACGAAGTCGAGCAGGCCCCGGTCCGCGTGATGCATGTCCTCGAAGACCATGACGACGGGCGAGGTCGATGCCATGCGCTCGAAGAACGTCCGCCACGCCGCGAAGAGCTGGTCCGAACCGATCGACTGCGCGCCCGAGATGCCGAGCAGCGCGAGGAGCGCCGATTCGATCCATCTCGCCTCGGCCTCGTCGGCGACGTGCTGCGCCACGGTGGCCGCGATGCGCTCACGCGTCGTGGCTTCGTCGTCCGTCTCGGCAAGGCCGGCGCGGCCGCGAACCATCTCGCCGAGCGCCCAGAACGTGATGCCGTCGCCGTACGCGGGACATCGACCGGTGTGCCACCACACGTTGTCGAGCAGCCCGTCGACGTACTTGAGGAACTCCCAGCTCAGCCGGGTCTTGCCGATGCCGGCCGGCCCGATGACGCTGACGAGCCGCGACTTGCCCTCGCGCTCGGTTGCGTGGAAGAGGTCCTTGAGCAGGCGCAGCTCGTCGTCTCGACCGACGAACGGGGCCTCGAGCGTCTCCGACCGGTTCCGACCGCCGCGCTCCGCGACCACCCGAACCGCCCGCCACGCGGCCACCGGGGCGGACTTGCCCTTCATCGTCTGCTCGCCCGCTTCCTCGAACAGGATCGCGCTCGCGGCGGCGCGCTGGGTCGCCTCGCCGACGAGGACCATGCCCGGAGCCGCAGCGGACTGGAGACGCGACGCGGTATTGACGAGGTCGCCCGCCACCATGCCCTGGTTCGTGGCGCCGATCGTGACCGCGGCCTCTCCCGTCAGCACGCCCGCGCGCGCCTGGATGCCCGGCGCGAGCTTCGTCACGGCATCGACGAGATCGAGACCGGCGCGGACCGCGCGCTCCGCGTCGTCTTCTCTTGCCACGGGGGCGCCCCATACCGCCATCACCGCGTCGCCGATGAACTTCTCGACGGTGCCGCCGTATCGACCGATCAGCGCCGACGCGAGCTCGAAGTACTTCGAGAGGAGGCCGCGCACCTCCTCCGCGTCACGGCCCTCCGAATAGGTCGTGAACCCGACGAGGTCCGCGAAGAGGATGCTGACAACGCGGCGCTCCGCCACGGGCCCCGTCGCGTTCGCGCCCGATCCCTGCGCGGGCGCGTTGGCGGGAGCCGGCACTGCGGCGCGCGCCGCCGCGGGTCGAACGCCGGCCTGGAGCGGCGTCGCGCACTCGGAGCAGAACTTCGCGGCCGGCGGGTTGATCGTGCCGCAGCTCGGGCAGCCCGACGCGAGCGGCGTGGCGCACTCGGAACAGAACTTCGCGCCGATTCGGTTCTCGGTCGCGCAATTCGGGCAGATCACGGGTGGTGAGGATACTCGTGGTGCGTGCCGCACCGAGGCTGCTTGTTCGAATGACCGATTTCGGGCGATCCAACCGAGGTGTCAGAGGCCATGACCGTCGACGTCATACGAAGCCATTGAGCGGCTACTTCATTGAGCGGCTACTTCGCAGTCGCGATCCTCGGGACGACCGACGTCGCGAGGCGCTCCTCGAAGCGGGCGATCTGCTCGTCGAGGCGGGCCATGTGCTCCGACAGTCGGCGTCGGGCGTCCTCGGCGGCGGCATCGAGCCCCGAGAGCTCGAAGATCTTCCAATGCCGCAGGATCGGCAGCAGGACCTCGTCGCGGTGCGCCTTCAGGTCGTAGATGCCGGCCTTGGCGATCTGCGCGGCCTTGCGCAGGAACCCGGGGATGCCGGCGCCGGGCATCTGGAACCCGATGACCTCGTCGACGATCGCGCGCACCGCCGCGGACGGATCCAGCTTGAGCGCCGCGGACAGGACGTCGCGGTAGAAGACCATGTGCAGGTTCTCGTCGGTGGCGATCCGAACCATGATCCTGTCCGCGACCGGGTCGTTCGAGTAGCGGCCCGTGTTCCGGTGTGAGATCCGCGTCGCCAGCTCCTGGAACGTCACGTAGGCGAGGCCGTGGAGCGTGTCCTGCGAGCCCGGCAGGTCGTAGCCACGCTGCAGCTGGCTCATCCGGCCGCGTTCGAGCAGGACCGGATCGATGTTGCGGGTCACCGTGAGGTAGTCGCGCAGGACGATCGCGTGCCGGCCTTCCTCCGCCGTCCACCGACCGACCCAGTTCAGCCACGCGCCGTCGCCCTTGCCGAACATGCCGTGGATCAGGCGGTGGTAGCTCGGCAGGTTGTCCTCGGTCAGGAGGTTGACCTCGAAGCTCGTCTGCGCGACGCCGGTCAGGCGAGGCTGGTCGGGCGTCCAGGGGTCCTTGTCGAAGTCGCGCCCGAGCCGGTAGGGGATGTACTCGTGCGGGAACCACTCCTGCGCCATGCCGGCGTGGCGGTCGTACAGCCGCGCGACCTCCGGCTCCAGCTCGATCAGCAGCGCTTCGTCGGAGTACAGGTTCTCCACGGGCTGCGACTGCGTGGTGAGCGGGGGCGCGTCGAGGGTGTCGGTCATGGCGCCGAGCGTAGGGGTGCGGCGGCTGGCGGCGGGACAGGTCGGTGCAGGTCTGCATCCAGTTGCGTCGGAGGTTGCGTCGCGCGTTGCGGCGCGCGGCGCGGCCCGGGCGGCTCGGTCTCCGACCGCGGGGCGCGGAAAGCTATGCACGTCGACGCATAAATTCTGGGCCGGCGGTGGCGTTCGCTGGCGCTTCGCGCGTTTTATGCGCCGACATGCATCGACCTCGCCGCAGGGCGACGCCGAGGTCGACCGCTGAGCGGCGATAACGGCCGGGTGAGCCGCCGTCGCTAGGCTGGCCGGGTGCCTCGCATGACGACGCCGGTCGACCCCGCGCGCCTCCTCGACGACCTCGACGCCGAGCAGGAATCGGCCGTCCGAGCCACGACGGGACCCGTCGCGATCCACGCCGGCGCCGGCAGCGGCAAGACCCGCGTGATCTCGCGTCGAACCGCGTATGCGATCGCCAGCGGCGTCGTGCCCGCCGACCAGGTGCTCGTCGTGACGTTCACGGACAAGGCGGCGACGGAGATGGTCGATCGCCTGCGCGGGCTTGGGCTCCCGGGCGTCACCGCGCGTACGTTCCACGCGCACGCGCTGAGCCAGCTCCGCCATTTCTGGCCGCAGACCCACGACGGGCAATCGATGCCGACGATCCTCCAGGAGCGCGGCCTCCTGATCTACCGGCTCGCTCGTCAGCTTCCCGGCAACTACCGGTTCACGCCGTCGAAGGACATCGCCGACGAGATCGGCTGGGCGAAGGCACGCCGGATCACGCCGAAGACGTACGAGCGCGAGACGGCGGCGCTCGCGGGCGGGCGGGAGCCGCCGATCCCGGTCGACCTGTTCGTCCGCGTCTTCACCGACTACGAACGCGCGAAGCAGCGCACGAACCAGCTCGATTTCGACGACCTCCTGACCGAGACGGTCGATCTGCTCGAGCGCAATCCGGACGCGGCCCGGACCGTACGGGAACGCAAGCGCTGGTTCAGCGTCGACGAGTACCAGGACACGAACCCGCTGCAGCAGGCGCTGCTCGAGCTGTGGCTCGGCGATCGCGACGACCTGTGCGTCGTCGGCGACGAGGACCAGACGATCTACTCGTTCACGGGCGCGACGAGCGACTACCTGACCGCGTTCGTGCAGCGCCATCCTGGCGCGCGCGAGATCAGCCTCAACCGGAACTACCGGAGCTCGCCGGAGATCCTGGTCCTCGCCAATCGACTGCTCGCCGCGGATGGCACCGGCCGCAACAAGCAGCTCGTGGCGACGATGCCATCCGGCCCGAAGCCGACGATCGAACGCCGGATGAACGCCGACGCCGAGCTCACCTTCCTCGTCGCGGAGATCCGGCGCCTCACGGCTGAAGGCACCGCGCCCGCGGAGATCGCGATCCTCGTGCGCACGAACGCGCAGATTCCGCCGATCGAGGCGGCGCTGACCCGGGCACGAATCCCGTTCCAGGTTCGAGGCCAGCGATTCTTCGACCGCACCGAGATCCGCGAGGCGATCCGGTTGGCGCGCCGGCTGCCGGCGACGATGCGCGGCTCGCAGCTCCTCGCCGGGTTCGATGCCGCGCTGCGGCGGGACCTCGGGTTCGACGCCGACGACGGCGGGGGAGCGCCGGGCGCCCGAGCCGCGGCTGGCCCGGGGCCGCGCGGCGCCGAGGCGCGCGAACGGACCGGGTCGCTCGCGCTGCTGCTCGAGATCGCCGGCGAGGCGGTCGCGGCGCGCCACGACATCGACCGGGAGGCGCTCATCGCCGACTTCGAAGCGCGCGCCGCCGCGGAAGCCGATGGGTCTGCGGAGGGCGTGAACCTGCTCACGCTCCATCGTGCGAAGGGGCTCGAGTGGGACGCCGTCTTCCTGCCGCAGCTCGAGGACGGCACGATCCCGATCAAGCAGGCGGAGACCGAGGAGGCGATCGCCGAGGAGCGCCGGCTCCTCTACGTCGGCATCACGCGCGCGCGGCGATACCTCGCGCTGTCATGGGCGGAGCGCCGGCCCGGCCAGGGCGATCGCGAATCGCGCCGCCACCCGAGCGAGTTCCTCGTGGCCCTGCGAGACAAGCCGGCCCGCGCGGTGGTCGACGCGAGCGGCCGCCACGTGACGACGCTCCCGAGCGCCCCGATGTCGGCCGGCCGTCGCTCACGCGAAGTCAGCGATCCGCTGATCGCCGCTCTGAAGGCGTGGAGGCTCGATGCCGCCCGCTCTGATGGGGTCCCTGCCTACGTCGTCGCGCCCGACACGCTCCTCGACGAGATCGTTGACCAGCGCCCAACGACGATCGCGGCACTCCGCCGCGTGAAGGGCATGGGCCCCTCGCGCCTGTCCCGCTACGGCCATGAGTTGCTCGAAATCGTGAACGCGGGGCGCGCAGAGCCCTAGAGCGCGAGGACGAACCGGAGCGACGCATCCACGCGCGTGATCGCTTCGGGTGAGAGGCGGCCTGCGCGTGGCCCGAGCACCGTGACGGGCAGCGTCGCCGGCTGATCGGTCTTGACGAAGCTGTCGCGGTCCAGCCCCGAGTCCTGTCGTCGAACCGCGACCAAATAGGGCGGGTTCTCTGCGGCCGACCTCGGGGAGCTCGTCATGGGCAAGACGACGACGGTGCTCGAGCGCTGCATGCGCTCCGTCTGGACGACCACCGCGGGATGCGGGCCACGCAGGACATTCCCACCGAGGTCGGGGAACGCGATGAAGTGGATGTCGCCGCGCCTCGGGCCGCCTGGCGCGACGGCACGGCCGATGCCTACCACTCGAGGTTTGCCCATGCCTGCGCCGTCTGCGCGAGCGCCGCATTTGCCCATGCCTCGTTGTCGTCCGCGTCCATGGCCAGCGCCCGGTCCAACCGCGCCTGCTCAGCGGATGCCAGCGAGCCGCGCACCGCCGCAGCGATCAGTCCGCTGACGCCGAGTCCGGTCTCGTCCGCTGCAGCACGGAGCTCGTCGACGAGGTCCGCCGGAAGGCTTACCGACAGCTTCACGTGCCGCGCGGATACCGGATCCGGTCCGTAAGCAGCGGCAGTCTCCGCGAGTGGATGCGTCATGCTACTGATGGTAGTACCCGAGGTAGGATCACGCAAGACGTAGCCGGCCAGGAGCGCGGCTCGTTCGTATGACGTCGACGGTCATCGCCTCCGGCACTCTGAGCGCACCGCCTGAGTCGGGTCATACGAAGCGGAAGTCGACATGAGCCGAAGCGCGTTCAGCCGTCTGGCGGCCTCGCCGTGTTGTAGCGTCCGACGGATGGCAACGGAGACGGCGACGGAGACGAAGCAGGGGTCGATCGGGCTCGTCCAGGCGATCGCGCTGTATGTCGGCGCGGTGCTGGGGACGGGCGTGCTCGTGCTGCCCGCGATCGCGGCGGAGCAGGCAGGGCCCGGGAGCCTCATCGCGTGGGCGGCGCTCGTGGCCCTCAGCGTGCCGATGGCCCTCGCGTACGCGGCCATGTCACGCCAGCGCCCCGACGCGGGCGGCTTCTCGGACGCGATCGAGCGAGCCTTCGGGCCACGATGGGGCGCCGTCAGCGGCTGGATCTTCCTCGCGTCGGTGCCGACGGGCTTCGTTGTCGGCAGCCTCATCGCCGGCAGCTCCGCAGCGACCGCGTTCGGCCTCGATCGGAACGCCGCGTTCGCCTTCGCGGCGCTGCTCATCGCGGTCGTCTATTTCATCAATTGGTTCGGCCTGAAGTTCAGCGCGACCGCGCAGTCGATCGCCGTCACGGCGATCTCGATCGTCGTCCTCGTGGTGGTCATCCGGGCGCTCCCGAGCGTGCGCGCCAGCGAGTTCGAACCCGTGCTGCCGCATGGCATCGCGTCCGTCGGGACGGCGGCGCTCACGCTGTTCTGGGCCTTCGTTGGGTGGGAGGCGATCACGCCGCTCGCCAACGAGATCCGCCGACCGTCCGACCTGTGGCGCGCGACGATCATCGCGGTCGTCGTGGTGGGCGTGTTCTACATCGGGCTTTCGTACGTCACGATCGGGACGCACTCGTACGGGGGCGCCGGAACGAGCGTGCCGCTGATCGGCCTCGCCCGATCGACCTTCGGGGACTTCGCGGGTATCGCAATGGGCGTCGCCGCGTTCGCGCTGTCGTTCCCGGTGATCAACGCGTACACGGCAGGCATCTCCCGGTTGACGGCGGCCCTGGCTGCGCGCCGGGCGCTGCCGGATTGGCTCGCGGTGCAGGCTCGGTACGGCGGCGCGGAGGTCCCGCGACGGGCGCTGGTCACGATCGGCGTGGCGGTGGCGATCGCGATGGTGGTCGCGTACCTCGCCGGCTGGGGCGTCGACACGCTGCTGCCGCTGTCGGCGTCGTCGTTCATCGCGACGTACGTGCTGTCGATGGCGGCGGCGGTCCGGCTCCTGCACGGCTGGGCGCGCGCAGGAGCGGCGCTGGCGCTGGTTGCCTGCACGGTCGTGCTGCTCTTCAGCGGCGCGCTGCTGGCGTGGATCGTCGGCGTATCTGTCGCGTGCGTGCTCTACACGCGAAGCAGGTTCCGTGGCGCGGCGGAGCGCCAGCCGTTCGTATGACCGATTTCGGGCGGTGTCGTCGACATGTCATGGGCCATGACCGTCGACGTCATACGAGCGCGGCCTAGCTGTCGGCCACCGAGACCCGCTGCTCGATCGTGCAGGCTGCGTCCCGGTAGGACACCGCGAGCTCGAAGTCGGCCGCGAGGTAGTGGCCGGTCGCCCGGACCTCGTCCTGGCATTCCGCGATCGTCTGCCACTCGCTTCCTTCCGCGCTGGGCGCCTGGGTGAGCACCACGAAGCGGAAATGGACCGTATAGCTGCCGTCCTCGAGCGTGGACGGCAGCGCCCCCTCTTCGTCCGACCCCCAACCGAAGAGCTTGACCTCCTCGGACCGAACGCCGCCCGCTCGCTGGATCCAGGCGTACGCCCGGCACGGCTCCAATGCCTCGCATCCGGCAAGGTCAACGGTGAGGGTCGTCGATCCGTTCGGTCCGGCGGCCGCCTCCGATGCGTCGGGCGTCCCGGGCGCGGCCGGCGTCGCCGAAGGCATGACCGACGAACAGCCGGCGATCATCGATGCCGCGAGTGCGGTGAGGGCAAGCAGATGCCGTGGCGTCGTGCCCATCCCTACGAAGCTGCCTGCTGCGCGAGCTCCGCGAGGTCGATGATCCGGGTGTCGATGACGCCGACGTCGGCGTACGACTCCGGGTGTTCGATGCCGCGGTCGGCGATGCCGAGGCTCTCGGCGGCCGGCGCGGAGACGAGCACGTAGGGCCGGTAGCCGATCACGTCGCGCACGGTGTTCTTCAGGAGCCGGTGGGCGATGTTGACCGCGGGGCCGACGACGTCCGGCTGGCGACCGACCGACTGCTGCACCGCGAAGCCTCGATGGACGACGGCCTTGAGATCGAGCGTGTTGACGGCGAGGCAGGCGTCGCACTTGTCGTCGCGCGCGGTTCGGGCCTGCGACTCGCGCTGCGCGACGAACGCGCGATAGGTGCTCCCGAGGTCGCGGAGGACCATCTCGCCTTTGCCATCGACGGCTATTGCGGGAGCCGCCGCGAAGACGGCGTCGCCTTCGACCTTGACGAGCTCGAACCCGGGCGGGAGGCCCTCGATCAGGAGGTCGATCAGCTTGCCGAGGATCTCGTATCCGGCGGGCAGACCGTTGCTGAAGTCCTCGCCGTGCTGCTCGGCGACCCCACCGAGGAACCCCGTGTAGCCGGAGATGTCGGCGAGCAGCAGGTATCGATCGGCGGCTTCCACGCGGCGAGTCTACGGCGCGGTCCTCCTGCCTTCGTATGACTCAGCGGGGCTCGATCCTGCGAACGGTGGCAACGCGATCGATCGTCCGATCGAATGACACGACGGCACCGATCCCGCTTCGCTCGGCCGACGCCACGAGGTAGGCCTCGGCGAAGTCGAGGCGATCGTGCTCGTAGATCTCGACCGCCCGATGAAGGAGCTCTTGCTCCAGCACCTGCACGGCCGGCATCGCGAGCAGCGAGCGCAGCGTGCCGGCCACCTCCGCGCGGGGCCGCTCGTACACCGACTCCAGGACGTAGCAGAGCTCCGCGACGATCACATCGGGCACGATGAGGATCGATGCACTCGACAGGTATCGTGTCGCAGCGGCGGCCATCGCCGGCGGGTCGCCCGTCAGGTGGCGCACGAGCACGTTCGTGTCGAGGAAGGCTGGGGCGGGCGACAGCGCGGGCACGGCCATCTGCAGTCCCAGTCAGCTTCCGCGGAGCTGCCGCGTTCCGCGAGCCCGCTTGGCCGCCCCGACGACCTCCGACCACGGCGCGCCCCGCATCGCTGCGGGAACCGGGATCGATCCGGCGAGCGCGAGGAAATCGGCGGTTTTCGCGAGGATCGCGCGCTGGCCTTCCACGCGGAACACGACGTGGTCGCCTTCGGCGAGCTGGAGCGCATCGCGAACCGAACGTGGCACCGTGATCTGACCCTTCGAGCTCAGCCTGGCGGACACTTCCATCTTGCCGCTCCTCCTTACCGGCGTCGAATTGTAAGGAGTTGGATCGCCAATGGCAATGATGGCGACGACCGATTTGCTGCCGCTTATACGTCAGCTGGCGCTCGGTCGCGGCGGGGAGCAGCGGGCTTCGTATGACCGATTTCGGGCGGTTTGGTCGACGTGCCGCAGGCCATGACCGTCGACGTCATACGAACCCGGGCACCGGCCGGTTATGCGTCGACGGGCATAGGTATCCGCGGAGGGCGACCTGACGGCCGCGCCAATTGATGGCTACCGGGCCGTCACGCCTTGCGCGACCAGCGGGCCGATTGCGCGGGCGGCCAGGTCGATGTCGGCCTCGGTGTTGTAGACGTGGGTCGAGAAACGGACCGCGGTGCCGCGGAAGGCGGCCTTGATGCGGTGCTCGGTCAG
>DATFHO010000037.1:0-48008 GCA_035248345.1 Candidatus Limnocylindrales bacterium
GATGCGCCAGCGGGGCCTTCGGGGTTGAGTCGCGGGTAGCCGGTCGAGCCACCTCGCGGCCGGACCCACGAGAACGCGTCGCCTCGACGGGCGAAGAAGTCATCGAGCACCGCGAGGTTCCCGGCAACGATCTCGCGTGACCGCGCGAGCACGCGATCACGCGCGCGCAGGGCGATGAGCGCCAGCACCTCCGATGGGGCCGACGAGCAGATCGTCGTGTAGTCCTTGAGTCGCGCGCAGCGCTCGAGCACGGCGTGGTCGCGTGACACCAGCCACCCGATTCGGAGGCCTGCCATCGCGAACGACTTCGACATCACCCCGATCGAGACATGCCGCTCGCCAAGGTCGGCGCCGGCCGGGAGCTTCTCTGCGCCGCCGTGCTCGAGGAACCGGTAGACCTCGTCCGCCACGA
This sequence comes from Candidatus Limnocylindrales bacterium, assembly GCA_035248345.1. Taxonomy (GTDB): domain Bacteria; phylum Chloroflexota; class Limnocylindria; order Limnocylindrales; family CSP1-4; genus UBA5189. The sequence continues at coordinate 413 of DATFHO010000037.1, forward strand.
GCCGGATCCCGGCGTCCGTGCAGGCCGCTGCGAGCCGCCGCCATTCGTCCACCGTCGGCAGCATGCCGGTCGGGTTGTGCGGCGCATTGACCACGACCATGCGCGTCTCAGGCCGGAAGGATCGGATCAGCCGGTCGACGTCGAGCGACCAGCCGTCCTCCTCGCGCAGCGCGTGCAGGCTGACCGTCGCACCCGCGGCACGCGCGACTTCGTACAGCGACTGGTAGCCGGGCCACGTCACGATGACGTGGTTGCCCTCCTGGAGCGACGTCGACAGGAGGCAGAAGATCGCCTCCTCCGCGCCCGCGAAGACGAGGACGTCATCGGCCGACACGTTGTCGTAGAGCTCGGCGATCTCCCGCCGAAGAAGCGGGTGGCCGGTTGACTCCGTGTACCCGAGCCGCAGGCCCGCCCACATCGCGGACGTCTCGTCATCGGCAAGCGCGAGCAGCTCCGTCATCGACCATCCCTCGACGTCGCTCGCGGCCAGCACGTGCTGGACCGCGAACTCCCACCGGGCGAAATACCGTTCGAGCGCAAAGTCGGCGATCCGCATCGGCGGATGATGCGCTACTCCCTTGCCTCCTGACGGATCGGGAGGATGTGCGCGGGTACCTCGCCGGCGTGCACGGGTACCCACTCCGCTTGGAACCGGCCTCGATAGCCAAACAGCCGGCCAAACCATTGATTCCGAACGGCGACATCGATGCGAAAGCACGCGTCGGCGTCGTCATACCACTCGCGCACCTCCGCAACGCCCGTGAACAGCATCGGCCAGCGGAAGGCGATGGCGTGCTCGTAGAACCGCTGGTGGCCGGACCGGATCGTGAGGCCACCGCCGTCATCGACCCGCATCTCCAGGTCGACCGCGAGGTGCTCGTGGCTGCCCATGTAGTCGACGATGTGCCCGTTCCGACCGACGATCATGTACGCGTCGAACCGCCGGCGCTTCCCGCGGGGCGTCTCGAACGTCCGGATCCATGACACCGTCTCCCGCCCGAACCGATCGACGAACGCATAGTTCTCGATCGTGAACGGAATGTCCCGTCCGCGCTCTGGAAACATGATCCGGCGCCATGAGCCGATGACCAGGAACGGCAGGGTCCACCACGGTCCCCGCCACACCTCGTCCATCACGCCGCGCCCGATGGACGCAACACCATCCTCCGTTCCGAACCCGAACCGCCGCTGGATCTGCGGATGGAGGCGCTCGAAGTCCGCGCCGAGGACCTGCTGGTAGATCGAGCTCATGGCTCGACGCCGATCTCGAGCCAGCACCGGAGCCGATCGAAGCTTCGGGCCGTCAGCCATGCCATCACCGGCCGGAGGACGGCGCGGTCGAGCGCACGCCCGACCCGGCCCCACCGCGGTTCGTAGTCGTATTCGGTGATGAACCGGATGCCGTCCGGCGTCGGCACGTACTGCCAGAACCCGCTGCCGCGGACGATCGGTGACAGCGGATGAGACGAAGCGAACAGGAGCGCCGAGGTCGCGGTCCCATCCCAGCGGTGCCGCTCGCCGACCGTCTCGCCGGTCCCGGAGATCGTCAGGCCGGGGAGCACCCTTCGGCTGTACTCGAACCGCTGCGGCGCTTCGAGCGAGGCGCGCGGCAGATATCGGATCCGCGTGAACCGGGCGTCCCAGCGCTCGTGCAGCGCTGGTTCCTGCGTATGCCGCCAGACGTCGTCGAAGGGGGCCCTGATCAGCGTCTCGACGCGGATCCGGCCACCCGGCAGTAACCTGCTACTCGCCACACGCAAGTAATGGCACACAAACTGGCTAGTGTCAAGTAGCGCATTACCTCGAAGGCCCTTCCTACCCTCCGCAGACGAGACCGTGGGCGATCGGGCTGAGGTTCTCGAGCTCGTCGGTGAGCGAGATGATCGTGGCGATCTCGTCCGGGCTCATGCCGCCGAGGGCGCCGATCACGTTCGGCACGTAGGCCATCGCGAGGCTCTGGAGCAGGCTGCATCCGAGGTCGCTCAGGCTGAGGAGATCCGACGGCACCGGCTCGCTGCCGTCCTCGAGCGTCGCGATCGCGATCGTCGCGGCGCCAAGCTTCTTCAGCTTCGTCGCCTCGAGCGTCAACCAGACCCCGCCCGCGAACGAGATACCGCCGAAGCCGAGCAGGCCGGCCACGTCGTTGTAGACGCCCGCCATCGTGAGCGTGCGGTCGATCTGGTCGAACACGCGCCGGATCTCCGCGACGTCCTCGCCTCCACCGGCCCCGTTCCACAGCACGCCGAACATGCTCCCGTTGCTCCGATCGAAGAACCAGCCCGCCAGATCCGCCGACCTCGGGATGACCGCGATCCGCGGCTGGCTGCCGAAGCCGTCGATGACGCGCGCCAGGGCATCGATCTTCGGCCGTTCGACGTTGAGCGGCGTGAGCACGTCGATGATCGCGCCGGGCGCGAGGACCAGCTGCTCGTTCGCCATCGACGCGATCGTGCTTGTCGCGAACGCGGCCTTCTCGGCGAGCGCGAGCCGTGCGGTACGTCGTGCCGTCGTCGCGAACGCCTTCACCGGATCGGGTTCGACTGTCGCAAACGTGGTGTGCGGCAGGATGTCGACGCCGGTGTGCCGGTGCAGGTTCTGGGCGTCCGGGTCGGGCCGGTCGATCGCGGTGTGGAGCGTCATCCGGTAGATCGTCTCGAACGTGAGCGGCCCATCGACGTCGTTGAGGGGCACCGAGGTCGCGTGGAGCGTCTGCGGGCGGGCGCCGATGCCCTTGGCGAGTGCGGCGATCGCGTCGGCGCTCGTCCTCGCGGTCCCGAGCGGGCCTGCCGACACCGCGACGGACAACGCATCGTCCAGCTGGATGGCCGGCGACGGACACGCGCCCTCGACCTGGATCGAGATCGCGCCGAACAGCGCGGCGCGAACCTCGTCCACCTGGGCCTGCGTGATCAGCGCGGGATCCGTGGCCGGCTCGACGCCGGCGATCGTCCGCCGAGCGCGGATGGACCCGCAGTCGACCTCGAGGTACAGGCCGGCGAGGACCGGCGGCCGCGTCCGCTCCGCAGGCGGCGGGACGTCGTACGGAGTCGGCGATCGAACCTCGGGCCGTGTGACGAGGGCCACCTCGACCTGCCGCGTCGACGGCCCGTCGTTGGGTGCCGTGTACGTGATGCTGTAGGGCGACGGCGGGATCTTCTCAATGGCAGATCGCACCGCCTTGACCGCGGCCGCGCTGTCGCTGACGGACGCAGCCCCCAGCCTTCCGGCCGCGCCGAGCTTCGCGAGCATCTGGGCGTCGACGTTCCCGACGCCGAGCGTGAACACCGGCGGCCCTGCCCGCACGCGGCCGAGGAACTCCGGCTTCGGATCGACCTGCTGGACGTTCTCGATCCAGTCCGCCGTGGCCGCGTCCGTGATCAGGACGATGGCCGTGGGTCCGTACTTGGCCGCGTCGGCGAGGCAGCGCCAGATGTCCGAGCCGAGCACGAGGACCGTGGCGACGTTGTGCTCGAGCAGGTCGAGGTCCGCGGTCCAGTCGTCGAATGCGGCTGCCTGGACGCCGTAGACACCGGTCCCGCGGAACGTCGCCTTCGGGTACGTCTTGAGGACGTCGGTCGCGATCGCGCGAGCAACCTTGCCCATCGCCTCGCCGCGGAACTGCGCCGGGATGCTGTCCGAGCCATCGATGAGGAACATGACCCGAGGTGGCTCAACGTGCGTGTGCGTGAGCGTGAACCCGACCGCCTTTCCCTCCTCCTTCACCCGAAAGGCCGTCGCCGGCAGACCCTCGACCGGCCGACCTGATTCGTCACTGACGTCGACGGTCACAGAGATGCCGGGGAACGCGGCGCCATTCGCCCGAGCGAGGAAATGCGTGACGCTCGCGATCGCGGCGGGATCGGCAACCTCGCTCGCCGCGATCTCCACGGCTCCGACGCGCACGATCCCGTCCGCGGCGTCGAGATCGACGATCGAACCGCCGAGCGTGATCGGCTTGCCGGCCGTCGTCAGCGGACCGGCATCCGCCGGGTCGAGGTCGGCGCCGCGCACCGTGATCGTCGGGCGGAAGACACCGACGTCCGCCGGTTTCGCGACGAGCACCGTGTCGAGCGACGGGAGTGCCGGCGGCGTCGCAACGACGATGTCGCGCCCGATGGCTGCGGCGCCGTCGATCGACGCATCAACGAGCGCGAACTGCGCCACGGTGTTCTGGGTCGTGATTCCGAGGAGGCGCACGCCGATCGGCAGGACGCCCGGCGGCTGGACGAAACCGGCGGTGAGGCTGGCCAGGGGTCGCAGGCCCTTGCCGGTCCACGGCTCCGCGATCTGCTTCTCACCGCCGTCCGTCACGAGCACCACCGGCAGCCCGGTGATCGGCGCGTCCCGATACGGGCGGTCCGCCTTTGCCCGGTCGGCGAGGACGGACAGCAGGCTGTCCGCCAGCGCGGTCGCGTTCGCCCCGCCCGGATCCAGTGCGGACTGGGCCGGCGCGGTCGTTGGGAGGTCCAGGAGCTGGCGAACAGCAGCGAGGCGCTGCGGCGTGATGTCCGGCGTGAACGTGGCACGCGGCACCCGTTTGAAATATCGGGCGCCGGAGCCGAGATCTGCCGGCGCGCCGGGTGTTGCGGCGGCGAGCGCGGCGACATCGACGCCGGCGATCTCGACCGTCTTCCCGGCCTGCCTCAGGAGGTCGGCGAGGAGCTCCGCCTTGTCGCGGAACGTGCCGGCGCCGCCACGGAGCGTCCCCCGCACGCCGAACCGCATCCGGTTCACCGTGTCGCCCGGGCTGTCGTCGGCGGCCGGGTACGTGGTGATCCGATCGCGGACGAAGCCGATGATCGCGTCGGCGTCCTTCGCGGCGACGAGCGCTGCGGCGACCCGGGGAAGGTGGTCCGGGCTGCCCCGAACCGCGCGGAGCAGCTCGGCGTAGGCGCCGGTGCCATCCGTCAGCGGCGGCTGGGATCCGCCCGTGGACCCGGAGCCTTCGGGGTTTGCCGCGTCACCAGTCCCATTGGCGCCATCGCTGGGAACGGGCTTGGAGTCACATGCGGCTGCGACGAGGGCCACGGTCGCAAGTCCGGCACCTGCCAGGAAGCGGCGTCGGCTGAATGCACCGGGGGGCTGGGGCGGCGCCTGCGGTTCCAACGGACCGACCGGCATCGCGCCGGAAGATAGCAATGCGAATCGGCCGTCGCACGCCCTCCGCGCACTAGACTCGCGGGCGTGACGGACACCATCGCGATCGTCGGCTCGCCGACTGCGCTCGGCGGCCACTTCGGCGGCATGGAACGGGGACCCGCGGCGCTCCGGGAGGCCGGCCTGGTCGCGAAGCTCAAGGCGGTCGACGCGTTCGGGTCGACCTCGTTCGTCGACCACGGCGACGCACCGAACGACCCTGGCTGGGCCCCCGATCCCGACCCGGTCATGAAGAACCGCCAGCTCATCATCGATTACATGGGTCGGCTGACCTCGCACATCGGCGAGGCGCTCGCCGGTGGGTCCGCCGGCGCTGCCGATGGAGGCCGCGAGCCGCGGCTCCTCATGCTGGGCGGCGACTGCACGACCCACTCCGCGACGATGGCGGCACTGAAGGCGCACAGCCCTGCGGCGCGACTCGCGATCGCCTGGTTCGATGCCCACGGCGACTTCAACATCCCCGAGACCACGCCGTCCGGCAATGTCTGGGGCATGCCGTTCGCGATGCTGTCCGGCCGCGGCGACCCTGGGCTGGTCGCGTCCGTCAATGGTCCGACGGTCGCCGAGGAGGACGCCGCGCTGATCGGTGCCCAGGTGCTCGACCAGGACGAGTCGCGAATGCTGAATGCCTCGGCGGTGGCGCAGTTCGGGTCCGGGTCGCTCCGCGGACGTGCCGGGCTCGCGGCGCTCGAAGGCTGGGCCCGGGTCGTGGGCGAGCGCTGCGACGGGCTGTACATCGCATTCGACCTCGATGCGATCGACCAGTCCGAGGGCATCTCGGTGGCCATGCCGGAGCCGGACGGACTCATGGTCGACACGGCCGTCGAGGCGCTCCGGATCCTCGCTCGCAACAACCGGGTGCTGGGCTTCGGGCCGACCGCGACGATGCCCCGCGACGACCTCGACATCGATCACCACACCGACATCGTCGTTCGGCTCACCGAAGCGGCGCTGGGCTAGGCGCCGGGCGAGGCAGCCGGATCTCGATGGCGCGCACGATCGTCTTCCTGCACGGCGCGTGGGTTACCGCTGCCTGTTGGGAGCGGATGCAGCCCTGGTTCGAGGCGCGCGGCTATCGGACCCTCGCGCCGAGCTGGCCGGGCAAGGACCGCCCGGTCGAAGCGATCCGCGCCGATCCATCAGCGCTTGCGGGACTTGGCGTCGGCGAGATCGTCGCGGCCTACGAGAAGGTCGTGCGCGGCCTCGAGCAACCGCCGATCCTGATCGGCCACTCGTTCGGTGGCCTGTTCACCCAGATCCTGCTGGATCGCGGGCTGGGCGCAGCCGGCGTCGCCATCGACTCCGCCCCGCCGCGTGGGATCTGGGCGTTCGAACCGACCGCCGTCCGGTCGCTCATCACGGTGCTGTTGCAGTGGCCGTGGCGTAAGGTCGCGCGGTGGAAGTACTCGAACTTCCGCTACGCGTTCGTCAGCGCGCTCCCGGACGCGGAGGCGCGCGCCGCGTACGACCGCCACGTGGTGCCGGAGACGATCCGGATCTTCTTCCAGAGCGCCGTCGCGCTCATGAACCCGAAGAGCCCGATCCGGGTGAACTTCGCCAACGCGACTCGCGCGCCGCTGCTGCTCATCGCCGGCGGGAAGGATCGCATCGTGCCGCCGGTGATCAATCGCCGCAATTACCGGGCGTATGCGAAGTCGCCGGCGAGGACGGACTTCAAGGAGTTCCCCGGTCGGGTCCACTGGATCATCGCCCAGGGCGGCTGGGAGGAGGTCGCCGAGCACATCGCGAACTGGCTTGAGCAGCAGGGGCTCGTCCCCGAGGCGGCGCGACCGTGAACGAAGGTGCGAGCCACACGCGCGGCTATCTCCTGCCGGGGGAGCGGGTCCTCTGGGAAGGCCGGCCGGACGTGTGGGGATTCAGCATGCGGGGCGCGTGGTACGCGATCCCGTTCTCGTTGCTGTGGGGCGGGTTTGCGATCTTCTGGGAAATCGGCGTCCTCACCTCGAACGCGCCGTTCTTCTTCTCGATCTGGGGCATTCCGTTCGTCCTGCTCGGGCTGTACATGATCTTCGGCCGGATCTGGGTCGCGCGCCGCGAGGCTCGGAACACCCGATACGCGATCACGGACCGGCGCGTGCTCATCCGCTCCGGCGCGTTTCGCCCGACGCTGGTGTCGCTCGAGCTCGACACGCTTCCCGGAACCGAGCTGTCCGAACGCGGCGACGGCTCGGGGAGCATCACCTTCGGCACGTACAGCGGGTTCTTCCGATTGCCTCCGGGATGGCCGGCGATGGGCACGTATCGCAACCCGCCTGGCTTCTTCGCGGTGCCTGACGTACGGCGCGTGTTCGACACGCTCCAGCGGGCCCGGAGCGATCTCCGCGCGGCGTCCGCGCCTGCCGCCCCATCGACGGTTTAGAGCACCTCCGCCCCTCGGTTGGGCGTCGGTAGGCGGACGAGCTCGGGGTCGACGCCGAAGGTTTCGCGAATTCGATCGTTCGTCAGCGCGTCGGAGGGCGCGCCGTCGGCGACGATGCGGCCAGCGTCGATGACGACGATGCGCGGGAAGTAGCGCGCCGCAAGTCCGACGTCGTGCAGCACCGCGATCACGGTCGTGCCGTCTCGCTCGTTCAGGTCGGCGAGCAGCTCCATCACCTCCACCTGGTGCCGGAGGTCCAGGTGGACCGTCGGCTCGTCGAGCACGAGGACCGGCGCATCCTGCGCGACGGCCATCGCGAGCAGCACGAGCTGACGCTCGCCGAGCGATAGCTCCCGTGCATCCCTTCCGAGCAGGTGCCCGACCCCCACTCGATCGATTGCCGCCGCGATCGCCGCGCGATCCTGCGGACGGAGTCCGCGCACGGGATGCTCGTGTGGCAGTCGGCCGAGCGCGACGACCTCCTCGACGGTCGTCGAGAACGGCAGGGACGGTAGCTGCGGCACCACCGCCAGTCGACGGGCGACGGCCCACCGGTCCAGCGTCGCGATGGGTGCCCCAGCGAGCTCAACGGTGCCCGCCGCCGGATCGACGAGGCCGGCGACGGCACGCAGCAGCGTCGACTTCCCTGCCCCGTTTGGTCCAACGAGCGCAACTCGCTCGCCGGCCTCGATCGCGAGGTCGACATCGCGCACCGCGGGTCGGCCTCGATAGGCGACGGTCAGGCGTTCGACCCGAACGGCGGCGGTCACAGCTCGTACCCCGCGCGCGTCCGCCGGAGCAGCAGCAGGAAGAACGGCGCACCGATCACCGCGGTCACGACGCCGACCGGGATGTCGCCGAGCAGGCGCGCGGCGAGGTCCGCGCCGACCATCAGGACCGCGCCGAAGATCGCGGCGAGGGGCAGCACAAGGCGAGCGTTCGGACCAACAGCGAGTCGGACGACGTGCGGCGCGACGAGCCCCACGAAGCCGATCAGGCCGCTGACCGCGACCGCAGCGGCCGTTGCCAACGACGCGAGGCCGAGGAGAATCGCGCGCTCGCGCCGGACGTCGACGCCGAGGTGCGCGGCCGCCTCTTCGCCCAGGAGAAACCCGTTGAGCGCCCGCGCGCGAAGCACCAACAGGCCGCTCGCGCCGAGGATGAGCGGCAGGGCAGTGGCGAATCGCACCCACGTGGCGGACTCGAACCCGCCGAGCAGGTACGAGAAGATCTGCCGGAGGCCGGCGCCGGACGCGAACATGGCCATCGACAGACCCGCCGCGAGCAGCGACGCAACCGCGTACCCGGTCAGGAGCAGCGACGTCATCTGCCCGTGCCCGCCCACGCGGGAGAGCTTGTAGACGAGGAACACCGCGCCGAGCGCGCCGGCGAAAGCGAGCCCGTGCAGCAGCCCGAACTCGAGCACGACCGCGCGCACCGGCAGGATCACCGCGATCGCCGCCCCGAGCGCGGCGCCGGATGCCGTGCCCAGCACGTACGGGTCCGCGAGCGGGTTCCGGAGCACGCCCTGGAACGCCGCACCGGCAACGGCCAACCCCACGCCGACCGTCATCGCCGTGAGCACTCGTGGCAGGCGGAGGTCGAACACGATCGTCTCCTCGGCCGGTGTCCACGTGACCCCGAGGTCCAGGCCGAAGAGCCGGTGGGCGAGGATCGCGACGGTGTCTCCGGGCGGGACGAAGACCGATCCCGCGGCGACGCCCAGCACGAGCACGAGGAACAGCGCGCCGATCCCGACCCCTGCAAGCACCAGCGGCCGGCGGGCGATCGAGGGGCGTGCGCCGTGCCTCGCGGCGAGCGTCGCAGCGGTCATCGGTTCGTCAGCGCTGCGCGGTCAGGAAGCCGCCGGCGCGGGTGTCGGGCATGGGATGCGCATCGCGGCGCACGCCTCCGCACCGAGCTCCGGATGGATGGCTCGCACGAGGTCGTACAGGCCCTCTGCGATCCGCGGGCCGGGCCGCGTGATGACGATGTCGTCGACTGGGAAGATCGCGCCCGACTTGACGGCTGTCATGCCGCCCCAGCCCTCGCGCTTCTTCACGGCGTCGGGGGTCGCGCCGTACGCCCCATCGCCGAGCAGGATCACCTCGGGATCGAATGCGACGAGCTGTTCGAGCGAGATCTGGTAGCTCGCATTTCCCGGCGCCGGTTGCGAATGCGCGAGCAGCAGCATGTCGCCGTACAGCGACTCGATCGGAGGGGTGAAGATGCCGCCGGTGACGTCGATCTCGTAGAAGACCCGGGGGGTGGTCTTGGCGGTCGCCGCGACGGCGCTCAGCCGATCGAGCTTGTCCTGGATGCTGTCGGCAAGCGTGTTCGCCGCGTCGCGTTCGCCGACCGCCTCGCCGATCAGCTTGATGCTTGCCGCCGCCTCGGTGCTGGTGGGGTACGAGACGATCACCGGGATCCCGGCGGCGCGCAGCTTGGTGACGGCATCGCCCTGGGTGAGGCCAGCGCCGCCCGAGATCACGAGATCGGGCGTGAGCGCCACGATCTTCTCGACGTCGACGCCGGCGAACGTGGCGACCTCCGGTACGCCGCTCGCCTGCGGCGGGTAGTCCGCGACGTCCTGGACCTTGCCGACGACGCGCGTGCCGGCACCGATCGCGAAGAGCGTTTCCGTGGTCGCGGGGGTGAGCGACACGATCTTCTGTGGCTTGGCCTTGATCGTGACCGCGGTGCCTTCATCGTCGGTGATCGTCACCGGGAAGTCAGGAACGGGCGTGGCCGTTGGTGTCGGCGTCGCCGTCGGGGCGACGGTCGCGACGGCCGCGCTCGTGGCGGTCGGCGCGGCGGTGGGCACGGAGTTGGTGCACGCGGCGAGGAACACGAAGAGGAACGCGAGCAGGAATGCGGGCAGGGAGCGCTTGGCAGCCATGGGTTCTCCGATGTCGGCGGGTCGGCCGCGCGGGGGCGGCAGGTCGGGCGCGCGAGGGCGCGCGGAGACGCGGAGGGCTGCTAGCCGGGGGTGCGCATGCGGTGCCTTGCCTTTCTCTCGAAGGTCGAGCAAGCCACTGCGAGTCGGCGACCGGACTTCCACCGCTTCAAAGCGATGGTCACCGTAGCGGGACTGTGCCGGACTCTCACCGGCTTCGCGATCGCGCAGTGTGTCGTCGGGTGACGACCGACCGAATCTAGCACCGCCTCGGGCGCGGCACGCCCGGATAAGCCGCAGGTAAGCGGCGGGTGATGCGCTGGTGACCGCGGGGTGAGCCGAGGGCGCGATCATCCGCAGGTCATCGCCCCCTCCCGCCGGCAACCCGCCGCGGAGGTCCAGATGTCGGGCAAACGTTGGTCCCGGTGGCTCGTGGCGCCGCTCGCGTTCCTCGCGATCGGGCTGCTGCTGAGCCGCTTCCAACCGGGCGCGGAAGCGGGTGGCAGGACCGCGCCGCCGAAGGCGGGGGCTTGCGCGGGTGCTGCGCCGGTGGGTCGACCGGTCGATGCCGCGAGCTTCGCAGCCGGACACGGCACGTGGTGGCGTGTCACGGAGACGCTCGACGCGAACGGCAGGCTGACCGGTCGAACGCTCTTCGCGGGTCGCGCGGCGAAGACCACGCTCACGTTGCCGCTCGGCACGGAGAGCATGGCCCGCGGGCCGGTCGGTGGGCTGCTCGTCATCACCAACGACGACGGTCGATCCTCGGAGATCCGCCTCATCGACGTCGCAAAGGGCTGCGCGTGGCTCGCGCACCGCGACGAGAACGTCGTCCGGAGCGCGATCTTCGACCCCGGCTCCGGCGCCATCTATGCCCACCTCGTCCAGCGCGAGACGCGGATCGACCTGGGCGTCTTCAAGGTCGCGGGCGACGATCCGGACACCGCGCTCGAGCGCGTCGTGGAACCGCTCGCGCCCCAGCCGGACCTCGGCCCGATCTGGGCCACGGAGCTTCGGCTCAACGACGATGGCACGGCGCTGGCGGTGCAGTCGTGCTCCGACCAGGGCTGCATGACGCGCGTGGTGGCACTCGCGGCGTTCGGCCGCCCGATCACCATCGTCCGCGGCAACGCGAAGGACTCGACGAACAGCCAGGGCTCGATCATCGGCTTCGCCGGCAGCCGGATCATCACGTGGGCGTTCTGCGCCGGGATGCCGTGCCCGATCCAGGCATGGACGGCCGGCTCGGGAAAACCCACGAACCTGGTCGACCGGGCGGTCGGGGCCGGGGTGACCCGGGATGGACGCTTCCTCCTGTACGTCACCGACGCGTCAGGACACGCGGTTCGCGTGGACTTCGCCGCGAGCTCCACGACCGTCATCGGCGGCGTCAATGCCGGTGAGCTGCCGCTCGTCGAGTCGGTGAGCGCCGTCGCGGGCCTCGACGTCGGCGATGGCGAGATCGGGCTCGCATCGAGCAACGGCAACGCTCACGCACTTGCGCCGGGAGCCGCCGGCGCCCCCTGATCGTCTCCCTGCCCCTCACCGCCGGGCGCCCCCACCACCTTGCCGCCGTGGAGGAACGCACCGATGACCTCGAAGCTGCGCCGCCGCGCATCACGCACGTTCGCCCTCGCGCTCATGGGCGCAGTCATCTCGGGTACCGCGCCGGCGAACGCCCACAGTCCGGACCCGCTCCTCGGCTCGACCGCGTGGGGCCAGGATCAGGTCGTGCCGTACACGTGGGAGTCCGGCATGGTTCCGCCCGGCTGGCTCGCCACGGCCATCGACCAGGGCGCGGCCGACTCGAACGCGAGTCGCGCCTCGCGCGCTGCCGTCTACCAGCGCCAGTCGGGCGCGCCGAGCACCATCGCCTACGGCTACGCCGTGCCGTGCTCCAGCTACGGCATCGCATGCATGAACCGCACGGGTGTGCCCGACGACTTCGCGGGCATGTGGTTCCGGCCGCACGGCTCGGTCCTCGACTGGGGCACGCTCAAGTGGTGCCAGGCGCAGTCGACCCCGACGAGCGGCTGCTATGACGCGCGGCGCGTGGCGCTCGACGAGTTCGGGCACATCGAGATGCTCGGGCACCACGAGAACTACGCCGACGAATCCGACTACCTCGACGCCATCGTCCAGTTCGCGGGCCGATCGAAGCCCAACGAAGGCTGGAACTACCACGTCTACGGGCGCTGCGACGTGGCGCGACTCCAGCTCGAGTACGAGCTGCCGTCATCCAGCTCGCCGGTATCGACCTGCCTGTCGCTGTCGACGACGCTCACGATCGGCGCATCGACGATGTACGTCCAGCCGGGCGGGACGACGAAGATCACCGGCGACCTCGAGATCGCCGTCGCGACCGCGGCCAAGCGCATGTCCGGCGATCCGCTGAGCACGCGGTCGATCCAGCTGCAGCGCAAGGAGTTCAACAGCTCGCTCTGGACGACCGTCGGCACACTCGCGACCGTCAGCGGCAGCCCGGGCGACTACGCGCTGACGATCAAGCCGCCCTCGAGCGGCGACTACCGGCTCTTCTACGACGCGCCGAAGTCGGAGGGGCTCCGGGATTCGACGTCGTCGGTGATCACGATCACGGTCGCGGTGCTGTGCGACCCCGTCAGCGCGACGAAGATCGCACCCTCGATCGCGTGCCTTTGACGGGTACGTTGTCGGGCGCTGTGGGAGGTCGGCCTTCGGGCCGGCCTCCCGCCGATCAGGCGGTCGCCGCGACGGGCGCGGGCGTGAAGATCGAGACCTGCGCCTCGTCCGGGAGCATGACGCCGAACACCTTCTGGAGGGTGAGAAGGTGGACGCAACTACCCCACGATTCGAAGTAGTGGCAAGTGCAGTGCCACTGACCGGCATCGAGGCTCACGTGATGGGTGTCGTTGTCGCCGCGGAACGTGAGCGCAACACGATCGATCGAGATCCGGTCCAGCTCGCGTGCGTAGCGATTGGCCTTCTCGACCTTGCCGATCAGGGAGCTGTGCATCTGGCCAAGCCCTCCAGGCCCCCGCGGGGGCTGTGACGGCCGCCGTCCGGTCCTGCACCGACCGGGCGAGGCGGGCGCAGGTCAAGCCTACACCCGGTTGCCGCGACCGACCATCCCAAAAGCTTGTCTGGTCAGCCGGGGATCGCGGCAGGATCGTCGCGGCGGAGGAGGATGCCGAGATACGTCTTCCAGGCGCCGACATCCGCGTCGCGAGAGCCGGCCATGCCGGCAAAGATCTGCGAGATGTGGTCGAGGTCGTGGATCGTCCAGCTCGACAGCAGCTCGCGGAGCGTGACCTCGCCCAGCGCTGGGTGCATCCCTCGCTTCTCGAGATCCGCTTCCGTGACGAGCTCCGCCAGTCGCGCAAGATCCTTCGCCCGGAGCTCGACGAACCGGTCGACGAGCTGGTCGAGCGTCATTGCGTCATCGCGCCCGACGTGGGCCGTGCGATTGAACGAGTCGAACGGCTGGCTCGTGCCGTGCTCGAGCAGGCGCTCGATGCGGGCGATCCAGTTGTCCTGCTCCGCCGTGATCAGGTGCCCGACGACATCGCGCGGCCGCCAGCCACCGTCCCTGTCGGGTGTGTTGCCCCAGGATTGAGGGAGGCCATGGAGCAGGGCTCGGACGACGATCGGCGTTCGCCCCAGGAGGTCCTTCGTATCGGCGAGAAAGTCGCTCATCCCGCACATCGTAGTCACGCGACCTACACCATCGGGCTCCCGACGGCGAAGGAGAGCAGGACGAGCGCCATCACCAGTACGACCAGCGTCAGCGGAACGAGCCAGAAGAGGGCGGCGCGTCGGCAGCCCAACTCCTGCACGAACCGGTACCGGCTCGGGACGAAGAGCCATGGGGCCGTCATGGCACCGAAGAGCAACGCAAAGCCGGGTCCCAACCGGGCATGGACGAGCGCGTTGGCCGCGAGCGCCACCACGTACCAGGCGAGTGACACGAGCGGGAACGCGACGAAGGATTTGACGAAGATCCACTCGAGCCAGTCGCGATCCGACTGGGTGTCGAGCACGGGATCAGATGGTGGCGCCACGGCTATGGCGCGTTGGTCCCCTCGCGGCCGAAGTCGTCGGAGAGGCGGACGACGTCATTGAGCTCCGGCGTGGAGACCTCGATCACGGTGGCCTTCTCGATCGCCGTGTAGCGATGCTTGCGGCCCGTTGGGACCCAGGCGCCCTCGCCCGCGGCCAACTCGCGGTCGACCACGGCGCCGGCCCCGTCCTCGAGCGTCAGCAGCAGTCGGCCCTCCAGCACGTGGATCCACTCGTCCTTGACGTCGTGGTACTGGAATGAGAGTCGCTTGCCCGTCTCGATGACCAGCATCTTGCCGACGTACTTGGAAGAGTGGGCCCAGATGATCTCGTGGCCCCAGGGCTTGTCGACCCGGCGCGGAAGCGAGGCGTGATGCGGGGGCGCGACCGGCGCCGTGTCGTTCGACCCAGCCGTCGTGTCGTTCGACGCAGCCGTCGTGTCGTTCGACGGAGCGGCCGCGTCGCGCGAAGCGGTCACCCGCGGACCAGCTGCTCGCCCGCCCCCACGAGCGCGTCGCGGGCCTCGGCGGAGGTGGCCTCCGTGTACACGCGAACCAGTGGCTCCGTGCCCGAGGTTCGGATCAGCAACCAGGAGCCATCGGCGACGAAGAACTTGAAGCCGTCGTTCGTGGAGAGCGCCTGCGTCCGCACGACGGGCGAGCCGGCCAGCGAGGTCGGCGGCGTCGCGACGAGGCCTTCCAGAAGGCGCCGCTTGGTCTCGGGGTAGGCAGACCGCTCGACATGCACGTCGACCCGCTTGTAGAACGACGGCCCCGCAAGCTCATGGAACTGGGCGACCATCTTCGAAACGGGCCACACGCCGCGCGCCATCTCCTTGAGCACGAGGTCCAGCATCAGCAGGTCCGCGTAGATGCCGTCGCGCTCGGGGAGGTGCATCCCGAACCCGAACCCGCCGGACTCCTCGGCGCCCATCATCGCGCCGGTCTCGATCATCATCGGGCCGATGTACTTGTAGCCGACCGGGCTCTCGTGCACGTCGATCCCGTAGTGCTTCCCGAGCCGTGCCGCCATGGAGGTGTTGTTCACCGACACGACGACCGGCTGGCGAAGCCCTCGGTGCTCGGCGAGGTAATACATCATCAGCCCGGTGAACTCGAGCTGGTGGATGAAGTTCCCCTGCTCGTCCGCGGCGCCGGCGCGATCCGCGTCACCGTCCAGCAGCAGCCCGAGCTCGTGCCCGTCGCGCACGATCTTCGTCAATGCCTCATCGATGTTCGGCCGGATCGGCTCCGGGTTCACGCCACCGAAGAACGGGTTGCGCTCCTGGTGGATCTCGTTGATCCGGATGCGCCCGCCGCCCAGGAGGCGAGAGAGCCAGCCGGCGCCCGCGCCCCACATCGGTTCGACGAGGACGTCGATCTCGGCCGACTTCAGGAAATCGAGGTCGACCGTTCGACGCACGTACTGCTCGTAGCCATCGTACGGGTCGTAGCGCTCGACCATGCCGGCGGCCTCGGCATCGGCGAACGGCCGGCGCTCGATGGGCTGGTCGGCGGCGATGCCTTCCTCGATCACCTTGAGCATGTCCGGGCCGCCCGCCGATCCCTGCGGCGACTTCACCTTGAACCCGTTGTCGGTCCAGGGGTTGTGGCTCGCCGTGATCACGATGCCCGCCGCGGCACCGCGCGTGACGACCTCGTAGGACGACATCTGCGTCGGGACCGCGTGGGCGGCGAAGGCCACAGGGATGTCGTGGGCCAGGATCACCTCGGCGACGGCGGTGGCAAAGTGCTCGGATGCGAAGCGGCGGTCGTAGGCGATCACGACGCCCTTCTGCTGCTCGCCTCGACCGACGACATACCGGGCGACTCCGTCGGCGCAGCGCCGGACGTTCTCGAACGTGAAGTCCTCGGCGATGCGCGCGCGCCAGCCATCGGTGCCGAACACGATCGGCGACTTCGCCTGCTGCGGCGCGGCATTCGTCACTGGCTGGCCTCCCAATCGGCGACACGGGCCACGAGCGCATCGATGGGCTCGCGGCGCTCGGCGGCTCCCGTGAGATGGGCTACGGGGTTGGGGCCGAGGATATCTCGCGGCCCGTCGGCAACGGTCAGGATTCCGTTGACGCGCTCGATGACGAGGTCGTTGTCCTCGGCGCGAGCGCGCTCGTTCGGGGGCACGACACGACCCGTCCCGACGGCGCCGATCGCCGCCATGAGCTGCGTCCACGAGCCGAGATCGCTCCACCCGACCGACATCGAGCCCATGAGCACGCGTCGATCCTTGGCCGCGCCCTCCATGACTGCGTGGTCGATCGAGACCGGCATCAGGCGGTCATAGGCGGCCTGCAGGCCGGGCTCGCTGTTCACCACCGAGCCGATCATCGTCATGAGCCCCGTGTACCGGTCGATCGCGTTCCGAATCGCCTGCCGCTGCCACAGGAAGATGCCCGCGTTCCAGGCGACGCCCAGCTGTGCGTAGAGCGCCTTCGCGCGCTCGAGGTTCGGCTTCTCCTCGAAGCCCTGGAGCGGATACGTCTGGACGCCTTCGACCACGGCGCCGTTGAACACGTCAGGCATGAGGTAGCCGTATTCGGTCGCGGGCCGCTCGGCCTGGACCCCGAGCGTCACGAGGGGCGCCTCGATGTCGAAGGCGCCGTCGCGCGCGATCCGCGCCATCGTCCGGATGACGTCGCGGTACGTCGCGTCCCGCGCCGGGTCGATCCACGCGTCTGCCGGGAGAACGAGCATCACCTCGGCGGGATCGCGGGGAAAGCGCAGGGTCGCCAACGCGATTGCGGCCGCGGTGTTTCGGCCGGTCGGCTCCGCGATCACGTGCGCGCCCGGGAGCTGCGCACGGACCATCGGGCCGTAGCGCTTCTCGGTGACGACGGCCACGTCCTCGGGCTTCAGCCCGAGCTCCTGATGGCCGACGATCCGCTCGAACGTGCGGACCAGGAGCGACCGATCGTCGATCAGGGGGAGGAATGGCTTCGGAGTCTCGGACCGGCTGACGGGCCACAGTCGGGTTCCGCCGCCGCCGGCCATGATCACGACGTACATCGAGGGAATCCTATCGGCGCGGGCCGATCAGCGGGCCGGTCCGTCTCGACTCGAGTCGAATTCCCGCGGATTCCACCAGGAACAGCATTGGAGCAACCCGGCCGGCCGAAGTTGGCTCGGATTCCACCACCGAAGCCATTCGAGCCTCGAATTGCCAGATTCGGCACCCCTTTCGCGCGATTTCGGGAGCGCAAGTCCGTCGAATGACGCTTCAGGTGGAATCCGACAGAAACTCGATGGAGGAGCGCCTGCGCCTCAGTACGAGGGCGGTGTGATGCAGAACAGGACCCGCGCCACCCCGGGGCCCGGGTTCGTGTTGCGGTGCGGGATGCGCGAGGCGTGCGTGACGGCGTCCCCGGCCTCGAGCCGGTAGTGCTCCGCCCCGACCCAGAGGTCGAGCGAGCCCTCGAGCACGATGACGACCTCCTCGTCCGAGTCGTGCGTGTACGGCTCGTCGCCGGTGCCGCCACCGGGCTCGATCGTCGACAGGATCACCTGGAGCTTGCCGTCCGTCGATCGCGTGAGGAACTCGTCGATCGCGCCGAGGCCCTGGTAGACCACCCGCCGTCGCTCGCCGGCGCGCACGAGCGAGCCCGCCCGTCCATCGGCGGCAAAGAGCTCGGCGATCGACTGGCCAAGGGCGCGTGCGATGCGTTGCACGGTCGCGATCGAGGGTGACGCGACCCCGCGCTCGACCTGCGAGAGGAAGCTCTCCGTGACGCCTGCCTCCGCGGCGAGTTGGCGAAGGGTCTGCCCGCGTGCGAGGCGGAGAGCACGGATCCGCGCGCCGAGATCGACCTCGATCGGCGCTGTGGGCTCGGCCGGCGTGCCCGGCGTGGCTTCGGTCCCCGCACGAACTGCCATGGCGAACTGAAGTATAGCTTCAGGACCGTTGACGCCCATTTGTCCGCTCCCTACGATGCGCCAATCCGGCTGAAGTGGCACTGCAGAGCCGGGGAGGAGGATCGGATGGTTTCCCTGCGCTCTCTGAGCCTGCTGCGCGCAGGCGCAGTCCTGGGCGTGATCTCGATCGTCGCCGCGTGCTCGGGCAGCACGCCCACCACCGCTCCCACCGGCACCGCCGGCGCGCCGGCGACTGCAGCCGCGACCGCAGCTTCGCCAACGAGCAATGCGACTGAGGTCCCGCCCGATCAGCTCACCGGTTCGCTGGACGTCTTCGACTGGGCCGGCTACGAGGTCCCCGACTTCTCCGCGGACTTCATCGCGAAGTACCCGAAGGTCAAGCTGAACTTCGGCAACATGGGCTCGTCCGATGCCGACATCTACAACCAGATGAGCACCGGCGTCCGCCATCCCGACGTGGTTCATCCCTACACCGGTTGGCTCAACTTCTACGTCGAGCACAACATGGTCCAGGAGATCGACACCTCGAAGCTCGCGAACTGGTCGAAGGTGCCGGACAAGTTCAAGGCCCTCGGCCAGGTCAACGGCAAGCAGTACTTCGTGCCGTGGGACTGGGGCTTCAGCTCCGTCCTGTATCGAACGGACAAGATCCCGACGGTCGACACATGGGGCGTCCTCACGGATCCCAAGTACGACGGCCACATCATGATGTGGGACGACGGCCCGGGCGCCGTCACCGTCTCCTCGTACATCCACGGCTGGGACGAGACCCAGACGACCGCCGATCAGCTCGCGCAGTCGAAGGAAGAGTGGACGCGCGTCCTGTGCGCCAATCCGACCACGTGGGCCTACGAGACGGACCTCGTCAACGGCGTCACCAACAACGACGTCTGGGCGGCCTACTCATGGCAGGGCGCGTACGCGACGCTGCTCGGCCAGGGTGCGAAGGTCGCCTATGCGGATCCGAAGGAGAAGCGCAACTCCTGGGTCGGGATGTACGGCATCACGACCGAGTCGAAGAACTACGACCTCGCGTTGAAGTTCATCGACGAGAAGCTCGGTGACAAGACGGGCGAGGCGCTCGTGAACCAGTATTACTACGGAACCGCGAACCAGGACGTCATGAAGGCGATCACCGACGAGAACCTCAAGACGGCGTTCTCGATCGACGATCCGTCCATCCTCGACAGCACGAAGTTCACGCCGATCCTGACGGACCAGCAGAAGGACGACTGGATCAAGATGTGGACCGACGCCAAGGCGGATGCCGCGGTGCGTGCGGCTGCGGGTACCTGCAGCAGCTCGTAGCCCTGGCAACGGTGATCGGGGCGAGCGGATGAGCGACGCCCCCCGGAAGCGAATCGTCGGCCGCGCGCCAGCGCGGCCGACGGACCCTCGCCGCCTGACGTTCCTCGGGCTGTCCGTACCCGCAACCATCGGCCTGCTGGCGTTCCTCGTGGCGCCGCTGCTCCTGATGATCTCGCTGAGCTTTCACCACGACCTGAACCAGGATCTACTCGGGCCGTTCCAGCCGACGCTCGAGCACTACCAGGACGCCGCCGCGTCCGGCAACTACTGGCAGATCCTCCAGACCTCCGCCTTGATGGCGTTCATCGTTGCGGTCGTCGCAACGGCGCTGGCCTACCCCGTCGCCTACTTCCTCGCGTTCCGCGCGGGCAAGCGGGCCGGGCTGTACCTGATCCTGCTCCTGGTGCCGTTCTGGACGAGCTACCTGCTGCGGGTCATGGCCTGGAAGCTGATGCTCGGCAACAACGGCGTGATCAACTCGGCGCTGACCGGGTTCGGGATCATCGACGAGCCATTGAAGGGCCTGCTCTTCAGCCGCAACACGGTCATCGTGACCCTCATCTACGTCTGGATCCCGTTCGCGATGCTGCCGCTCCTCGCGGTGATGGGCCGGATCGACGTCCGACTCCACGACGCCGCGGGCGACCTGTACGCCTCGGGGTTCCAGCAGTTCCGCCGCGTCACGCTTCCGTTATCGCTCCCAGGGATCGCCGCCGCGTTCCTGATGGTCTTCATCCCGACCATCGGTGAATACGTCACGCCGCTGCTCGTCGGCGGCAACGCCGGCCTCATGTACGGCAACGTGATCCAGGACTTCTTCACCCGGTCGGGCAACTGGCCGATGGGCTCGGCGCTGTCCGTGGTGATGCTGGGCGTGACGCTGGCGCTGGTCATCATCGGGCTGCGAATCGTGCAGCCACGAAGGCTGCTCGGTCGATGACGGCGTCGACCAACGTAGCCCGCCGCGCCGCGCGCTTGGCCGGGCGACCTCGTGGCCGCCCGTCGTTCCTGCGCGGCTACTACTGGCTGCTCGCCGTGCTCCTCTACCTGCCGATCCTCATCCTCTTCGTCTTCTCGATCAATGCGAACACCGCGCTGGTGTTCCCGCTGAAGGGCCTCACCCTCGATTGGTACGCGAAGCTCTTCGCATCGGAGAACCTGCTCCACGCCGTCGGGAACAGCCTGATCGTCGCGGTGGTTTCCAGCCTGGTCGCGACGACCGTCGGCACGATGCTCGGGATCCTGCTGAGCCGCTTCGAGTTCCGCGGCAAGGGCCTGCTGACGGGCCTGGCGATCCTGCCGCTGATCGTTCCGTACGTCGTGCTCGGCGTGGCGCTGCTGATCCTGTTCCACGCGCTCGGCATCCAGGCATCCATGCTCACCGTGATCGTCGGCCACGCGGTCGTCGCACTGCCGTACACGACCCTGATCGTGCTGGCGCGGCTCGTCGGGTCCGAAGCGCAGCTCGAGGAAGCGGCGATGGACCTGGGCGCCACCTATCCGGCCACGATCCGACTCGTGGTCGTCCCGATGGCGCTCCCGGCGATCATCTCGGCCTGGATCACGGCCTTCACCGTCTCGTTCGACGAGTTCGCGATCGCGCTGTTCCTCGCCGGTCGCGACACGACCTTCCCGGTCTACCTCTTCGGCCAGCTCCGGTTCTCGAACACGCTGCCGGTACTGATTTCCGCGGCGGTGCTGCTGATGATCGGCACGCTCACGCTGATCTTCGTCGCGGAGCGCGTGCGCCGCCGCTGAACCGCGTCAGCCGCGTCAGGCCGCGGGAACGGCCTCGGGCATGCGGATGCCGGCGTCGGCCGCGAGCGCGGCGGCCTTGTCGGTGCGCTCCCACGGCAGGTCGAGGTCGAGTCGGCCGAAGTGGCCGTACGCGGCGGTCTGCTTGTAGATCGGCCGGCGCAGGTCGAGGTCGCGGATGATCGATGCGGGGCGAAGGTCGAAATGCGCCTTGATCAGGTCCAGGATCTTCTCGTCATCGAGCTTGCCGGTCCCGAACGTCTCGATCGACATCGAAAGCGGTCGCGCGATCCCGATCGCGTAGGCGATCTCGAGCTCGAAGCGGTCCGCGAGCCCCGCGGCGACCACGTTCTTCGCAACCCATCGGGCCGCGTACGCTCCCGAGCGGTCGACCTTCGTCGGGTCCTTGCCGGAGAACGCGCCGCCGCCGTGGCGCGCCATGCCGCCGTACGAGTCGACGATGATCTTGCGACCCGTCACGCCGGCGTCGCCCATCGGCCCACCGACGACGAACCGGCCCGTCGGGTTGACGTGCATCGTCGGGTCGGTCGGTCGCAGCTCGCGCGGGATCGACGGCAGGATGACGGTCTCGCTGAGATCGTCCTGCAGTCGGTCGATATCGATGTCGGGGTCGTGCTGCGCTGAGAGCACCACCGTTCGAACGCGCTGCGGCACGCCCCGTGCGTACTCGACGGTGACCTGGGTCTTCCCGTCCGGGCGCAGGTACGGCAGCGTGCCCGACTTGCGCGCCTCCGCGAGCCGGCGAGCCATGCGATGCGCCAGCGCGATCGGCAGCGGCATGAGCTCCGGCGTCTCGCGGCACGCGAACCCGAACATCATCCCCTGGTCGCCAGCGCCGAGCTCGTCCGAGTCGGTCCCGTCGCCGCGCACCTCGAGCGCCGCATCCACGCCCTGGGCGATGTCCGGCGACTGCTCCTTGATCGAGATCAGCGTGCCGCACGTCTCGGCATCGAAGCCGTAGTCGCTGCGCGTGTAGCCGATGCCGCGGACGGTGTCGCGCACGACCTGCTGGAAGTCGACGTAGGTCGATGTCGTGATCTCACCGAGGACGACGACGAGGCCCGTGGTCGTGGCCGTCTCGCACGCGACGCGCGCGTCCGGATCGTCCTTCAGGATCGAGTCGAGGATCGCATCGCTGACCTGGTCGCACAGCTTGTCCGGATGCCCCTCCGTCACCGATTCCGAGGTGAAGAGGTACTCGGGCGCGTCGACGATGCTGGTCACTCGCCGGAGGGTAGCAGCCGATCCCGGCTCCCCCGCCTGACCCGATCGTCGGCGCTCGGTGAGGTTTTCTCGGTGATGGTCATCGGGGGACCGTTATCGCCAAACTGCGCGCCAATACGGCGCGGTCGCGGCTCAGATGAACGTGCGACGCGATGGATCGGCGGCTGTGGGGCCCGGATTCTTCCGTTAGCGGTCCCCCGATGCGAATTACGGGATTTCTGGCCGCTGGCGACATCGCACCAAGTACGCTGCGTTCGATGACCGACCTCGACGCCCGCCCGCTCGACGCGGCCGATCCGCTCGCGTCGTTCCGGGATCGGTTCGCGGCGACCGAGCCGGGCGTGGTCTACCTCGACGGCAACTCCCTCGGGCGGCCGCCGAAGGCCGCGCTCCAAGGTCTCGCCCAGATCGGTGAGACCTGGCGCACGCGGATGATCCGCGGTTGGGAGGACGGCTGGCTCGAGCTGCCGCTCGTCATCGGCGATGAGATCGCCATGGGCGTGCTCGGCGCGGACCTCGGAACGGTTGCCGTCGCCGACTCGACCACGGTCAACCTCTACCGCATGGCCTCGGCCGCCCTCGATGCACGGCCGCATCGGAAGTCGATCGTGGTCGAACGCTCTGAGTTCCCGACGGATCGCTACATCGTCGAAGGCCTCGCGCGCGAGCGCGGATTGGAGCTCCGGTGGCTCGACGGCGATCCCCTCGAAGGCCTGACGACGACGGAAATCGCGCGGGAGCTTGATGCCGACGCCGCGCTGCTGATCCTCTCGGCCGTGAACTACCGCTCGGCCGCGATCGTCGACATGCCCGCGGTCACCGACGCGGCCCGCGCCGCCGGCGCGCTCGCGCTATGGGACCTCTCGCACGCGGGCGGCTCAATCCCGGTGAACCTGGCCGCGAACGGCATCGATCTCGCCGTCGGCTGCACCTACAAGTACCTGAACGGCGGCCCAGGCGCGCCGGCCTACCTCTACGTTCGGCGCGAGCTGCAGGACGAGCTTCGACCGCCGATCCAGGGCTGGTTCGCGCAGTTGAACCAGTTCGAGATGGGCCCGTCGTTCGAGCGGCGCGCGGGCATCGGTGGCTGGCTCGTCGGGACGCCCGGGATCATCGCGCTGACGGCCGTGCGGGCCGGGATCGAGATCGTAGCCGAGGCGGGCATCGACGCGATCCGCGCCAAGGGCATCGCGCTCACGGAATACGCGATCGCGGTCACCGATCAGCTGCTCGCGCCGCTGGGCTGCACCATTGGCTCACCGCGGGATGCGGCGCGCCGCGGCGCACACGTCTCGATCCGCCACCCGGAGGCGCGCCGCCTGACCCGCGACATGATCGCCCGCGGCGTGATCCCCGACTTCCGCGCCCCCGACTCCATCCGCATCGGCCTCTCGCCGCTCACGACCTCCTTCGCCGACGTCAGCGCCGGCATCTCGGCGATCCGTGACCTCCTCGTGTGGCCACGCTGACGAGAGCGATGGACATTGCAGAGATGCGCCGTGTCGTGGCCGGACTCGAAGACGAGGTGATGAACGGGGGCTTCAATCAGTACTTCTTCAACTCAGCCGGAGACGATGCCGTCGCTGCACTCGACGCCCTGGCATTGATTGGCGCCAGCGCGACCCGCGCCCTGCTGGTCGAGGCATGCTCCAGGTTTCCCGAGGGCGCCCCGTCACGCGAAAGGTTCGTGCGGCAGGATGAGCTAGACGCGCTCGATCCGGACGTCGAGGTGTTTGAGCAGCTTGACAACGCATTCTTCGCGTATCCGGACGACCTGGACTCGCTGCTCGAGGCGTACGAGCGCCGGGGCGGCCGGTGACATCGCGCGACCCTGTCTGATGCGGCACGGACCGACACGCGGGCCCGCGGTCGTATCAAACGCTCCTGCACGTGGGCCTCTCTGGAAAAAGACCCCCGATGCGACGAGTGTTCACGCGTATTGGGGTCCGCGCGAACTGACCGTCGATGAGGCCGCTGATGTCCTAGGAGCGGTGATGCGCCGCGTGGTTGCGCTCGGGCCGCCATTCGACGCGGCTGATGCAAGTGACCCCGGAATGGTTTGAGCATGAACGAACCGACCACCGCGACATCGCGACCGCCGCAATCGCGGCAATGCGCAACGGGCTGCCCGATCTGGATTTCGTGGTTCGCGGGCACGGCTGGTGGGCTTGGCAGGGCTCGGCGAAGAGCCCGACCTGAGCCCTACGAGTGAGGGGCTGCCGTGCCGACGGTCGTCGCGGCGCACGGTGCCGGCAGCAGGGCTTCGAGCATCGCTGGCGCCAGGGCGCGCCACGTCGCCTCGTCGTGACCGCCATCGACCACCACAGGGGTGAGGCGCAGGCCGCGCTCCCCGAGCCGCTTCGCGAGCGGGTCCGTCGCCTCCTTGACCCAGCCGTAGTCGTCGTCGCCGTAGCCGGCGAAGAGGCGGAGAGTCTCGATGGCCGCGGAGCCAGCCAGTCGCAGGGGATCGTTCTCGTCACGACTCGAGCCGAACTGCCATAGGCGGTCGGCCGGCGGGTGAACGAAAATGGCGGGCGAGAGGGCGCCTGCTCCATCGAACGCCTCTGGCTGTCGGAACGCGAGGTGCAGCGCAGCGAAGCCGCCCATCGACACGCCGGCGACGAACCGCTGTCGCTGCTCGACAGGGGCGAGACCGCCCTCGACGGTCGGGATGAGCTCGACGGCGATGTAGCGCTCGTACGGGCCGTGGTCGAACTGATCGCCGTCGGCCGGCACCGGCGAATCAACGCCGTAGCTGTCGTTGATGGCCGCCGAGACGATCACCACGGGGCAGATGGCGCCCTGCCGGATCAGGCGCTCCGCCACCTGGTCGATCCCGGCGCCCGAGCCGAACGAGCCCTCGAACAGGCTCGTCTCGTTGCTGCCGTACCCGTGGAAGACGTACAGGACTGGATAGGCGCGTGCGGCGTCGAAGCCCGCCGGCTCGTAAATCAGCGCCGGCATGTCGCGCGCGAGCAGGGCCGAGTGGATGATCAACGGGCGGACGTCGGTCGCCAGGTGCTCGGGAGCAGCGCCGCGACGTTGGGCCTGCCACAGGACGCCGAGGACGACCACGAGGACGGCCGCGAGCCCCACCAGCGCGATGCGGCCCTTCCGCTGTCGTGACACCGCGATCAACGCGCCCGGAGCGCCCGCCACTCGTCCTCGAGAATCGCGTAGTGCGTCTCGTCGACCCACTCGCCCTTGAGGAAGTAATTCTCGCGATAGAGCGCCTCATGGCGCATGCCGAGGCGCTCCATGATCTTCAGCGACCCCGTGTTTCGCGGATCGGCGTCCGCGGCGACGCGGTGAAGCTTCAGGTCGTCGAATGCCATGCGCAGGACGGCTCGCGCGGCCTCGGTCGCGTAACCGTGGCCCTGGGCATCCGGGTGCAGCGACCATCCGATCTCGCCCTGTCGGTGCTGCGCTGACGAAAGCCGCAGCATGATCTCCCCGATCACCCGGTCCGAGGGCGGCACCGTGATCGCCACGAGGAGCGCCTGGTCCTCGGCCTCGATCGCGGTCTGCCGGAGCCGGCGCTCGAGGAACACCTGGACCGCGTCCCGATCCATCACGTCCCACATCAGGTAGCGCACGACCTCCGGCCGCGATTCGATGTCGTAGACCGCGTCGAAGTCGGACGCAAGGAACGGCCGCAGGACCAGCCTCTCCGTTCGGATCGGGAAGGCCGGGCGAAAGGGCAGGCGAACGGACTCCATCCACACAGCATGACGGCTAGCCTTCGACCCTGATGCAGTACGGCGTGATCATCACGGGTGGCGACGCGCTCGAGCAGGTCCAGCTCGCACGGGAGGCCGAGGCAGCGGGCTGGGACGGCGTGTTCACGTGGGACGGCATCCACGTCGCGGACGACATCGAGACCTACGACCCCTGGGCGCTGCTCGCGGCGTTCGCGTCGGTCACCAGCCGGGTGACCCTCGGCGCGATCATCAGCCCGCTGTCGCGACGCCGGCCATGGAAGGTTGCGCGCGAGACGACGACGGTCGATCGGCTGTCGAACGGACGGCTCGTGCTTCCGGTGGGGCTGGGCGCGAAGGACGACCGCGCGATCAGCGGCATCACGCGGCCGCCCGAAGCGGCCACCTCGCGCGAGCGCGCCGAGCTCCTCGACGAAACGCTCCACATCCTCGAAGGCCTGTGGCGCGGCGAGCCGTTCGCCTTCGACGGCGAGCACTACGCGTTCGACGCGATGGCCTTCCGCCCGACGCCAATCCAGCGGCCCCGAATCCCGATCTGGGTCGTCGGCGCGTGGCCCTCCGACCGCTCGATGGAGCGAGTGGTCCGGTACGACGGCTGGCTGCCCTACTGGCTCCCGAGGAAGGACACCACCGAAGGGCTGGCTCGACCGGAGGAGCCCCAACAGCTCCGCGAGGCGATCGACTGGATCGCGGAACGCCGGTCGCTCGACGGCTTCGACATCGTCATGGAGGGCACCACGCCGGCGGACGATCCCGTGGCGGCCCGGACCACCGTGGATGGATGGGCGGACGCAGGCGCCACGTGGTGGATCGAGTCGGACTGGAACACCTTCGATGTCGGCGCCCAGCGCCGACGCGTCGCGGCCGGACCGCCGCGGCCATCGCCCTGACCGAAGACTTCGCGAGGTACCGCCGGATTTCAGGTCGATCGGGCGCCTTGCTGCGGCGGTCGGGGCGTTTCGATCGCTCGAGGCGATCAGTCGGTCCCGTTTCGAGGCGCTTGGCGCGCTTCACACCCGGAGGTATCGCTGGGAGCGATGCCCAGCAAGCGGACCGCGGCCGTGATCAGGCGTGCGGATCGGCCGCGTGGCCCTCGCCCGATGCCTCGGCTTCGTGCTGCGCGGACTTCTTCTTCTCCCAGTTCGGGAAGGCGACCATGAAGCCGCGAAGCAGGTCGTGGAGCTTCTGCTTCTCCGCGTCGGAGAGGACGGAGGTGAACGACGCCTCACGGCGGGCGGCTTCGCCCACGGTCTCGTCCCAGGCCTTGTGGCCTTCCTCCGTCGGCTCGATCAGGGTGCCGCGCCGGTCATTCGGGTCGGGCAGGCGGCGGATGAGCCCCGCCTTCTCCATGCGGTCGAGCCGATTCGTCATCGCGCCGGACGAGAGCCGCAGCTCCATCGCGAGCTTGCCTGCTGAGACGCGGTAGGGCGCGCCGTGCCGGCGCAGCTTGCCCAGGAGTTGGAACGAGCGACGGTCCAGCTCGTAGGTGGCGAGCGTCTCCTCCATCGACTGGTTCACGTTGAACGCCAGGATCTGGATGCGCTCGATGATCCCTTCGGTGACGGGATCGAGGTCGGGAATTTCGCGTGCCCAGACGTCGAGGGAGTCGTCGAGCGAGTCCCGCTCCGGGCGCTTGGGGGCCATGGACCCAAGTCTTAGCACATATCTGACTCCACGTCAAGTTTGTGAACATCGTGTTACTTCATGCAAAGTATCTTGACCTCGAACGACATAGCCTCTACGATGTGCACAGCACATGGGAAGGGAAAGGCAGGGTCGCTCAGATGATGTTCTCGGATAAGGCGTTCTCGATCTGGATGGGGCACGCGGGTGAGGACACCCAGGTCTTCACGGCGGACGAGCCCCGCATTGACGCCACGGCGTTCGAGCGGACGCAGGTCCTCGCGATCGCCCGTCGCGACACGCTGGTCGCGCAGGCGCCGGTCATTCGCCGGCAGCTGCACGACTGCGAGTCGGAGGCGCTCGCCGCATAGCGCGGCATCGCCGCCCGCGAGGGCGGCGCACAACCGAAAATTCCTCCAACGACTGATCCCCGGTACCCGACGTGCCGGGGATCAGTGATTCCCGGCCGCTACTGGGCGCGGGTGGCGCGTCGGCGCTCAGGCGGTCGCGCGGGCCTCGGCGAGGAACTGGATCGCGAGCGGCTCGATGTCGTCGGCCGGCTCGAACCCGAACACCTGCGCGTAGAAGCTCAGCTCCCCGCCGAACGACTTGATGATCGCGTCCTTGCCGCGGAAGCCGTGGTCCTCGCCCGGATAGAGCAGGTACGCGTGCGGGACGTGCCGCTCGAACAGCGCGTCGACGATGCGCTCCGCCTCCTCGATCGGCACGATCTTGTCCTCGGCGCCCTGCTGGACGAGCACCGGCACGGTGATGCGCTCCGCGTGCAGGCTCGGTGACCGATCGAGGTAGACCTGCTTCGCCTCGGGCCACTTGCCGACGAGCGACTCCAGGTAACGCGACTCGAACTTGTGCGTGTCCTTCACGAACGCGCGCAGGTCGCCGATCCCGAAGTAGGTGCAGCCAGCATCGAAGTCGTCCTTGAACGCGAGCGCCGCCAGCGTCGTGAAGCCCGAGGCGCTGCCGCCGCGGATGGCGAGCCGGTTGCCGTCGACAAGGCCCTGCTCGGCGAGATACTTCGCGCCGTTCGTGCAGTCGTCGACGTCGACGATCCCCCACTGCCCCTCGAGCCGTTTCCGGTAGTCCTTGCCGTAGCCGGTGGAGCCGCCGTAGTCGACGTCGAGCACCGCGTAGCCGCGGCTCGTGAACAGCTGCAGGCCTGTCGCGATGCCCGAGAAGGCCTGCGCGGTCGGGCCACCGTGCGAGGTGACGATGAGGGGCGGCAGCTCGTCGGACGGGCCGACGAAGGACTTGTTGGTGGGCGGGTAGAAGTTGCCGTACGCGGTTCGACCGCCGGTGGTCGGGAACTCGATGTGCTGCGGCAGCGAGACGTCCTCGCGCTGCGGCTCGTTCGGCGATGCGGTGCGGAGCACCGTCATCGAACCATCCGCTCGGAGCTCGACGACGGATGCCGGGTTCAGCGGGCCGGCGCCGCGCAGGATGACGCTGTCGCCATCGATGCACAGGGCGCTCATCTCCGTATAGGGCATGTCGATCGGCGTGAGGTCGCCGCCTGCGTCGATCTTCACGAGCTGGTCGCGACCCGACGAGCGGGCGATCGCCAGGATCGAGCCGTCGGCCATGAACTCGTATGTGGAGTAGCCGAACTGCCAGTCCGGCCCGACGAACTCTGCCTCGAAGTCCGTCACGGTCTCGATGTCGCCGTTCGCGAACCGGAAGATGTTCATCCAGCCATGCGGCTCGGCCGCGAAATGGAGGATTCCCTCGGGCGACCAGCGTGGCTGGCTGATCCAGTCCGTCCGGCTGCCCGCCACCAGCAGGCGCGGCCCGAGCGAGCCGTCCGCCTCGAACTGCGCCTGGAACAGCTCGGTGCCGTCCCACGGCATGTTCGGGTGGTGCCACTCGAGCCAGGCGAGCGTCGTGCCGTCGGGCGAGATGCGCGGTGCCATGTAGAAGTCCGCGCCCTCTGCGAGGACGGTCACGTCGCCCGTATCCAGGTCGATCGCGACAAGGTCGTTGCCCCATTCGCCGTGCTGCTCGACGAACGCGGGCTCGTGATCCTCGCGAACCGCGATGAGCCGGTTGCGCGCCGTGTCGTGGACGGCATCCGCGTAGCGCCAGAGCTTCTCGGGCGTGAACGGGACGACCTGCTCCGGCGCAACGACCTTGTTGAGCCGGCCGGTCACGAAATCGGAGACGACGATGAGGTCTGTGGAGATGAGCGACGCGCCGCCGCCGTACTCGTGGACGCGCGAGCGAGCGTTGAAGCCTTCCGGGGTCAGCCGGGTGAGGGTGCCATCCGGGTCACGCCGGAAAAGGACCTGCCGGCCGCCCTCCTCCGGCCGGCCCTCGAGCCACCAGCGCACCCCGCCGATGCCGCGCGGCTCGGTCAGGAAGACGACGCGATCGACCAGCCGCTCGATCCGAAAGGGCGATGCCCACGACCCGAACGCGGCGACGGTCACGGACGAGGACATGCGACCTTTCCCCTTCTGTGCCCTAGGTGCCGTGCTTCCAGGCCGTGACGTACTCGGCCTGCTCTGCGGTCATGCCGTCAAGCTGGACGCCGAACGCGGCGAGCTTCAGGCGCGCCACCTCGGCATCGATCGCGGGCGGCACGCCGTACACGCGCCGCTCGAGCTCACGATGGTGCTGGACAACATACTCGGCCGCCAGCGCCTGGTTCGCGAAGCTCATGTCCATGACCGCCGCCGGATGGCCCTCCGCGGCGCCCAGATTCACGAGCCGGCCCTCGGCGATGAGGTGCAGGCGCTTGCCGCCGAGGTCGAACTCCTGGACGTTCTCACGGACCTCGCGGACGTGGCCCTCGGCCATCTGGCGGAGCGCAGCGAGGTCCAGCTCGGCGTCGAAGTGGCCGGAGTTCGCCATGACGGCGCCGTCCTTCATCGACTCGAAGTGCTCGCGCCGGAACACGTTGACGTTGCCCGTGGCCGTGATGAACAGGTCACCCCACCCGGCCGCCTGGCCGACGGTCATCACCTGGTAGCCGTCCATGAGCGCCTCGAGGGCGCGGATCGGGTCGACCTCGACGATCGCGACGTGGCCACCGTGGCCCGCCATGCGCGACGCGATCCCGCGCCCGACCCAGCCGTACCCGGCGACGACGACATTGCGGCCGGCGATCAGTAGGTTGGTGGCGCGGAGGATGCCGTCCAGGGTGGACTGGCCCGTGCCGTACCGGTTGTCGAACAGGTGCTTCGTTTGCGCCTCGTTCACGGCGATGACGGGATAGCCCAGCGCATCGTCGGCGGCCATCGCCCGCAGCCGGATCACGCCGGTCGTCGTCTCCTCCGTGCCGGCCATGACCTCCTTGACCTGGTCCGGGCGGTCCTGGTGGAGCAGCGAGACGAGGTCGCAGCCGTCATCCATGGTCAGCGTGGGGTGGGTGTCGGCCACGGAGTTGAGGTGCCGGTAGTACGTGTCCCGGTCCTCGCCGCGGCGGGCGTGCACGGGGATCCCGTAGTCCTGCACGAGCGCGGCCGCGACGTTGTCCTGGGTCGAGAGGGGGTTGGACGCCGCGAGCGTGACGTCGGCGCCGCCGGCCTGCAGGGTCCGCATCAGGTTCGCGGTCTCGGTCGTGACATGGAGGCACGCGCCGATCCGCATCCCCTTGAGCGGCTGCTCCTTCGCGAAGCGATCCCGAATGGAGCGGAGCACGGGCATCTCGCGCTCCGCCCATTCGATGCGACGCACGCCTTCGGCGGCGAGCGCGAGATCGGTGACGTCGTGGTCGACAGAGGTCATCGCTGGTTGGGCTCCCTGCGCATTGCGAACCGCCGGAGCGCGGACGCGAGATCGCCCCACAGGGAGCCGATCCGATGTCCGAGCCGTTCCTCGAATCGAACGTGCTCGGCGTACCCCAGGCGCCGGTACGCGTTGAGCGCCGGCGGGTTGTCCGAGCGGACGTTGAGGACGACATGGTCGCAGAACTCGAGCAACGCAGCGGTCACGGCGCCGGTCGTGGCCTGCGCGTAGCCACGTCCGCGGAACTCAGGCTGGGTGAGGACGTTCCCGACGACGGCAATGCCCGCCCGTCTCCCGATGACATGCGTCCCCGCCGCCGCGACGAGCCGGCCGTTCACGCGGATGCCGCGGTACACGCCTTCCGCGATCGACTGCGGCGGGAGCCACGACCCGAACCCGAGCCGGTACAGGCGGTTCAGCTCCCCGGCGTCGGCAGGCCCGAGCGGCTCGACGCCGGGATCCTCCGCGGGCCGGAAGGTGGTCCTGTCCACCCACATGCGGACCATCTGGGGCCCGTGCTCCACGCGGTACCGCCGCTCGACCGCGGGCAGCGTCGCAGGCAGGCAGGCAAGGTAGGCAATCGACGGCTTGATCACGTCGCGCAGGATCTGTTCGACGCCGTCGTCGCGGCCGACGACGTACAGCGGCTGCGGCGACGGGCCGCCGTACTCCAGCACGAGCGACACGATGTCCCCGCCGGACTTCGCGATCCCCCACTTTGCGCGGCTCGCCTCGCGGTCCTCGAGGTCCGCGAGCGCGTACGCCCCGAACAGTCGATCGCGCTCCAGGAACGCCCGGATGGCGTCACGGTCCGTCGATGCCTCGACGATGAGGCGGGCGCCGCCGCGGTCCAGGACGGCGGTCGCCATCAGGCGCTCGCCGGCGCGGTGGGTTCGGCGGTCTGGTCGCGCGGGTCCGCCGACTCGCCCGCGGCAGCCGCACGGCGCGCGTTGCGGCGATCCATCGCCTCGCGCAGCGATGTCTCGTACGGCGCGACGAGCGCGCCCTCCTCGGTCACGATCGCGCTGATCAGCTCGGCAGGCGTCACGTCGAACGAGGGATTGCGCACGGCCGTGCCCTCCGGCGCGATGCGGTTGCCGCGGATGATCGTGACCTCGTCCGCGGAGCGGTCCTCGATCGGGATCGCGGCGCCATCGGGCGTGGCGAGGTCGACGGTCGACATCGGCGCGCAGACGACGAACGGCACCCCGTGGCGCGCCGCCAGGACGGCCAGCGTGTACGTGCCGAGCTTGTTGGCCGTGTCGCCATTGGCCGCGATCCGATCCGCGCCGACGAGGATCACGTCCACGTCGCCGCGCGCGATCGTCGGACCCGCAGCCATGTCCGGGATCAGCGTGTGGTCGACGCCGGCCTGCTTCAGCTCCCACGCGGTCAGGCGTGCGCCCTGCAGGTACGGCCGCGTCTCGTCGACCCAGACGTGGAGCGGCCGCTCGGCGGCGTGCGCCGCCTGGATCACCCCGAGCGCCGTCCCGAACTGTCCGCACGCGAGCGGGCCAGTGTTGCAATGGGTGAGCACGCGGAGCGGCCGGTCCGGCGTCTCCGGCAGGATCGCGCGGCCCGCCTCGGCGAGGCGGCCGTGGTCCTCGTTCGCTTCGGCGACGATGGCCATCGCCTCATCCTCGAGCGCCGTCGCGATCCGTTCGCCCTCCTCCGAGAGCGACCCGATCTCGTGGTACTTCGCCATCAGGCGATCGACGGCCCAGCGCAGGTTCACCGCGGTCGGACGGGCATTGCGGAGTGCGTTCGCGGCACCCTCGATGATCGCGCGGCGAGTGTGGGCGGTCGACTTCGCGGCGACGCGCGCAGTGAGCGCCAGCCCGATCGCGGCCACCTGGCCGATCGCCGGCGCGCCCCGCACGACCATCGTTCGGATGGCGTTGGCTGCCTCGGACGCAGTCCTCACCGGGACCTCGACGAGCTGGTCCGGCAGCTTCCGCTGGTCGATGACGAGGAGAACGTCGTCCGTGTCGAAGCGGAAGGGCGTCCGGAAGCCGCTCGGCGCACCGTTGTCGGCGGGACCGAGCGCTTCGGCGGTTGCCGCGACCGCGGCAGGGGTCGGCGCGAGCGTCGGCGCGCCGAGCAGGACGGCCGCCTCGGATGCGGAGCGATCGCGGATCTCGGCGACGGCGCCGACGACCTGGGCCGCGCTCGTGATCACGTCGCCGGCGAAGCGACGGAAGAACTGGCGCCGCGTCGGGTCTGCCTGGTCCTCGGCGTTCCGGGCGTCGTCGTTGTCGCTCATCGGGTGACGCTCCGGTCGGCCGCGCGAAGTCGCGCGATCAGTACCGGATGACGCTCGTGACGCGCCGGCCGCCGAGGCGGTCGCGCCCGTGGAGGAACTCGAGCTCGACGAGGAACGCGAGCCCGACCACCTCACCCTTGAGCCGCTCGACCAGGTCGATCGTGCCTTGGACCGTGCCGCCCGTGGCGAGCAGGTCGTCGACGATCAGGACCTTCTGGCCCGGCTGGATGGCGTCGCGGTGGATCTCGAGCGTGTTCGATCCGTACTCGAGCGCGTACTCGACCGACAGCGTCTCAGCCGGGAGCTTGCCGAGCTTTCGAACCGGCACGAGACCGGCGCCGAGCTCGTACGCCATCGGCGCGCTGAAGATGAAGCCGCGCGATTCCATGCCGACGACGATGTCGATGTGCTCGTTTCGATACGGCTCGATCATCTGCCGGATCGACTCGCGGTACGCCGCGGGATCCTTGAGCAGGGTCGTGATGTCGTAGAAGAGGATGCCCGGCTTGGGGAAGTCGGGGACCTCGCGGATCTTCGCGCGAAGGTCTTCGGCGGACACGAACGACGGCCTCCTGGGTGGGGGTTGGATTCTATCGCAGGGCTGGCGCTGGTTCGGCGTGGCGGATCGCGGGCTCGGGATTGCGAAGACGTGGCGCCAGCAGCCAGCCGCCGACGGCAACCGCCGATCCGATCACGATCGCAACCGCGAGGCCAGAGGCGGGGCTGCCGGTCGATGCGACGGCGGTATGGACCAGCACGGCCGCCACGCTCGTGCCGAGCGTCGTCCCGACCTGGTCGGACAGCGTGAGGTTCGCCGTCGCGGTGCCCTGATCCTCCCGTGGGACGTCACGGAGCACGATCAGCGCGAACTGCGCGTACGCGAGGCCCATCCCGTAGCCGGCGAGCCCGAAGATCGGGATTGCCAGGACTGCCGGCACCTCCTGCAGCAGGATCAGGCCGAGGCCGGCGAGCCCCAGCGCGACCACCGGAAATCCACGGCGCACGAACCATTCGTGCGGGAATCGCGAGGAGAAGCGGGCCTGCGTCCACGAACCCACGGTCCATGACACGGTCGCGGCGGTGATGGCGATCCCGGCCATGAACGGCGACCAGCCGCGGACATCCTCGAGCAGCAGAGCCACGTAGACGTCCACGGCGAAGAACGCGAAGGTGAGGATGCCGCGCAGGAGGATCGCGGTTGGGTACCCGCGCGCGGCCGTCAGTGTGCCGGGCGGCATCAGGCGCGCGAACGCGAAGAGCGCGATCCCGAGTCCGACCGCGCCGAGCGCCAGCCGTTCGATGCCGAGATCGCCGGCGAGCGCGACGTTCACGATCCCGATGCCGAGCGCGATCAGCAGGCCGTTGGCGATGCGGCCGCGGTTCATCGCGGCCGCCTGGCCGTCGGATGCGACGGTGGGGCCCTGGTCGTCCGGGTGCAGGCTCGTCAGGCCGCGATAGGCAAGGAAGCCGGAAACGGCGAGGAGCGGGAGCAGGCCGAAGAAGATGAGCCGCCACGAGAACGCCTCGGCGACGACCCCGGCGATGCCCGGACCGAGCACGCCCGGAAGCACCCACGCGGTCGACAGCGTGGCGAACATCTGCGGCCGAAGCCGTTCCGGGAGCGTGCGCCCGATCGCAACGAACGAGATGGGCGGGATCGCGCCCCCACCGAGGCCCTGGATGAACCGGCCGGCGATGAGCATCGGCATCGATTGCGCAGAGCCCGCGATCGCGAGCCCGATCGCGAACAGGGTGATCCCGATCACGAACGGGAACACGACGCCCCGGCGATCGATCAGCGTGCCCGCGACGACGATGCTCAGCAGCGACGCGACGAGGAACGAGGTGAAGACGAGGCCGTAGAGCTCGAGCCCGCCGAGCTCCTCGGCGACGACCGGCATGGCCGTCGCGACGGCGAGCGCCTCGGCCGCGACGAGGGTGATCGTGAGGACGAGCCCGATCGTGAGTGGCCGCTGCTTGGGCGACCAGAGGCCCTCGTGATCGATTGCGGGCTCAACGACTTCGTGCACCCGCGGAGTATGTCCGTGAGGCGGTCCGAGCGCCGGGGGCCTACCGCTGCTCGAGCGCCACCCGCAGGCCGAGCAGGATCAGCACGGTGCCCGTGATCGCCTCGAGGCGCCGGCGGACGCTCGCCCGCGCGAGGGTCCGATGCGCTCGGGCCACGAGATGCACGTAGGCCGTCATCCAGATGAGCCCGACGAGGATGTGCACCGCGCCGAGGAACGCGATCTGGGGCAGGACCTCGCGGGACTTGTCGACGAACTGCGGCAGGTATGTGTAGAAGAGGAGCGCCGTCTTCGGGTTGAGCACGGTGCTCGCGAGACCCTGGACGTACCCCATCCGCATTGAGGGGATGCCGCGCCGTGCGCCCGTTCCGCCGCTGGCCGCACCGTTTTCAGCCTCGTCGTCCCAATCGCCGCGGCGCGCGGATCGGAGCGTCTGGATCCCGAGATAGACGAGGTACGCCGCTCCGGCGAACTTCACGAACGTGTACGCCTCCGCGGATGCGGCGAGCAGCGCCGAGAGCCCGGCGGCGAGCGCGGCCGTGTGCACGACGAGCCCGGTGAGGTTGCCGTAGACCGTGCGCTGCGCGAGGGCGGTGCCGCTGATGAACACCTGGCGCATGACAAGGGCCATGTCCGGACCGGGCACGAGCGTGATCAGGATCGAGCCGACGAGGAACGGGACGAGCTGTTCGAGCGGCACCGGCATGCCCGGCATTCTGCCGGGCCCGACGTGGCGTTGTTGGGCCGGCGCTCAGTCCTGGAGCGCGGCGATCAGGCGGTCCAGGAGCTCGATGCGCCGGAGGTGGTGCTGGACCTCCGCGGTCATCGATGCGTTCGCCGAGTCGGACTGCTTGCCGTACGAGGCGCGGAAGCCGCGCCGCTGCGCCTCCGCAAGCTCCGTTGCGCGAGCTGCGAGCAGTGCGCCACGAAGAATTCGGCGTTCTTCGTTCGAGAGTTCCATGTCGATCACGAGATGTGGCCGCCCATCTTCGCGATCTTCGCCTTCAGCTCCGCAACGGAGATGGGGTCGGCGTCGGCGTAGCAGGGTCCTTCGGGACGATCCAGGAGCACCCAGCCGAATTCCTCGAGCGTGATGTCCTGGCGGCGGGAGAACGTGGTCGCGATGTCCCTCGTCGCCAGCGGCATGCCCTCGGATGCGGCATCGAAGATCGCCACGGGATCCGCGCCGAGGCGAACTGCGCAGTCGTGGTACGTGGCGAGGATCACGAGCACGTCGCGCCAGTCGCGTGCGATGGCATCGCCAGCCCTGCCGAGGTATGCGGTGAGCTCCGCCTGCAGTCGCGCGACGGACCGCGCACGAAGCGCGGCGGTCGGTGGTTCGTAGCAGCGCGGCTCGGCGGCCGGCATCAGATCGGCTCGTCGAAGTCCGGCTTGCGCGCCGGGCCGTACGGGTTCTGGCGCTCGCGCGAACTGGGTTCGCGCTCAGGCTTCATCGCTGCCTGGACCGCCGCAGCGATGTGTACGGTCTCCGCCGAGAGCCGGGACACCACGGCCTGCGTGAGCTGCCAGCCCTTCAGCGGGTCCTTCGGGAGGCGGATCCGCACCTGGTTCGAGGCGAACGTGATGTCGGTGTGGCGGGTGCCCGGGAGGGAGCCCGGGGTGAGGAGCCGCATCGCGGTCGCGCGCGACATGCCGGCGCCGAAGCGGACGACAAGCTGGCCGTCCTCGCGCGACATCGAGTTGACGCCGGCGCCTTCGGCTGCGAGCCGCAGCTCAGCGACCTCGGCGAGCCGCTGGACCGGGAGCGGCATCGGCCCGAAGCGGTCCGTGACCTCCTGCCGGAACGCGGCGATGTCGCCGGGCGTGCGCGCGCGGGCGAGCCGGCGGTACAGCTCCAGCTTCTGGGCCTCCTCGGGCACGTAGTCGTCGGGCAGATGCGCCTCGAGCGGCAGGTCGATCGTCGCCTGCGGTGCGACCAGCACGGGAGCGCGATTCTCTCGGGACGCCTTGCGCTCCTCGACGGCTTCCGCGAGGAGACGCGAGTACAGGTCGAAGCCGACCGCGGCCATGTGGCCGGACTGCTCCCCACCCAGGATGTTGCCCGCGCCGCGGATCTCGAGGTCCGACAGCGCGATCTGGAAGCCGGCGCCGAGCTCCGAGGCGTTGAAGATCGCCTGCAGGCGCTTCCGTGCCTCTTCCGACATCCGCTCGCGGCGCCGGTAGAGGAGGTAGGCGTAGGCACGTCGCGCGCTTCGACCGACGCGGCCGCGGAGCTGGTACAGCTGCGCAAGCCCGAGGGTGTCCGCGCGGTCGATGATGATCGTGTTCGCGTTCGGGATGTCGAGGCCCGACTCGATGATGGTCGTGCACACCAGCACGTCGGCCGCGCCGTCGGCGAACTTCAGCATCACTGACTCGAGATGGCCCTCGGCCATCTGCCCGTGGCCCACGACGAGGCGAGCGTCCGGCAGGAGCTTGCGCAGCTGCTCCGCCTGTGCCTCGATCGTCTCGACACGGTTGTGGACGTAGAAGACCTGGCCGCCGCGGTCGAGCTCGCGAAGGATCGCGTCGCGCACCAGCCCGGCGCTCGCCTCGGCGACGCGCGTCTGGATCGGCAGGCGATCCTCGGGCGGCGTCTCGATGACGGACATGTCGCGGACGCCGGCAAGCGCCAGGTTCAGCGTCCTCGGGATGGGGGTCGCGGACAGCGTCAGGACGTCGACCTCCTTCTTGAGCTGCTTCAGCCGCTCCTTCGCCGCGACGCCGAACCGCTGCTCCTCATCGACCACGACGAGCCCAAGGTCCTTGAACCGCACGTCGCGGGAAAGGAGCCGGTGCGTGCCGATGACGAGGTCGACCGACCCGTCGGCCAGGCCGGCGACTGCCTTCTCCTGCTCCGCCTTCGGCACGAAGCGCGACAGCAGGGCGACCTTCACCGGGAATGGGCCGAAGCGCTGGCTGAACGTCGCGTAGTGCTGGGCCGCGAGGACCGTCGTGGGCACGAGGACCGCGACCTGCTTGCCGTCCTGCGTGGCCTTGAACGCGGCACGGATCGCCACCTCGGTCTTGCCGTACCCGACGTCGCCGACGACGAGGCGGTCCATCGGCCGGACTGCCTCCATGTCGTGCTTGACCTCGACCACCGCACGGAGCTGGTCGACCGTCTCTTCGTACGGGAAGGCGGCCTCCATCTCCGTCTGCCAGGGCGTGTCGCCCGGGTAGGCGTGGCCCGGCGCGTCCGCGCGGGAGGCGTACAGCGCGAGCAGCTCCTCGGCGAGGTCCGCTACGGCCTTCGAGACGCGCTGCTTCGTCCGCAGCCACTCCGTCCCGCCGAGCTTCGACAGTGACGGGTGCTCGCCGCCCGAGTACCGCGAGATCCGCGCGATCTGCTCCACCGGGACAAAGATCCGGTCGTCGCCCTGGAATGCCAGCTCGAGGAAGTCGCGCTCGTCGCCGGCGCCGCTCGACCGACGGAGCATCCGCTCGTATCGGGCGATGCCGTGATCGATGTGGACGACGAGATCGCCCGGCGTCAGTCGCTCGAGGATGTCGCGGGGGACGACGCGGCGCATCGCCTTCGGCCTTCGCACGCGGACGCTGCCGAACAGCTCGCGATCCGTGACGAAGACGATGCCGTCGGGGCCGTCGAGGAAGCCGCCGTTCAGCGAGCGGTCGATCACGCTGATCGCACCGGGCGGCGGCGCCTCGGTCACAGCGTTGCTGACGCCGGTCGCATGACCGCCCTCGGTGAGCAGCTCCGCGAGGCGCGGCGCCTGGTCTGAGGCGATCACGATGCGGGGCTGCGTCGCGGCCGAGCCGGCCGAGCCATCCGCGCCAGCCGCGGCGTCGGTCGCGCGCCAGCGGTCGACCGCCTCCGCGATCCGCGCGCCGCGTCCCGGCGGAAGCTGCGGCTCGCGCCACCCGAACAGGTCGCCAGACGACTTGCCGCCGCCGGCCAGCGCGTCGCCGGCTTCGGATTCCCAGGTCAGCTCGAGCGTGCGAGCGCCGAGCAACCGCTTCTTCCAGTCGCGCGGGGGCAGCAGCGTCGCCGGCCAGTCCTTCGGCAGCTCGGAGGCCGCCACGAGCTCGTCGCGCCGCTCGTCCGCCTGCCGCCACAGGAATTCGCCGGCCTCGCCGACGTCGCCCGGCTCGTCGATGACGAACAGGGTCTCGGCGGGCAGGTGATCCAGCGCGGTCGATGGCGCGAGGATCGGCGCCCAGATCTCCGCCGCGTCGCCGATCTGCGCGGCGCGGCCCTCGGTGGAGCCCGCCAGCCGCTCGAGGTCCTGCTGGAGCCGTTCGTTGAGTCGCTTCGCGGTCGTGCCGAGCCTGGTCCGGATCCCGTCGGCGCCGCCGTCGGGAACGAGGAACTCCGAGGCGGGGAGGAGCAGCACGCGATCGACCTTGCCGGTGGTTCGCTGGTCCGTCGGGTCGAAGGCCCGCAGCGAGTCAATCTCGTCGCCGAAGCTCTCGATGCGCACCGGCAGCTCGGCGGACGGCGGAAACACATCGACGATGCCGCCGCGGCGCGCGAACTCGCCGCGGCCCGCAACCTCGAGCACCGGCGTGAAGCCGAGGTCGAGGAGCTCCTGGAGGAGCTGCTGCTGCGAGACGCGCGCCCCCACCTTCAGCTCGCGCGGGGTTGCTGGCAGATCCGCCGGCGCGATGGTGTGCTGCAGCAGCGCCTGCACGCTCGCGACGAGGATGCGGGCACGGCCGGATCGCCAGGCGCTGAGCGCGGCGACACGGGCCGCCGTCTCGTCCGCGACGAGCTCGCTGCGCTCGTAGGCAAGCGCGGTCCTGGGCTCCAGGACGGCAACGGCAGTGGGATCGCCCACCCAGGCGGCCAGCTCCTCGGCGACGCGGTCGCCGATCTCGGAGTCGCGTGCAATCCAGCAGATGCGCTCACCCGCTGCGACCGCGAGGGTGCCGGCAAGGAAGCTCTTCGCGCCGTGCGGGACCTGGGTGACGCCCGCATGGCGACCGCCACTCGCCGGCGCGGCAGCCGGGTTCCCGAGCCGCTCGCGCAGGGTGGCGAAGGCGCCCGTGGCCGCGAGGAGCGGCGGCAATCCCGCGAGATTCGGCAGGCGCCGGCCGGCTCCCTGTTTCGCGCCCTTGGCGCCGGCCGCGGGCGCGGCGGCTCGCGGCCGCGACACCGCCTCGGCGCGCCGTGCCGTGTCGACCTGATGCGCCTCGATCTCCGCTTCCGCCGAGTCGAACGCCGGCCGCTCGTTTGCGCCGGCGAGGTCTCCCTCGGCGCTCCGGTCAGCCTGCTCGGCGAGCCGACGTTCCCAGCCGCGCCGGCCGCGCATCGGCGGGCTGGTGCTCACGAGTCCGCCTCGTCATCCTTGCGCGACAGCACCTTCCGCCACCCGGTCTTCGTGCGTCGGACGCCATCGGCACCGGGCGGCCCATCGATCTCGCCGGCGGGAGCGATCCGGTCCTCGTCGGCCGGCCGAAGCTCGAACGCGTTGAACCGTGTCGCGGCCTTGTTCGTGCCTTCGCGCGCCCACGTCTCGACCGCATCGGCGGCCGCGTCGAGCAGCTCGTCGAGCCGCTGCCGCTCCTCGGGCTCGAACTTCGTGAGCACGTGGTTGATGAACTGCCCTTCGGGCGCTCCGATCCCGACCCGCAACCGGCTGAACGCCTCGGAGCCCATCTCGCCGATGATCGAGCGCAGGCCGTTGTGGCCGCCGGCTCCCCCGCCCTCGCGAAATCGCAGCTTGCCGAACGGCAGCGCGAAATCGTCGACGACGACCAGCATCTCGCCGAGCGGCGCGTGCTCGCGCGCCAGGACCTTGCGGACGGCGATCCCGGAGTCGTTCATGTATGTCTGCGGCTTCACGAGCAGCAGGTCGAGGCCCTTGAATCGCCCGCCGACGATCGCCGACGCGTCGCGGTCGCGCCCCTTGCCGGCCCATCCCGCGCGATCGGCAACCCGATCCAGCACCATCCAACCGACGTTGTGGCGCGTCTGGCGATACTGCTCGCCGGGGTTCCCGAGACCGATGACGATGCGGTTGATTCCGATGCCTCCACGGTTCGACGCGGCCGTCGCGGGCCGTGCCGAACAGCACGAACGGCCCCGGGACACGTGTCCGGGGGCTCGCGGGAAGTTTACCGCCGCACGCGCCGATCCGGTCCCGGTACAGTCCCGGCGTGCCGTACCTGACCGCCTCCGCCGCGGACCTGCAGCGGATCCACCGGGTCCGCGACGAGGACCTGCCGGACGCCGCGGTCCTCTATGGCATCTGGTCTGCGGCCACCGGCGAGGCGGAGATCCGTGCGCTGTTCCCCGATGCGCGTCCGGCAGCGGAACGAACGGTCCTGGTCGAGATCGGGGGTCGCCGCATCTGGATCATCTGGTGCTACGGCGCGGCGATGGCGTCCTCGCATGCGCACGTTGCCGCCGCGCTAGGTGCGCGAGCGATCCTCCAGGTTGGGTCGTATGGCGGCCTGGCGACCGACGGCAAGGTCGGTGATGTCCTGGTGCCCGGCAGCGTGCTCGGCAAGGACGGCGTGTCTCGGCAGCAGTCGAAGGGCGCGCCGATCGAGATGGATGCGCGGCTCCGGTCGGATCTCGCGGCGGCGCTCGGCGCCGCTGGCGCGACCGTGATCGATGGCCTCCTCATCTCGACGACCTCGATCTCGCTCGAGCGCGACACGGACATCCGACGCTGGATGCGCGCCGGCTACGCGGGCGTCGAGATGGAGGCCGCCGCGACCGCGGCGATGGCCCGGCACTTCGGTGTGGCGACCGCCGGGGCGTTCGTCCTCTGGGACAACATCGGCGTCGGCCACACGATCTTCACCCGCACCGACGGAGACCGCGCGCGAACGAAGCTCGCCCAGCAACAGATCCTTCGGGCGGCAGTCGAGACAGCGGCAAGGTTCGTCAAGCCAGGCTCCTAGCGCGCCAGCAGCGCCTTCTCAAGGGCGCGCATCGAGGCCTCTTCCGCGGGTTCGGCGTGATCCCAGCCGCAGAGGTGGAGTGTGCCGTGGGTCACGAGGAGCCGCAGCTCGTCTGCGACGGACCACCGTACGTCGCCCGTCTGGCCACCACGGCCTTCGATCGCCTGCTCAGCGGCGCGCTCGACCGAGATCGCGATGTCGCCGATGTGGGTGCGCGGCCGGCGGTGCAGCGGCGCCCGGATCGATCGGGGTCGCCGCCGCGCATCATCGGGACCGGTTCGATTGAACGCGTCCGGCTCGAGCATCGGGAACGACAGGACGTCGGTCGGACCGTCGTGGCCCATGTGCGCGGCGTTGAGGTCCGCGAGCTCCTCGTCGTCGGTCAGAACCACAGTGACCGAAGCCGGCTCGGGCGCCCGCGCCGAGTCGAGCGCCGCCGCCACGCACCGCGCGATTGCGGCGAGGGAC
This sequence comes from Candidatus Limnocylindrales bacterium, assembly GCA_035248345.1. Taxonomy (GTDB): domain Bacteria; phylum Chloroflexota; class Limnocylindria; order Limnocylindrales; family CSP1-4; genus UBA5189. Next base: position 43,796 of record DATFHO010000037.1, read on the forward strand.
AGTGGTGAACGAACCGCCCCACGCGTCGCGATGTCGATGCGCCACGGAGCGCGGTACAGGCGGGCATTGGTCACGGCAGTGTCACCAGCTCGAGCGTGGCCGGCATCGTGGCGCCCGGCGTGTAGTCCTCGAGGCGCACCACCAGCGTCCAGTCGATCGACATCGCGCCGTTCGGTGACGACGTCTTCCCGCTCCCGCTGGATTCCCAGTATTCGGTCGTGACGTCGGTCGACAGCTCGCAGTCCGCTCCGGGTTTGCAGAGGGACAGCCAGTCGAGCTCTCCTGCGATGCCGCCGTACGGATCCTCGGACCGGTCCCCGATGGACACCTTCACGCGCCCTTCATCGGGCGGCCCGGTCCAGGCGGTGACCTTCGTGCCGAGAAAGAGGCGACCCATCCGCGGATAGTGCGCGTCGCCGATCGTCAAGGCGGCTGGGATCTGAAGCAGGAAGTGCTTCGTCTCGGCGGCGCTGGTCGGGGTGATTCGCGCCGAGCCGCTCGCTCTCACTTCGGTCAGCGCGGGTGCGCCCGCGAAGGCTGGCTCTGTCGCCTCCGTGATAGAGAAGGCCTGCAGGGTGAGTGGGTCGGATGTCGCGGTGAACTCCCGCGCGTGCGCGGTCATGCTCGCGCTGAGCCGCAGCGGGATCGTGACGGACGGTTGGGGCGTCAGCCATCGAACGATGACCGTCCATTGGGATTCGCACGGCACCGATGGGTCGGGCGCGATGCTGGCATCGACGAGTTTCGGCGCTCCGTCGCATCGCACGCCGTGGCCCCAGCCGTCGACGGAGGCGTGCCCGATGCCGCTGGTGCCGTCGGTTGACTGGCCGCTTGCCGTGTTCACGATCGAAACCCACACGTCATCGTGGACATCGGAGCTCGGGCCGCCGCCGGACGGGCCGGTCACGGTGACGAAGCCCTCGACGCTGGAGATCTCGGTCGAGCCTTGCCGTGCACGGAAATCCAGGGTCTTCACGACGACGGGTCGTTCCGCGGTCAGCTCGAACGTCGCGTCGAAGTTCGTTGTCGTGTACCGCGGCCCAGGCGGCTCGATCGCGCAAGCGCCGATCAGGAGCGCGACGGTCGCGAAAGCGGCGGCAGGACCCAACCGCGACCGCACCATGCCTCAGGCCGATCTCACGCCGAGGTGCCGCCTCCGCCGCCGGCGGCGCGGCGCGATTCGATCTCGACGACCTTTGAGGACGGGTACGCCACTCGCTGGTGGTACATGCCGAGGAGCTGCTGGACGAACGCCTCCTGGGCGACATTGATGTCGCGGAGCGTGAGGTCGCACTCGTCGAATTGGCCGTCCGCCAGGCGGTCCGCGATGATCCGGCCGACCATCGCCCGGATCGACGCCTCGTCGCGCGAAGACAACGACCGCACCGATGCCTCCACGCCGTCGGCGAGCATCAGCAGCGCCGCCTCGCGCGATTGCGGCTTCGGACCCGCGTGGCGGTATCGGCGCACATCCACCGCCTCGGCGGCGCGCTTGCCCTCCTCGGTCTCGATGCCGCCGTACGGCGCCGCGGCCTCCTCGCGCGCCTTGCCGAGGAAGTAGCCCATCACCGCGGTCCCGTGGTGCTGCGGGATGAACGCGATCAACGTCTTGGGGAGCCGCGCCTGGTAGGCGACGTCGATCCCATCGGCGACGTGCTGCTTGAGGATCGTCGCGGACTCGTCGGGCGGGAGGAGGTCGTGGACGTTGTCGCCACCGGACTGGTTCTCGATGAACGCGATCGGGTTGGCCAGCTTGCCGACGTCGTGGTAGTACGCGGCAACTCTCGTGATGAGCGGGTCGGCGCCGATCGCCTCTGCCGCGCGCTCCGCAAGGTTTCCGACCATGAGCGAGTGGTGGTACGTGCCCGGTGTCTCGACGAGCAGCCGGCGGAGCAGCGGCTGCGATGGGTTCGCCAGCTCCAGCAGCTGGAAGACCGTGAGGAGTCCGAACACGTTGCCGAGCACGGCGAATGACCCGACCGCCGCGACCGCGGCGCCGCCGGCGGACGCCGCTGCCGCGCCCATGAGCTGCAGCACGCCCGTCAGGTCGCGCTCGCCGAGCAGCGAGAACGCCGTCACGACGACTGCCTGCACGACGAAGATCGCCGCGCCCGCCTGGAGGAATGCCTGCAGCTTGTCGCCGCGGCGGATCGCGATGATGCCCGCCAACCCGCCGAGCATCACGTAGCTGCCCAGCTCCAGCGACGGCCCATTGACGGCGCCCGCCACCAGCGCCACGGCTGCCGTGACGAGGATGGCCGTCTCCGCGTCGAGCAGCACGGTCACGATCAGCCCGATTGCCGCGACGGGCAGGATGAACGGCAGGGCCGGACGACCCTGGGTGAGCTGCAGCGCGAACGTTGCGAACGCGATCAGCAGCCAGATCAGCATCACCACGTTGTTCCGGTGCCAGTACTCCGGCCGGAACAGCCGCAGCCATGCGATCAGCAGCGAGACGAGCAGCCCGGAGAGCAGCAGCCAGCCACCGATCGAGGCGACATCGAGCTTGCGCTCGTCCAGCCCGAGCGCCTGGATGCGCGCCAGGATCTCGGGCGTGATCTTGGTTCCGTTGAAGACCAGCACCTCGCCCTGCGCGATGCTCTCGACCACCGGCGCGACCGCCGCCGCCTGCTTCTCCTTCTCCTGGTCCGTGCGCTCCTGGCTGAACGAGCTGTTCGGGACGAGCAGCGGCCCGACGAGGTCCGCCGCGAGCGTGCGCTCGCCCTGCGACAGATCACCCGCCATCTGCCCGGACAGGCTGGCGCGTGCCTGTGCCACCTCTGTGTCACGAAGCTCGTTGCGCTCGGTGAGATCGAGGACCCGCGCCGCTTCGCTTCGGATCGGCGCCCAGCGTTCGGGCTTCAGCGTCTGGAGAACCGCGCCGCCATCGTCGCTGAGGGAAGGCACCACCGTGTCGAGGATGCCCTGGCGCTCCTCGGCGGAGGTATCGGGCGAGAAGGCGGTGTCGAGCAGCGCGACCCGCTTCGCGAATGCCCCGAGCTGCTCGTTCGCGATCGTGATCGCGCGCTCGGTCGTGAAGTCGTACTGGGGCGGGACGGCGTCCGCGGCGGCCTTTCGGGCCTGCTCGGTCAGGGCGTCGTTCGTGAAGGTGATCGCACGCGGCGCGCGAATGTCGGAGGGCGCGAGGCTGTTGACCTTCACGTCGAGCCCGGGTGACAGGTCGAGCCCGAGCGTGACGGTCATCACGACGATCAGGGACGCAGCGGCGGCGAGGATCCGGAGCAGCTCGCGCCGGCCCGGGAAGCGGGGTGGCCGCTGCTGCGGCACGGTCATCAGCCGGCCCCGGAGCTCGCGGCAAGGACGCGGCCCGCCACCTGGCTGACCACGCGCCCGTCGGCTCGACCCTTCGTCTTCGGCGACACGTAGCCCATGACCTTGCCCATGTCGCGGGGGCCAGCGGCGCCCGTCGCCGCGACGGCCTCGCGGACCAGCCGCTCGATCTCCGCCTCGGACAGCTGCTCGGGCAGGAACGCGGCGAGGATCCCGATCTCCGCCTCCTCCTTGGAGGCCAGATCCTCGCGGCCGCCCTTGCGGAACGCCTCGACGGACTCGCGTCGCGTCTTGACCTCGCGCGACAGCACCGCCGCGACCTCGTCGTCGGAGTACTCGCGGCGCTCGCGCTTCTCGGCGTTGTAGATCGCGGATTCGGCCATGCGGAGGGTGTCGCGGCGCAGCGAGTCACCCGACCGCATCGCGGCCGTGATCTCAGCTTTGATTCGCTCTCGGAGGGACACCGGAATCGGCACCTCGGGCGTTGCCCGGGCGGTCGATCGGGGTGGCGGGCCGTCGTTCGCGATGTTCCGTGGCGCCGTTGCCGGCGCCGTGGCGCGTTGGACGGTCCCGGCCGTCCGGTCGATCAGCCCTGCGGCGTTCGCGCGTTCTTCTTGCGCTTCGCTTCCTTGCGCTTCCGCTTCACGCTCGGCTTCTCGTAGTGCTCGCGGCGGCGAGCCTCGGCGAGGATGCCGGACTGCTGGATCTTCTTGTTGAAGCGGCGGAGGGCGCTCTCGAACGTCTCGTTCTCACCCACTCGGACTTCTGCCAATCCGGGATTCACCTCCCCGGGCCTGAGGGTTGCGGCGCGGTCCGGCTCGTGGCCCGACGAGCTCGGCGCGGCCCCGTTTGCGAACGTGCGTGAGCGTGCTCGCAGGGCCGCCGGAGTGTGGCACAGGGTCCGGGGAGGGTCAAACGCTCG
>DATFHO010000038.1:0-123522 GCA_035248345.1 Candidatus Limnocylindrales bacterium
ACGCCGATGACCACGTAGATCCGCTGGCGGAAGCGGCTGGCGATGAAGCCGGTGGCCGTGATGAACACGACGATCGAGTTCGAGATCAGGAGCCCGACGATGAACGCGGCCATCATCGGGAAGCCCAGGCCCTGCGACGACGCGCCGCCGATTGCGGCGATCAGGAGCACCTGCGTGCCCGTCTCGGCGCCGATCCCGTGGATGAGGCCGACGCCGTACGCCGTCTTCATGCCGTAGGACGACATCTCCATCGGGTCGACGTGCTCGTGGCCGTGGAGGCGCGCCTGGAAGCGCCGCCACGCGTGGCGCGTGGCGTCGAAGACGAGCATCCAGCGGCTGCGGAGGCGGAATTCCCGGCCGTGGCGCATGTACTGGTACAGCGAGACGAAGACCCAGATCCCGAGGAAGAGCAGCGTCGCCCCGACGACCGGGCCCATGACGTCGTCGACCCAGTCCGGAAGGACGGCGCCGAAGAGGAGCGCCAATGCGCCCAGGAGCGCGACTACCGTCGCATGTCCGAGGGCGTACAAGGAGCCGAGCAGGAGCGCCCGCCGCTGCTCGACCGCGAACCGCGGCTTCGGCTCGTCGTGGTGGTGCGGCGCCTCGGCGGCGCGTGCGTCCGCGGCCGCGATCAGCGCCGGCTCGTGCGCCGACAGCTCCCCCATCCCGCCGTGCTCGTGGTGGTGCGCGAGTGCGTGCTCGGCGGCGTGCTCGTGCGTCGCCTCGTGATCGAGCTCGGCTGCGTCGGCGGTCGCGGTGGTCGACGTCACGTCCGTGATCGCCGCGAGGTGGTCCCAGTCGAACCCGTGCCGGAATCCGAGCGCGAGCGCCGTCGTGATCAGTCCGAGTGCACCTGTCGCATCCACGGCGGGGATGCTATCGCAACGCGTTGCAATAAGCCCTCAGGCGGGCAGCGGATCCTCGCGCCGGTACGGGACATCGACGACGACCGTGTGCGGCCTGCCGAGCAGGGCCTTGCGCAGCCGGCGCGCCGACTGGTTGTAGAGAACCTGCTCCCACCAGTGGCGCGCGACGAACTCGGGCACGACGACGAACGTGATCGGCGCGGGCTCCCCCGCCGGCCACGAGCGATCGAGAACATCCAGGTAGGCGAGCAGCGGGCCGACCAGCGCTCGATACGGCGACTCGACGACGACGAGCGGCACCTTCGGCAGCTGGCGGTCCCAGCGCGCGCGCACTTCGGCAGCCGAGGCAGGGTCGTCGGAGACGAGCACCGCCTCCACATCCCGGGCGATCGAGCGCCCCACGTTCACCGCCTGAATCACGGCCCGGTTGATGCCCGCGATCGGCACGACGACCCGCTCCTCGCGGCGGAGGCCACGGAGGACGATGTCATCTCGGACGGCGAGCTGTCGGCTGGTCGACTCGTACTGGCGGCGGATGAGCAGCATCATCGCGATCAGGATCGGGATCAGGACGATCACGACCCACGCCCCGAGCTCGAACTTGGCGATCGCGACCTCGATCGCGACCACGGCGGTGGTGAGCGCGCCGAGCCCGTTGATGAGCGCCTTCCGCGTCCACGCGAGGCCCGACGTCCGCAGCTTCCACCAGTGGCGGACCATCCCGGACTGGCTCAACGTGAAGGCGATGAACACGCCCACCGTGTACAGCGGGATGAGGGCCGAGACGCTGCCGGAGAACGCGACGATGAGCGCAACGGCCATCAGCGCCAGGACGACGATCCCGCCGTTGAACGCGAGCCGGTCGCCGCGGAACTGGAAGACGCGGGGCAGGAAGCCGTCGCGGGCCAGGATGCTCGAGAGCCTCGGAAAGTCCGCGAATGACGTGTTCGCTGCGAGGATCAGCAGGACCGCGGTCGACACCTGGACGAGCAGGTAGAACGCCCCGCTGCCGACGAGCGTCCGCGTCAGCTGGCTGACCACGGTCTCCTGCTCCGTCGGATCCGGCAGGATGCCGAGCTTGCCCGTCAGGAAGCTCATGCCGAGGAAGATCACGCCGAAGAACACGCCCATCATCACGGTGACCCGGGCCGCGTTGCGAGCTTCCGGTGGCTTGAAGGCGGGCACGCCGTTGGACACGGCCTCGACGCCGGTGAGCGCAACCGAGCCCGACGCGAACGCCCGGAGCAGCAGCAGGAGCCCGAACGGCTCCGCCGCAGAGGTGATGAGCCAGCCGGCCGGGGCGTGGTACTCGGGCAGGGTGCCCGTCACGACGCGAAGGAGCCCGAATCCCAGCACCCCCAGGATCGAGACGAGATAGACGTACGTCGGGACGCTGAACACGAGGCCGCTCTCGCGGATGCCACGCAGGTTGACGAGGGCGATCGTCGCGACGAGCACCACCCCGATCACGACCCTCGCGTCGTAGAGCTCCGGCGCGATCGAGGTGAGGGCCGCGACACCGGCGGCGACCGAGACGGCGACGGTCAGGACGTAGTCCGTCAGCAGCGCCGCGGCCGCGGTGAGGCCGGGCAGCGTGCCCAGGTTGTCGCTGGCAACGATGTACGAGCCGCCACCGTTGGGGTACGCGGCAATGGTCTGGCGATAGCTCGTCACGACGATGCCGAGCACGATGACGATCCCGATCGTGATCGGCATCGTGAGACTGAGGGTCGCGGCGCCCGCGAGGGCGAGGACCCGCATGATCTCCTCGGTCGCGTAGGCCGATGACGAGATGTTGTCGGACGCGAAGATGGAGAGCCCCGGCAGGACCCCGAGCCGCTCGTGCACCTCGTCGTGGATCGACAGCGGCCGGCCGAACAGGACGGCGCGAACGCGCGCCAGGGTCCGCCCGGATCTCGTTCGCGGGACGTTCGCCTCCGGCCTGGCGACGAGCGATCCGGCCCCCGAGTATCGGAAGAACGGCTCGTGGGCTCGCGCGATTCGCACGCGCCGGTCTCCGGGCTTCCGCCCTCGCCGCGGGGTTGCGGGGCGTGGCGTTGGGCGCGCTGAACCGGCGGCCCGATCGATGCTCATGGCTGGACTACGCGGGGGTCGCGGTCGGGAGCGTGCGCGGCTCCTGGCCCTGGCGCCGGTACGGCATGTCGACGACGACGGTGTGCGGTCGCCCGATCAGCGCGGATCGCATCGTCTTGGCCGACTGGTTGTAAAGCGGTCGCTCCCACCAGTGGCGAGGGACGAACTCCGGAACGATGACGAACGTGACCGGCGCCTTCGCCCCGGCCGGGATGCTCTCGTCCAGCCAGTCGAGGTACGCGAGCATCGGGCCGGCGAGGGCGCGGAATGGCACTTCGATGATGTCCAGCGGGACGTTCTCGAAGCGACGATCCCAGTCATCGCGGAGCCGCAGGGCAGCGTCGGGGTCGTCGGCGATCACGACGCCACGGACGTCGGGCCCGATCGAGCGGCCGATGTTGACCGCTTGCACGACCGCCCGGTCGATGCCCGCGACCGGGACCACGATCCGGTCGTCGCGGGTCGGGCGCGGCAGCACGGCGTGCTCCGGGATCGACAGCTGGGCCGCCGACTTCGCGTACTGGCGATGGATGAACAGCATCATAGCGACGAGGATCGGGATCAGGATGACGACCAGGTAGGCACCGCCGAAGAACTTCTCGTAGACGACGATGGCGAGGACGACCGCGGTCACGATCGCGCCCAGCCCGTTGATGGCGAGGCGGCGGCGCCAGCCGTCGTTCCGGAGGCGCAGCCAGTGCCGCACCATCCCGAGCTGCGACAGCGAGAAGCAGACGAACACGCCGACGGCGTAGAGCGGGATCAGCAGCGTGGTCGTGCCGCCGAAGAGCACGACCAGCCCGGCGGCAACCGCCGCGAGGAGGGCGATGCCCCAGGAGTACGCAAGGCGGTCACCGCGGAACGCGAACTGGCGCGGCATGTAGCCGTCCTCGGCCAGGATCGCCGCGAGTCGGGGGAACGCGTTGTAGGAAGTGTTCGCGGCAAGGAACAGGATCAGCATCGTGGCCACCAGGAACACGCCCTGGAGGACCGAGCCGTTGCCGTACACGGCGCCGGCGACGAGCGAGACGACGCTCGGGAAGCCACCGATCGACGGCACCACCGCGTACGCGTTCGCGACGACCGAGATGCCGATGAAGATGACGCCGAGGAGCACGGCCATCGCGATCATCGTGTTCGCCGCATTCCTGGCCTCCGGCGGCTTGAACGCCGGCACGCCGTTGGCGATGGCCTCGACGCCCGTCAGCGCGACGGAGCCGCTCGCGAAGGCCTTCAGCAGGAGGAGCAGGACGAGCGGCTCGACGCCGAAGCCTTCCGCGTTCGGCTGGCGCGGGATCGGATGCGCCGCGCCGGTCACGATGTTCGCGAAGCCCACGACGACGATCCCCAGCGCGAGCACGACGAAGACGTACGTCGGGACGGCGAAGATGTTCCCGGATTCGCGGAGGCCGCGCAGGTTGGCGATCGTGATCAGCGTGATGACCACGATGGCGATCGCGACCTTCCAGTCGCCAGCCGCGGGAACGATCGATGCGAGCTGGTCGAGCGCGGACGACGTCGACACCGCGACGGTCATCACGTAATCGATGAGCAGCGCCGCAGCGGCCACGAGTCCGAGGAGCGGTGTGAGCTCCTGTCGTGCCACGGCATACGCGCCGCCGCCGTTCGGGAAGGCCCGGCAGACCTGGCGGTAGCTCAGGGCGACGATCGCGAGGAGGCCGGCAATTGCGATCGAGATCCCGATGGACGAGAACAGCGCCACGGCGCCGGCGAGCACGAGGACGCGGAGGATCTCCTCGCTCGCGTATGCCGACGAGGAGATCGCGTCCGAGCTGAAGATCGCGAGCGCCTTCACCTTCGAGAGCCGCTCGCCGATCTCCTCGGCGGTCGAGAGCGGCCGGCCGAACAGGACGCTGCGAACGCGCGCGAGCTGGCGGCCGGCGTTCGTGCGTGGCGCCGAGGCCGACTCCCGCGCGACGAGCTGGCCTTCGTCGGCATAGCGGAAGTACGGCGCGTGGGGGCGGTCGACCGCGACGCGGCGGTCCGCGAGCTTTCGCCCGCGCTTGCCGACGGGTCGCTTCGTACCGGGCGTGACGCCACGCGGCGCCTGGATGTCCACGACCCCACTCTGGTCCGGGGTCCCAAGAGGAAATGCGGCGCCGGACCGTCGAGGGCCTTAAGAACCTCTCAGGTTTCGGCGGCTCGCACGCGATACCCAACGCCGGGCTCGGTGACGACCAGGTCCCGGAGCGCACCTTCCGGGTCCGCCGCGGCGAGCTTGTGCCGGAGCTGGCTCACGTGGACGTACACGTAGCTGTCCTCGCCCTGGTACGCCTGGCCCCACACCGCGCGCAGCAGCTTGCCCTTCGTCACCACGCGACCCTGCTCGCCGAGCAGCACCCGAAGCAGCTCAAACTCGCGCGGCGTCAAGTCGACTGCGCGTCCATTGACCGTGACGGCATGCCTCGCTGCATCGAATACGAGCGGGCCGACCTCCACGCGTCCCGCCTCGTCGCTTCCCGGGCCGGCCGCACGGCGGAGCGCAACGCGGATACGCGCGTGGAGCTCGTCCAACCCGAACGGCTTCGTCACGTAATCGTCGGCACCGCGCTCGAGCGCCTCGACCTTCTCCTTCTCGGCAAAGCGGCCCGACAGGATCACGATCGGGGTCATCGCCTCGCGCCTGATGCGCCGGATGACATCGAGGCCGTCCATGTCGGGCAGGCCGAGGTCCAGCAGGACGACATCGGGTCGACCGGCAGCCCATCGGTCGAGCGCCGACGCGCCATCGATCGCCTCGTGGATGCGATAGCCGCGCGTGCCCAGCTCGCGCACGAGCACCGCGCGTGTTTCGTCGTCGTCCTCGACGACCAGGACGGACGCACCGGCGCCGGTCACGGGACGGGCACCTCGGGGGGCGCCGGCGCATCGGCCGACACCTGGTGCGTGGCAAGCTCGTCCGGGAGCTGCGCGAGTGGGAGCTCGAGCTCAACGGCGAGGCCACCGAGTTCGCTGGGGCGTGCCGAGACGGCGCCGCCCATTGCCTCGACGAGGCCGCGCACAACCGCGAGCCCGATGCCGGTTCCCGGCCGTCCCCGGGCGGCGGCGCCCGCCGAGGGTGCGCGGAAAAACTTCTCGAAGATCCTCGTCAGGAGCTCGCGTGGCACGCCGGCGCCGCTGTCCTCGACGACGAGGCGGGCCGGCGTCGTCGTCGTCGCATCGGCACGCACCGCGATCACGGAATCGGGCGGGGTGAACTTCAACGCGTTGTCGAGCAGGTTCGTCAGCGCCTCGTCGAGGAAGACGGGGTCGACGAGCACGGGCACGGAAGCGACCTCGACGCGCACCTCGTGGCCGGCCAGCCGTGCCTGGAATCGATCGATCGTCCGCGAGGTGAGGTCATCGAGCTCGAACACGTCGAGATCTGCCCGCAGCTCCCCCGCTTCGATCCGCCCGAGGTCGAGCAGGTTCGCAACGAGCCGATCGAGCCGCTCGACCTCGCGCTCGATCGCCGAGGCGCTCGCGCGCCGGCCTTCGTGGTCGAGCTCGCTGTCCGGCTGCAGCGTGCCGGCGGCTGCGCGAATGGTCGCCAGCGGCGTGCGGAGGTCGTGGGATACGGACTGGAGGAGCGCCGACTTCAGCGCGTCACTCTGACGCGCGAGGTCCGCCGTGCTGGCCGACGCCGCGAGCTCATCCTGGGCGAGCGCCTGGCCAAGCTGGTCCGCGGCGGCCGACATCAATCGCGTCGTCGAGCGATCCGGCTGGCCGTGGCCTCGCTCCCGGGTCGCCCAGATGGACCCCAGCGACCGGCCGCCCGCTTCGATGCGCACCCGGAACGCCTCCGTCCCGACCGCCGCGACGGCGGGCGCGGTGGCCGCTCGACCGCGCACGGCGCCTCCGGGGTGGATCCGGACCCAGCGTGCCGGCTCGTCGCCCGGCATGCGTCGGAGCTGCCAGTACAGGCTCGGCAGCGATGGCGCACCGGCCTCGGCAACCACCCGTTCGGCGCCGTCGTCAGACCCGAGCGCGATCCACAGCGCGTTCATGGCACCTGCTCGGCGCAGGAGCATGGCGATCTCGTGGAGGACGGCCGTCGTCGATGCCCTCGTCGCCAGCGCGCGGCTCACGAGGAACAGCTCTCGCGCCTCTCGCTCGCGTGCTTCGGCCGTGATGGTCCGCGACCGCTCCAGGGCGGTCAGCTGGCCGACGACGAGTCCCACGAACAGGAGGAGCACGAGGCTCAGCCACTCGCCCGGATCGCTGATGATCAGCGTCGCGAACGGGTGGGTGAAGAGGTAGTCGTACAGGAGGATCCCGAGCACCGCCGCCGCGAGCGCTCCCGCGGTCCCGGAGATCAGCGCCGTGACGACGACCGCAAGCAGGTAGACCGGCGACGCGTCTGGGATGCCGAGGCGGTCCTCGAGGATCCACACCAGCAGCGATGCGACCGCGAGCGCGGGGACAGCCACCGCGAACAGCCGCACGATGTCGCGCGGATCGATGCGCCGGATCCAGCGACGGAACCGGCTGCGGAGCGGCTGCATCCGCCGATCGTACGCTCAGCGCCGAATCAGCCGACCCCTCGAACGTCCAGCACCCGACCCCAGTGGAACAGCCGGACGGCGGCGAGGACGCCGAACGCAGCCAGCACGAGGACCGCCGCGGCGGCGATCGAGGTGTCCAGGTTCCCGCCCTGGAACTCGCCATAGACGAGCAGCGGCAGCGTCTGCGTCCGACCCTCGACGTTGCCGGCGAACATGATCGTGGCGCCGAACTCGCCCAGCGCCCGCGCCCAGGTCATCACCAGGCCGGCCGCGAGCGCGCCGCCCGCGAGCGGGATCGTCACGCGCCGGAACACCTGCAGCTCGGTGGCGCCATCGACCCGCGCAGCGTCTTCGAGATCCCGATCGACCGCCGCGATCCCCGCCCGCGCCGAGCGGACGAAGAACGGCGCCGACACGAACGTCTGCGCCAGCACCACCGCCAGCGTGGTGAACGCGAGCTCCACCCCCGCGCCGTCGAGCGCCGACCCGAGCAGGCCGCGCCGGCCGAGCACGAGCAGGAGCGCCAGGCCGGCGACCGACGGCGGCAGCACGATCGGGAGGTCAACGATGGCTTCCACCAGCCACCGCCCACGGAACCGCCGTCGCGCGAGCAGGAACGCGAGCGGGAGTCCGATGGCGACGGTCAGCAGCAGGCTCACCGCAGTCGTCCCGAGGCTGAGCGCGAGCGCGCTCAGCAGCTCCCGGGAGCCCGCGATGTTCGCGAGCGAGCCATCGAACACCGCGCGGCCGATCAGCGTCGCGATGGGCAGGCCCAGGAAGACGATGAAGACGCCGGCGACGACCGCCAGCGGGGCCGACCCCCGCCTGATCACGACGGCGGAAGGAACCCGAATGTCGCGAGGATCGCCTGTCCGTCGGGGCTCGCGAGCCATTCGAGGAAGCCGGCGGCATCCGCCTGGTGCGCCGACGCCTTCACGACCACGCCGGCGTACGTCGCAGGCACGTTCGCGCTCGCGGGCGTCACCTCGATGACCGGCGTGTCGAGCGAGCTCCGTGCGTCGGTCGCGTACACGATCGCAGCGTCGCCCTCGCCCAGCTCGACCTTGGCCACGACCGCCTTGACGTTGTCCTCCTTCGAGACGACGTTCTTCGCATACAACCTCTCGAAGCCCATCGGCGCGCCCGGCGCGATCGCGAGGTTCTGCACGAGCTTGGTCGCGTACGCCGTGATCGGCACGTCGTCGCCCGCGGCGATGACCTTGACGCCGGGCCTCCCGAGGTCGAACGGCGTGGCGATCCCCGCCGGATTGCCGGGGGCCACGATGATCACGAGGGTGTTGCCGGCGAACTTCACCGGGTTGCCCGAGGTGAATCCGCCCGCAACGAGCTTCGCCGGATTCGTCGTGTCGGCGGAGAGGAAGACATCTGCGGGAGCGCCCTGCTCGATCTGCGTTTCGAGCGCGGCGGACGAGTCCGTCGAGACCGTGATGGTGTTGCCGGTTGCCGCCGCGTATGCGGTTGCGACCTTGTCGAGTGCGCCCTTCAACGATGACGCGGCGAAGACCGTCAGGTTCACCGACGGCGCCGTGGGATCGCAGCAGCCGATGCTGGGCTCCTGGACCGTTGGCGACGCTGCGATTCCGCCCGAGCAGGCCCCTACGAACGCCGCAAGCACCACGCCGAGCACGGGTCCCCGGATCATCGCGGGATCTCGACGACGACGTTGGTGGCCTTGACGACGCACGTGGCGGGATCGCCAACCTTGAGCCCGAGGTCCTGGACCGCTTCGGCGGTCATCAGGCTGACGAGCCGGTGAGGGCCCGCCTGGACCTCGACGACAGCGACGACCTTGTCGACCTCGATCCTGGTCACGATGCCCGGAAACCGGTTCCTCGCGGATGTCGCCACGGCGCCACCAGGGATGGACGCTCCGGTCTCGCGGCGCTCGGCCGCGAGGCGGGTGACGTCGGAGACGAGGACGGAGCGCTGGCCGGTGGCAGAACGTGTCGCCGCCATGCGCCCGGCATCGATCCAGCGGCGGACGGTATCGACCGAGACGCCCAGCATCTCCGCCGCGCGTCCGACGCGGACCGTCGCCTCAATCGATGGAGCGCCCGTGCTGCCAGCCATGTGCACGGCATGGTGCCATGCACGGCTTCGGTTTGCCTAGGCAGTGCCTCGCACGCGACCGTACCGCGCCATGACTTCGACGAGCCGGGCATGCGGCAGCGCATGGGCCGTGATGCCGTCGCGTCCGGTCATCGTCTGCGCCGCGCACAGCGCGTTGATGATCGCTTCCTCGGTCGCCTCGACGGTCGCCTCGAAGACCGGATCGAGGGCCTTGTCGTAAAGCATTCGCACGTTCGAGACGCCCGGACCGACGCCTGCCACCTCCGGCTGCGGCAGGCCGAGGTTGCCCGTCGAGAATGCGAGGATCAGGTCGCCGGAGGTCGTGGCGCCCACGCCACCCGCCCGAGCGAGGCCGAGGCTGGCGCGCTGCGCGACCCGCCGACACTGGTGCGGGAGGATGGGCGCGTCGGTCGCGACGATGATGATGATCGAGCCGTCGCGCGCCCTCGCGGCCATCGGGTCGCCGTCCGGCAGCTGGCCGGGCAGGTGCACGGCGGCTCGCGCCGAGTACGGCGACGGGACCTCCTCGACCGGGATCTCGAGTCCGACGGGGACGCCATCGACGCGCAACAGGCCGCGGCGGCCGTAGTTTGCCTGGACGAGCACGCCGACCGTCCAGCCGCCGTCGTCGCCGGGGAGCCGGCGTGACGCGGTGCCGATCCCGCCCTTGAACTCGTGGCACACCATCCCGGTTCCGCCGCCGACGTTGCCCTCCGCGACCGGCCCGTCCTTCGCATTCCCGATCGCAGCGGCGAGGTGCTCCGCGCGAACGTGCTGCCCGTCCGTGTCGTTGAGCATGCCGTCCCACGTCTCGCCGACGATGGGCAGCGACCAGTAGAACGCGCCGGGCGGCTGCGAGCGGATGCCCTCGGCGACCAGCGCGTCGCGGACCACCCCCACCGAGTGGGTGTTGGTGATGGCGATGGCGCCGCCGATCATCCCTGCCTCGCGGGCCCACTCGAGCCCGGTCATCTCGCCGTTGCCGTTGAGGACGTGCGGTGCCCCAAAGACCGGGTCGTGCCAGACATCGCCGCCGTGCGGCATCACCACCGTGACGCCGGTCCGCACCGGTCCCCTGCCGACCTCGAGCGCGCCGTCGCCTTCGACGATCGTGGCATGGCCGACGCGAACGCCGCCCACGTCGGTGATCGCATTCCATGGGCCAGGTTCCATGGTCCCGATCCGGATGCCGAGGTCGCGTGCGCGCGCCATCGCGACCTCCTAGTCCGCCTGGGACGTCGACACGACATCGACGCCCGGGAGTCGCGCGATCTCGTCGAGCGCGGCGGAGATCGCGCCGGCATTCCGGCCGCGGATGGCGACATCCGCCTGGTAGGCATCCTTGGAGATCCGCTGCGTCGCGATCTGGCCGATCTCGAGCTTCTGGGCAACGAGGATCTCCGACACGTGGCCCAGCAGGTCAACTCGCTTCATCTGCAGCCGGAGCTTCATCTCGGGAATGCTCGAGCCATGGAGCCGGTCCGCGATCGCGTTGATCGGCCAGAGGCTCACGAGGATCACGCCCGTCGCCACGACCCCGATGACGTACTCGCCGGCGCCCGCGGCCATCCCGACCGCTGACGTCGCCCACAGGCTCGCGGCGGTAGTCAGGCCGCGGATCACGATGCCGTCCTTCAGGATCGCGCCCGCGCCGAGGAAGCCGATGCCGGACACGATCTGCGCGGCGATGCGCGTTGGATCAACGGCAGCGAGGCCCGGACCGCCGTCGCCGAGGAAGCCGCGGATCGACAGCACGGTGAACAGCGCCGACCCGAGCGCGACGAGCATGTGCGTGCGCAGCCCGGCCGGGTGACCGTGGATCTCCCGCTCGAACCCGATCGCGAGCCCGAGCGCGGCCGCGATCACGAGCCGCACCGACAGGTCGACCTGGGCGCCGATTTCGATCATCGCGGAAGCGTACCGCGCGCGAATCGCGCCATATCGGCCCATGATGTTCGAGTCGAGCGCTGGGTGGGTGCCAAGGCGGAGGAAATCGAACGATGGCGGGATCAGAAGCGACCACGACGACGACCCGGAGCCGGCGCGTGCCGCGCACCCCGAGCCGGCACCCCGTCAATCAGGCGATGTCGGACAACGCGCCGCTCGGGGCCAGGATCGCGGACACCGTGACCGGCTTCATGGGCAGCTGGAAGTTCATCATCGTCCAGACGGTCATCGTGGTCTTCTGGATCGGCGGGAACATCGTGCTGCTGTTCCACTTCGACCCGTTCCCCTTCATCCTCCTGAACCTCGCGTTCTCCACGCAGGCGGCTTACGCCGCGCCGCTGATCCTGCTCGCGGGCAACCGCCAGGCGCTGCGGGACCGGATGACGCTCGAGCACGCCGCCTCCGAGGCGGACATCGAGGAGGCGCAGAACAAGGAGCTGCTCCACGGGAACACGGAGATCCTCCAGCGCATCGAGGGTCTCGAGCAGCGAATCCTCCAGCTCGAGAAGAACATCCTCGACCGCCTGGGCGGACCGGAGGCACCGCGCGCCTGAGCAACCCGAGCGCCGGCGCGGCGGCAAGGCGGGCAGTCAGCGTCCCGTCATGGACCGCGACGTAGCCTCTCGGCGATGACCTCGATTCCATCCGCCGCCTCGCTCCCGTCTGCTGCCTCCATCCGGTCCGGCCGCTGGCAGGCATTCGCGGGCGCGGTCGCCGTCGGTGCGGCGCTCGCGGTCGGCGAGCTCGCGGCCGGCGTGATCGAAGGCATCCCATCCCCGCTGCTCGCCATCGCGAAGTTCCTCGTCGACATCCAGCCACCCGGCGCCAAGGAGGTCGTCGTCGCCCTGTTCGGCACGAACGACAAGACAGCCTTCCAGGTGGTGATCGTCATCGTCGCGCTGCTGGTCGGCGCGCTCATCGGGCGGCTCGCGGTCCGTCGACCCGACGTCGCATCGATCGTCATCGTCGGATTCGCCGGCGCCGGTTTCGCGGCATCCCTTCGCGAGCCCGGTGCGCAGGCGACCCTCGCGCTCGCCGCCGCGGGCGCCGAGGCCGTGGCCGGTTCGATGGTCCTCCAACGCCTGATCCGGCTCGTCCCGGGATCAGGCGCCGTCGCAATCAAGGGCATCGATACGGTCGACTGGCGACGGAGGGCGATCCTGCGCTCGGGCGGCGCGATCGCCGTCGGGTCGGTCGCGATCGGCGCCCTCGGTCGCTACCTGCTCCAGCAGCAGCAGGTTCCGCCGCCGTCGAGCGGCGTGACCGTCGTCCCGGCCAAGCCCGCCGACCTGCCCGCCGGCGCGGACATCGCAACTGCCGACCTGACGTCGGCGGGCCTGACCCCGATCGTCATGCCGAACGACACCTTCTACCGGATCGATACCGCCTTCGTCGTCCCGACCGTCGATCGGGCGACGTGGAAGCTCAAGGTCACCGGCATGGTGGATCGCGAGGTCGAGCTCACGTATGACGAGCTCGCGGCCCTGCCGATCGTCGAGCAGTACGTGACGATCGCGTGCGTGTCCAACGAGGTTGGCGGCAACCTCGTCGGCAACGCGAAATGGACGGGCGTGGCGCTCCGCGACGTGCTGGAGATGGCCGGCGTGCAGGCCGGCGCGGACCAGCTCGTCGGCCACTCCGTGGACGGGTTCACCGCGGGCATGCCGGTGGAGTGGGTCATGGACCAGAGCCGGAACCCGATGATCGCGCTGCAGATGAACGGCGAGCCGCTTCCGCGGGCGCACGGGTATCCGGCGCGGCTGATCATCCCGGGCCTGTACGGCTACGTGTCGGCGACGAAGTGGCTGTCCGAATTGGAGCTCACGACGTTCGATGCATTCCAGGCGTTCTGGGTCCCCCGCGGGTGGGCCGCGAAGGCGCCGATCCTGACGCAGTCGCGCATCGACGTCCCCCGCCAGGGCACGGACCTCAAGGCCGGCCACGTGCCCGTCGCGGGCGTCGCGTGGGCGCCGGATCGGGGCGTCTCGAAGGTCGAGGTCCGCATCGACCAGGGTGACTGGGCGCCCGCAAAGCTCTCTGCTGCCATCTCGAAGGCGACGTGGGTCCAGTGGCTATACGACTGGGATGCCACGCCCGGCAGCCACGTGATCGAGGTCCGCGCGACCGACGGCACCGGCGAGGTCCAGACGGACCAGGAGACCCCGCCGCCGCCCGATGGCGCGCGTGGCCATCACCGCGTCACCGTGGCCGTCGGCTGAGGCTTCGACCGGGGCCGGAACGCTGACCCGCGGTACCCTCGGGTTCATGGCTCGACGCATCTTCGCCTTCGACCTTCCCGATCGGTTTGCCACCGGCACGATCGGCGAGCCGGGCAACCGTGCTTTCTTCCTCCAGGCTCGCGAAGGCGCCCGCGTCATCAGCGTCGGCCTCGAGAAGGCCCAGGTAGCCGTGCTCGCGGAACGCCTCGGCTTGCTGCTCACGGAGCTTGGCAAGCGCGGCGTGGGCGATGCCGCGTCGGAGGCGATCGAGCCGGACGTGAAGCCGCTCGATGAGCCGCTCAACGAGGCGTTTCGGGCCACCACGCTGACGCTCGGCTGGGATGTCGACAACGAGCGGATCCTGATCGAGGCGCGTTCGCAGAGCGACGCCGACGACGAAGCCGAGGCCGACGAGGTCGCGGACATCGACGACGAGGACGACGACGGCCCGGACCTCCTGCGCGTCCGGCTGAGCGCCGGCGCGGCGCGCACGTTCGTGGAGCGCGCGTTCCGCGTGATCCGCGCCGGCCGGCCGCCGTGCCCGCTGTGCGGGGCGCCGCTCGACGCGACCGGCCACATCTGCCCGCGGAAGAACGGCCACTATCTCAACTGACCCCGGTCACCCCGCTGACCCCGCGGCGGACGCGGCTGCGGCGGAACCCGCTTCGTCCGCGATCGACTCGCTCCGCGACGGCGAGCTCGAGGTCCTCGGCGGCCTCGTCGGCTCCACCAACAACGCGATGGTCGTCCGCGTGTGGCCGCGCGGCACGCATCCCGAATCGTTCGGCGTGCCGCTCGAGGAGACAGACGTCCTCGGCGTGTGGAAGCCGACCATCGGGGAGCGCCCGCTGTTCGATTTCCCGATCGGGACGCTGACCCGGCGCGAGGTCGCCGCCTACCTGGTCTCGGAGGCATTCGAGTGGCGCATCGTGCCGCCGACGCTGCTCCGTGACGGCCCGCACGGCGAGGGCATGCTCCAGCTGTGGATCGACATCGACCCCGAGGCGGACGTCATCGATCTCGTCAACGGGGCGGATCCCCGGTTGCGGCGCATCGCCGTGCTCGACGCCGTGCTCAACAACACGGATCGCAAGGCCGGTCACCTGCTGCCCATCGAGGGCGGCCATCTGTACGCGGTCGATCACGGGGTGACCTTCTCGGTCGAGCCGAAGCTCCGGACCGTGCTGTGGCACTGGGCGGAAGACCCGTTCGACGAGGAGGAGATCGCGGGGTTGCAGCGCGTCCTCGCCGGGCTGGGCTCGGGGGTGCCCGGCCCCCTGGCGGTTGCACTGCGCGAGCTCCTCTTCGTGGACGAGGTCGATGCGACGAGGGCTCGCGTCGAGGCGCTCCTCGGGGCCGGCGTCTTCCCCGTCCCGAGCCCGGACTGGCCCGCCATCCCGTGGCCGCCCGTCTGACGCCGCACTGACCGTTTCGCCGGCCTGAGGGTCGGGCATCATGCGCGGCGAGGAGGGCCGGTGGACCACGCGCTCGCGATCGATGTCGGGACGCAGAGCGTCCGCGCGCTCCTCTTCGACCCCTCGGGCAACCTCGTCGCGATGGGCCGCGTGCCCATCGAGCCGTACGTCTCGCCGCAGCCCGGCTGGGCCGAGCAGGACCCCGAGGTCTGGTGGGACGCGATCGGCGAGGCGTGTCGCAAGCTGTGGGCAGCAGCCGCGGCACTCGCGACGCCCGTCGCCCCGGATGCCGTCGCGGGCGTCGCGCTCACAACGCAACGCGTGACGCTCGTCGTCGCGGACGAAGACAACAAACCCCTGCGACCCGCGATCGTGTGGCTCGACCAGCGACGCACCAAGGGCCTCAAGCCTGTCGGCGGATTCTGGGGCCTCGCCTTCCGAGCCGGCGGCGTTCGCGACACGGTCGCGCGCTTCCAGGCGGATGCCGAAGCCAACTGGATCGAGCGGTTCGAACCGTCGGTGTGGAAGCGCATCCGCCGCTACGGCGTGCTGTCGTCGTGGCTCACCGCGCGCCTCACGGGCGAGTGGGTCGACTCGACCGCGAGCCAGGTTGGCTATCTCCCGTTCGACTTCAAGCACTCCCGATGGGCGAGCCGCCTCGACTGGAAATGGCAGGTCGCGCCGTTCAACCGTGACTGGCTGCCTTCGCTCGTGCCGCCAACCGGGCAGCTCGGCGGCCTGACGGCGGACGCGGCCGCCCACCTCGGTGTCGCTGCCGGCACGCCACTCATCGCCGCGGCCGGGGACAAGCAGTGCGAGGCCCTCGGCGCCGGCGCCGTCCGGCCGGAGATTGCCGCGCTGTCATTCGGCACGACGGCGTCGCTCGGGACGACGCATCGGAAGTACGTCGAGGCGATCCCGCTGGTGCCGCCCTACCCCGCCGCGGTGCCCGGCGCCTGGTTCGTCGAGCTCCAGGTGCTCCGCGGGTTCTGGATGGTCGAGTGGTTCAAGCGCGAGTTCGGATCGACGGAGATCGCGCGGGCCGCCGGCCTCGACGTCCCACCGGAGGCGCTGTTCGAGGAGCTGCTCGCCGCCTCGTCACCGGGCGCGAATGGGCTGATGCTCCAGCCGTACTGGATGCCCGGCGTCCGCTATCCGGGCCCGGAGGCGAAGGGCGCGGTCATCGGGTTCGGCGACGTCCACGGCCGGGCGCACGTCTACCGCGCGATCCTCGAGGGGCTCGCGTACGCGCTGCGCGAAGGCGCTGAACGAACGGTCAAGCGCAGCGGCGTGCCGATCCGCGAGCTCCGCATCTCCGGCGGCGGCTCGCAGTCACGCGCAGCGGTCCAGCTCTTCGCCGATGTGTTCGGACTGCCGGCCTCGCGACCGCACACGCACGAAGCCGCGGGCCTCGGCGCGGCAATCGACGTCATGCTCGGCCTCAGGGTCCACGCCGACCCCGACGACGCCGTGGCGGCGATGGTCCGCGTGCTCGACCGGTTCGAACCCGACGTCTCGGCGAACCGGACGTACGAGGACCTCTACCGCTCGGTCTACCTGCCGATGTACGACCGCCTGAAGCCGCTCTACCGCGAGATCCGCCGAATTACGGGCTACCCACCGGCTGACTGATTCTTCGAGGGCTCGTCAGGCGAGGCGAGCGCAAGGCGCTGCCGAGCACCCGCGCGAGCGCACTTGGAACGTGCGTGAGCGCGGGCGCGCAGGCGGCAACGCTGCGCACGCCCGCATCACGAGCCCTAGGCGCGGACTTCCTGGCGCATGAAGCGGATGTAGGCCAAGACGAAGCAGGCCACGGTGAGGGCGAACAGCAGCACGATCTGCGGGATCACGATCTCGAAGCTCCGGTCGAACGAGAGCTGCGTCGGGACCTGCTGGGCGAACTGCGAGCTGTAGATGTCCGAGTAGCTGACGCTCGTCGTGGTCGGGCTCAGCAACGCCGCTGACGCCTCCGAGTAGACCGTCCCGGGAAGGAGTCGCTGGAGCCACTGCAGCGTGCCGTACGCGTCCGAGGCGGACGTTGCGCCGCTCGCGAGGTACTGGCCCACGAGGCCCAGCAGCAGCGGTCCGACGAACGGCATCGCAACGAACAGCCAGGTGCCGAAGCCGACCAGCGCCGACGTTGCTGCTCGCCGGATGACAACCGACAGGAGCATCCCGAACGCGAGCCAGAGGGCGACGTACAGGATCGTCACCGCCAGCCACAGGACGAGTCGGATGATCTCGTCGAGGCTCGGCATGATGCCGAGGCTGACCATCCCATAGCCGGAGATCACCAGCACGACGATCGTCAGGGCGAGCGCGATCGCCGCGAGGCCACCGGCGAACTTGCCGTTGATCACGTCGTCGCGGTGGATGGGCTGCGAGACGAGCCGCGGCAGCGTGCCTTCGTGACGTTCGCCGTTGACCGAGTCGAAGGCGAACGCGATTCCCAGCAGCGGCGCCGCCATGGCGACGAATGCCTGCACGGTGAACGAGATCGGCCCGAGGTCGATGCCCTGCGGCTGGATCGTGAACAGGGCCAGGAACACGGCGCGCAGCTGCCCGGCCGCCGCAAGCTCGTTCACGGCTGCCGCTGCGTCGCGCAGGTAGTTGGCGGCGAAGAACAGGGGTACGACGGCGGCGACGCCGAGCACGAGCAGGATCGCGTAGAGCCTGACGCTCAGGAGGTGGTCGGCGAATTCCTTGCCGGCAATCGTGATCCACCCGGGCCGGAGCTTCGGACGAGTTGAAACAGGTCGAGCGACGGGGGCGATGGCGGTCCATTCGGCGGTCATGCAGCGGCTCCTCGCTGTCCGGACAGGCCCGTCGCCTGCAGGGCGCGGCGGTAGATGTCGTCGAGGGAGGGCGCCACCTCGCGGATGGAGCTGAGGCGGAGGCCCCGGTCGATGGAGGTCTTGATGAGCGCCTCGCGTGCCGAGGCGGTCGCGTCACGGGGCTGCGTCAGGACGACGAACGGCTCGGTGACGCTTGACGGCGCCTCGACCGATGACACCCCCGGGATCGCCTCGAGGGCCTTCACGGTCGACGGATAGTCCTTCGGATCGAGCGCTTCGAAGCCGATCTCGATGCGGGCCGCTTCCTCACCAAACTGGTCCGCGAGCTCGGCCACGGTGCCGACGCCGATCAGCTTGCCGGCAGCGAAGATGCCGACGCGGTCGCACACCGACTGGACCTGCTGGAGCAGGTGGCTCGAGAGCAACACGGCGATGCCGCGGTCGCGGACGAGGCCCCGGAGCATGTCGAGGATCTCGATGACGCCGATCGGGTCGATCGCGGTCGTGGGTTCGTCGAGGATCAGGATCTCGGGATCCTTCACGAGCGCATCCGCGATGCCGAGGCGCTGCTTCATGCCCCGCGAGTACGTCTCGACCTTCGAATCCGCGCGGTCAGTCATCCCGACGTGCTCGATGGCCTCGCTGATCTTGGCTTCCGCTTCGGCGCCGGAGAGGCCGTTCAGCTTGGCCGTGTAGCGAATGTTCTGGCGACCCGTCATCCCGTCATAGAACCCGACCGCGTCCGGCAGATAGCCGACGCGGCGCTTCACCTCGATCGGGTTGCGGGCCGGGTCGAACCCGGCGACGCGCGCCCCGCCGCTCGACGGCTCGGTCAGCCCGAGGAGCATGAGGATCGTCGTGGTCTTGCCCGCGCCGTTCTGGCCGAGCAGGCCGAAGATCTCGCCGGCGCGAACCTCGATGTCGAGGTGGTCGACGGCGATGAGCGAGTCGTAGCGCTTCGACAGCCGACGGGTGACGATCAGGGCCGACGGATCGATCGGCGCCCGCTCCTGGTCGCGCTGTCGGGCGCGGCCCTTGCGGGCCACGCGCCGATCAGAGACGGTCATCGATCAGCGCCGGCCGTAGCGGCGGAACGCCCAGTACAGGCCGCCGATCGCGACGAGGAAGATCGCGATGCCGAGCAGGGTGCCGAGGATCGACGGGTTGACGGTGAACCGGATGTCGACCTGGTCGCTGCCTTCCGCCGCGCGCGCGGTGAACGACAGCTTGTAGTCGCCGGCGACCGCGTCGGAGGACGGCGTGATCGTCGCCGTGATGGTCACCTGCTGGCCGGCCGCGATCGAGTCGGTCGTGGCGGGCTCGAACGTTGCCTTCCAGTTCGTGGGCAGCGTGCTCGCCGACAGGACGACGTTCGTGATCGGCGCCGTGCCGGTGTTCTGGACGATGAACTGCTGCGTCATCGCGGTGCCGGCGTTGCCGTTCGCGGAGAGGACCTGGTTCGGCGTCGTGACGATGAGCGAGTAGCTGCCCGTCACGTCAACGCTGAGTTGGACCGGGTACTGCTTGCCCCCGATCGTCATGACGACCGCGATCGGGTAGTTGCCCGCCGGTGCGTTCTCGGCCGGCGTGACCTTGACCGCGGCGTTCGAGGCGCCGCCTGCCTTGACCGTGCCGTTGACGGCGGTCGCGGAGCCGGTGAGCGTGACGTCGGTGGTCCAGCCGGTCGGGCCCTCGGCCGTGCCGGTGAAGACCAGGTCCTCGGGCGTCTGGTTGCTGATGTTCAGGTTGAACGTGAAGCTCTGGCTCGAGGTGCCGCGCTGCTCCGGGAAGTCCGGCTTGACCGTGACGGTGCCGCCGGCGTTCGCCTCGACCTTGACGTCGACGGGCAGCGTGACGGTGGATGCGCCGTCGTTCGCCGTCACCGTGATCGTCGTGGTGCCGCTCGCGTCGTCCGGCACATCGATGTCCAGGCGCACGGTCACCGAATCGGTGCCGTTGGTCTGGACAGCACCGACGACGAAGCCGCCGCCGTGCAGGCCCGCCGTCCACGAGGACGGAACACCGCTCAGCGACAGGTTCACGCGGGCGGAGTTCGAGGTCTTGATCGCGAGGTCGAAGGCGACCTGGGTCCCTGGGCTCACGGTGACCGACGGGAACGGGGTGGTCATGGTGAGCCCGGCGGCGAGGGCCGCCGGAGCGAGTGCGGGAAGCAGCCCGAACGCAAGCGCGAGCGACACCAATCCCCGACGACGCAGAGATGACACGGAGTGAGGCCTCCTCCAACGGACGGTTTCGTGTGGTCCCGAGCGGCCCCGGACGCTGGCCGGGTTGTCGCGGTTCCTGGGGCGGACCGCGCGCTGGTACCACCGAGATGCTAGCGCCCGTACTTTGGCAGCGCCCGCGCGGGCGCTGCAACTACGTTTCGCTTGATACTCGGTTGCGATTCTTCAATTCTCATGAGAACCGGGTCAGGTGACCTTCGGGGCATTTCGCGGGCGCGGCAATCGGAGCGAGCATTTGACAGCGTCGGTCGACAGGCCGCATGCTCGTTGTCGTCAAGAGAACGCCACGCAGAGGACGCAGGTCAGAGCATCGACCGAGTCAAGGAACCGGATCGACCCGCTCCCGCGTCTGTGAGGCACGAACATCGCTCCATCGCCCAACCCGCGATGAGCACCAGGACCGCCGGCCGGCACATACCGCCAGGCTCGCGGCCAAGAGGAAATCGAAGAACCACATGCTTTCCCGTACCAGCCATTCGTCCGTCGTCGGACGATCCGCATCGATCCGGCGCATGCGCCGCCGATCGCTGAACCCGTCGAAGCTCTACTGCCGCACCAACGGCTGCACGAGCTTCCTCGAGCTCCATCCCGAGCGCGGCCTCGCCGTCTGCCCGGTCTGCGGCTTCAAGCTGAACCTGCACTGATTCGGCAAACCGGGCCCTAACCGGCTCGGCACACTTGGGGTGTGAGCCACCCCACCGGCGTTCCGCCTGATCGCGTCGCGGCGCTGCTCGAGCGCGAGCTCGCGACGTTCGCCGAGCGTCATCCGCGCACCCGCGAGCTGCACGAGCGCGCGGAGCGGAGCCTGCTCGACGGCGTGCCCATGAACTGGATGATCAAGTGGGCGGGCGCCTATCCCCTCTTTCTCGATCAAGCCTCGGGCGCCCACGCGACCTGCGTCGACGGCCATGACTACGTGGACCTGTGCCTCGGTGACACCGGCGCGATGGCCGGCCACGGGCCCGCGGCCGTCATCGACGCGGTCGAGCGCCAGCTGCGACGCGGCATCACGACGATGCTGCCCACCGAGGACGCGGCCTGGGTCGGCGCCGAGATGACCCGTCGGTTCGGACTGCCGCTGTGGCAGTTCACCCTCACCGCGACCGACGCGAACCGGTTCTCGCTCCGAATCGCACGAGCGATCACGAAGCGGCCGCTCGTGGCCGTCCACGAGTGGTGCTACCACGGCTCCGTCGACGAATCGTTCGCCGTCATCGACCGCTCGCCCGGCGCCGACGAAGGCCGGACCATCGCACGGCGCGGGAACATCGGGCCGGCGGTGGATCCTGGCGTCACCACCCGCGCCGTCCCGTACAACGACCTCGACGCGCTCGATCGCGCCCTTGCGGACCGCCAGGTCGCCGCACTGCTGATCGAGCCGGCGCTGACGAACGTCGGCATCGTGCTGCCGGATCCCGGCTACCTCGACGGTGTGCGCGAGATCACCCGCCGACACGGGACCATCCTGATCCACGACGAGACGCACACGATCTGCGCCGGCCCGGGCGGCATGACCGGCGAAGGCGGCTACGAGCCCGACATGCTCGTCATCGGCAAGACCATCGGTGGCGGGATCCCGATCGGGGCATACGGCATGACGCACGCGATCGCCGACCGGGTCCGTGCCGCAATCCCCGTCGAGGATTCCGATGTCGGCGGGATCGGCGGCACCCTCGCCGGCTATGCCCTGTCGATGGCCGCCGCGCGCGCCGCGCTCGGCGAGGTCCTCACCGACGCCGCCTTCGCACGCATGATCCCGCTCGCGGCTCGCTGGGAGCGCGGCGTGCAGGACGCCATCGACCGCCACAGCGCGCCGTGGAGCGTGACGCGGCTCGGCGCCCGAGCCGAGTACCACTTCATGCCCGAACCGCCCCGCGACGGCGAGGACCAGGTCGCACACGCCGATCCACAGCTGGAGCGGCTGCTCCACCTTTGGTGCATGAATCGCGGCGTGCTCATGACGCCGTTCCACAACATGGCCCTGATGTCGCCGGCGACCACTGCCGACGACGTCGATCGACACACGCATGCGTTCGAGGAAGCCGTCGCCGCGCTCTTCGGTTAAGGCCCTCGAGTCTGCCTAGACTCCGTCTCCATGGCATTCATGGCCCATGAGGCCGCGCACCTCGACCAAGCCGCGATCGCGTCCGCACGCACCCGCACGCGCTGGGCCCTGTTCCTCGGCGTCGCGATCGGCAGCACGGGCCATATCGCGGCCGTCACCGTCGGTGCCATCGTCGGGGCGGAGCTGCTCGGCAACAAGACGCTCGCGGGTGCGCCCGGCGCGGCGATCACGATGGGCGCCGCACTCGGTGCGATCGGGCTGTCGTGGCTCATGGCTCGCCGAGGACGCCGGCTCGGGCTCACCTCGGGCTATCTCGTCGGGCTGCTCGGCGCGACGCTCGCCGTGCTCGCCGTCGTCTCCCGATCCTTTCCCCTGCTCATCCTGGGCACCTTCCTGATCGGCTTCGGCAACTCCTCGAACAACCTCTCGCGGTACGCGGCGGCCGACCTCGTGCACGGCAACGAGCGCTCCGTCGCGATCGGCAGCGTGGTCTGGGGCTCGACCATCGGTGGGATCGTCGGGCCGCTGCTCGTGCCCGTCTCGTTCAAGATCGCCGCGGCGATCGGGCTGCCGGAGCACGCAGGCCCGTACCTCGTCCCGATGTTCTTCGTGACCATCGCGGCGACGCTGTCCTACCTGCTCCTGCGTCCCGACCCGTTCGCTCTCGCGTACGAGGCGCATGTCGAGCGGCCGGCGGACCACGTGGCGACGCCGGTCCGGTCGATCCTCCTGCGACCCTCCGTCATCGGCGCCTTCGTCGCACTGATCGCGGGCCAGGTCACGATGACCCTGATCATGACGATGACGCCGATCCACCTCGAGGACCATCATCACCCGATCGAGGTCGTCGGCGTCGTCATCAGCGCCCACGTCATGGGCATGTTCGCCTTTGCGCCGATCTCGGGGCTGATCACGCGCCGCTTCGGCGCGCTCTCGACGATCCTGCTCGGCAGCGTGGTGCTGATCAGCTCCTCGATGCTGGCGGCGCTCGCCCCACCGGACAATTCCGCGCTGCTGACGGTTGCGCTGTTCCTGTTGGGTTGGGGCTGGAACCTCGGGTTCGTGGCAGGCAGCACGATGCTGTCCTCCGGCGTCGACCTGAGCGAGCGTGCGCGGGTTCAAGGCGTGGCCGATGCCGTCATCTGGACGACGGCGGCTGCGGCGAGCCTCGGTTCCGGAGCCGTTGTCGCCGCGGCCGGCTACACGACCCTGGGCTTCATCGGCGTCGCGATCGTGCTGCTGCCCGTCTGGCTGCTGTTGACGCGGCGGAACGAGATCGTCGCAGCGGCGCGACCCGCCTAATCCTCGGTCGCGTCCCGCAGCCGGAGCATCCACCGCTCCGGTTGCGCCAGCGGCTCGAACCCGAAGGGCACGTAGAAGCCCGGGCTGCCGGTCGTCAGCACCATTCGCCTGAGGTCAGCCAACCGCGGGTCCGCGGTGATGGCGGCCATCAGCTGCGTTCCGATCCCCTGCCCGCGCACCGACTCGTCGACGAAGACGTCGCAGACCCAGGCGAACGTCGCCTCGTCCGTGACCACGCGGGCAAACCCGATCTGCCGCTCGCCATCGAACGCCGAGAAGCACAGCGATCCCGCGATCGACCGTTCGACGAGCTCGCGCGTCCGCCCGAGCGCCCAGTAGGCCCGTTCGGAGAGCGCCGCGTGGACCCAGTCGAGGTCCACGTCCCCCGCATCGGTCGAGATGCGGATCACGTCAGCTCGCGAACCACCCACGCAGCGAGCACGCGCGCGCAGTCGGCAACCTCCGTCACCGAGACCCACTCGTCCGCGGAGTGCGCGACGCGCTTGTCGCCGGGTCCGAAGATCACCGTCGGCGTGTTGCCTTCGTTGACGAGCAGGCGCATGTCGGCGCCGTAGGGCTCGCCCGCCAGCTCGGGCTTGGAGCCCGTGAACGCCTCCACGACCGTGGACAGCCCCACGGGCAGTGGATGGTCGGCGGGGACGCGCGACGACGAGAACCTGCCACCGGTCAGCTCAACCGTCGCGGGGTGGTGGCGCAGGAACGGGTCGGACTCGTTCGCGTCGTCGATCGCCCGGAGCAGGTCGTGCTCCGCGTCGCGCCAGGTCTGGCCGAGCTTCACGCCGTACCGGCCTTCGACCTCGAGCTTGTCGATCACCGACGATGCCCAGACGCCGCCCGAGACCTTCCCGATGATGGTCGCGTAGGGCAGGCCGTGGGCGGTCATGAGCGGGTCCGTCTCGGCGCTGTTGCGAGCGGTCTCGTCCGCCTCGAGCGCCTTCACGAAGACCTGGAGCTTCTCGAGCGCGGAGATGCCCTCGCGCCGGACCGAAGCGTGCGCCGCGACGCCCGGCACGGTGAGCTTGAACGTGATGGCGCCGGCGTGGGCGATGACGACGTCGAGCCCGGTCGGCTCCGTGATGACGGCCATGTCGCCGGTCGCGCCTGCGCGGATCGCGGCGAGCATCCCCTGCCCGCCATCCTCCTCCGAAGGAACCGACGCGATGAGGATCTCCCCGTTCAGGCGGTCCGCGATGCCGGCGGTCGTGAGCGCTTTCGCGACGGCGAGGATGGATGCGACGCCACCCTTCATGTCGACGGCGCCGCGGCCGTAGATGCGGTCCCCGACGCGCTCCGCAGCCCATGGATCATGCGTCCAGGTCGAGAGGTCGCCCTCCGGCACGACGTCCACGTGCCCGACGAGCACGATCCGTCTACCACCCGGCTTCCCGAGCCGGCCGAATACGATCGGCAGCCGGTCGCGCGGCATCTCGTCGCCGGGCCAGTCCGGATCGCGACGCGCATCAGCGGGATCGACCTCGATGCGCTCGACCGCCGCGCCCACGTCGGCGAGGCGCCGCGCGACCAGGTCCTGGACCTCGCCTTCGTCGCCGGTGATCGACCTGACCTTGACGAGCTCCTCCGTGAGCGCAGCGGCCCAGTCGCCATCGACGGCGTCGGCCGCCTGTCGCTCGAGCTCGGAAAGGCCGCCGCCGTGCGCCGACGCCATCACGCGGACACGTCGCGCAGGATCGGACGGGTCATGCAAGTCGGCCCGCCGGAGCCGTTGATCCCGATCTCCGTCGCGGCGTACGTGTGGACCTCGACGCCCGCGGCCTCCATGGCGCGGTGCGTGACCGGGTTGCCCTCGGCCGCGATCACGACGCCCGGCCGGACCGCGAGCACGTTCACGCCGAGCGTGTCGTACTCCTCGGCCGGGACGGCGATGAGCCGGTACTCCAGCTCCTGGAGGAGCTGCCACAGGCCCACGGGGAGCAGCGGCTCGAACACCACCGCGATGTCGTCCGCGATCGGGCTGATCACGGACATCAGGTGTACGAGCTCCGCGGGACCCTTCCAGTACGGAACGTCGAAGATGCGGACGTCGCCGCCGACGAGGGCCGCGAGCTGTTCAGCACCGGACTGGTTCGTCCGAAGCGTCCGGCCGATGCAGAACAGGTCCGGGCGCAACCAGAACGTGTCCCCGCCCTCGATCGTGCCCGGCGCCTCGATGCGGCCCAGTGTCGGCACACCGTTGGCGTTCATCCAGCGTTCGATGACGGCGGATTCCGGGACGCGGTTCGGCTTGCCGGGGCGCAGCGGGATCGCGCCGCGGTCGGTGACGATCAGCGGGTCGTAGGCATACAGCAGATCGGGCGACGAGATCTCCTCGTCGAGCTGGTGGACGTTCGTGCCGAGCGAGGCGAGCAGCTCGGAGAAGGCCGCGTGCTCCCGCTTTGCGACCTCCAGGTCGCAGTGGTGCAGGAACCCGTGTTTCGGGTCTTCGTAGGCGCGGCCGAAGGCCTCGCCAGGGGCCTTGAGCAGTGCATCGCGCAAGGGGGCCACATTGCTCTGTCCGCCGAATGCCGGAGCCATCACCATGTGCCGAGGATACCGTCGCAACAACGATGAGCATCGCACGTCTCATGGCGCGGAGGGGCACAGGCTGGAGGGATCTGGGTGCTAGCCCGCGGTCGCGGTCTCATGGAGCGTCGGTCGTTTCGTTTCGCCGTCAAGGTCATCGTCCCGGTGGCGGTCCTGATCCTCGGGGCGTCCCTGATCCTGCGACCACCGTCGGACGCGCCGACCGCAACGCCCGGTGCGTCCGAAGCGGCACTGGCAAGCGCTTCGGCGAGGCCCGCGCCGAGCGGCACGCCCGGCGCGACCGAAGAGCCGTGGCAGAACCTCGGATCGGGTTCGTATCAGCCCGACGTGGAGCTGACGCCCGTTGACAGTGACAGGATCGGCGCCTCCCCGAGCACCGCCTTCACGCTCCGCTCGTTCACCGCGACACCCGCGCTCCAGCTCGCGAAGCATCTCGTCATCAACCCATCGGTCGCGTTCCGTGTCGAGGCCGGCCCGACCCCGGATACCGCGCGCATCAAGCCGGCCAAGGCCCTCGATCCGTCGACGCGGTACCGCTTCCGCCTCGAATCCAATGGCGTCGTCGAAGGCTCGTGGATCTACATCACCCGCGGACCCTTGCACGTCACCGGGACGTTGCCGGCCGACAAGGCAGTTGGCGTTCCGGTCAACACCGGCATCGAGCTGACGTTCGACCAGGACCAGACCACGGGGGTGGCCGAACGTTTCTCGATCGAGCCGAAGACAACCGGCCGGTTCGAGCAGCACGGGCGCGTCTGGTCGTTCGTTCCCGACGAGCCGCTGGCCGCGGCCACGATCTACGTCGTGACGCTTCACAAGGGTGTCGCGGTGACCGGCTCGGACGGTGTGCTCGAGGCCGACCAGGCCTTCCGGTTCGAGACGAGCGCACCTGGCCCGGCGTTTTCGCCGATCGGCTTCAGCCGATCCATGCTCGAAGTCCGCCCGAACGAGCAGGTCGTCGCCACGATCATCGGGCTCGACGAGAACCGCGAGGTTCCCGAAACGATCAACGTGAAGGTCCACCGCCTGCCCAACTACGGCTCGCTTGTCGACGCCGCGCGCAAGCTCACCGGCCGCGACGCCTGGGCGATCGCCTCGCCGTCAGCCGTGGTCGAAACCTCCGGTCTCACCCAGGTCGCCGATGTGAAGGCGACGATCATATCGACGGACGTCGAGGGCGCCCTGCTCGTGCCGGTGAAGCTCGCGAGTGGCGCCTATGTGCTGACGCTCGGCCAGCCCGGTCCGCCCGCCCAGCTCCTCCTGCAGGTCACGAACCTCTCGGCCTATGCGCAGGTCTCGACGACTGCCACGTTCGTGTGGGTGAACGACATCGCCAACGATGCCGCGATCGGCGGCGCCAACGTCGCGATCGCCGGAGGGGCGACCCTCGGCGAGACGGGTTCCGACGGACTCCTCCAGGCGGCCACGCCGGGTGGCCTGGAATCGCAGCCGGCTCCCGTCGACGGCCAGGACGTGGTCGCGCGATCCGCGACGCTGCTCACCGTCACGGCGCCCGATGGCCGGCGCCTCCTCGTGCCGATCGGCATGGCAATCGGCACGGCCTACGGCTATGACGGCGAGGGCTGGTACGGCGCAAACGCTGACTGGTTCGTCGCCTTCGATTCCGGCCGCACGACGTTCCGCAGGACCGACGTCGCGAGCGTCTTCGGCGTCCTGAGGGCGCGATCGGACCGCTCGGTGCCATCTGGCGTCGCGATCGTCCTTCGGTCGATCGAATCGCCCGTCGAGGCCGCGATCGTCCGCAAGCCCGTCGAGCTGACGTCGCGCGGCGTGTTCGCGGTCAGCATGCCCATCGACGACCTCCCGGCCGGCACGTACATGCTCGACCTGCTCGTCGGCGGCAAATCCGTGTCGTCCATCTGGATCGACGTCACCGAGATCAGGAAACCCGCCTACCAGATCGATGTCGAGACGCCGCGTCACGCGTTCGTCGTGGGCGAGTCGGTCGTCGTGAACGCGATCGCGAAGTTCTTCGACGGCACCGCGGTGCCGGGCGTCGACCTCGTGGCCGAGGGCTTCGACCGGTCGTCCGACGTCGTGACGACGGGGAGCGCCGGCGACATCAGCACCACGCTGCCTGACGCATCCGTGTACGACCCCGAAGGCTGGAGCACCCAGTACCTGGACGTCCGGCCGTCGGATCCGGAGGAGGGCCAGATCACTGGCGAGGCGCTCGTGACCGTGTTCCCTTCCTCGAGCTGGATCGCGGCCGACACAACGATGGCCGGCGGCAAGATCGTGGTCGACGGGAAGCTCTCGAAGGTCGACCTGCCCGCCGTCGAGGCGCGGCTCGCGCAAGGTCTCGACGTCGATGACCCCGCCGGCGCACCGATCGCCGGCGGCAAGGTCCGGATCGTCGTGACCCAGGAGATCCCGGTGCGCCGCAAGACCGGCACCGACTACGACTTCATCGAGAAGGTCGTCGTCCCGATCTACGAATACCGCACCAGGACGGTTGAGCTCACGAGCACGTCGCTCACTGCGGGGCCGGACGGTGCCTTCCACCTGACAGTGACGGCACCGGCTGCCGACTCCACCTATCAGGTCGTCATCACCTCCACGGACGGCAAGGGCCGGACCATCCGCAAGACCGACTACGTCGAGCCGCAGGTCCTCCGCGACCAGCCGGTCAACGAGCGGCCCTACCTCGGCAATCGAAGCGAGTGCGGGTTCACGCCGAACCTCGAGGTCGGCCTCGACGAGGCCGTCGACGCCACGATGCACAACGCTGACGGCAGCGTTGCGAGCGGCGGTCGCTTCCTGTTCCTGGTCGCCGAGCCGGGCTCGGTCGTTGCGACGATCCAGGACGTCGCGTCCTTCAGCAAGGTCCTGCGCGAGGCGGACGTCCCGGGCTTCGACATCCGGGCAGCGTGGTTCGCTCGCGGCATGTATTTCGTCGCCGAGGTGCATGCCGTCGTCGACCCGGCGGACAAGACGCTCACCATCACGCTCACGCCGGACCAGTCGCACTACGCCCCCGGCGATCGGGTCACGATCAAGGTCAGGACCACCGATCCATCCGGTCAGCCGATCCCGGCGGACGTGATCCTCCAGGGCATCGACGAGAAGCTCTACAAGCTCGGCTACGCGAACGACGTGGACCTCCTGCCGCAGCTCCTCGCCACGCCGGCATCCGGCTTCCTCACCTCGTACCGCACGCACGATGTCCCGAAGCCCGACTTCGGCGGATGCGGCGACGAGGGCGGCGGCCGCGAGGACTTCAGCGATACGGTGACGTTCCAGCGGATCTCCACCGGCACCGATGGCAAGGGCACCGCGACGTTCAACCTCTCGGATGACCTCACGAGCTGGCGCGTCAGCGCGGCGGCGGTTTCGAAGAACCTCGACGCGGGCGCGACCTCGGTCGGCATCCCGGTGGGGCTGCCGTTCTTCGTCGACGCGACGCTGGCCCCGGAGTACCTCGTCGGAGAGGACGTCGTCCTTCGCGTCCGAACCTACGGTGACGCGCTGTCATCGGGTGACCAGGTGCATATCAGCGTCTCCGCGCCGACACTGGGCATGACGACCGCCAACGCGACCGGCACGGCATTCAGCGCCGTGCGCGTGCCCCTGCCGCCGATGACAGCCGGCGATCACGAGGTCAGGATCGCGGCAGACATCACGGTTGGCGGCACGACCTACCACGACGCGCTCATCCGGACCGTCCACGTGGTGACGTCGCGCCTCGGCACGCTCCATGCGAGCTACGACATGCTCGATTCGGCCTTCAGGCCGCAGGGCGGGGACGGGCTGACCCGCTACGTGATCACCGACGCTGGCCGCGGGCGCCTGATCGCCCCCCTCGAGGAGCTGACATGGTCGACGAGCGCCCGCTTCGACCGGGCGACGGCGTCGGAGCTCGCGCGCCGGCTGTTGACGAAGGAGTTCGGCATTCCCGAATCCAGCTTCGCACCGTCGGATTACGAGGTGCTTCGGTGGTCCCAGGGTGGGATTGCGTTGCTCCCGTATTCGTCGGCCGACGTCTTCCTGAGCGCTCGCGCCGCTCTCCTGGCGCCTGACATCGTCGACTCCGAGGACCTGCGAGACGCGCTCACGGAGTGGGCCGACGCCGAGAGCTCGAGCACGCCCGAGGCGCAGATCGCCGCGCTGGCGGGCCTGGCAGCGCTGAACGTCGATGTCCTGGACCGTCTGCAGTCCATGGCCTCGCCATCGCTCACGATCCGAGAGCAGCTGTGGCTCGCCCTCGGGCTCGTGGCCGCCGGTGACGAAGCCGGCGCTCGGGCAATCGAGCGGACGTTGCTCGACAGCTCAGGCCAGCGACTCGGACCGTGGGTGCGACTGCACGTCGGAACCACGCCGACCGACACGCTCGAAGGATCCGGGCTCTTGCTGATGCTCGCGGTCGTCCTTCGTGACCCGATCGCGACGGATGTGTCGCGCTACCTCGACGACCACGCCTCGGCGGAGGTCCTCTTCCCGCTCGAGCAGCTCGCGTACACGAGATGGGTGCTGTACCAGCTGCCGCGCGTGCCGGGCCGCTTCGCGTGGACGGTCGACGGCAAGCGGCAAGAGGTGACCCTGCCGGCCGGCGGCTCGTACGCGATGTCGTTGACGGCACCCCAGGTCGCCAGCCTCACGATGGAGCGGCTGGACGGCGATCTCGCCGTGGCGACGTCGTGGTCGGTCGCCGGCGAGGCTCCGCCGGCAGGCGGCGGCGTGAAGATCACGCGGACGGTCACGCCGTCCGCAAGCTCGACGGACAGCCAGCTCGTCCGCGTCGTCATCGCGGTGGACTTCGGCGCGCAGGCGGTCAGCGGCTGCTACTCGCTCACCGACCTCGTGCCGTCAGGCCTCGCGCCGATCGACAACTGGTCCGGGTGGGGCGATGACGGGATTCAGCACACCGTGAATTCGCCGTGGCGTGTCGACGGCCAGGTCGTGTCGTGGTGTGCGACGCCCGGCGACCTGTACCACCAGTACGGGTACACGGCGCGCGTCGTCACGCCGGGAACGTACAGATGGGAGCCAGCGGTCATCCAGTCCGAGATCGCGCCGACGATCGCATTCAGCACGCCGACGGAGACCTACACCATCCGGTAGCGCGAATCAGCCCGCGGCGATCGCCTCGAGCTCGTCGGCGAGGCGATCGACCTCGGCCCGGGTGTTGTAGTGCGTGAGCCCGATGCGCACGACGCCGTTCGGCGCGAGCCCGAGCCGCTCGATGAGGCCGGTGGCGTAGAAGTCGCCGTCCCACACCGCGATGCCCCGGTCGCCGAGGCGGCGCGCGGCATCGTGCGGGGTCACGGCCTTCATCGTGATCGCGGCCGTGGGAGTGCGGCGGTCGACGTCGGCGTCGTCGGTCAGCCCGACGATGGAAACGCCATCAATGGCCTTCAGGCGCGATGCGAGATGCCGGTACAGCTCGACCTCGTAGGCGCGGATCGCGCGCATGCCCGCCCGCGAGGCTTCGCGTCGGCTGCTGTCCGCGCTCGCGCCGCCGTACCGGCGCCCGAGGTCCGCGATGTACTCGACCGCGGCGGCGGCGCCGGCGTAGCCCTCGAAGTTGCCGGTGCCGGTCTCGAACCGATCCTCCGCCGGGCGGACCTTGTAGGCCGGCAGGCGCTGGCGGATCGCGCGCTTGCCGTAGATCGCGCCGACGTGCGGCCCGAAGAATTTGTAGACCGAGCACGCGACGAAATCGGCGTCCATCGCGCGGGCATCGAGGGGCAGGTGCGGCGCGGCGTGCACCGCGTCCACGAACAGCCACGCTCCCACCGCGTGGACCCGCTTCGCGATCTCGGCGATCGGATTGATCGTGCCCACCGCGTTCGACGCCCAGCCGACCGCAACGAGCTTCGTCCGCTCGTTGAGCACCTTGTCGAGGTCATCGAGGCGCAGCGTGCAGTCCTCGAGGTTCGGCTCCCAGGTTCGGACGATCAGCTCGTTGTCGCGTGCCGTCGCGATCCACGGATCGACGTTCGCCTGGTGGTCGAGCCCGCTCACGACGATCTCG
Source organism: Candidatus Limnocylindrales bacterium (assembly GCA_035248345.1). Lineage (GTDB taxonomy): Bacteria > Chloroflexota > Limnocylindria > Limnocylindrales > CSP1-4 > UBA5189. The sequence goes on from DATFHO010000038.1 coordinate 32,100, forward strand.
TCGCCCGCCTTGAGCGCGGCGCCGATCGAGCGGGACAGGTGGAACGTGAGCGTGGTCATGTTCGCGCCGAGCGTGATCTCGTCCGCGTCGACGCCCATGAGGTCCGCGAGCGCCGCGTGGGCGTCCTCGACGATCGCGTCGGACGTCTCCGACGTCAGGAACGTGCCGCCGTGGTTCGCGTTCGACGAGGAGTAGTAGCGGACGACCGCATCGATGACCGATTGCGGGACCTGCGTGCCGCCGGGGCCGTCGAAATACACGAACGGCTTGCCGCCGTGGGTCACCGAGAGGGCCGGAAAGCGAGCGCGGATGGCGTCGACGTCGAAGGTGGTCATGGCGGCGGATGCTAGCCGGGACGCTCGGGCGTCGTTCGGCCGTCGTTGACCCCGCAACGAGACGGACCGTACGATGACCGCGGCATGCCGACCATGACTCCTCCGACACCGACCGGCGTCGCGCCGCTCACCGCACGCGACGAGCGACTCGCACCGTGGCGCGCGTTCGTCCGCGCACAGGCGCACGTGTCGCGGCGGCTCGATGAGGACCTTCGCGCCGAGCACGGGCTGTCGCTGCAGGAGTACGTCGCCCTGCTCTTCCTCGTGGAGGCGCCGGATCGCCGGCTGCGCATGGGTCGGCTCGCGGAGGCGCTCGCGCTCTCGAAGAGCGGCGCCACCCGACTGATCGACCGACTGGTCGGCGATGGGCTCGTGGTTCGCGTCTCGTGCTCGAGCGATCTCCGGGGCGCAGAGGCAGAGCTGACGAAGGCGGGGGTCGATCGCCTCCGCACCGCCGCGCCGACCCACCTCCGCGGCATCGCCGAGTACTTCCTGTCCGCGATCGATGCGGACGACCTCTCGACGATCGAGCGGACGATGAAGTCCGTCGCGAATCGCGCCTGCGGCTCCAAGGAGCGCGCCTGACGGACCTGGCGGGCGGCTCCGTCTCGCCCGGCCGGCTCCTCGTCGGAACGTCCGGGTTCGCGTATGCGGACTGGGTTCCGCGGTTCTATCCGCCGGGAACTCGTGCATCCGGATTCCTGCGTGCGTACGCGGAGCGCCTTCCCGCGCTCGAGCTCAATGCCACCTTCCGGCGCAGGCCGACGCCGTCAGCGATCGCCGGCTGGGTGCGGGCAACCCCGCCGGATTTCCGCTTCGCGACCAAGGCGCAGCGCGGGTCGTCGTTCCGCGCGTTGTCGGGCGATCCCGCCGAGAGCATCGCGTGGCTGACCGAGCCGCTGGAGCATTTCGGCGAACGGCTCGGCACAGTGCTGTTCACCCTGCCGGCCGAGATGCGACGCGACGGGCCGTGGATCGGCGGCGACCCTGCGGCCGCGGACGCGCGACTCGCGGCGTTCCTGGATGCGTGGCCGCGCTCGATCCCGCTCGTGCTGGAGTTGCAGGACCCGACGTGGCACGTCGACGAGACGTTCGCGGCCCTCCGGCGCGCCGGCGTCGTGCTGTGCACGACCGAGCTGCCGCCGGAAGGCGATGAAGGAGCTGCCGGGTCCGGGGCGGCGGGGGCGGAGCCGCCCTTCATCCGCAGGACCGGGCCGTTCCTGTACCTGCGGCTGCGGCGCCACGACTACGCCGACGCCGAGCTCGATGCCTGGGCTGCGCGCATCGAGCCGTTCCTCGCCGCGGGCGACGCCGTGTACGCGTTCTTCCGCCACGACGCGGTGGGTCGAGCCGGGGAGCTCGCGTTGGCGCTCCGCGCGAGGTTCGAGCGGTCCGCCTGATTCCCGGGCGCGGTACCCGATGCATGTCGCCGCATAATGGCGACCACCCCTTGCTCGAACGCGCGCGTTATGCATCGAGGTGCATCGATTCGCGTGGTGGGCGACCGCCGGCCAGCGCCGCCGCCCGCGTCGCCACAGGTCAGCCGGCGGCAGCTCCGTGGGGATTGCCGGACTGGTGGTCGACACGGTGCGTGTATTCGGCGGGTCCGAAGAACACCATGACCGTGAGCGCCTCCGTGATGTCGTGGAAGCGGTGCGGGACGTCGGCGCCGACGAAGACGGTCGAGCCCGGCCCGACCGGCCGGTCCTCATCCCCCACCGTGATCGTCCCGCGGCCCGAGACAACGTAGTAGACCTCGTCCTCGGTGTGCGGGCCCTGCGGATCCGTCCCGCCTGCCGGGAGCACGTACAAGCCGACCGACAGGTCGTGGGTTCGAATGAACTCGTGGTAGAGGCGCCCGGATGCGCCCTGCGTTGCGAGCAGGTCGGCGAGCTCGAAGGAGTCCATTTGCCGAGGCTAGCACCGGCTCGAACCGGTTCGCCGCCCCTCGCGTACAGTCGGGCAATGGCACGACATCCGCGGCTCCACGCGCTCCGGGGCACGCTGCTCGCCGCGCTGGTGGCCGCGTGCAGCGGCAACGCGCCGCAGCCACCGGCGACCTCGAGCGCACCGATCGCGCCCGCCACGTCCCCGCCGACGCTGGCGGCAACCGCGACGCCTTCAGCAGCTGCAACCGCCGCTGCCACCGGCAGCGCCATCGACGGCCTGTCGATCACGAGCGCGCCGTTCGCGAAGATCAGCGGGTCTGCCCTGTCGATGGCGGCGCCCGATGACGGCACGGGCCGGCTGTTCGTCGGCGGCCAGGACGGGCGGATCTGGGTGGTCAACAGGGACGGCTCGGTCGAGCAGCAGCCCCTCGTCGACCTCAGCGCGAGGATCCGGAGCGGTGGCGAGCAGGGCCTCCTGGGCCTCGCAGTCCATCCGGCGTTCCCGATGGACCCGCGTGTGTTCGTCGACTTCACGGACACGAGCGGCGACACCGTCATCGCGAGCCTCACGATCGATCCCGGCAATAAGAATCGCATCGATCCGGGCTCCTTCAGGCAGGTGCTGTTCATCGACCAGCCGTTCCCGAACCACAACGGCGGATCGCTTGCGTTCGGACGGGACGGGTACCTCACGATCGCGATGGGCGACGGCGGCAGCGGCGGCGACCCGATGGGCAACGGCCAGAATCCGAATGCCCTCCTCGCGAAGATCCTCCGAATCGACATGGATGGCGGCACCGGCGACAAGGCGTACGGCATCCCGGCGGAGAACCCCTATGCCAAGGGCGGCGGGGCTCCGGAGGTCTGGATCTCCGGCATGCGGAACCCGTGGCGCACGTCCTTCGACCGGAAGACGGGCGACTTCTGGATCGGCGATGTCGGGCAGAACGCGTTCGAAGAGGTCGATGTCGTCCGGCATGGGACCGCCGGCGCGATCAACTTCGGCTGGAACGTGACCGAGGGCTTCCACTGCTACGAGGCCGCGACGTGCGACCAGGCCGGGTTGACCGCTCCTGTCGCGGAGTTCGGGCATGACCTTGGCTGTGCCGTCGTGGGTGGCTATGTCTACCGGGGCGCGACGTACCCGTTCCTGGACGGCACGTACCTCTTCTCGGACAACTGCTCATCGCGGGTCTGGGCGCTGGACGCCCGGCCCGACGGGCCGACGGATGCGCCCCAGGTCGGCGAGATCAGCGGCAACGTCGCGAGCTTCGGCCAGGACGCGGCGGGCGAGCTCTACCTGCTGATGCTCGACGGATCGATCCTGAAGGTGGTCGCGACCCGGGCTTGAGGCGTGCGCCGCGCGGGAACGTCGGGCGGGAACTCGGACGCGACGCGTCAGGTGCGAACGTCAGGCGTCGAGGGGGTCGGCCTTGTCAGGGTCGATGCCGAGCTTCTCGAACGCGGCCTTCGCGGCCGCGGCGGTGAGGTCGCCGGCGCGAACCAGCTCGGAGATCGCGGCCGCCGCGATGTGCGGCGCATCGACCTCAAAGTAGCTGCGCAGCGACTCGCGCGTGTCGGAGCGGCCGAAGCCATCCGTGCCGAGTGACACGAACGGTGCGTCGATCCACGGCCGGACGAGGTCCGGCAGCGCCTTCATCCAGTCGGACGCGGCCACGATGGGACCGCCCTTCGAACCAAGGACGGTCGAGACATACGCGGTTCGGGCCTTGTCGCCGGGATGGAGCCGGTTCCAGCGGTCCACGTGCAGCGCGTCGCGTCGCAGCTGCGGGAACGACGTCGCCGAGTACACCTCGGCCGCAATGCCGTGCTCGGCGAGCAGCGCCTGGGCGGCGATGACCTGGAGCAGGATCGAGCCGGAGCCGACCAGTCGAATCGTCGGCACCTTGGCGCCCTTCGCGGCTTCCACCTTCGGCGCCTCGGACAGCCGGTAGATGCCCTTGAGGATGCCCTCGTCGACACCCTCCGGCTTTGCGGCCATCGGGTAGTTCTCGTTGTAGATCGAGATGTAGTAGATGAGGTCCTCGCCCTTGACGTGCATCCGGTCGATGCCGTCGCGGATGATCGCGGCGAGCTCGTAGGCGTACGTCGGGTCGTACTGGCGAACTGCCGGGTTCGTCATCGCGAGCACGTGGCTGTGCCCGTCATCGTGCTGCAGGCCCTCGCCGGTGAGCGTCGTACGGCCCGCGGTCGCGCCCATGAGGAAGCCACGTGCCCGCGCGTCACCGGCGGCCCAGAACTGGTCGCCGGTCCGCTGGAACCCGAACATCGAATAGAAGATGTAGAACGGGATCACCGGGTAGTCGTGCGTCGCGTAGGACGTGCCGGCGGCCTGGAAGCCCGCGGCGGAGCCCGCCTCCGTGATGCCCTCCTCGAGCACCTGGCCGTCGATCGCCTCGCGGTACTTGAGGACGAGCTCGGAGTCCACGGGCTCGTAGCGCTGGCCGGTCGCGGAGTAGATCCCGACCTCGTTGAACAGCGGGTCCATGCCGAACGTTCGCGCCTCGTCCGGGATGATCGGGACGATGCGCGGCCCGAGATCCTTGTCCCGGATCAGGTTCCGGAGCATGCGGGTGAACGCCATCGTGGTCGAGACGGGCGTGGGTGAGCCTGCTGCGAACTCCTGGTCGAAGGTCGGCTTGACCTCGGGCAGCACCACCGGGTGCACCTTGCGGATCGGCAGCGTCCCGCCGAGCGCGCGCCGGCGCTCCTGGAGGTACTGGACCTCCTCCGAGTTCGGGCCCGGGTGGTAGTAGGGCGCGTCCTTCAGGTCCGCGTCGGGGATCGGCAGCTCCAGGCGATCCCGGAAGATCTTGAGCTCCTGCTCCGACAGCTTCTTCGCCTGGTGCGTGATGTTCCGCGCCTCGACGCCCGGCCCGAGCGTCCAGCCCTTGACCGTCTTGGCGAGGATCACCGTCGGGGCCCCCCGATGCTCGGTGGCCGCCTTGTACGCCGCGAACACCTTTCGGTAGTCGTGCCCGCCGCGGCGCAGCTTCGCGAGGTCATCGTCCGTGTAGTCCTGGACCAGCGCCTTGAGCCGTGGATCCGGCCCGAAGAAGTGCTCCCGGATGTACGAGCCGCCCGCAACGGAGAACTTCTGGAACTCGCCGTCGACGGTGGTGTTCATCTCCTCGACGAGGAGGCCGTCGCGGTCGCGCGCCAGCAGCTCGTCCCACTCGCGGCCCCAGATCACCTTGATCACGTTCCAGCCGGAGCCGCGGAAGACCGCCTCGAGCTCCTGGATGATCTTGCCGTTGCCGCGGACCGGGCCGTCGAGGCGCTGCAGGTTGCAGTTGATGACGAACGTCAGGTTGTCCAGGCCTTCATCCGCGGCCACGTGGAGAGCACCGAGCGCCTCGGGCTCATCGGTCTCGCCGTCGCCGAGGAACGCCCACACACGGCTGCCCGAGGTGTCGACCAGCCCGCGGTTCTGCAGGTAGCGGTTGAAGCGCGCCTGGTAGATCGCGTCGATCGGGCCGAGGCCCATCGATACGGTCGGGAACTCCCAGAAGTCCGGCATGAGCCGCGGGTGCGGGTAGGACGAGAGCCCGTTCTGGGGCGGCGTCTCGCGCCGGAAGTGGTCGAGCTGCTCGGTGGAGATGCGGCCTTCGAGGAACGCCCGGGCATAGATGCCCGGTGCTGCATGGCCCTGGTAGAAGACCTGGTCGCCGGGGCCGGCGTCGCGGCCCTTGAAGAACCAGTTGAAGCCGACCTCGTACAGCGTCGCCGCGGACGCGTACGTGGCGAGGTGGCCGCCGATGCCGCTGAACTTCGTGTTGGCACGGAGGACCATCGCGACCGCGTTCCAGCGGATCAGCCGGCGGATGCGTCGCTCCAGGACCTCGTCGCCCGGGAACTCTGGCTCCTGCTCCGGGCTGATCGTGTTGATGTATCGGGTGTTCGTGAGCGGCGGCAGCCCGACCTGGAGCTGGCGCGCGCGCTTCAGGAGCTTGTAGAGCAGGAAACGGGCACGGGGCTCGCCCTCCTGGTCCACGACGTCGTCCAGCGAGCGAATCCAGTCGGTCGTCTCACCCTCGTCGATGTCGGGCAGCTGGTGCTTGAAGTCGTCGACGAACATCTCGGAGCGCTTCTCGGCAAGGGTCATGCGGGCACCATCGGAACAACGCGGAGGGTGGTCGGCAGCGTGTCGGCCTCGAGCATGCTGCCGAGCGAATGATCGCCCCGGTACTTCGCCTTCAGGCCGGCGCTGCACGCGTCGATCGAGGCGGGGTCCGTGGCGGGGACGACGTGCGCTTCCCAGCGGTTGTCGCCGACGAGGAGCGCGATCGCGGTGTCGGCCGTGGCTTCGCGGAACCAGCGCGCGGTCGGGCCGTTCACCGAGCGGATGTACAGCTGGCCGTCGTGCTCGACGATCCAGATGATCGTGCGATGGGTCGTGCCATCGCCGGCGCGGGTCTCGATCCTGACCTCCTCGGCCTTCGCGATGGCCTCGAGATCGGTCTGCTCGAACGTCACGGGGAAACCTTACCGGAAGTCGGCCGAAGGCCGAGTCGCAACGAGGTTGCGGTTCAGCATCAGCCGCCGGTCGCGGGCTTGACGCTCCGCACCGGGTAGCGCAGGTGCGTGACGCCGACACCCTGGATGGTGGTGGGATTGCCGAGCCGCGAGGGCGTGCCCTCGAGCCTGTCGAAGAGCCGGATGCCGTCGCCGAGCAGCACCGCGGCGACATCGATGCTCAGCTCATCGAGGAGGCCGGCGTTCAGCAGCTGCTGGATCGTGTCTGCGCCGTGCACGCCCACCGCCTTGTCGCCCGCCGCGGCCTTCGCCTGTCGAACGGCGCTCTCCAGGCCGTCGGTGACGAAGTTGACGGTCGAGTTCGGTCGCGGCCAGCCGTCCGGAATCGAGTTCGTCAGCACGAACGCCGGACCCCAGCCGTGGTTGCCGCCCCAGCCATCGGCCTTCTCGAACGTCCGCCGGCCCGTGAGGACGGCACCGAGCTCGACCAGCAGCGAGCGGACGTGCTCCGCGCTCGGCTCCGACATGGAGAAGGTCATCGCATCGGCGCCGCCGGCCTGGACCACCGTGTCGCCCGCGAAGTACCAGTCGAACACCTCGCTGACATCGTCATCCGGCGTCGCGACGAACCCGTCGAGCGACATGGACATCACGGCGATGAGCTTGGACACGGTGGGGATCCCCTTCGACGGTGGCGCTGCGGTGGCGACCGCTGCAAGTATCGACCACCTTGCCCTGCGGTACCCTCGCGGCCGTGAAGGAACGCTATGACGCGAAGACGGCGCTGATCGTCGTCGACGTGCAGAACGACTTCGCCGATCCGAAAGGCGCCCTGTACGTGCAGGGCGCCGAGGACGTCGTTCGGATGGCCTCCTCCGAGGCGCGCATCGCGCATGAGAAGGGCGCGTTCGTCGTGTATTCCCAGGACTGGCACCCCGCGCACACACCGCACTTCGCCCAGGACGGCGGCATCTGGCCGGTCCACTGCGTCGGTGACACGTGGGGCTCGGAGCTCCACCCGGACCTGCTCGTCGTCGGGCCCACGGTGAAGAAAGGCGTGCACGGCGAGGACGGCTACTCCGCCTTCACGATGAAGGACCCGCAGACCGGCGAGACGATGCCCACCGAGCTCGCGGCGATGCTGCACGAGCGCGGGATCACGAAGACCGTCGTGGTCGGTCTCGCGACGGACTACTGCGTCAGCGCGACCGCGATCGACGCGGCACACCTGAAGTTCGAGACCGAGGTCCTGCAGGACGCGATCGCGTCGGTCGACCTCGCGGCTGGCGACGGCGACAAGGCGAAGGCCGCGATGGCCGCCGCGGGCTGCGTCCTCGGCTACTGCTTCGGGACGCTGCCCTCCTGACCCGGAGGCCGGGCATGCGCCTCCATCTCGTCGACGCGACCTACGAGCTGTTCCGCGCCCACTACGCGCCGCGGCCACCCGTCCTCGGCATCGGCGGGCGCAATCTCTCCGGCGTCTCGGGGGTGTGCGAGCAGCTGCTGTACCTGCTCCGCGAGGAAGGTGCGACCCACGTCGGCTGCGCGACGGACCACGTCATCGAGTCGTTCCGCAACGACCTGTACCCCGGCTACAAGTCGTCCGCCGGCATGCCGCCGGAGCTGCTCTCGCAGTTCCCGATCGTCGAGGACGCGATCCGGGCCCTCGGGCTCGTGGTCTGGCCGATGACGGACTTCGAGGCCGACGACGCGATCGCGGCGGCGTGCGAGACGTTCGTCGTTGATCCCGCCGTCGAGCAGGTGCTCGTGTGCACGCCGGACAAGGACATGGCGCAGCTGGTCCGCGGCGAGAAGGTGGTGTTGCTGGACCGGCGGCGCCGGATCACGTACGACGAGCCTGCGGTGCTCGAGAAGTGGGGCGTCCGGCCACCGTCCATCCCGGACTGGCTCGCGCTGGTCGGCGACTCCTCGGACGGGTACCCGGGACTCCCCGGCTGGGGCGCAAAGTCCGCGGCGGCCGCGCTGTTCCGCTACGGCTCGCTCGACGACATCCCCGAGAAGGCGTCGGCCTGGGAGGTCCCGTCCGTGCGCGGGGCGAAGGCCATCTCGCTGGCCGCGACCCTTCGAGCCCAATGGGATGAGGTCCAGCTGTACCGCTCGCTGGCGCGACTCCGCACGGCTGACGACGGGGTCGACGTCCCGCAGCGCTCGGTTGACGAGCTGCTCTGGCGGGGAACGCCGCGGGCCGGCTGGGAAGCCTTCTGCGATCGCTGGGGCTTGCCGTCGCTGCGGGCGCGGCCGCATCGCTGGGCCGAGGGCTAGCCGGAGCGCGCTAGCGGCCGCCTCGGACGATGTGCAACAGCTCGTCGTGATGCACCGCGGGGGCGGCCAGGATCGAGATCGTCCGCGGCCCGTGCGTGATCGAGAACCACGGTCCGCCGTCGAGGTTGGTGACGCGCGCCCCGCCGCGCTCCGCGATCAGGCCCGCGGCGGCGATATCCCAGAGCGAAAGCCCGCCCTGCTGGACCATCGCGTCGAAGCGGCCGTTGGCCACGTATGCGAGCGCGAGCGCGGCCGAGCCCATCGACCTGGGGACGCGCACGGCCTTGCGCAGCGCCCGTGACCGGCCGATGAGCGCCGCCCCGGCGAGCGACATCGAGATGACGTAGTCGTTCAGGTCGGATTTCGTCGCCGCCCGGATCTGGCGACCGTCGACCGTGGCAGGACCGTCGTCCGTCGCGGCGTACGTCTCGCGCCGGATCGGATCGTGGATGACGCCCACCGCCGGCCGCCCATCCTCGACCAACGCAATCGACACGCAGAAGAACGGGATGCCGTTCGCGTAGTTGATCGTGCCGTCGAGCGGATCGATGACCCACGCGCGCCCGATCCCGGACGTCGGCGCGTCCCCTGCCCCCGTGGCGTGGTCGCCGCTCTCCTCGGCGATGATCCCGTCGCCGGGATACGCGGCGCGGATGGCGTCGATCACCAGGTTCTCGGAGAGCCGATCGACCTCGGTGACGACGTCCTTCGCGGACTTGTGGTCGATCTGCTCGACCTTCTCGAACCGCTCGAGCAGCAGCTCGCCGGCGCGCGTGGCGAGCGCGGTCGCGAACGCGAGGTCGGCGGCGCGGGACGCTGCGGTCACGTCGACGCGCAGTCGGCGGCGAGCGCGATCGGGCTGCTCCCGAACTTCGTCACGGTGGTCGTGAACGTCACGGTCTCGCCGCCGTGGATCAGCGGCGTCTGGACGACCTGGGTCGGGCCACCGGGCTTCGCCGGCGATTCCTCGATCTGGCAGGTCGTGGCGGTGTTGCGCGTGCCCTGGTTCGTGACGGTGACGGTGATCGACAGCCCGTCGGTCGCGCCGACGACGCTCTCCACTGAGCCTGTGAACGGACCGTTCCCGACCATCGCCGCCCGGCCGAGCACCGCGAGCACGAGGATGAACGCGATGATCCCGACGGCGGCGATGCCGTGCATCTGGGTCGCGGACGGCTGCGCCAGCTCGAGCGGGTTGCACAGCTCGCACAGCCCGTTCTCCATCGGGACGCCTTCGCGCCCGCAGCGGATGCAGGGGTGGGTCGGCTCGAGCTCGCGGCGGGGCGCGGCGGCGGTCGGGGCGGTCATCGGAGCGCTCATTGTCCGCGATTGCTCGATCGAGGCCCTTACCAGCGGTCCACGGCGCCGACGAGCGCATCGACGTCGTTCGGCGTGCGCGCGGTGAGGATCGCTTCGTCGACGCCGGCCTCGGACCATCGAGCCCAGGTCTCGCGCGGCGCCTCGATCCATGGACTGCCGGCAAGCGCGTCCTGGCCGCTGCGGCCCTGCCCGAAGCCGCACGCGACCCAGGCGCCGGAGCGCGTCCTGCCGTTGGCGTCCAGCGCTTCGAGGTAGGCGGGCAGCAGCCGCTCGAAATCGTCGATCTCGGCCGCCCAGCCGTCACCGACCTGCGCGGCGATCCGCAGGCCGCGCGGCGACGCCGCGCCCACGAGGATCCGCGGCGCGGGGTCGGGCGCGGGGAACGCGTGCGCGCCGGCGAGCGGGTAGAAGCGGCTTGCTCGGGTCACGGGACCACCGGTCCATAGGGCGCGGATCGTCTCGATCGCGTCCTCGAGGCGGTCGGCGCGCTCCGGCACGTCGGGGAAGTCGATGCCGTATGCGGCGTGCTCAGCCGCGTTGCCGCCGATCCCGATCCCGAGCGTCAGCCGGCCGCCGCTGGCGGCCTGGAGGGTTGACGCCATTCGGGCGAGCACCGCGGGATGCCGGTTCATGACGTTCGTGACGAAGGTGCCCACGCGCAGCCGCGTCGTGGCGCCGGCAACTGCCGAGAGCATCGTCCACTGCTCGACGACCGGCACGGTCTTCGTGCCGCCGCCAACGAAGTGGTCCCACGCCCACACCGCCCCGTACCCGGCCGTCTCGAGCCGGCGCGCGCTGGCGAGCCACCACTCGGGCGTGGCTCCCACGGTGCCGATGGCAACCCCGATCGGAAGTGCATCAGCCATCGAACGGACTTCGTATGACGTCGACGGTCATGACTCCAGGCTCATCGAACCGGGGGCGGATGTGGGGCATACGAACGGCGGCCGGCCCTGTCAGAGCAATGTCTCGAAGAGCCGGATGTCCTCGGCGGCCATGGCGTGGCCGTCGCCGCGGGTCGGGTCGAGCGCGCCGCGCGCGCCAAGCGCATCCAGGTCCTCGGGGAACCGGCCCACGAGGTCGAGCACGACCTTCTTGATCCGCTCGGCGTTCTGGGCGAACACCTCGATGACGCTCTGCGCGTCGACCGCCTCGGTGCCCTCGTGGATGCCGGCGTCGTAGTCGGTGATCAGGGCGATGTTCACGACCGCCATCCCGAGCTCGCGGCACAGCCACGCCTCGGGATAGCCCGTCATCCCGATGACCTCCCAGCCCGCGTCCGAGAACCACTTGGACTCGGCCTTCGTGGAGAACCGCGGACCCTCGATGACGACCATCGTGCCGCGCTCGTGGACCTCGATCCCATGGTCGCGAATCGTCGCGATCGCCAGCGCCCGGAGGGTCGGGTCGTACGTGTCCGCGGACGACAGGTGGGTCACGATCGGGCCGTCGTAGAACGTGTGCGGCCGCGTCCGCGTCCTGTCCACGAACTGGTCGCAGACGACGAAATCGCCAGGCTTCACGTGGAGCTGCAGCGATCCGGCCGCGCACGGGGCGATCACGGCCTTGACGCCGAGGGAGCGCATCGCCCAGACGTTCGCGCGGTAGTTGATCCGGTGGGGCGGGATCGTGTGGCGACGGCCATGCCGCGGCAGGAATGCCACGCGCCGGCCAGCGGCGGTCGCCAGGAAGAACGAGTCGGACGGCGGGCCGTACGGCGTGTCCACCTTGACCTCGCGCACGTCCTCGAGCAGCGAGTAGAAGCCCGATCCGCCGAACACGCCGATCTCGGCTCGATCCATGGGTGTGCGCTCCTTCTGTGGCGTCGGGATTCTAGTCGGGCATCGGACTAGGATGGTCCGGCCATGACCGAACCGACGCCCGATCCCGCAACCTCGCCGCCGAAGCAGACGTTCGAGCAGCGCATGGAATCGTTCGGCCGGGAGGTCGGCGAAGCCGGCGAGCGGTTCGGGCGGGACGCCGAGGCGTGGGGCCAGCGCATTGCGAAGGACCCGAGCGTCCAGCGTGCAGGCGATACCGCGGCGCGCGTGTGGGGCCTCCTCGTCCTCGCCGTCGGGATCTGGTTCTTCATCGACGTCACGCTCGGCTACGACATGCCGCGGATCCCGTGGGGGGACGTCTGGCCGCTCGGCCTGATCGTGCTCGGGCTCGCCGTGATCCTGCGCGGGATGGGCCGCCGCTCGGCCTGACCCGGGCGATACCAGCATGAACCCGCAGGAGACGATCGAGCTCGCCGACTGGCGCCGCCAGATCGCGGACCTGTACGCGCGGATCCGCAACGTCGCGGCGCAGGATCCCGAAGCCGCCTGGCACGACTGGCGCACGACCCGCGAGCGGCTGTTCCGCGAGCATTCGCAGTCGCCGGTGCCGGCCGACGCCCGTTCCGCCTTCCAAGCCCATCACTGGTCATACGACCCTGCCCTGCGGCTCGAGGCCGTTCTGGAGCCGGAGACCCCGACCGAGCCGCCGACCGTTGCCGCCTCCCTCGGCGGCCTGGCAATGCTCCTCCCGATCAGCACCGGCGGTGGCGAATCCCTCGAACGAATCGGCAAGGTCCGGGTCCCGTTCGCGGCCGGCGAGCGTGAGCTCGGCGTCTACTGGATGTCCGGCTACGCAGGTGGGCTCTTCCTCCCGTTCCGCGACGCCACCAGCGGGTCGGAGACGTACGGCGCCGGCCGCTACCTGCTCGATGCCGCGAAGAGCGCCGACCTCGGGGCGGGTCGGACGGCGGGCAGCCTCGTCCTCGACTTCAACTTCTCGTTCCAGCCGTCGTGCGCGTTCGACCCGAAGTGGGCGTGCCCCCTCGCGCCGCCGGAGAATCGACTGGACATCCGGATCGAGGCCGGCGAGCGCATCGACTGACGCGCGTCCTGACACGCGAGGCTACGATCCGCGCATGGACCTCCCACCCGCCGCGGAGCTCTCGGAGCGCGTCCGTGAATTCCTCGAGCAGCCGCTCTACCCCACCCTCGCGACCGCGGGCGCCGACGGCACGCCGCACCAGGCCGTCATCTGGTTTCGCCTCGAGCCCGACGGCCGGATCCTCGTGAACAGTCGCAGCCCGCGCCGCTGGCCCGACGAGCTCCGGACGAGCGGCCGCGCAGCCCTGGCGTTCACGGATCACGAGGATCCGATGCGCTGGGTCGGCGTCCAGGCCGTCGTCGAGGACGTCATTGACGACGTCGCGGTCGCGCGCGAGGACATCGTCGCGCTCGCCGTTCGGTACAGCGAGGACGACGAGGAGAGCGCGGCGGCCTTCCGATCGCAGGAGCGCATCTCGTTCCGCCTGCGCATCACCTCGGTGCACGATCACCTGGAGGACTGACCTCGCGATGTCCGCCGCACCCGCAATGAAGGACGTGAAGTTCGGCCTCCAGCTCTGGCCACAGCGAACCTCGTGGGCCGAGGCGCGCGACGCGGCTCTCGCCGCCGAAGCCGCGGGTTGGGATTCCGTTTGGACCTGGGACCACCTGATGGCCATCCAGGGCCCGTGGCAGCAGCCGATCTTCGAAGGCTGGATGTTCCTCGCCGGGCTCGCCGAGGCGACGAATCGGGTCCGTCTCGGGCTCATGGTCGGCGCGAACACGTTCCGGAACCCGGGCGTCACCAGCAAGCTGGCCACGACCCTCGACCACATCTCGAACGGCCGGGCCATCCTGGGGATCGGCGGCGCGTGGTTCGAGCGCGAGCACGAGGCGTTCGGGATCGAGTTCGGCGCGACGCCGGGCTGGCGCCTCGACAAGCTCGAGGAGGCATTGCCGCTGTACCGGCGCCTGTTCGACGGCGAGCTCGTGACGCACGAGGGGCCGCATTACACGTTCACGGACGCGCTGTGCGAGCCGCGGCCGGTGCAGGATCATCTCCCGATCCTCGTTGGCGGGAGCGGGCTCCGGAAGACGCTGCGGTCAGTCGCCCGGCATGCCGACGGCTGGAACACCGCCGGGGACATCGAGACCGTGAAGGGCTACCTCGACGTGCTTGCCGGCCACCTCGCCGATGCGGGCCGCACCATGGCCGACCTCGAGCTCACGATCAGCTTCCCGACGATCATCCGCGACACCGTCGAGGCGGCCCAGGCCGCACGCGACCACCAGCTCGAGTTCAACGGGATCACCGATGGCGGGGGCGGCGTGCCGCTGCTCCTCGGCTCGCCGGCGAACGTTGCCGAGACGCTCCAGCCGTACCTCGCGCTCGGCTTCGAGACGATCATCGTCCGCATGCCTGCGCCCTTCGACCGCGAGACGATCGATCGAATGCCGGAGATCCTCGCGAAGCTCGCTTAGGAAATGTCTGCCACGGCCTCGTGGCGGCTACCCGAGGACCGACGGAATCCCCGAATCCACCGGCGTGGGGATGGGCGTCGCATCGAGATCGCTACGGGGTGGCGAGACGACGTAGGCGAAGAGCAGAACGCCGACGACGATCAGGACCGCGAGGACGACAAATACTGCGACGCGTCGAGCCGGAACGATGTTGGTCTGCATGCTCCTTTGCCGAGTATGCAGGGGATCTGGAATCAAACGAGGGGCGGGCCGAATGGCCCGCCCCTCGTGGTTTGCCCTGGCGGTGCCTAGGGGGCTGCGAAGAAGTCGAAGACGCGGCCCATGAGCTCGGTCTTGTCACCCGTCGAGCCGTACGCCTCGAACGGGAAGGCAAGGAACACGACCTTGTAGCCGTCCGTGCTGACGTCGAGGGCGTCGAAGGCGCCCGTGTCGTCAGTGAACGCGCCCACGGCCGGGCCGATCGGGGTGATCCGGTCCTCGAAGGCCGCGGTCAGGATGGAGTGATCGATGGCGATCGCTCCGATCCCGTCGGTGACGGCATCGCCGGTGACACCGGTGACGTCGTCGGTGGCCTTGTCGTTCTGGGTCTCCGTGCCGTCCCAGTCGATGTGCAGGTAGTCGTGGACGAAGTCCGTCGTGCCTGCAGCCTGGTCAAGGAGGTCCTGACCGTTCAGGAACAGCCGCCCGCCGCCGTCGAGGAAGGCCGTGAGGTCTGTCTCGTACGGAACGATCGGGCCCGGATACGTGTTGCCCGTGAACCACACCACGTTCGTGTAGGCCTGCAGGAGGCCGACCGGCAACGTGGCGTTCGCCCCGAGATCCCACGTGGCGAAGTCGATCCCGTTCGCGGTGAGGGCATCACCGTAATAGGACTCGACATTCGGCGCGCCGCCGTCCTCGTCCACCAGCAGCGTGTCGAGCGTGACCGCATTGGTCGTGATCGTCGACGAGCCGGACACCGTCGGCGAGCCCGCCGACGTGGCCGTGAACGTCGTGCTGTCGGTGTCGTCCTGCGCCGCATCACCAGGAACGGTGATCGTGACGCAGATGTCCGTGGACTGGCCGGCCGTCAGCGAGCCGGTCGACGTGGTGGCCGTGGTGCAGTCGCTCTGGAAGATCGACGCTGCGTACGTGCCGGTCGTCGACAGGTTGTAGCTGTCGGTGGTCGAGCCGAGGTTCTTGACCGTGAAGTGGTAGCTGACGCTGTCACCTGCCCGTGCCGCGCCGGAGGCATTGGCCGGGGAGACCTTCACCGCGTACGGCGCAGCGATCGGGGTCGTCGTCGGGCTGCCGGTTGCGCCGGGGCCCTCCGCCGTCGTGACCGTGATGCCGTCGTTGGTGATGGCGGTGACCTTCTTCTTCAGCGCGTTCGCGATGCTCACGCGGAAGTGGAGGTCGACGCTCGCGCCCGCGGCGATGGTCAGGCCCGTCCAGCGGACCTTGCCGGCCGAGAACGTGCCGCCGTCGGCGGCGGAGACGAACGAGGTGTCCGTCGGGATGGTGTCGGTCACGGTGACGCCCGTGGCGGCAGCGCCGCCCATGTTGCGAACCGTGATCGTGTAGTCGAGGTTGCTGCCCGCGCCGACGGGGATGCCCGCGTCGACCTTCGAGACGACCATCGCCGGGTAGGCGTTGGCATCCGTGATGCGGAATGCGCCTCGGCCGTGCGTGCCCGCGACCAGGACGCGGCGAGCTGGATCGAAGTCCATCTGCCACACGCCCACGATCGGGAACGACTCGCCGAGCCAGGTCCAGTGGAACCCGCCGTCGTACGTCACGTACGGCCCGACGTCCGTGCCCGCATAGAGCGTGTTCGGGAACGACGGGTCGACGACGATCGTATTGAGCGGCGAGTCCGGAAGGTTGCCGCTGATGTTGGTCCAGTGGACGCCCGCATCAGTGGTCTTGAACAGGTGGCCGGGGGTGCCGGGGGTCGCCGGGTTGAACCCGTTGTACGCGACGTAGGCGACCCGGTAGTTGCTGGGATCGACCTTGATCTCGGCGACCGGCCGCTTCGGCAGGCCATTCTGGTCGAGGCGAACCCAGGTCGGGTTGTCCGAGGTCAGGCCGTCCTTGGCAAGCCAGAGGAGGCCGTCATCCGTGCCCGCGTACACGGCATTGCCGCCGCCCACGCCGATGGCGCCGACGAGGCAGCCACGCGCGCCGTTCGGCGCCGTGCCCGTGCAGCCGCTGGTGAGGTCCGGGCTGATCGGCTTCCACTGGACGTCGCCAGCCTTGGCCGTTCGCGCGTTGTCCGTGCGGTACACCCGGAAGGTGCCCAGCAGGAGCTGGTTCGGGTTCATCTTGTTCATCGTGAAGGGGATGTAGAACTCTGAACGGTCGTTCAGGTTGATGCCCTTGCGGATGAACTGGTTGCTGAAGAAGAACGCGCCGCCGTCATCGATCCGGTACGGCTGGATGCCGAAGTACGTGCCGTAGACGATGCAGCTCGTGTTCGCGCCGAAGGCGCACGTGTCGGGCGTCGGGTCGACGAGGACCTGGCCACCGTCGCCATTCGCCATGTCGAACCAGCTCTGCGAGGCGGTCGACTTGCGCATGGTGCCGTTGTCCTGGGTGCCGCCCCAGTACCGACCGGCCACCTGGGGCACGATCGCAATGGACGTGAACTGGCCGATCTGGAGACCGGTCCGGTAGGTGACGGCGCTCGTGAACGTATCGACGCCGCCGTTGAGGCTGATCCAGGTGACGTCGCTGAGCGGGTCGCTCGCGTTGGGTCGCCCACCCAGGTCATCGCTCCACCAGACGCCGCCATCGTTGCCGATGACCACGTCGCCGGCGGCGCCGGTGTCGAATGCAAGCGCGTGGAAGTCCGGATGCTGGTCCCAGCCCAGGTTCTTCCAGGTCTGGCCGCCATCGTCGGAGCGGAAGATCCCGCCCGAGCCGATGCCGTAGTTGAACTGGCCGGCGGCGAACACCACGTCGGAGTTCGTCGGGTCGGCCTCGATGACGTTGTCGTAGGTGCACTGCTCCGCGCAGTAGTCGTCGACGCTGTCGTCGCCCGTGCCGTCCGGCAGGATGTGCCAGCTGGCGCCGAGGTCGTCGGAGCGGTAGACGTGCGCGTGGACATCCTCGTAGCCGAAGCCCGCGTACAGAACCGCGGACTGGCCGGTCGGGTGCGAGATCTCGATCGAGAACCGCGCCGGGCCCTGGCTGTAGTCAGCCACGGGAAGCCCGTTCATCGCCGGCGCCCAGTGGGCGCCGCCGTCGGTGCTCTTGTAGATCTTGTCGCCGAGGAAGGATGCGAACAGGGTGTTCTTGTTCTGCGGGTCGATCTCGAGGTCCGTCGCGCCGAGCGTCGACTTCTGCTCGAAGATCAGCGTCCACGTGGCGCCACCGTCCTTGGACTCCCACACGCCGAACTTGGAGTGCAGGGCCGGCGAGGTCCGGTGGTTGCCACCGCGGCCGCGCATGACCGAGGCGTACAGGTGGTTTGCGTTCGTCGGATCGACGACGAGGGCCGACGTCGACACGGCGGTGAAGTAGTCACCCGAGACGTGCGCCCAGGTCTGGCCGCCGTCGGTGCTCTTCAGGATGCCGTTGCCGAAATAGCTGTCGCCAGAGAAGGCGCCTTCGCCGGTGCCGGCGTAGACGATCGCGTCGTTCGTGGGAGCGATCGCGAGCGCGCCGATGGCGAGCGACGGGAGGGCGTCGGTCTTGGCCTCCCACTGGCCAGTGGTGTCGTTGAACAGCCAGATGCCGCCCTGAGCGCCGCCCAGGATGATCTGGTGGTTGCTCGGGCGGATCGCCAGCGCGCCGATGCGGCCGGCCATCGCACCGAAGTGCTGGCCCTCCGGGTCGGGGCTGCGAAGGCCCTGGACGATCGGGTTCGGGCCGAGGGCCGTCCACGCACCCGTGAGGGTGTTGGGACCGCTCACCGGGGCGCCGCCGAGGTCGCGAAGACGCTTGGCGTCCTTGGCGGCCTGCGAGCGGAGCGCACCCGCCTCGGAGATCGTCAGCGGCCGGTCGCCGGCCAGTCGGTTCTGGATGTACTCGAGGTCCCGCTCCAGCAGCTCCGCCTCGCCCTCTTCGTCGAGAACGAGCGGGTGCGTTCCGGGCTTGTACTTCATCGCGTCGTCGGTCGGCGGTGGGCCGGCCGAGGCTGCGCCGACCATCGAGATCGGCAGCATCAGGAGCGCGGCTGCAACGGCTGCGAGCCGTGACCGCCTCGTGGGCAGTCGATGTGACATGCGTTCCTCCTCCATGGCGCGCTGGCAGGCGCGCTCGAACCGGGGGCACTGCTTGCGGGCGCACACGAGGCGTTGGATGGCGTCCAGCCGATGGCGTTCGATGGCGTTCGAGACGTGCGCGGCAAGCCGGTTGTCAGTCGGCGATCGGCGATCCTCCTTCGCGTGCGCCTTGAGCCAACGTTGCGCGACAGCGGACGGGGAACACGCATCGGACGCCAGCGGCGTCTTGCCTTCCTCCAGGCAGATCCGATCGCGTAGGTTCCGGGGCCCCTGCTTGCGCTTGCGACCGGCGACGCATCGACGGTCCAGCGCGGTCGGCCGAGGATATACCGCGTCGGCGCAACAGGGGTTGCATGCGCGTTACGGCCGCACGAGTGCCGACAAATCAGCGGTGCAGTCCCGCACCGCTACCTTGCGGCCGCATGGAGCATCCGGGGTTCGGACGCGTGCCGCACCATGTGCGCCATGGACTCCACGGTGCTGCTCGCGGGTGGTGTCGGGGGCGCGCGCCTGGCACACGGCCTGCAGGCACACCTCGACGAGCGGCTCACCGTGGTCGTCAACACCGCCGACGACACGGAGCGCCACGGCCTCCTCATCTCACCGGATCACGACACGGTCATGTACACGCTCGCCGGCATCGACAACCGCGAGTGGGGCTGGGGCATCGCCGGCGAGACCTTCGCGGCAGCAGGGATGCTCGAGCGGTATCGCGAGCCGTCGTGGTTCCGCCTCGGCGATCGGGACCTCGCCACGCACATCGTCCGCACGGCGCGCCTGCGGGCCGGCGACCGACCGACGTCCATCGCGCTGGACCTGCAGCGCGCGCTCGGCGTGCGGGCAACGATCCTGCCCATGTCCGATTCGCCGGTTCGCACCGAGGTCCTCACGGACGAGGGCTGGCTGCCCTTCCAGGACTATTTCGTGCGCCTGCACCAGGCGCCCGAGGTGCGCGACCTGCGGTTCGTCGGCCTCGCGGAGGCGGCCACGACGCCGGAGGTCGAGGCGGCACTCGCAGCGTGCGACTGCATCGTCATCGCGCCATCGAACCCGTTCGTCTCCGTCCAACCGGTTCTGGGCGTTGCCGGCGTGGAGTCGGGATTGCAGGCGGCGCGCTCGCGCGGCGTGCGCGTCGTTGCCCTCTCCGGCATCGTGGGTGGCAAGGCGCTGAAGGGACCCGCCGACCGGATGCTCGCGTCGCTGGGGCACGAGGCGTCCGCCCTGGGGGTCGCGCGCCAGTACACGGGCATCGCCGATGTCTTCGTGATCGACACGGTGGACGAGGCGCTGGCGCCCGCGATCGATGCGCTCGGGCTCGAGGTCGTCGTGACAGACACGATCATGTCCGACGATCGACGTCGCGCAGAGCTCGCGGCCGAGGTCCTGGCCGTCGCGAGACCGGCCTGAGACGACCCGCCGCTACCCTTGCGGGCGTGCAGCCCCCCGCTCGTGCCGATCTCTCGCGCACGTGGGCGCTCGTCCCGATCCGGGGCCTGGAGACGGCGAAGACCCGCCTCGGCGCCGATCTCGACGCCGAAGAGCGCGCGGCGCTCGTCACGGTGATGCTGCATCGAACCCTGCAGGCGACGCGCGATGCCCAGCACATCGCGGGCACGGTGGTCGTGACGCAGGATGGCGACGCCGCGGAGATCGCACGGCGGCATGACGCGGTCGGGCTCGTCGAGCGCGCGCCTGGGCTCAACGGGGCCATCGAGGCGGCACGCTCCGTGGCGCAGGCGCGCGGGGCGACCGCAGTGCTCGTGCTTCCCGCCGACCTGCCGGCGGTCTCCGGCGACGCACTGGACGAGCTCCTGCACGCTGCTCGCGCGGCGATCGAGCGGGACGCGAACGACGGTGAGGCAGGCGTCGTCGCGCTCGTCCCCGATCGGCACGGCGAGGGCACGAATGCGCTGCTCGTGAGCCCGCCGGAGCTGATCGATTCGGCCTTTGGAGCCACGAGCCACGTCCGCCATGTCGCCGCAGCGCGGCACGCGGGCGCGCGGGTGCTGGAGCTCGGCGGCCCGCTGGCGCTCGATGTCGACACCACCGACGACCTCCTGGACGCCGAGGCAACCCTTGGGTCGCTGCGTGGCTAGGCCGCATGGCTGAGCCGTCCCGCCTCGAGGTCATCTCGCTCGAGGGCATCCCCGAGATCCACACGGACGACGACCTGCCGCAGATCGTCGTCGATGCGCTTCGTGCAACGCCCGACGCGCTCCCCGCCCGCGACGACGACGTCCTCGTCGTCACCCAGAAGGTCGTCTCGAAGGCGGAGGGCGCCATCGCCGACCTCACCGTGATCGAGCCCAGGCCCGAGGCCATCGCGTTCGCCGAGAAGTGGGATCGCGACGCTCGCCAGGTCGAGCTCGTGCTCCGCCACGCCAGGCGGGTCGTGCGCATGGACAACGGCGTCGTGATCACCGAGACGGCGCACGGGTTCATCTGCGCGAACGGCGGCATCGATGCCTCGAACGTCGGGCCCGACACCGGCCAGATCGTCACGCTGCTCCCGGTCGACCCGGACGCGTCGGCAGCCCGCATCCGCGCGGCGGTTCGGGAAGCGACGGGCATCGACGTCCCGGTCGTGGTCTCCGATTCCTTCGGGCGCCCATGGCGCTACGGCATCGTCGATGTCGCGATCGGGGTCTCGGGGCTGCTCCCGCTGGAGGACCTGCGCGGCACGCCGGACCACGACGGCCGGGTGATGAAGTCCACCGTTCGAGCCGTTGCCGACGAGCTTGCGTCCGCCGCGGAGCTGACCCTGGGCAAGCGGGCCGGCCGGCCCGTCGCGCTCGTGCGCGGCGCCGGATTCACGCGCGGCGAGGGCTCCATCCGAGACGTGCTGATGCCGGAGGCGTTCGACCTCTTCCGCTAGTCGTTCCGCTAGGCTCGAAGGTCCATGAAGTTCGGCCTGCAGATCCCCTCGTTCTCCTTCCCGGGCGGCACCGAGACGATCGCGCCGACGCTCGAGCGGATCGTTCGCACTGCCGACGAGGTGGGCTTCGACTCGATCTGGGTGATGGACCACCTGTTCCAGATCCGCTCGGTCGGCCGGCCCGAGGAGCCGATGCTCGAAGGCTGGACCGCGCTCGGGTTCATCGCCGCGCACACGAAGCGGGCGCGGATCGGGCTGATGGTCGGCGGGATCCACTACCGGCACCCGGGCATCTGGGTGAAGGCCGCCACGACGCTCGACGTGCTCACGGGCGGCCGCGCGTGGCTGGGCCTCGGTGCGGCGTGGAACGAAGAGGAATCGCGCGGCCTCGGGTTCGACTTCCCGCCACTCGGCACGCGGTTCGAGATGCTCGAGGACACCCTGCGCATCGCCCATGCGATGTTCCAGGAGCCACTCGGGACGCAGCGCGGGCTCGAGGGCTCGATCTACCGACCGACGCGGCTGCTGAACTCGCCGCAGTCGATCTCGCGGCCGCGCGTCCCGATCATGATCGGCGGCGGCGGCGAGCAGAAGACGCTGCGGCTGGTCGCGCAGTATGCGGACGCCGCGAACGTCTTCGGCGGACCGGAACGGCTCCACCACAAGTGGCAGGTGCTCAAGGAGCACTGCGAGCGGCTCGGCCGGCCCTACGATGAGATCGAGCGCTCCACCCTCCAGGGCGCGTTCCGCATCAACCGTGACGGCACCGATGGCGCCATCACCCCCGACGACCTCGTGAACCACTACGGCGAGCTGGCCGATGCGGGCGCCCAGCACGTCCTGTTCTCGCTGCGGGACGCCGAGAACATCGATCAGCTGGAGCTCCTCGGGACGGACGTGTTCCCGCAGCTCCGATCGCTATGACCGGCCCGTTGCCCTCGCCCGCGCGACCTCCTGGTCGCGCTGCGGACGTATCGATGCATGTCGACCCATACGACAGCCACTGCGTTCTCGGGATGTTGCAATGGGTCGCGTTCATGCGCCGACGCGCGTAGGTTTTCGCGCTGCATGCAGGGAACGCGCCGCAGGCAGGTCATACCCCCGGGGGGTATGGTCAGCGTGGTAGACTTGCGTCAATGAGCAAACAGCAACTCGACGCCCCTGCAGTCCCGGTCGCACCCGCGACGGATGCCCCGGCGCCGGCCAAGCCGTCGAACCTGCCCTTCGGCGGCCTCAGCATCGACTTCTCCGGCGACACCTCGGTCGCCGCGCCCACCGCGCCGGCTCCCCTCCCCGGCCTCCAGATCGACTTCTCCGATCCCGATGCGGCCGCCGTCGCGATGCCGGGCGGACCCGGCTTCACCGCCGCCCACCAGGGCCGTACCGAAGCCAAGGTCATCATCGTGGGCTCGGGCCCGGCAGGCCTCACCGCCGCGATCTACGCGGCGCGCGCCAACCTCGAGCCGATCGTCCTCGCGGGGTCGACCCCGGGCGGGCAGCTGATGCTCACGAGCGACGTCGAGAACTACCCGGGCTTCCCCGACGGCATCCAGGGGCCGGACCTCATGAACCTGTTCCGCCAGCAGGCGGAGCGGTTCGGGACGCAGATCGTCGACGTCGACATCGACAAGGTCGACCTTGCGCATCGCCCCTTCCGGATCTGGGCACGCGGCGTCGAATATCGCGCCCAATCGGTCATCGTCGCGACCGGCGCGTCCGCGATGTGGCTCGGGCTTGACAGCGAGACGCGCCTGCGCGGTCGTGGCGTCAGCGCCTGCGCCACGTGCGACGGGTTCTTCTTCCGCGACAAGGAGATCGCGGTGGTCGGCGGTGGCGACACCGCGTTTGAGGAAGCCACGTACCTCACCCGCTTCGCCTCGAAGGTCCACCTGCTCCATCGGCGCGACGAGTTCCGGGCCAGCCGGATCATGGTCGAGCGGGCGCGCGAGAACCCGAAGATCGAGATCCACACCAACACCGGCGTCGAGGAGGTCCTCGGCGACGAGAAGGTGAACGGGCTTCGCCTGGTCGATACCGCGACCGGCGAGGAGCGGCACATGCCCACGGACGGCCTGTTCATCGCGATCGGCCACCGCCCCAACACCGAGGCCTTCCGCGAGTGGCTCGAGGTCGACTCGAAGGGCTATCTCGTGGTCAAGGACCACACCAACTCAGCGATCGAAGGCGTGTTCATCGCCGGGGACGTCCACGACCATCGATACCGCCAGGCGATCACCGCCGCGGGTGACGGCTGCATGGCCGCCATCGACGCCGAGCGCTGGCTCGAGTCGCAGGGCATCACCGAAGCGAACACGCTGACCGCGTGGTAGCGGCGGGCATCGGGCCCGTGCGCAGCATCCGAACCGCGCGGCGCCTGACATGAGCTTTGGCGTTCGCGGTGGGGGCGGCACGCGCCGCGCATCGGCTTCCTACACCGGCGGCATGAGCTCCGGCCGCATGGGCGGCCGCGGCAACGCGGACTTCGAGCCCGTGCCGAAGGAGCGTCGCGGGAAGACGATCCGCAAGATCGCCGCCTTCTTCGGGCCGTATCGCGGCCGCGTCGGGGTGGTGCTCGCGGCGATCCTCGTCACGAGCTTCATCGGCCTGATCAACCCGATCCTGCTCAAGCTCCTCATCGACATCGCGATCCCCCAGCGCGACTGGGGCCTGCTCAACCTGTTCGTCGGCCTGATGATCGTCCTGCCGATCGTGTCGGGGCTCATCGGCGTCGGGCAGAGCTACCTCAACAACGTCATCGGCCAGAGCGTGATGCAGGACCTGCGCACCGCGCTCTACTCGCACCTCCAGCGGATGCCGCTCCGGTTCTTCACCGATACGAAGACCGGCGAGATCCAGAGCCGGCTCGCGAACGACGTCGGTGGCGTGCAGTCCGTGGTCACGGACACGGCGGCGTCGCTGACGTCGAACGTCGCGATCGCGCTCTCGACCGTCATCGCCATGTTCATCATCGACTGGCGGCTCACGCTGCTGAGCCTGGGCATGCTCCCGTTCTTCATGTACCTGACCTTCCGGGTGGGCAAGGTCAACCGCGAGGTGCGCGGCGACACGCAGAAGGCGCTCGCGGAGATGTCGGCGACGACCGAGGAGACCCTGTCGGTATCGGGAATCCTGCTGTCGAAGACGTTCGGCCAGCAGCAGTCGGCGATCGACCGCTTCTCGACGCTCAATCGGCGCCTGGCGACGCTCCAGATCCGGCAGGCGATGGTGGGCCGCTGGTTCTTCATGATCATCGGCACGATCTTCTCGATCACGCCGGCATTCGTGTACTGGCTCGCGGGCTACCTCGCGATCAACAACGACCCCCACGCACCGACGATCGGCGACATCGTGGCGTTCACCACGCTCCAGTCGCGCCTGTTCTTCCCGCTCGGCCAGCTCCTCAACGTCCAGGTCGAGATCCAGGGCGCCCTCGCCCTGTTCGACCGGATCTTCGAGTACCTCGAGCTGGACCCCGTCATCGTGGACGCGCCGGACGCGATCGACCTCACGGCCCAGCCGGTCGCCGGCCGAATCCGCTTCCGGGACGTCTCCTTCACCTACCCGACAGCACCGCCGGTCCCGGCCGCCGCGGAGGCGACGGACGACGCGGAGCTGGTGGCGGCCGCTGCCGCCCAGGGTGCGCCGGCGCCCGAGGACGATCTCCTCCCGCGCATCCCGCAGGTCGACGCGCCGGCAGCGTTCGGGCTTCGCGAGATCGACTTCGAGGCGGAGCCCGGCCAGCTCGTTGCGCTCGTCGGTCCGTCCGGATCGGGAAAGACCACGACCACCTACCTGGTGCCGCGGCTGTACGACGCGGAGTCCGGCTCGGTGGAGATCGACGGGATCGACGTCCGCAAGCTGAGCCTGGTCTCGCTCGGGCGCGTGATCGGGTTCGTGACCCAGGAGACGTACCTGTTCCACGACACCGTCCGCGCGAACCTCCTCTACGCCAAGCCCGAGGCGACGCAGGCGGAGATCGAGGTCGCGGCCCGCGCTGCCGCGATCCACGACCGGATCATCGAGCTCCCGCAGGGCTACGACACGATCGTCGGCGAGCGCGGCTACAAGCTGTCGGGCGGCGAGAAGCAGCGCATCGCGATTGCACGCGTGCTGCTCAAGGACCCCCGGATCCTGATCCTCGATGAGGCGACATCCGCGCTCGACACCGTGAGCGAGCGATTGATCCAGCGGGCGCTCGAGCAGCTCGAGCGCGGGCGGACCACGATCGCGATCGCCCACCGCTTGTCGACGATCCTGCGCGCCGACCAGATCCTCGTGTACGAGGGCGGCCGCATCGTGGAGCACGGCACGCACGCATCGCTGCTGGCGGCGGGCGGCCTGTACGCGCGGCTCTATCGGGAGCAGTTCGAGCTGGGTGGCGACGGCACCGCTGCGGCCAGTGCGCCGGCCACGGCGGGCGCGGCATGAGCCGAACGCGCAGCGCATCGATCCTGTACGAAGGCGGCAACCGGTTCGTCGCATCGACCGGCTCCGGTCGCTCGATCATCTACGGCAACGAGGTCCCGCGCGGCGAGCTGAGCCCGGTCGAAGCCGTCTGCGTTTCGCTGGCTGCGTGCAGCGCGATGGACGTGATCTCGATCGCCGTGAAGAAGCGCCAGCAGATCGACCGCTACGAGATCCTCGTGAGCGCGAACCAGCGCGACGAATACCCGCAGATCATCACCTGGGCCGAGGTGATCCACGTCGTCGAAGGTCCCCTCGTCGAGGTTTCGGCCATCCGTCGCGCGATCGAGCTGTCGGCGCTCAAGTACTGCCCGGTGAACGCGATGCTGTCCGCGGGCGCCACCGAGGTCCATCACGCGTACCGCATCCGCAACACCGGCTCCGATCCGTTCGAGGCGGAAGGCGAGGTCGTCGTGACCGGCCCATACAAGCGGCCGGACATCGTCGCGTAGGACGTCGCGGCCCGGGTCATTGCGCCCTGCGCCCCGGCTTCGTATGACCCATTTTCGGCGGTCGCCGTTGGTCGCCGGAGGCGATGACCGTCGGCGTCATACGAGCGGAGTCGTCCCTTGCGCGCGAGGGCTTCATATGACGTCCACGGTCATGCGTCGGAGCACGTCGAATCCATCGCCGGATTCGGGTCATACACGCGCTTCGAGCGCCTTTCCCGCTGTCTGCTACAGTACCGACGAACTCAAGCGCACTTGACCTGACGGCGCAAGAGCCCTTGCATCGTCGCTGCAACACCGGAGATTGCGTCCGACATGCTCGCCACGTTCTTCCTGATGCTTCGCGAGGGCCTCGAGGCCGCGCTCATCGTCGGCATCATCGCGGCGTACCTCGTGAAGATCGGGCGCCGCGACGCGCTGCCGAATGTGGTCACCGGCGTGGCCGCCGCCATCGGGCTGTCGATCGCGCTTGGCCTGCTCATCACCTTCACCATCCAGAAGCTGCCGCTGGTCGTCCAGGAGACGCTGGAGGGAGCGGCCGCGGTCCTGGCGGTTGCGGTCCTCACATGGATGCTCTTCTGGATGCGGCGCCAGGGGCGCGCGATCAAGGGCGAGCTGGAGCATGACGTCGATCTCGCCCTGTCCCGGGGCTCGACGCGTGCGCTCGTCGGGCTTGCCTTCCTCGCGGTCATCCGCGAGGGCATCGAGACCGTGCTCTTCCTGATCCCGATCTTCTCGTTCAACGGCACCGGCATCGACGTGGTCGCGGGCGGTGTGCTCGGCCTCGCGATCTCCGCAGCCTCGGGCTGGGCCATCTTCGCGATGGGCGTCCGGATCAACCTGCGCCGGTTCTTCACGATCACCGGCACCGTGCTGATCTTCGTCGCCGCGGGGCTCTGCGCGTTCGCCGTCGCGGAGTTCGGTGAGGGCGGCTTGATCTCGAACGCCGGCACTGCGTTCGACCTGAATGGCGTCCTCTCCGATGTCAGCCCGATCGGCAGCGTGCTGCGTGGCCTCTTCGGCTACCGCTCCGCCCCGACGCCGCTCGAGGTGCTCGCATACGTCGCGTACCTCGTTCCCGTCCTGTTCCTGTTCGTCATCGATCGCCCGCTGGTGCGCCGCCCGGCCGTCGCAGCCTGAACCTGGAGGATCCCGTGTCTCGTTTGGGTCGCCCTGCGCTGCTCGCAGCGCTCGTCATCGCAGCCGCAGCGATCCTCGCTGCGTGCGGCGGAACCGCGCCCGCGTCGGTCGGGCCCGTGCCATCGGGGACGATCTCGGTCGAGGCCAAGGAATACCAGTTCACGCCGTCGGCCATCAGCGCGCCTGCCGGCAGGGTGACCTTCGCGGTCCGGAACGCGGGCTCCGTCGAGCACGAGTTCGAGATCTTCAAGGGCGACCAGGTCGTCGACGAGGTCGAAGGACTTGTCCCGGGTCTGCAGAAGACGCTGACGGTCGACCTCGCCGCGGGTGAATACACGTACGTCTGCAAGCTCAGCGGCCACGATCAGCTCGGCATGAAGGGCACGCTCACGGTCAACTGACCTCGTCGGTCATTTGACCGATGGACGTGCGCAGCCGGATTCCTACACTCTGGCCATGAGCCAGGTCGGGCCGCTGCTGTCACCGGTGGTCGTGGGTCGTGAGGAGCACATCGCGCTCGCGCAGCGAAGGCTCGGTGAGGTCCTCACGGGCCACGGGCAGCTGCTGCTGGTGTCGGGCGAAGCCGGCATTGGCAAGTCACGGCTGCTCAGCGAGATCGGGCGGCTCGGAGCCGTGCGCGGATTCCGCGTCGCCAGGGGTGAGGTCGCGCCGCAGGACCACGACGTCCTCGCGGCGTCCTTCCTCGATCTCGGCCGGTCGATGCGGCGCGACCCCGCGTTCGGGCAGCTCGGGCGTGACCTCCTCGAGATCGCTGCGACGCGGCTCAGCGCGACGACGCCGCGCCGTCGCGATTTCGTGATGGAGGTCGGCGACCTGCTCGGCGGGTCCGGCCGGCCCACGATGCTCGTCTTCGAGGACCTCCAGTGGGCCGATGACCTCAGCCTCGAGACGTTGACCGACCTGGCCCGCCAGACACGCGAACGCCCGCTGCTGCTCGTGGGCGCCTACCGCAGCAGCGAGGCGCTGCAGGGTTCCGTGCTCCGGGAATGGCGGTCCCGACTGGTGACGCAGCGGATCGCGGAGGAGCTTCGCCTCGGCCGCCTGTCCCGCGACCAGACCTCCGAGGTCATCACGCAGATCCTCGCCACGGGCCTCCCGGCGCCGCGCGACGTGGTCGACGCGATCTACTCCCGGACCGATGGCGTCCCCCTCCACATCGAGGAGCTCTGCAGCGCGCTCGGTCGGGATCGGCTCGGGGACAGCGTGGCGGTGCTGGAGGCCGCCGTGCCCGAGACCCTCGAGGACGCGACCCTCGCGAGGATGGCCCGCTTGTCTGCCGAGGCGCAGGCGGTTGCGGGCGCCGGCGCAGTGCTCGGACGCTCCTTCGTGCCGTCGGTCCTTGCCGGGATCATGAACCTGCCCGTGGAGGCGCTCGACGCGCCGATCGACGAGCTGGTCGAGCACGACGTCCTCGATGCAGTCCACGGTGGTGCACAGTTCGACTTCCGGCACCAGCTCCTGCGCGACGCGTTGTACCGCTCGGTGCCCGCTGGAGACCGCCGGCGCTTCCACGCCCGTGCCGCGGAGTTCGGTGGTCAGCTCGAGGGGGCTTCGGAGACCCACGCGTCGATGCACTACGAACGTGCCGGCATGACGGAAGAGGCCTTTCGCACCGCGCTCGCGGCCGGCGAGCACGCGATGCGGCTCGCCTCACACCGAGAGGCGTATGTCCTCCTTCGACGCGCCGTCGACAACATGCCGGCATCGCTCCCCGACGCCGAGCGCGCGCGCGTGCTCCTGCTGTTCGGGGATGCGTGCGGCAACATCGATTCGAACGCGGAGTCCATCGACTGGACGCAGCGTGCCGGCGAGCTCGCACGCCGTATCGGGAACGACCGTCTCGCCCTCGAGGCGCCATTCGGCCTCAACGAGTGCGCCCGGCGCGAGGGCGAGAGCATCACGACGCGGCGCGACATGGCGCGGGCTTACGTCAACCAGGTCGAGAGCCAGCCGTCCGGCGACCTTCGTGGCCTCTTCCACCAGTTCGCGCTCTTCAACCTCGCACTGGTCGAGGTGGATGACTGCCGGTTCGCTGAAGCGCGGGCGCTGTACGCGGAAGCAACCGAGGAAATAACGCGGGCAACGGGCAAGCCGCCCTACTGGCTTGCTCACAGCCTCGCGAAGCTCGATGTCATCGACGGTCGCGTGGCTGACGGTCTGGCTGCGATGCGCGCCATCGGCTTTGCGGCGCGCGCCGCCGGCGACGAGGACACGAGCATCAGCCGCTTCCGCGACGTTGCCCTCTTCGGAATCCGGGCCATGGAGTACCGCGAGGCACGCACGGCAATCGACGAGGGCCTTCGACACGCGGAATCCGTCGAGCAGACGTCGTGCGGCCACAGCCTCGGCTCATGCGACGCATTCGTGCTTTGGGCGGAATGCCGGTGGGATGAGGCGCTTCAAGCGGGCGGCCACGCGCTCAGTGATGAGGGTGCGGGCGCCTCGAAGAACATGGCGCGGTGGGGGCTCGGGTACGTCGAGGCGGGACGCGGTCACCGCAGCGCGGCCGAGGCGCAGCTCACGCCCGCGCTCCAGTACGGACGGCGCTCCGAGCGGCTCGACCAGATCCTGCCGGCCCTGTTGGGTCTCGCCCAGGCAGCACTCCACGGTGGCGACCCTGGGACCGCCGCGTCCATCTGCGACGAGGCGCTCCGGATGGTGCGGGCGCGTGGCGAGCGGACGTTGATCGCGCCGTTCGGCCCCCTCGCCGTGCGCGCGCACCAGGCTGCCGGGCGCCCGGAGGCGGCTGCGCGCTACCTCGAAGCATTCGTGGCGCTCGCCGAGCCCGGCATTGCGCGACCGGCAATCCAGCATGCGACCGGCCTGATCCGGCTCGCAGAAGGCTCCACGGTGGCGGCTCGCGTGGCGCTCGAGTCGGCGGTGGCGTCCTGGGAGGAGCGCGGGCAGCGCTGGGAAGCCCTGTGGGCTCGACTGGATCTCGCGGCGGCGATGCTGCGGTCATCGAGGTTCGTCGACGCGACGAACCTCGTCAACGAGGTCAGGGCGGCCGCAACCGAGATCGGCGCGGAGCCACTCCTCGCTCGAGCGGACCAGCTTGCTCGAACCGCGCGCGGCCGCGGCGACGAGCAGGAGCCGTGGCATCCGCTCACGACCCGCGAGTTCGAGGTCGCGCGGAAGATCGCGGAGGGCCTGACGAACGTCGAGCTGGCCGAGGAGCTGGCGATCTCGCCGAAGACGGCGAGCTCGCACGTCGAGCACATCCTCGCCAAGCTCGGGGTATCGCGGCGGGCGGAGATCGCCGCGTGGGCATCGTCGGTGGTGCCGAGCGGAGCACACGACAGAGGTGCGACGACGTCAGCCGGCCGCCGTTGACCCACGTCGGGCAGCTGCTGTCGCCGGCCATCATCGGTCGCGACGATCATCTCGCGCTCGCAGGGCGGCGCATCGACGAGGTGCTGGCGGGCCACGGCCAGCTGCTCCTCGTTTCGGGAGAGGCGGGGATCGGAAAGTCCCGACTCCTCGCGGAGATTCGGCACGTCGCGGCCGACCGCGGCCTTCGCGTTGCGAGCGGTGAGGTGGCGCCGCAGGACAACGATGTGCTGGCAGCGTCGTTCCTCGACCTGGGTCGCGCGATGCGCCGCGACCCCGCCTTCGGCACGATGGGGCCGAAACTTCTCGAGCTTGCGGCCTCGCGGCTGCATGCGCGATCGCCGCGTCGCCGGGACTTCGTCATGGAGGTAGTCGATCTCCTCGGCGGGTCGGACACGCCGAGCGTCCTCGTCTTCGAGGATCTCCAGTGGGCGGACGACCTGGGCCTGGAGACACTCGCGGAGCTGGCGCGCCAGACTCGCGCCCGGCAGCTCCTGCTCGTCGGCGCCTACCGCAGCGGCGAGACCTCGCTGAGCTCGGGCCTGCGCGAGTGGCGCGCACGTCTCGTCACGCAACGCACCGCCGAGGAGCTTCGGCTCAGGCGGCTGACTCGAGACGAGACGGCCGACGTGATCACCGGCATCCTGGGTTCCGGCCTCCCGGCGCCGAGCGACGTCGTGGACGCAATCTACGCGCGCACGGATGGGGTGCCGCTGCATATCGAGGAGCTCTCCAGCGCCCTCGGCCGCGAACGACTCGCAAACGACACCGCCATCCTCGAGGCAGCTGTTCCGGAGACGCTCGAGGACGCGACGCTCGCCCGGATCGGCCGCCTGTCGGTCGAGGCGCAGGCAGTCGCTCGCGCCGCCGCCGTGATCGGCCGCTCCTTCGTGCCAACCGTGCTCGGGCGGATCATGAACCTGCCGATCGAGGCGCTCGACGCACCCATCCAGGAGCTCCTGGACAACGACCTGCTCGACGCCCCGGATGCCGGCCGGCAGCTGGACTTCCGTCACCAGCTGCTGCGCGACGCGCTCTATCGGTCCGTGCCGGCTGGCGATCGGCGCCGGTTCCATGCGCGGGCCGCGGAGTTCGGGGCACAGCTGGAGGGTGCGTCCGACACGCACGCGTCGATGCACTTCGAGCGAGCGGGCATGACGGAGGAGGCGTTCACCACGGCCCTCGCTGCCGCGGAACAGGCCCAGCGGATGTCGTCGCACCGGGAGGCGTTCACGCTGTTCAGGCGTGCGGTTGACAACATGCCGGCGTCGCTCCCGGAGAACCGTCGGGTCGGGATCCTCCTGCAATACGCCGGGGCGGCTGCCAACGTGGATCGGACCGCGCTTTCCACGGAGGTCGCGGCGCAGGTCCGGGCCATTGCGCTCCGCCTCGACGAACACATGCCTGCGCTCGAGGCCCTGTGGCGACTGATCAGCGTCGGTCGCCGCGACGGCGACCCCATCTCCCGCAATCGGGAGCGCGCGCACCAGCTGCTGAGCGATGCCGCGGCGCTGCCGGAAGGACAGGACCGCGACTTGGCGTACGGCCTTGCAATGGACGTCCTAACCCTCGTCGAGCTCGACGCCTGCAACTTCGCGCTCGCGAGAACCCTGGTGGAGGAGGCGCGCGCGTTCTATCGAAAGGGTGGGTCGGCGGGCCCCGCCTGGATCGACCTCTCGATTGCGAGGTTGAACGTGGTGGAGGGCCGGGCCGACGAGGGACTGCTTGAGATTCGGTCGATCGGCGAGGCGACGCGCGCGCTCGGTGACGAGGACGGCGGGGTCTGGTGCCACCGAGATGCCGCGCTCTATGCGATGCGGGCGCTCGACTTCCGGCGCGCTCGCGTCGGGATCGCGGAGGGCCTGCGATACGCGGAATCGGTCGAGCAGACCTACTCCGGCCATGTGCTCGCATCGTGCGAGGCGATCCTCTCGTGGGCCGAAGGGCACTGGGAGGACGCACTCCGGCAGGGCGGCCACGCGCTCAGCGACCCTGGCTCCGGCTGGTCGAGGGATCTGGCGAAATGGGCGATCGGCTACGTCGAGGCAGGCCGCGGCCACCGTGAACGGGCCGAAGATCACCTGTTGCCGGCGCTCGAGTACGGGCGGCGCTCGGAACGTCTCGACCTGCTCCTGCCACCGCAGTGGGGCCTCGCGGAGGCGGCGCTCCACGGAGGTGACGCCGGTGCCGCGGCGGCGATCTGCGACGACGCGCTCCACGCGACCCGGGCGCTTGGCGAGCGCACGCTGATCGCCCCATTTGCACCACTAGCCGTGCGCGCCCACCAGGCAGCCGGCCATCCCGATCTAGCGGTCCAGTGGCTGGACCAGTTCGTCGGTCTGGTCGACCCAGCGATCGCGCGACCGGCGATCGAACACGCGACGGGACTCGTCCGACTTGCCGAAGGCTCGGTCGTGGCGGCACGGGTCGCCCTCCAGGCCGCCGTCGCATCGTGGGATGCGCGCGGCCGCCTCTGGGAGGCACTCTGGGCCAGGCTCGACCTCGCTGCGGCGCTGCTCCGATCCTCACGGTTCGTGGACGCGAACAACCTCCTGCGCGAGGTGCGGACTGCCGCGACCGAGCTGCGGTCCGCGCCGTTGCTCGCCCGTGCTGATCAGCTCCTTCGAACGGCACGCGGCCGCGGGCGCGACCAGGAGCCATGGCACCCATTGACGACGCGGGAGTTCGAGGTGGCGCGCAAGATCGCCGAAGGCCGCACGAATGCGGAGCTCGCCGAGGAGCTTTCGATCTCGCCGAAGACAGCCAGCTCGCACGTGGAGCACATCCTGGCCAAGCTCGGGGTGTCCCGACGTGCCGAGATCGCGCGCTGGGCCGAGTCGGTCGCGCCGGGCGCGACACGGCGGTAACTCCGCTTCGGCGTCAGCCCGGGATCGCGACCCGCGCTTCCATCGCCCGCAGGTGCGCGTAGGCGGGCTTCACGACCTCGTTGATGATCCGGATCCGCTCGTCGAACGGAGCGAAGGCGGACTTCAGTGTGTTGATCGTGATCCACTCCATCTCGCCCAGCCCGAGCCCGAACGCCTCGTCCATCGCCTTGAACTCGCTCGACATCGACACGCCGGACATGAGCCGGTTGTCCGTGTTGAGGGTCACACGGAACCGCAGTCGCCGAAGCAGGTCGATCGGGTGCTCCTTGAACGAGGCTGCAGCGCCTGAGTGAACGTTGGATGTCGGGCACATCTCCAGCGGCACGCGCCGATCGCGAACGAACGCCGCGAGGCGCCCCAGCTCGACGGAGCCGTCGTCGCGGACCGTGATGTCGTCGACGATCCGAACGCCGTGGCCGAGCCGTTCGGCGCCGCAGAACTGCAGCGCCTCCCAGATGGACGGCAGGCCAAAGCCCTCGCCGGCGTGGATCGTGATGTGGAAGTTCTCGTGCCGGATCTTGTCGAACGCCTCGAGGTGGCGCGTGGGCCGGAAACCCGCCTCGGGGCCGGCGATGTCGAAGCCGACGACGCCGGCGTCGCGCCACCGGATGGCGCACTCGGCGACCTCGACTGATCGCGCCGCCTGGCGCATCGCGGTGACGATCGAGCGGACGACGATCGGATGGCCCGCGGCGGCCGCGCTCGCCATGCCGCGTTCGTAGCCCTCGAGGATCGCCTGCTGGACTTCGTCGAGCGTCAGCCCCTTCTCCGTGCACAGCTCGGGCGCCATGCGGACCTCGGCGTATGCGACGCCGTCGGCGGCGAGGTCCTCGGCGCATTCGGCCGCGACGCGGGCGATCGCGTCCCTGTCCTGCATCACCCCGAACGTGTGCTGAAAGGTCTCGAGGTACAGCTCCAGCGACTTCCGGTCCGCACCGCGGCGGATCCAGGCGGCGAGCTCGTCGACGTCCTCAGTCGGGAGATTCTTGTATCCGTACTCGCCCGCCAGGTCGATGATCGTCTGCGGGCGTAGCCCACCGTCGAGGTGGTCGTGCAGGAGTGCCTTGGGCGCGGCCTTGATGGTCTCGAGGGTCAACATTTCGGCGGATGGTAGTCCGCGGCGCAAGGCATGACGAAGCCCGCCGGGGCAGTCGCCGCCGGCGGGCTCCGAGCAGCCAGGTTTACTTGACCTTGCTCGTCACCGATGCGGTGTTGTTCGTGGGGTTCGGGTCGGCCGTGGTCGTTGCGACCGAAACCGCGTTGGTCAACACGCCATTCGCGGTGACCGTCACGACGACCTGGATCGTCATCTTGGATCCGACCGCGAGCGACGGGATCGTGCAGCTGACCGTGCCCGCTTGGACGGCGCCACAACTCCCAACACTCGCGGTCGCCGAGACAAACGTGGTTTGCGTCGGTAGGCCGTCGCTGACGACGATGCCGAGCGCCGTCGATGGGCCGGCGTTCGAAACGGTGATGGTGTACTTCACCGTGCGTCCGATCTTCGGCCCGCCTGGCGCGGCTCCGACCTTCACGCCAACGTCGCCACCAGGAACTGTCCCGAACCCGCTGAGGGCGACGTTCTGGGGCGAATCACTCGCGTTGTCCGTGAACCGCAGGGTCGCCGTCCGAGTCCCGAACACAGTCGGGCTGAACGCGATTTGTGTCTGGCATTGCCCGCCCGGCCCGAGGCTCGCGTTCGAACACCCATTCGCGATGATCCGGAAGTCCGCAGCGTTCGTCCCGATGAGGCCCGGCACGCTTACCGAAAGGGTGGCGATTCCGCTGTTCGTGAGCGTCACGGTCTGTGCTGCTGTCGTCGTGCCAATGAGAGCGGCACCGAAGTCGATCGACGTCGTGTCCAATGACGCTGCCGGCGCGGGGTCCAGATAGGAAATGGTGATGCTCGGCACGCCCGTCGCATCGAGGGCAAGCGAACCCCCAGCCGGCACGAGTGATGACCCACCGCCACCACCCGCACCACTCACAGGCTGGCACAGGACACCGGAGGTGCCCTGCACGCAGCCGTCGCTGCCGCCGGCTCCGCCGCCGAAGTACCCGCCGCCGCCACCGCCGCCGGATGCGGAGTATCCGAAGACGGCACTGCCGCCGATTCCGAGGGTCCCCCCTCCCCCCTGAGACCCGACCCCGAACCCATCGGCCCCGTCCAAGCCCGCCGACCCACCCGCTCCACAAGCGATGGCGTCACTGTCAGCGCAACCGGCTTGCCCGCCCGAGCCATGGGACGTGTCCACCGGTGATTGCGGCATGCCGTTGGCGCCTGCATCGCCACCCATCGCGGTGCCGGTGTAGGTCTCGCCATTGAATACGGCTCGTCCGTCGCATCCGGAGCCGCCGCCTCCACCCGCCACGAGCAGCCGGGAAGGTAGCGTCGCATCGACGCGAAGATCACTCGCGCCTCCCCCGCCACCGGCGTAGCACGGCGCGAAGTTTCCCGATCCCGCGCCACCGCCATTCGCGCCGGCACCGTCGGTGGGCGGCGTTCCGTTGGGATTGTCCATGTGGCCGTTGCCGCCAACGACGGCATGCAACGACGATCCTGGCGTTACGACGAGGTCGGCCTCGACGCGCGCGCCGTGCCCGCCGACGGAGTTCGTGTTGCCCTCCACTCCATACCAACCGTTCTGACCGCCCTTGCCGCCGACGGCGATGACGTGGATCGAAGAGACGCCAAGCGGCACGAGGAATGTGTTGTCCCCCGCGGAGTACGTGCAGGTGACGGTCCCGCTCGACTCGATGCACGCGGTTGGGAGGTTGGACGCCATCGCGAGGCTCGGAACCTGCGCAACCAGCGCGACAAATGCTGCGGCGATAGCCGTCGTTGGTAAGGAGCGGCACATGGTCAAGTCCTTTCGGTCCAGATGTCGTTGCGTCAGGCGGGAAGAGGCTCGGCTCGAAGCCGGCCGCGCCTGGATCGCAGCTCGGCGACCGCGAGCAGCAAGCTCGGCGCGACGACGAGAACGAGGAATGAGCGCGGCCACTGGAGCCAATCCATTACCGTGCCGAGGTAGGTGATGTGCCAAAGGGCGCGGCCGCGGATGAGGCGCGCGGGCACGGCGTTGGGGTCGGCTGTCGCATTGGCGTCGCCCTTCGTGAGGAAGGAGAGCTCCGTACCCGGCGCGAGCCCCACAACACGATGCGTGACGAGCCGCCCCGGATCGGCGGGATCGATGAATGCGATCGCCATGCCGACCTCGACGTCAGCGGGATCGACCGGGCCGAGGACCACGAGCGACCCCACGTCGAACGTCGGGCTCATGCTGCCGGTCTGGACGCTCACGAGCTGCCAGCCGAGCAGCCACGAGGCGACGAGGAAGACCGTGAGCGGGACCAGGAGCACGACCGTGACGACGCCGAGGGTGGCGCCAAGCCACCCTCGGGTCATCTGTGGAGCGCGAAGCGCTCGGGCTGCCATTGCTACTCGGCCGTTGCGTCGAACGCGAACTTCCACGTCACCTG
Source organism: Candidatus Limnocylindrales bacterium (assembly GCA_035248345.1). Taxonomy (GTDB): domain Bacteria; phylum Chloroflexota; class Limnocylindria; order Limnocylindrales; family CSP1-4; genus UBA5189. The sequence continues at coordinate 69,583 of DATFHO010000038.1, forward strand.
GTCCGTCTGCGCCAGCTGCGCCTGGTTCTCGGTCGGCGTCGGATACGAGGCCCGCAGGCGCAGGCAGGCAACCTCCTGTGGCGTGAGTGGCCCCGGAGTCGGGCTGCCGTCGAGGTGCAGTGGCTGCGCGGCGTACTGGTCGAGCGACGTCGCTCCGCCCTGGTCGATCACGGTCGCGGGATCCGAGCAGTCCACCCGATCGATCGCGATCCGGATGAGCGGGCTGAGCTCGCCTGCCTGCGGCTGCGACGTGGTCTGGTCGAGACCGCACGTGGTGTCGCCGGCGGCCAGCTCGTCTCCGGTGCAGTCGATGTCGGCATCGACGAGGTCGATCGCAGAGGCGGTGATGTCCAAGTTCGCCGAACCGGCGTTCAGCAGGCACAGGAACGCGTCCGGCAGATTCACGGCGGGTTGGATCGCGCCGATGCCCACGCCGGTGAACTGTCCAGTCGTGGTGTCGTCGGTGAAGTTCGTCGCCGCTGGCGAGCAGATCGTGGCACCCGCCGGCAGCTGCGAGAGGTCGACCGCGGCGATCTTCAGGTCGGCAGCCCGAGGCCGCTGACCCGTCGTGACCGAGTTGTCACCGGCCGTTGCCCGGTCGCTGAACGTCGCGAAGATGCCGGTGCCGCCGAGGAGCGTCACGAGCATCCCCAGCACGATCGTGATCCTGAGTGTCTGCTTTCCCATGGTTCCTACCCTCCTTCGTGATTGATCGGTCGTCGAAATCAGACTTCGATCGGAAGCTCGTAGACCTCGGGCGTCGGGTGGCCGGCGCGCTCGTGGATGCGCATCACGGCTTCCCGCGACGGCCCGGTCGCGAGGCAGAAGACCTTTCCGGACTCCGGGTCCAGCCACGCCGTCTCGAAATGGACGCCCTCGTCCTTCTCGATCGCCAGGTCGCGGTCATGCGCTTCCTGGAGCTGGGCGGCGGTGACGCCGAAGAACCCCGAATGAACGTCCATGAACTTCGCCATGTGCGATTGCTCCTTTCGAGCTGTCGGGGATGGGGTTGACTCAGGCCACGAGGGCCGGGGCAGTTGAGGTCGACGCGGCGACCGAGGCGGCAGGAAGCGCCGGCTCGGGGCGCCACGCGCCCGACGCGACGAGCGCTCGTCCTTCGGTGATCGCCGCGCGCTGACCCGCCTTGCGAACGTCAGGGCCCATGTCCATGCCGCCTGCGCGCACGAAGGTGATGTCAGTGATGCCGACGAAGCCGAAGATCGCGCGCAGGTACGGCTCGGCGAAGTCGAACGGCTTCATGTACTCAGGCGTGTAGTCGGAGCCGGACGACATGACCACGACCATCTTCTTGCCGTGGACGAGCGGCTCGACCATGCCCTCGGGCGTGTATCGGAAGAGGTAGCCCGGCTGGACGATCGCGTCGATGTAGTACTTGAGGACGTAGAATGCCGAGGTTCCACATCGGGACGGTGAGCAGGTAGACGTCCGCGTCGAGGAACTGCTGGATCGTGCTCTCGATCTCGCTCCAGGACGCCTTGGAGTCCTCGTCGACCTCCTGCCCGGTCATGAGCCGGTACTTGGTCTCGATGTTGCGGCCGGCCACCGACGGCAGATCGGCGCGGAACAGGTCGAGGGTCGTGACGTCGAGGTCGTCGTCCGCCTCGCAGAACGCCTCGAGCACGGAGCTCGAGACGCGGCCCGTGTTCGATGCCAGCCCGCGCGGCGTGGCGATGATGTGGAGGAGCCGGGTTCCGTTCGAGTGTCGGTGCGTCATCTCGTCGTGCCTCCGTTCGCCTCGTTGGTGAAGCAGGACGAAGACTCGGATTCGCGACAACCGATGCCATCGGTGAATCGACCGATGGGGTCTCGCTCCTTCGAAAAATCGGTCATGTGACGGATGCCGAGGCAATTCCCCTCGGTCCTACACTTCGCGCCATGCAGCGCTCTGGCTCTGTGCTCTGTCCCGTCATCGTGGGGCGGGACGACATGCTCGAGCTCATCGACCACCTCGTCGCGCAGACAGCGCAGGGACGAGGGCACGCGCTCTTCCTGGCCGGCTCCGCCGGGCTCGGCAAGACCCGCCTGCTGCGAGCCGTGGCGGTCAAGGCCGAGGCGGCCGGTCTCCGGGTGGATGGCGGGCTGGTCGCTCCGCAGGACGTCCTGGTCCCACTGGCCTCGATCAAGGATTTCGCTGCGGGTATTCGCGCCGCGCAGGACTGGGGCACGCTCCATGAGGACCTGCGTGCGATCACGGGGGACCATGAGGGGGATGCCCTCGGCTCGCGCCGGCTGATCGTCCGCGGCGTCGCCGATCGATTGCTCGAAGCCATCGACCGGCCGACCGCGCTCATGTTCGATGACCTGCACTGGGCCGACGAGATGAGCCTCGAGGTCATCGGTGAGCTCGCCCGACACGTGACGGAGGTGCCCCTCCTGCTCCTGGTCGGCTATCGCCCGGACGAGTTCCCTGCCGATGGCCTGCATCGCGAATGGCGTTCCCGGATCCTGAGCCAGCGGCTCGCCGAGGAGGTCCGGCTGCAGCCGCTCACGCTCGACCAGACTGCGATCGCCACGAGCCTGATCTTCGGCGGCGAGCTGCCGGCACCACGAGATGTCGTCGAGGCGGTGTACTCACGGACGAATGGCATCCCGCTGCACATCGAGGAGCTGCTCGGGGCACTGCAGGTCGAGGGCCCGATCGAAGGCCAGGCGATCCGCGACGCGCACGTCCCCGACACGATCAGTGATGCCGTGCTGGCGCGTGTCGAGCGACTCTCCGATGAGGCACAGCTGGTGGCGCGCGCGGGGGCCGTCGTTGGACGGTACTTCAGTCCTGACCTGATCTCGGGGATGATCGGCCGGCCGCTCGCGGAGCTGGACGCGCCACTCCAGGAGCTCGTCGAGGCCGCGATGCTGCGGCCGTTCAACTATGTCGACGAGGGCTACTACGACTTCCGCCATCAGCTCCTTCGCGATGCGATCTACAGCGACCTGCCACCCGCGCAGCTGCGTCGCTTCCACGCGCAGGCCGCCGAGTTCGGCATGGGGCTGCAAAACGCAAGCGGCATCCACGCCTCTCGGCACTACGAACGAGCGGGCCTGCGGCCCCAGGCGTACCGCGCATCGCTGACAGCGGCACGAGAAGCCAGCCGCATCTCCGCCCGCCATGAGGCCTTCGAGCTGTACCAGCGCGCGATCGCGAACATGCCATCCGACCTGGCGCTCGAAGAGCAGGCCGACCTCCATGCCCGGTTCGCCGAAGCCGCGGCCGCCATCGAGCACAACGAGGAGACCGCGGCCGCCGCGCTCCGCGCGCGCGAGCTCTACCGCGATGCCGGTAAGCCGCTCGAGGCGGCGGCGATGTTGTCGTTGGCGTCGGTCCTGCCGTCCCGGGATGGCTCCCCCGCAGAAGAGGTCGACCGGATGGTCGACGAGGCGCTGGCCGAGATCGACGCCCTCGCGCGGAGCGATGACGGCGATCGACTCAAGGCCAACCTCCTGACGCTCCGCGCCTCGGGCAAGTTCGTGCGCTCGCTGTTCCAGGAGGCGCGCGCCGACATCGACGCTTCGACTGCGATTGCACAGCGCCTCGCGGACCGAGCGACGCTGCTCGACAACGACCTCCTGCGCGCGCGGATCGACATCGCGGACGGCCGCTTCGAATCCGGCATCTCCGATGGGTTGCAAGCCGCCAGGGCCGCACGGGACGAGGGGTTCGAGTCGGTCGGCGTCACCGGGTACCGGAACATCGCCATCATGGCCGCCCGCGTCATGGACCGCCGAGCGACGGAGCTGGCGCTGCGCGAAGGCCTCCAGTACGCCGATGCCATCGAGCAATCGCACTGCCGGCAGATGATGGCCACGACGACGGCCCTCCTCGACTGGGGCAGCGGCGAATGGGAGGCGGCGGACGAACGGGCGCGTCACGAGCTCGTGGACCGCGGCTGCGCGAGGGGAACGATCGGATCGCTCGACGTGGTCGGTCTCGTCGCGTTGGGACGCGGCCGCTTCGAGGAGGCCCGCCGCTGGCTCGAGGAATCGCTCGCCGTCGGCCGTGCGATCGGAGAGGTGCAGTTCCTGCTGACGCCGATCTGGGGTCTCGCGGAGGTGGCGCTCGTGTCCGGGGACTCCGAGCGCGCCGTGGCCCTGTGCAACGAAGCATTCGACATCGCCGTCGAGATGCGCGAACGAGCCCTCTTCATTCCGATCGTGGTCACCGGAACGCGCGCGCTGCTCGAAGCACGTCGTCCCGCTGACGCCGATCGCTGGTTGTCGCGATCGCGGGAGCACCTCGCCGGCTGGGACCCGATCGCGGGACCTGCGCTTGCGCATGCCGAGGGGCTGATCCGCCTGGCCGGCGGATCGCTCGCCGCCTCCCGGGAGGCGTTGGAGCGGGCGATCAAGGGCTGGGACGAACGCGTCCGGACGTGGGAGGCATCCTGGGCGAGACTCGACCTCGTCAGCTGCCTGACCCGGTTCGGCCGGCACGCCGCGGCCAATAGCGTGCTCGTGGAGGTCCGTGAGACGGCCGCCCGACTGGGAAGTGAGCCGCTGCTCGCGCGGGCTGCCGAGCTCGGCCGAGCAGGACGCGGACGCGGCCTCGACGCCGAGCCCTGGCGTCCGCTGTCGGTGCGCGAGTTCGAGGTCGCGCGCCAGATTGCCGAGGGGCTCACGAACGCTCAGATCGCCGACGTGCTGTTCGTCGCGCCAAAGACGGTCAGCACCCACGTCGAGCACATCCTCGCCAAGCTCGGCGTGGGGCGGCGCGCGGAGATCGCCGCTTGGGTGGCGACCCTGGGGCCTACCGCGCGACCGCCGGCCGGATCGGAGGCTGCGATCGCCGCTCGGCACTGAGCTGCGGCGTCCCGCGGAGTGGCGGCGTCCCGCGCAGCCTGCGAAGGAAGGATGAATCTCGGAGGCCGGCCCCGGTGGGGCCGGCCTCCGTGCCATCCAGGCGTTTCCCGTTCAGCCGCCGTTGTCACCGGTTCCGCGGCAGGTCAGCTTCGGGTTCCAGTCCGCAAACAGCCCGTCGGGATTGGTCTTGTAGAGCCACGCATGCCGCTCGTAGAAGTCCGGCAGGCCATAGCGGTTGCCGGCCGCGCGGAAGAGCATGTCCTGGCCCAGCACGGTCGGGGTGCGCTGCGTTCCGAACGCGGCCTCCCAGTCGGCCTTCATCACGACGTACTCGACGGCAACGAGTCGCCAGCCGCCGTTGACTGTGGGCTCGTAGACGAGCGCCTCGGGGCGAAGCGGGTTGACCGCGGGATCGCCGACGTAGTCGAGGTTGACGAGGTGCTGGCCCATCGTCCCGACGCCGGGCTGCTCGGTGCACTTGTAGAAGTTGACGTAGCCCTCGGCGTAGGCCTCGTTGATGTCGGCAAAGCGAGCCGAAACCATCCGGGCCGCGGCGATGTCGAGCGCGTCACCCGCTGTGGCGCGGCCCTTGGCATGGGTGTTCGTGGCTTCGGCCACACCGCTTGACGCGGAGATGACGGTGAGGGCGAGCACGAGGCCCGTGAGGGCCCGGATCCGCGCGCGTCCGCTGAGCTTCATTCGCTGCATGTCAAACCTCGAAGGGGACTGCATAGACTTCCGGAGTCGGATGGCCCGCGCGCTCGTGCACGCGCATCACGGCCTCCCTGGATGGCCCGGTCACAAGGCAGAAGACCTTGCCGGCATCGGGGTCGAGCCACGCCTGCTCGTAGTGGACACCTTCCTCGGCCTCGATCGCGAGATCGCGACCATGTGCCTCGGCGAGCTGGGCCTGCGTGACACCGAAGAACCCGTTGTGCACGTCCATGAACTTGGCCATTGGCTTCCTCCTGCTCGAGTGGCTTGACGTCGAATGCGTCTCGGTGAGCGTGGGCGCGAAGGCTTCGCGTGCCATCGGTCGACCGACCGACCTGCGCGCCGCCGGACGACCGATTTCTCGATTGCGCAACTTCCGTCGCGGCCTAGCAGGGCGTCGACGGGGAGGTGAAGACGCCGCCGGCGTCATACCGCAACGGCACGAGGAGGACGGGCACGGTCGTCGTGGCGGAGCCGGCCGCTGGGTCGGTCCCGACCATGGTGTACAGATACGCCTTGCCGTCGGGTGGGGAAGGACCCGGACCACGTGGGCACGCTCTGGACGTCGGCCGGGATCGTGAAGACGGGACCCAGCGACCCTTCCCCGACATGCTCTTCGTGGAAGCTGGTCGTCGTCGTTCTCGGCGCGCACGTCGACGCAGCCAGGACCGATGCCGCTCCTCCCATGGACCCCACCCGCATCGTGAGCGCGATCATGGCCGCCGCGACCACCGCGCGACCATGCCTCCGGCGTCGATGGTCCATCTTCGTTTCGGACCTCCCATGCGCCCGGGCAGAAGGGCCCGACGTTCGAGGGGATCGTCGGGTCCGACATCGATCGCGGCATCGGTCGAACGGCCGACTCCACGCCTCGCGACGGATTCCTCCCTGCGGGGTGCGGCTGCCGCGGCCCGCGTTTGGCCCACTGCGCTAGGCCAAGCCCGCGCTACACTCCGGCGATGATCGCCCGCCCGACCCGCTCCGACCTGCTGCTGCTCCTCGCCCTGGGCCTCATGTGGGGCACGAGCTACGCCTTCATCAAGCTCGGCGTCGACAATGGCCTGCCGACCTTCACGCTCATCGCGACACGGCTGGCGATCGGGCTGGCGCTGCTCGCGACGGTCGTCGTGATGACGAAGACGCCGCTGCCGCGCGACCCGCGGACCTACGGGCACCTGTTCGTGATGGCCGTGATCAACGTCGTGATCCCGTTCACGCTCATCACGACCGCCGAACGCTCGGTCGACTCGGCGATCGCGGCGATCCTCAACGGCGCGATGCCGCTCATCGTGATCGTGCTCGCGGCGATCGTGTTCCACGACGAGCCGATCACGCTCAACCGGCTCGTCGGCGTGATCGTCGGCTACGTTGGGGTGATCGTCCTCGTCGCGCCCGGACTGACCTCCGGGTCGGCAGCCGGCAGCGCGGTGAGCGGCGAGCTCGCGCTCATCGGGTCGACCATCTCGTACGCGATCGGCGCCGTGTACTCGCGGCGGATGCTACGGAGCCGCGGCCTGCGACCGGTGGTGCCCGCGGCGTTCCAAGTCGCGTTCGCCCTGGTGATGGTCTCGATCCTTGCCTTCGCCTTCGAGCAGCCGCTCGGCGTCAACTGGAACGGCAGCGCGATCCTGGCGGTCGTGTGGCTGGGCCTGCTCGGCTCAGGGCTTGCCTACCTCGTGCAGTTCCGGCTGCTATCCCGCATCGGTGCGACCGGCACGGCGCAGCTTTCCTACCTGCTCCCCGTCGTCGGCATCGTGTCGGGCGCCCTGATGCTCGGGGAGCAAATCGATGCGATCGTCATCGCCGGTACCGCACTGGTGCTCGGCGGTGTGGCGCTGGTGAACAGCAGGTACGGGACGCGCCGCATCTGGGGCCGGCAGCTGTCGCCCGCCGAGGCCGTGCCGAAGCCGTAGCGGCTCGACTGGCGTCTAGCGCGCGATCGCGAGCAGCGCGGCGCCCACCAGCACGAGACCTGCGGCGGCGATCCGGGCGCCCGCGTCGCGCCGGCCCTTCGCTTCCCTGAGCCGAATGGCGCCCCACGCGGCCGCAAGCACGATCCCCGATTCCCGCAGCGGCGCCACGGTCGCGAGCGGAGCGATCGAATAGGCGATGAGCACAAGCAGGTACGCGGTCAGCGAGAGGACCCCGGCTGCGGCGTCGCGCCCGAGTGCGCGCATCCCAGTGGGAGTGCCTTCCCTGGGTGCCGCCGCGGGCGCGAGCCAGCCCTGCCGCCGGCCGATCGTCACGACCGAAAACGTGAGGATCGACGAGCCCACCGCCAGGATCGCCCCGTACAGCCATGGGGGCGCCTCGCGCACGCCGAGCCGGTCGACCGTCGAATACGCGGCGATCGACGCCCCGGTGAGGAGCGCAAAGCCAATGGCCGCCCGTTGCGACGCATCCGCAGCGCGGAACGCCTGCCACGGCCGGGCGACCAACAGGATACCGGCCAGCAGGAACCCGACGCCGGCGAGGGCGAGTGCCACCAACTGCTCCCCGAGCAGCCCGATCCCGACCCCCACCGCCAGCAGCGGCGCGGAACCTCGGGCGAGCGGATACACGAGCGATAGCCCGCCACGCCGGTAGGCGGACGCGAGGCAGACGAAGTAGGTCGCCTCGAGCACCGCCGACACCATCGCGAGCACGAAGGCATACCCGGAAACCACGGGTTGCCCGTTGGCAAGCCAGGCGATGATCGCGACCGGCACGAGGACGACCGTGCCGATCGCCTGGAGGCGGACCGCGGTCGTGAGCGTGTCGCCCGACGTCTTGAGCAGGACGTTCCAGCCGGCGTGCAGGACCGCCGCGACGAGGACGAGCGCGATGGCGAGCGTGGGCACGCGCGCAGCCTAGGCGGCGCGCGGTCCCGCGTGGGCGCGCTAGCGCCCGATGTCCCGCCGGCGCATGCCGTACGCACACACGATCACGCCACCGATCGCGAGCGCGGCGCACACCGCCATGCCCGGCCAGTCGAAGGCGCCCAGCATCGGCCGCCCGAGGTGCCGGCTCAATGCCAGGTCGAGGACCACGTCGGGGAACTTCGCGATCGAGCCGATGAGCTCCAGGAGGAAGAACCCGATCGCGAGGATGAGCGTCACGGGCGCGGCGAGGTTCGGACGGACGAGGCCGCCAACGGCGAGGCCCACCCCGGCCAGCGCCATGGCGTAGAGCCCGAGCACGGCGACTCCGCCCGCGACGGCCGCGAGGTCGCCGCCGGCCGCCTGCGATGCCGCCGCCCCGATGACGCCGGCGACGAACAGCGCCGTCATCACCCCGATAGCCACCTGCACCGCAAACCCGCTCTGGAGTGCCCAGCCCATGCGGGTCATCGGCGCGCCGAGCACGAGCTCGAGCCGCCGCTCGCCTTCGTCCGACGACCAGCCGGCCACGATCAGCGCAGTTGCCACGCTGACGAACAGGATCGCCTCGGAGAAGAACGCCAGCTGCAGGAACCCGGGCGCGGTCGTGATGTCGGCGTCGGGGAAGATCTGGCGGATCATCTCGAGGATCTGCGGGATGCTGCCGAGCGCCTTCACGAACTCGTCGACCGAGCCCGCGATGATCGCGCCGAAGAGCGCGAGCCCGAGTCCCCAGATGACCGCCGCCGGCATCCGCTCACCGAGGCTCCGGGTGAACGGACCGCGCAGGAACACGCCGATCGATGGCGGCTGGAACCGCCCGCCCGTGGGTACGAGCAGGTCCCGTCGGGCGAACAGGAACAGGCCCACCGCGAGAAAGATGAGATTCACCGCGGCGAGCACACCGACCGCTCCCCAGTCCTCGATCCCCGCGAGGGGCCGATGGTGCACGGTCAGCGAGAAGTAGGAGATCGGCTCGAGCGATTGGAGGCTCGCAATCGAGCCCGAGTACGCGTTGATCATGAAGCTGGCGAAGAGCGCGATACCGCCAACTGCGAGCCCGCCGCCACGGCCGAGCGCCGGGGCCACGGCGAACGCGAGTGCGCCGGGCGTCAACGTCATGACCGCGAGCCACACCGTGTGGCCGATGAGCTGGCGCGCATCGACGGTGTCGCCGGGCAGGGAGCCGAAGGCGACGAGGGCCACCTGGACGCCGATCGCGAACAGGGCCATGGTGAGCGCGAGGGCGACCAGGTAGCCGCCGAGCTTCTCGATGGCGAGCCGGACGCGCGAGCTGGGCGTGGTCGCGAGCAGGTCGAGGCTGCCGCGGCTCAGCTCGCCCGCGAGCAGCCCGGAGAGCGCGACGACGCTCCAGATGCCGAGGATGAGCGGCATGAAGTTGATCACGCGCCACGACAGGAACCCGCCGAGGCGTTCGATGTTGACCATCTCGCCGAGCATCCCCTGGAAGATCGGCGGCAGGCCACCGAGCTGGGCCGCGAACGCGAGCCGCTTCTCGACCGTGTTGAACTCCTGCGCGAGCGAGATCGCGGTGACGATGACGATCATCGCCACCACGAGGCCGAGGACGATCGCCGTCCGGCGGCTGTCGCGGAAGGTCTTGCCGAAGACGGATCCGAGGCCGAGCAGCCGCGAGGTGAAGCTCGGCGCGATGAGCATCGAGCTCGATGACGCGGCGGTCACTTCGAGGCTCCATTCCCGGCGCCTGCCGGCGCGGAACCGTACTCGGAGAGGAAGACCTCCTCGAGCGAGGGCTCACGGCTGACGAAGTCGACGAGCTCGTACTGGCCCGCCAGGCGGACCACCGGCGCGATGGCGCCAGTGACCAGCATTCGGAGCGCGCGGCCTTCGACCGCGATGTTGCCAACGCCGTCGAGCGCGGCGAACGGCGCAGGATCCACGGGTGCGCCGAACCGCAGCTCGACCTCGTGGGCGGCCAGGTTGCGCACGCCCTCGACGGTGTCGACGCGCACGAGGCGGCCCTCGCGGATGATCGCCACGCGATCGCAGGTCCGCTCGACCTCGCTGATGATGTGCGAGCTCAGGAACACCGTGCGGCCCTCGCCGCGTGCCTCGAAGAGCAGCTCGTTGAACGTCTGCTGGACGAGCGGATCGAGGCCCGATGTCGGCTCGTCGAGGATCAGCAGCTCCGGCTTGTGCTGGAGCGCTGTGATCAGCCCGACCTTCTGCTTGTTGCCCTTGGAGTACTCGCGGAAGCGCCGGCTCGGGTCGAGGTCCAGGCGCTGGACGAGCTGGTCCACGTATGCCTTGTCGACGCCACCGCGCAGGTTGCCGAAGTAACGGATCGTCTCCGAGCCCGTCAGCCGGTCGTACAGGTTCCACTCGCCCGGCAGGTAGCCGATCCGGCGATGGATCGAGACGGGGTCATCCGACGCGCCGAGGCCGAACACCTTCGCGGTGCCGGACGTCGGGCGGATCAGGTCGAGCAGGACGCGGATCGTCGTCGTCTTGCCGGCGCCGTTGGGTCCGAGGAAGCCGAAGATCTCGCCCTCGTTCACGACGAGATCGACATCGCGGATGCCGCGGAACTGGCCGTACGATTTGGTGAGCTTGCTCGTCTCGATGACTGCGGTCATGCCTTCCCTTTCGATCGCTCGCGCAGGTACTCCGCGATCACGCGCGGAACCTCTCGCTCGACGAACCCCATCACGTCGTGGAACTCCTGGAGTCGCGCCTTCGATTCGGGCGGCCGGTCGGCGATGGCATCCAGCCCGCGCACGGCGATGGCCCGCATCTGGTGATAGATCCCCGCGGCGTTGTTGAGCAACAGGTCGAGGCCTTCCGGCGGCGCCGAGAAGTACTCGCGCCGGTCGCCCGGCTTCGTGGTCCTGCGGATCAACCCGCTCGTCGCGAGGAGGCGCGCCGTCCCGGAGATCGAGCCGCGGCTGGCGTGCAGCGCCGCGGCGATGTCGGTGGCCGTCTGGTCAGGCTGCTCGCAGATGAGGAGCCAGCCCCACATCCGGCCTGCCATCGGCGTCATGCCGAGGCTGGCCAGGAACTGGCCCATCTCCTCCACGAACTGGCTCTCGCCGGGCGTCACAACTTCTGACGCTACGCCCTTCAGAAGTTTCAGTCAAGTCTGAAACTTGACGCCGAAGAAGAAGCCGGACCGCGTGCGGCCCGGCCCCTCCAGCAGGACTATGCGCAGCCGATGACCTCGAAGCCGTCGATGACGTAGCCGATCTCACCGGCTTCGGTCGGGTTGGGTGTGTAGTTCGTGACTCCATCGCTGACGGTGCCGGTTGCCGACGCCGTCCGGCCGGAGCCCTTCCACCGGTTGAGGACGTGGCACCCGCCGCCGTAGAAGTCGTTCGAGTTCACGTCGTCGCGATGGATCGTGCTCGTCCCGACGAGCGAGACGTTCACGTCGACGCTGAACGTTTCGTTGGTGTCGATGTTCACCATTGGGATGGTCGCGACGAACGAGGCCCGATCGAGCTGGTTCGAGACCTGGAGCGCGCCGGCCGGCAGGTTCTCGTCGAGGCCGGACGCGTCCAGGATCGTCGTATCGGTACACGAGTCGTATTCGAAGATGTTCACGGACGCGACGGTTGTCGTCACCGGCCGGCCGGGCAGCTGCTGGTACGACGGTGTGTTCGCGCTGACGAAGGTGTCGGTCTCGATGCAGCCGCTCGGATCCAGCGTCGTGAACCCGACGTTGATCAATGGGCCGCGCAGGTTCGCGACAGAGACCTTCGTGCCGGCTGCGTCGGCAACCGACACGGGAACCAGGATGATGGCGCCGAGGCTCGCAATAGCCAGGGCAGATCGGAAGAACGCGCGCATGTCGCCTCCACGCGGGTGCTTGCTGCCGGCACGCTCGGTGCCGGTCTCACCCTATGGATGCCGTGCGGCGGCGAACTGCTTCACGTAGCTGGAGATGCGCCGGCCGGCTTACAGGCCGATCGGGTGCCAGACCGTCTTCATCTCCAGGAACGCGGCGATCCACTCGGGGCGCTCGGCGGCGCGGTCGTCGAGCCAGTCGAACTTGGCGTCGATGGCGCCCCGCGGCCGGCGCGCGACGCGCTTCACGGAGTCGGCGGCCGTGAGCTCGACCGACTGGCGCAGATCGTCCGGTACGCCCCAGACGTCGAGCGCATCGACGTCCTCGTGGGCGGCGAGCCACGGGATGAGCTCGGGCTTGCGGCCGGTCAGGACGTTGATCACGCCGCCGGGCACGTCGGAGGTTGCGAGGACCTCGGTCAGCGAGATCGCGGGCAGCGGGCGGGACTCCGAGGCGAGGACGACGACGCTGTTGCCGGCGACGAGCGGCGGCGCGAGCCGGCTCACGAGCCCCAGCAGCGACGAGGTCTCCGGCGCGACGATCCCGACGACGCCGGTCGGCTCCGGGATGGTGAAGTTGAAGTAATCCGAAGCGACCGGGTTGGACGACCCGAGGACCTGGGCGATCTTGTCCGCCCAGCCCGCGTACCAGACCCAGCGGTCGATGGCGCGATCGACGACGGCCTCGGCGGCCGCTGGCTTCAGCCCCTCGGCGGTCGCGACCTCGACGACGAACTGCTCGCGGCGGCCCTCCATGAGCTCGGCCACGCGGTAGAGGATCTGGCCCCGGTTCATCGCGGTCCGGTCGGCCCAGGGCTGGAACGCGGCACGCGCGGACCGAACGGCATCACGGAGGTCCTTGCGCGACGCGCGAACTGCGTTGGCGAGGGGCTTGCCGTCCGCGGCGTTCACCACGTAGGAGCGCCCGGACTCGGAGCGCGGGAACTGGCCGCCGATGTAGAGCTTGTACGTCTTGCGGACGTCGATGCGACTGGCGGATGCCGACGCCGCCGCGGCCGCCGCGGTCGTCGTGGTCAGGGCGGTGTTGCGCCGGGTCGGCGGCGTGCGCTTCGCAGGCGTCTTGCGGTTCGAGGGCTGCTTCGGGACGGCCATCAGAGCACCCGTCGTCCTGGCAGAACGAACTTCTCGCCCGTTTGGCTACCGGCCGTCCTGGCAGGACGAGGAATGACGGATATCGGGCCGAATGCGGGGCCAATCGTGCTGTCCACCGTCCTGACAGGCCGAATCCTCGCGATTCCGGCAGAAAACCCGTCCTCACAAGACGACGCGGCAACGGAGTGGGCCTGGAGCATGATCAGCGGTCCTCGAGGCGCACGTAGGCGTGGAGGCCGGGCATGCCGCCCTCGCGGCCGAAGCCGGATTCCTTGTAGCCGCCGAAGGGCGAGGTCGGGTCGAAGCGGTTGAACGTGTTCGCCCAGACGACGCCGGCCTTCATCTTGCGGACCATCCAGAGGATGCGGCTCCCCTTCTCCGTCCAGACGCCGGCCGACAGGCCGTACTCCGTGTTGTTCGCCTTCTCGACCGCCTCGTCGGGCGTCCGGAACGTGAGCACGGACAGCACCGGTCCGAAGATCTCCTCGCGCGCGATCCGATGCGACTGCGCGACGTTCGTGAACAGCGTCGGCCGGAAGAAGTAGCCGCGCTCGGGGAGGTCGCAGGCGGGCTGGTACAGCTCCGCGCCCTCGTCCACCCCGGCCGCCACCAATTCCGTGATCTTCTCGAGCTGGTTCTTCGAGTTGATCGCGCCGACATCGGTGTTCTTGTCGAGCGGATCGCCCACGCGAATGGTCGACAGCCGGTCCTTGAGCTTCTCGATCAACGGCGACGCGACGGACTCCTGGACGAGCAGACGCGAGCCGGCGCAGCACACCTCGCCCTGGTTGAAGTAGATGCCGTTGACGATGCCCTCGACCGCCTGGTCGAGGGCGGCGTCCTCGAACACGATGTTCGCGGCCTTGCCGCCGAGCTCGAGCGTGAGCGCCTTCTCGGTCCCGGCGGTCGCCTTGTGGATCAGCTTGCCGACGCCGGTCGAGCCCGTGAACGCGACCTTGTCGACGTCCGGATGCGACACGAGGTGCATCCCGATGTCCGACGGTCCCGGCACGATGTTCACGACCCCCGGCGGCAGGTCGGCCTGCTGGCAGACCTCGGCGAACAGGAGGGCGGAGAGCGGCGTCGTGGACGCGGGCTTCAGGACGACCGTGTTGCCGGCGGCCAGTGCCGGCGCGATCTTCCACGCGAGCATCAGGAGCGGGAAGTTCCACGGGATGACCTGCGCGGCCACGCCCAGCGGCGCGGCGTTGCGGCCCGGGAACGCATAGTCGAGCTTGTCCGCCCAGCCCGCGTAGTACCAGAAGTGGTTCGCGACGAGCGGGATATCGACGTCGCGCGATTCCTTGATCGGCTTGCCGGAGTCCATCGTCTCGAGCACCGCGAACTCGCGTGATCGCTCCTGGAGGATCCGCGCGATCCGGAACAGGTACTTCGCGCGCTCCTTGCCGGGCAGATTGCCCCAGCGGGTCCTCTGCGCGCGGCGCGCAGCCCGGACGGCGCGATCGACGTCCTCGGTCGTGGCCTTCGAGACCTCGGCGATGACCTGCTCTGTCGCGGGGTTGACCGTCGAGAAGACGCCGCCGCCGGTCGCCGGCACTTCCTTGCCGTCGATGAACAGGCCGTAGCGCGGCTTGATCGTGACGACGTCCTTTGATTCGGGCGCCGGGGCGTACTCCCAGGGCACCGCCTGGCCGTCGCCGAGGCCCCAGTCGGCCGGCGCGCGATCTCCCGACCAGGGTCGGAGCGCCTTGGTGTCGGTCACGCGGGGATCATACCCGCCCGCTCGCCGGGGTCAGAGCGCGAGCAGCCCCGCTGCCAGCTCGCGGAAGCCTTCGACCGCTGGATCGGCGGAGGACTCTGCACGAAGCTGGACGCACACATGGTCGGCGCCGGCATCGAGGTGCGCCTTCACTCGCGACACGATCGCGGAGGCGTCGCCCCAGGCGATCACGGCATCGATGAGCCTGTCGCTGCCGTCGTTCGCGATGTCCGAATCGGACCAGCCAAGCCGGCGCAGGTTGTTCGCGTAGTTCGGCAGCGCGAGGTAGTGCTTCGCGAACGCGCGGCCGATGCGTCGTGCGGTGTCGGCGTCAGTCGACAGGACCGCGGTCATCTCGACCGCGAGACACGGGTCTGCGCCCAGGGCCTTGCGCGCTTCCGGCGTGTACTCGACCGGCACGAAGTACGGATGCGCGCCGTCGGCACGTGCCGCCGCGAGCTCCAGCATCCGAGGTCCGAGTGCGGCCAGGACGAGCGGCACGGGCTCCGCGAGCTCCGGGCCGGCCCACGAAGCGGTCGCCATGCCGTCGAGGTAGGCCGTCATCGTCTCGATCGGCTTGCCGTAGTCGCCGCCGCGCATCGCCACCGACGGCGCGTGGCTCACGCCGATCCCGAGCACGAACCGACCCGGAAACGCCTCGGCGAGGGAGCGTGCCCCGTTCGCCATCGCCATCGGGTCGCGGGCGTAGATGCTCGCGATGCCGGGCGCGACGATCGCCTTCTCGGACCCGCGCAGCATGATCCCGGCGTGCGCGAAGACCTCCTTCGAGCCGAGGCTCTCCGGCATCCACACGGTCGGATAGCCCGCCGCCTCGAATGCCCGCATGGCGTCGCCGGTGGCCGAGGCCGTGAGCCGCTGCAATGCGAAGCTCCACACGCCGACCCGCCCTAGCCGCGCCGCGAGCGCCCGTCCGCCGATCCCGCCGATGCTGCTGCCTGCCATGGCCGCAACGGTAGCGAAGCGAGCACTGCGCCGTCCCCGCGCCGGCCTGCAGCTTCGGGGCCGACCCATCCCCTCAGGGTCCGACCTCGACGATCGCCGACCAGAGCTCCGATCGATTGCCCGCCAGGGACTCGACGATCAGCTCGAACCGGTTGCCATCGAGCGGCACAGATGCGATCGTGTGGATGCCCTGGCTGCCAGGGATGTCGTCGGCTCGGAGCAGCGGTTCCGTGGATGCGCACGTCCACGTTCGGCCGTCGACGCTCGTTGCGCCGAACACGTCGCCGCGCTGGTCCGCGTCGCCGGTCCCCGCGAACAAGGCCGCGAGCCCGCCGGACCAGCCCTCGACCTGCGGCTGGGTGATCGCCACGGACGTGCCGGCGCCACAGATGCCACGACGGATGACCGGGTCCGGCGCCTTCTGCCAGGCCAGCCCATCCGCACTGGTCGCGTAGCCGATCTCGCCTCGCGCACTGTTCCCAGGGCCCTGGCCCTCGTACCACGTGACGAAGCCGTCGCCGTCGCGGCGGACCGCGCCGATCGCTGCCGTCTGGCTGTCCCACGATCCGCTGGCGCCCTTGTCCAGGGCACTGGCGGCGTCCAGGCTCCACGGCCCCTCGGGCTTCGGTGCGCTCGCGGCCCAGCTCGTAAAGGACGTTGAGCTCGCGCGGTGAGCGGCCCAGCCATAGAGGCGCCACGTCCCATCGTCGAGCTGGAGCCCCGCGGATGGGATCGCCATCGGCCGCACGAGGTCCATGCCGAGGTCGTCGAGGATCGCGTCCTTGCCGATCTGCCAATGCCGCCCGTCGTCCGAGTGGGCCACGGTGACGATCTGGTCGCCAGCCGCGTCGCCGAACCAGACGATGAACAGGACGAAACCACCGTCCCTGTCGCGTGCGGCCGTCGCCGGCAGGTCCCACACATGGTCCTTCGGGCCGGCGTCGGACGCGACCATCGGGCCCGACGTGTCGAGCGCCACGCGCATCGACGGGCCGAGCGCGACCGTCGCGTTCGGGGTGCTCGCGGGCGCCGGGGTTCCAGAGGACGCGGTCGGCACGGTGGCGGACCCGGTCGACGGCGAGGGTTGCGGCGTCGAGCCGCTCGTCGCGCAGCCGGCGATGGCGAAGGTGAGCAGGATCGTGGGCGCGAGTGGTCGTTGCATGCCCTTCGGAGTCAGCGGGACCGACCGGTGTGACAACCGGGCTCGCCGTCAGATCGCGCGGACGAAGAGCTGGTACCCGCCGTTCGGGTTGCGAAGGAGCTGCATGGAGAAGCCCAGGACCTCGGTGGATTCGCTTCCGGACGGCTCGAGCGTCCGTATCGTGTCGAGCACCCACTGGGCCAGGGCGTTGCCGACTGCCTGGCCCGAGGCGGCGATCGCCGCCGACTTGGCGAGGGGTACCGCGATCTCGCTCCGCGCCGCGGGCGTGTCGGCCTCCGTGAGGTCTGCCTTGGCGTGGATCTCCACCGGCCGGCCGTCGGCCGCCTCGCTCACGATCACGACCGAGATGTACGGCCCGGCGTCGGCAGGCGCCGTGCAGACCACGCCTTCGCGAAGGGGATCGCTCGGGCTCGGCCCGATCGACGAGAAGGCGCTGCCCGGCGCGCAGCTGTATCGGAGGTGCATGAAATCGGCGCGAATATCGATGGTCGGCCGGAAGGCTCCGTGGACCGCCGGCGACGCCGCGGGCGAAGGCGACGGGCTCGGCGATGGCGACGCGGGTGGGAACCCGCCGGGCGCGAGGGCGATCACGGAGGCGAGCAGCAGCACCAGCGCCGCAATGGTCCCTGCGAACAAGGGCACGGGCCGGCGGCCGCGAACCGAGCCTGCGAGACCGGCACCTGGCGCCAGCGCCGCATCCAGCACGCCCCGCGGCAGGTCCTCGCTCACGAGGCCACGCGCGGCCCGCGACAGCTCGGCGTCGAATCGGGCTTCCGTGCGGTCCCCGGGGCGGGTGGCTCGGCGCTGCGTCATGCCTCGGCCTCCTGCCAGGCGCGCATGAGGCGCGCTCGCGTGCGCGATGCGATCTGGCGCGCGTTCGCATGCGAGATCCCCACGAGCTCCGCGACTTCGGCGAGCGAGTAGCCGTACCCATGCTGGAGCACGACGACGGCACGCTCGCGCGGTGGCAGCCGTTCGACCAGTTCCTGGAGCTCGACGCGGCCCGTCGCCGATGGCGTCGAATGCGCGAACGGCACGAACGCGAGCAGCTCCTGCAGGCGGCGACCGCGGCGCCGCACCCGGAAGCACCGATGCACGCAGATCCGGGCGAGCCACGCCTCCACGGCGCTCACGTCACGCAGCTGCGAGATGCGTGCACGTGCCGTCAGGTACGTGTCCTGGACGACGTCCTCGGCGGTGTCGGCGCCGACGAGGGATGCCGCGATCCGGACGAGCCGCGGGCGCGCCGAAGCAAACGCCGACTCGAGGTCGACGTCTGCGCGGCTCGTGCTCGAGCGCAGTCCCGGTTCGATCGCCTCCACCTGCCACACCTGACGACCTCCTGAGTCGCCAGGTGTCCCGACTGTGACAGATCGATCGTCCGCCGGCGGCTATCCTGCCGCCCGTGCCCACCCCAGAACCCCTGTGGCAGCGCCGGTATCGCGCTCCGATCGTCGGCTTCCCCACCTGGTCGAACCACGCGCCCGATCGGCTCGTGTACGCGTCCTCGGAGAGCGGCATCTACCAGCTGCACTCGTGGGATCGAACCACCGGCGAGCGCCGGCAGATCACCCATGAACCCGTCGGGCTGATCTCGGGCGAGATCACGCAGGATGGCGAATGGGTCGTCTGGCATCGCGACACGACCGGCGACGAGTCCGGCCTCTGGGTCGCGGCGCCATTTGCCGGCGGCGAGCCGGAGCCGTTCGTCGAAGGCATGCCCGAGGGCTGGGATGCGGGTCTGGCGATCGGCCGGAAGCGCATCGTCGCGGCGCTCAACGACCGCGACGGCTTCTGGATCTGGGCGGCGAAGGACGGCGGCGCGGCGACGAGGATCGCGGGCAGCGAGGAATCCCTTGAGCTCGGCGGCGTCAACGCGACGATGGCCGGCCCGGAGCAGGGCGCCCTGTCCGCCGATGAGACGCTCCTCTGCGTCGAGCATTCCGAGCATGGCGACCAGATCCACCCATCGCTTCGGATCCTCGATGCGGCAACGGGCGAGACGAAGGCGGACCTGCGCGACGAAGGGCTGGCGCTGTGCGCGTTCGCGTGGTCCCCGATCCCGGGCGACCAGCGCATCGCGATCGGCCACGAACGACGCGGCGAGCGCCGGCCGGCGATCTGGAATGTCGAGACGGGTGAGCTGACCGAGCTCGAGATCCCGTGGGACCGCTTCACCGAGGTTGCCGACTGGTGGCCCGACGCCTCAGCGCTGCTCCTGTTCGAGCTCCGGGACGGCCGCCACTACCTGCACAAGTACGACATGGCGTCCGGCGCGATCACGCCGCTCCCGATCCGCGCCGGCAGCCTCACCGGTGCGCGCGTCCGCCCCGACGGCACGATCTGGTATCGGCTGCAGAACGGCGAGACGCCCGGGATCGTGTTCGAGATCGGCAAGGAAGAGCCGATCCTGAAGGCGCCGGGCGAGGCGCCACACGGGCGTGCGTACACGCAGTGGGAGTACCAGAACCCGCACGGACAGCGCGTCCACGGCTGGCTCGTCGAGCCCGACGCGCCGAAGCCATGGCCGACGTACTTCTTCATCCACGGCGGCCCGACCGCGGTGGACCTGGATCGCTGGCAGCCCGACGTCCAGACCTACGTGGACATGGGCTTCTGCGTCGCGATGCTCAACTACCGAGGCTCGATCGGCTTCGGCGCTGCGTGGCGTGATGCCCTGATCGGGAACATCGGTTGGCCCGAGGTGGAGGACATCATCGCGGGCCTCGACGACCTCCTCGCCCGCGGCATCGCGGACCCCGAGCGGACCGCGATCGGTGGCTGGTCGTGGGGCGGCTACCTGACGCTGCTGACGCAGGGCATGCATCCGGGCCGTTTCGTCGCCGGCGTCGGTGGCGTGCCGGTCGCGGACTACGTGTCCGCGTACGCCGACGAGTCGCCGCTCCTCCAGGCGTACGACCGCGCGCTGCTCGGTGGCGAGCCGCAGGACGTGCCGCAGCTCATGAAGGAACGGTCACCGATCGAGTACGTCGATGACGTCAGCGCGCCGATGCTGATCCTCGGCGCCGAGCACGACTCGCGCTGTCCCCTGCCCCAGATCCTCAAGTACGTCGAGCGGCTGAAGGAACGGCAGCATCCGTATGAGCTCTACCTGTTCGGGACCGGGCACTCCTCGTTCGATGTCGACGAGCGGATCCGGCAGGTCGGCAAGATGGCGGGCTTCCTCGCCTCGACCGTCGATGGCGTCCGGCGGCTCGAGGACATGCCACCGTTCGAGAACGCGAGCGCGGCGCCGGCCGCCGTCTAGCTCGGGACCGGCTCAGGGCAGGAGCGTCGTCCCCAGCGGGATGCCGTCCGCGTAGTACCCGCCGGTCGCGCCCGACGCGACCACGTCAAACGTTTCGCCACCGCCGTACGGCAAGGATTCCAGCGCCACGATCGGGCTGCCGTCGAGCACATCACCGACCTTCAGCGTGCCCACCTGCCGCCCGTCGGCGAGCGGGTGACCCGGCGACACCGTGATGGTTCTGCCGTCGGCGAGCGCCAGGCGGATCACCCGGTGCGTCGCGGGCGCCTCCGTGGAGCCGAGCGCGATGACCGTGCCGGCAACGCGATGCCCGGCGGCGTCGCGGGTCCAGATCGGATCGCCCATCCGCAGGGACTCCACCGCGACCGGTCCGTTCGGTGTGTCGATCGCCTGGCCGCGCGCGAGGCAGATCGGGCAGTTGGGCGCCTGCGCCGGCGCCGTCTGCTCGATGGACATCCTGCCAGTTTCATCGATGATCCCGGTCGTCCGCGTGCCGAGGTCCTTGCCCGGGAGTGGCATCGCCAGGTAGTCGAAGCGGTACTGACCGCTCCCGACGGGGTCCATCGGGATCGACAGGGCGTTCTTCCACAGGTGATAGATCGCCTGCTTCTGTGTGTCCGAGACGGCGCCCGCGACGTTGATCCCGAGCTTGCTCGCCACGGCCTTGAAGATGACGCCCTCCGCGACCATCTCGTCCCACCGCGCGACCGCCCGCTCGAGCTCGGAGCCGTGGGCGATGGGGTA
This sequence comes from Candidatus Limnocylindrales bacterium, assembly GCA_035248345.1. Lineage (GTDB taxonomy): Bacteria > Chloroflexota > Limnocylindria > Limnocylindrales > CSP1-4 > UBA5189. The sequence continues at coordinate 90,765 of DATFHO010000038.1, forward strand.
CTCGTCGGGATCGCAGTACCAGCGCTCCCCCAGCCGGTCCATCACGAGGAGTCGCAGCTCGCCGGCATCGAACGCAACACCGCCGCAGCCGCCTTTCGGGGGCGAGGTCGGCGTCGCGGTCACGATCACCGGCTCGCAGCCAGAGGGCTGCGGACCCACCGTTGGCACGGTGCTGCCAGTTGCGGACGCACCACCGCACGCGGCGACGATGATCGAAACCAGGAGCAGGCCGGCAAGACGTGGCATCGCGCCGGTGACGCGCGGCCCGGTCACCAGGTTCCGGCCGTCAGTCGAGGGTGAACTTGTCCGGGTCCTGGTAGGCCCCGGTTCGTTCCTTCTCGATCTGCATGAGCACGTCGTTGAGCAGCGACGAGGCACCGAAGCGGAAGCGATCGGGCGTCATCCAGCGCGGGCCGAGCGTCTCGTACAGGACGACGAGGTACTGGATGGCTTCCTTGGCGGTCCGGATGCCGCCGGCAGGCTTCATGCCGATGAGCTTGCCGGTCGCCTTCTCGAAGTCGCGGATCGCCTCGAGCATGACGAGCGTCACCGGGAGCGTCGCCGCAGGCGTGACCTTGCCGGTCGAAGTCTTGATGAAGTCGGCGCCCGCGGCCATCGCGAGGATCGATGCGCGGCGAACCTGGTCGAACGTGCCGAGCTCACCCGTCTCGAGGATTACCTTGAGGTGCGCCTCGCCGCACGCCTCCTTGATGTCGACGATCTCGTCGAACACGGTCTTGTAGTCGCCCGCGAGGAAGGCGCCGCGGTCGATGACCATGTCGACCTCGTCGGCCCCGGCCGCGACGGCCTCTTTCACCTCGGCGATCTTGATCGATCGGTAGGTCTGGCCCGACGGGAAGCCCGTCGCGACGCTCGCGACCTTCACGCCGGAGCCCTTGAGCGCGTCCTTGGCCTCCGGGATCAGCGTCGGGTAGATACAGATCGCGGCGACGGACGGGATCGACGGGTCGCCGGGCTTTGGATGCATGCCCTTCGCGCAGAGCGCGCGCACCTTGCCGGGCGTGTCCTTCCCCTCGAGGGTTGTGAGATCCATCATCCGGATCGCGAGGTCGAGGGCCCAGAGCTTCGAGGCCTTCTTGATCGATCGCTTCTTCAGCGTCTCGACCCGGAGCTCGATTCCGACCTGGTCGACCGCGGTCATGCGCCCAAGCACGCTGCCGAGTGGCCCGGGGCCGCCGCTCGTCCAGGCGCGGACGAGGTCGTTGGCGCGTTCGCGGGAGATCGTGTCGGGCTGCCGGACGGCCATGGGAGTGGGAGGATACACCGCATGGCAGGCCCTTCCGATCAGCGCACGGACCAGCTGACCATGCGGTTCGACACGCCGCTGCCGAACCTGCCGGCCGACCTGCGACCGATGCTCGCTCGGCCGCTCCCGGAGCCGTTCGACTCGGAGGCGCACCTGTTCGAGCCGACATGGGGTGGCGCGCGTGCGCTTGCGCTGATCGGACCCTCCGAGGTCGCAGGCGCCGGCGACGTGCAGCTTGTCGCCGAGGACGGCACGCAGGGACCTGCGCCGCTGGACCTTGCCGGGATCGCCGGTCGCGTGGCGGCTCGGTCCGCTGTTCTCGATGGGGAGATCGTCGTCGTCGACGAAGCGGGCCGGCTCGACGAAGAGGAGCTCGCGCGGCGGTTCCGGGGCGAGCCCGGGCGTCCGCTGAGCTACCTCGCGTTCGACCTCCTGCACCTCGATGGGCGTTCGCTGCTCAACCTGGCGCTGGATCGTCGACGCGCGCTGCTGCGCCAGGTGCTCAGGCCCGGCGATGAGGTCGTCGCCGTACCGGCGGTCCCGACCGACGGCCGGGCGCTCTTCGAGGCGGTCACCGCGCAGGGTTTGCGCGGGATCCAGGCCCGGCAGCGCAGCTCGCCGTACCTGCCCGGGGTTCGAAGCCGGCTGTGGCGGACCGTGGACGTCGGCGGGGTCGGCGCCTCGAAGGTGGAGCAGCGCATTGCTGCGGCGCAGATGGCCGCCGCAACGGACATCGCCGGCGCCGAGGGCCGCTCGGAACGCGTGCTGGCGCTGATCCGCCGGCTGCCCCTCGAATTCGAGGAGCCTGGCGACCTCAGGCCGGCGGGCTGACGATCGCGCCGGCGATGGCGCGAGCGCCGGGGCGCTGCCCGTACAGCAGCACGCCGGCGGAGTACACCCGGATCGCGAGCCACGCGACGACGGGGATCGCCACGAGCAGCAACCCATACGAGAGCACGAGTTCCCACGTGTCCACGCGCGAGACGGTGAGCCGGGTGAGCATCACGAACGGGCTCCAGAACGGGAAGTACGAGCCCAGGCGCACCAGCGGCCCGATCCCGCCCGAGAGCGCCATCATCGCCAGGAAGTAGCCGCCGATCGCCACGAGGGAGAGCGGCAGCGCGAGCACCTGGAGGTCCTCGGCGCGGCTGACGAGGGAGCCGGCGGCGGCGTAGATCAGGGCATACAGGACGAACCCGAGCACCCAGAAGCCGCCATAGGCGATGAGCAGGCCCGGCGTCAGCGTCGACAGCGAGATCTGGAGGCCGGCCGTTGACGTCCCGAGGATCAGCGCCGCAATGCGGTCCTGGCCGACGATCGTCAGCACCGCGGGAATCAGGATCGCGACGTACTGCAGCATCCCCGCCAGCCCGATCCCGATGACCTTGCCGAGGATCAGCTGCTTCGGCGTCGCGGCGCTGATCAGGAGCTCCATGACGCGGCTCGATTTCTCGGCGACCACCCCGGCCGCAACCCACATGCCGTAGATCACGAGCGTGATGAAGATCAGGACCACGAACACCACGCCGACGATCCGCCGGCCGGCGTAGTCGCTCGCGCCGATCGTCTCGGGTGCGCCCCCACCCGCCGCGACGGACGCGGACGTGAACGATGGCGTGAGGAACTGGGCAGCGCCCGAGAGATTCGAATGGGCGATCCAGTCGAAGATGCCGATCGCGAACGACCCGATCTGGAGCTGCTGCACGCGGTCGGTGCCGATGGATTCACCGGCAAGGAACTGGAACTGCAGCTGCCCGGTTGTGGCGCGCGTCCCCACGAGGCCGCCGGCGTACTCGCCGTCGCGGACCGCGGCGGCGACATCGGTCGAGGGGTCGACCTCGATGAAGGAGAAGGGTGCAACGGCAGCGCCTTCGGGATTCAGGAACTGGCCGAGGATCGTGATCGACGTCGTCGTGAGCTCGTGGGTCGGGCTGCTGATCGCGATCTTCGTCGAGGTCCCGCGATCCATCGCCTTGAGCGCAACCGGCGTCAGGGAAACGCCGACAGCGAGCGCCGCCAGCAGCAGCGTAGAGACGCCGAAGATCCGGCTGTCCACCTTCTCGCCGAACTCACGCTTGGCGATGAGCCACGCATTGGTGATCGTGCTGTTCTCCAGCGAGACCTGCGCCGGCCCGCGGCGACCGCTCATGCGACCGCCTCGCCGTAGCCGCGCGACTGGAGCCCCGCTGGTTCGTTCGCGCCGGGCTCGATCTCGGCCGGGTGGCCGACCTGCTCGATGAAGACCTGCTCGAGCGACGGGTCGGCGACCTCGAAATGCGTCACACGGGCGCCCCCCGCGACGGCCGCGCCGAGGAGGTCATCGGCTTCCACGTGATTGTCGATCTCGATCTCGGCATTCTGGTTGCCGGGCCGCAGCAGGCGGGCGCCCGGGACGGATGCCAGCCAGCTGAGGTCGTGCTCGCCGCGGAAGGACATCAGCACCATCCGCCGGCCGGTCGATCGCTTGACGTCTCGGAGCGTTCCGGCGATCACGGTCCGCCCACGATCGACGATCGCGACGGACTCGCACATCTGCTCGGCCGTCTCCATCTGATGCGTCGAGAGGATGATCGTCTTGCCCTTGTCCCGGAGCTCGAGCATCGCCTCGCGCATGCGAACGATGTTCACCGGATCGAGGCCCGTGAACGGCTCGTCGAGCAGCAGGATCTGCGGGTCGTGGAGCACCGCCGCGATGAACTGGATCTTCTGCTGGTTGCCCTTCGAGAGCTCGTCGGCCCGGCGATTCGCGTACTCGGGCACCTTGAAGCGATCCAGCCAGTCCCGCGCGCGCTTCGTCGCCACGTCGTGGGGGACGCCCTGGAGGCTGGCAAAGAACACGAGCTGCTGCAGGACCGGCATCTTGGGATAGAGCCCGCGCTCTTCGGGCAGGTAACCCCAGGTGGGTCGGGCGAGCGTCCGGTGATCCTGGCCGCGCCAGGTGATGGTGCCGCCGTCCGCGCGCAGGACGCCCAGCGCTATGCGCATCGTCGTCGTCTTGCCGGCGCCGTTGGAGCCGAGGAAGCCGTACACGTGGCGCTCCGGAACCTCGAACTGGAGGCCATCGAGCGCACGCACGGGGCCGAACTGCTTCCGCAGCCCGGTGATGGCAAGGGACATGGTGCGCCGGAGCATAGCCCCGGACCCCTCCAGGGTCCGTCAGCCGATCGTACGGGTCCGGGATTGCGGGAGATCACGCAACCGTGCGCTACCGTTGCGGCATGCCGACCAAAGGTTCGCCGAAGAAGGGGTCCCTGCGCGATCGCCTGATCGTCAAGCCGGGCTCGAAGGTCAAGCTCGCCGACCATGACCCCGCGGAGACCTTCGGGTTCCGCAAGGACCAGGCGATGCCGAAGATCGATGCCGACGTCGAGCGGCTCGCGGCGCTGCAGGAGCGGCTCTGGGCGGAGCACAAGCGCCGCCTGCTGATCGTGCTCCAGGGGATGGACGCATCGGGCAAGGACGGCACGGTCAAGCACGTCATGACCGGCTTCCACCCGCTCGGTTGCCGCGTCGTCGGGTTCGGCGTGCCGTCCGAGGTCGAGCTCGCGCACGACTATCTCTGGCGCGTGCACGCCGTCGCCCCGGGCAACGGCGAGGTCACGATCTTCAACCGCTCGCACTACGAAGACGTGCTCGTCGTCCGGGTGCACAACTTCGTGCCCGAGGAGCGCTGGTCGAAGCGCTACGACCAGATCAACGCATTCGAGGCGACGCTCGCGGCCGAGGGCACCACGATCCTCAAGTTCATGCTCAACATCAGCCCCGCGGAGCAGCTCGAGCGGTTCAAGGAGCGCTACGCGGACCCGACGAAGCGCTGGAAGTTCAAGATGGGCGACCTCGAGGAGCGCAAGCGTTGGGACGACTACATGACGGCCTACGAGGCAGCGCTGTCGCGCTGCTCCACGGACGCCGCGCCGTGGTTCGTCATCCCGTCGGACAGGAAGTGGTTCCGCGACCTCGCGATCGCGGACATCGTGGCCGACACGCTGGCCGACCTGGACCCACAGTACCCGCCCATGGACGACCTGCCGAAGAACCTGGTGATGGCCTAGGCGCCATGGACGAGCGCACGACGCCGACGGCGATCCATGCGGATCGAACGGCCGGCACCCTGGACATCGACTGGGCGGACGGCCACCACACGACGTACGTCGCGCACGACCTGCGCTGGCTGTGCCCGTGCGCGTTCTGTCGCGGCGAGGCCGGGATGCCGGGCTGGCTCGACACGTCGCCGACGCTGACCGCCGAGCAGACCCGGCTCACGGACGTCCACATGGTCGGCTCGTATGCCATCGCCCCGACCTGGGGCGATGGCCACCACACCGGCTACTACCCCTACTCGCTGCTCCGTGATCGCTGCTCGTGTCCCGAGGACACCGCGCGTCGCGCCGGCGCAGCAGCCGACCACCCGACGGGGCAACCCGTCGGCGCCACCCGGGAGGATCGATCGTGATCGTCGCCACCGCACCGTTCATCGCCGGCCACCGCGTCGTCGAGACGAAGGGCCAGACGTTCGGGCTCGTCGTCCGGAGCCGCGGGTTCTCCGGGAACCTCATCGCCGGGCTTCGGTCGCTCGGCGGCGGCGAGATCCACGAGTACACGCAGCTGCTCGAGGACACCCGCCGCCAGGCGCTGGACCGGCTCGTCCAGAACGCCACGCTGATGGGCGCCAACGCCATCGTCTCGATGCGCTTCGACAGCAGCGAGATGGCGAGCTACATGACCGAGATCGTCGCGTACGGCACGGCCGTCGTGGTCGAGCCCGACGCGTCCGCGCAGCCCGCGAGCGAGTAAGGCGGTGGCTCCAGTCGTCCGGGGGCTCATCGTCGTCCTGGGCATCCTGATGATGGTCGGGGGCCTCGTCCTCATCACGGACGCGACGGCCCTCGGCGTGCCGGGCCTGGAGCTCGTCGCGCTGGGCGCGTTCCTCGTCGTTGCGGTCGCGATCGAGCGGCAGCGGTACCGCTCCGCGGCGGCAGAGGTGTCCGGTGCCGCCGCCGGGCCCGGCGGCGGCGAGCCGAGCGGAGCGGCCCTGGACGCCCGGTTCCGCCCGACGAGCGAGCAATTCATCGATCCCACGACGAACCTCGCGATGCGGGTCCTGATCGACCCGAAGACGGGCGAGCGGCGCTACGTCGCCGAACGCTGAGGCCGGCGCCGCTTCGAACGACCGCGCTGGCGAGCCGCGCGAGGTCGAGGTCAAGCTCGCGGTCCACGACACCGCCGCCATCCGTGCGCTGCTGGACCAGCCGGATCCATCGCGCCTCGCCGGGTTCATCGGCGACGGCGCGCTCGAGACCAGGGAGATCGTCGACCTGTATCTCGATACCGCGACCGGGACCGGCACGCTGCGCGCCGCCGGACTGCGGGCGCGGTTGCGGGTGTCCTCGGGTGGAGTCGTGCTGACGGTCAAGGGCCGGAGCAGCGCGATGTCCCACGGGGTGACGACGCGGATGGAGCTCGAGGCGCCCGCCACCCCGGACCTCGACCCCGTGGCCTGGCCGCCGTCGCCCGCCCGCGGGCTCGTGATGGACGCGATCGGGAGCGAGCAGCTGATCGAGATCGCCGCGCTCCGACAGCGCCGGCACGTCCGCATGATCAGCAACGGCGAGACCGCGGTCGAGCTGAGCCTGGACGAGCTCTCCGCGCTCGAGGCGGCCGGCGGCGTGCTGGCCACGCGCGTCGAGCTCGAGGCAGAGCTCAAGCGCGGCCCCGCCGAACCGCTGCTGGCCCTTGCGCGCGCCCTCTCGAACGTGGCCGGGCTTGGCCCGCCACTCGGCTCGAAGCTCGAATTCGCGCTGTCGGCGCGATCGGAACGTTGATCGGCGGCTGCTACGATGCCGCGCCCGATGTCCGAGATCGCCGCACTTGATCCGGAAGCGCCGCGGCCGCGCCGCGGCCGGGGGCGCCGTGTGCCGCACTTGGGACGCGAGCTGTCCTGGATCGAGTTCAACGCCCGCGTGCTCCACGAGGCGTCCGACACCCGCAATCCCGTCCTCGAGCGAGTGAAGTTCCTCGCGATCTTCGCGTCGAACCTCGACGAGTTCTTCCAGGTGCGCATCTCGGGCCTGCGGCGCACCGCGCGCTCGCCGCGCATCGCCCAGCTCGCCGACGGGCCGACTGCGGCCGATCAGCTGGCCGAGGTCCGCCGTCGCATCGTCGACCTCGTCGCGGAGCACTCGAAGATCTACAAGCAGACGCGCAAGGAGCTCGCGCGCGACGGCGTCGAGGTCATCGACTACGCGAAGGTGCCCGAGCACCACGTCGCCCTGCGCGAGCGCTTCCTTGCCGACATCTACCCCGTCCTGACGCCGCTCGCGGTCGATCCGGGCCACCCGTTCCCGTACATCTCCTCGCTGACGTTGTCGGTGGCCGTTCGGCTCCGCGATCCCGAAACCGACGAGCATCGCTTCGCGCGCGTAAAGGTTCCCGCTGTCCTGCCGCGACTCGTTGCGCTGCCGCGGACCGACGACGACGCTGCGACGACCCACCGGTACGTGCTGCTGGACCAGGTGATCAAGGCGAACCTCGACGTCCTCTTCCACGGCCTCGACGTGATCGAGAGCCACCTCTTCCGGCTCACGCGCGACGCCGACCTCGCGCTCGAGGAGGAGGACGCGGACAACCTCCTCGTCGCGATGGAGGAGGAGCTGCGCCGTCGTCGGTTCGGCGATCCGGTCCGCCTCGAGGTGGAGCGATCCATGCCACCGGAGACGCGGGAGCTGCTGCGCCGCGGCCTCGGCCTCACCGAGACCGAGACGTACGAGGTCCGCGGCATGCTCGACCTCACGAGCCTGTGGCAGCTGGTCAACCTCGATCGGCCGGACCTCAAGGTCGAGCCGCTCTCCCCCGCCATCCCGCCGCGCCTCGTGCCACCGGAGGAGGACGAGCCGGCGGACGTGTTCGCCGCCATCCGGGCCGGCGACATCCTGGTCCACCATCCGTACGAGAGCTTCGCGGCGAGCGTCGAGCGGCTCGTCGAGCAGGCCGCGGATGACCCGGACGTCCTGACGATCAAGCAGACGCTCTACCGGACGTCGCTGGACTCGGAGGTCGTCAACGACCTCATCCGCGCCGCCGAGCAGGGCAAGCAGGTCGTCGTGCTGGTCGAGGTGAAGGCCCGCTTCGACGAGCAGGCCAACATCACGTGGGCACGCAAGCTGGAGCGTGCCGGCGCGCACGTCGTGTACGGGCTCGTGGGCCTGAAGACCCACTGCAAGACGCTGCTGATCGTCCGTCGCGAGGGCTCCGAGCTGCGCCGGTACGTCCACATCGGGACCGGCAACTACAACAATCGGACCGCGCGCTCGTACGTGGACCTCGGGCTCTTCACCGTTCGCCAGGACATCGGCGCGGATGTGACGGACCTGTTCAACATGCTCACCGGGCTCTCGCGACAGCGGGTGTTCCGCCGCCTGGTGGTCGCGCCGACGGGCCTCCGCGACCGCTTCCTCGAGCTGGTGGATCGCGAGATCGCGCACGCTGCCGCGGGGAAGCCCGCCGCGATCACGCTGAAGATGAACGCGCTGCTCGACCGAGCGTGCGTCGAGGCGCTCTATCGCGCGTCCTCGACGGGCGTGGACGTCGACCTCGTCATCCGCGGCGCCTGCACGCTCGTTCCCGGCGTGGCGGGGCTGTCGGACCGGATCCGGGTCAGATCGATCATCGGCGAGTTCCTCGAGCACTCGCGCATCTGGCGGTTCGCCAACGGCGGGGATCCCGAGTGGCTGATCGGCTCGGCCGACCTGATGGACCGGAACCTGGATCGGCGGGTCGAGGCGTTCGTCCCGGTCGACGATCCGGAGGCGCGCGCCGAGATCGACGAGATCCTGCGGCTCCTGTTGGCAGACGATCGACGATCCTGGGTCCTGTCGGACGACGGACGCTGGGAGCGCACGGAACGACTGACCGGCGTGCCGGGGACGATCGACGCCCAGCAGCAGTTGAAGGCCCGCGCCGCGCGACGCGCATTCGAGGCGACGACGCCGCGACGCGCCCACGCCGGGCTGGGGTCGCTCGAGCCCTGGGCATGACGGCCGGCTCGGACGAGCTCGGCGAGGCACCGGCGCCACTCCGACCCGGCGATTCCTTCCGGGCAGCGGCGCGCGCCGCGATGTGGCCGCAGGTCGCGCGGATGCTCGAGGTGGAGGCCGCGCTCCGAGAGTCGGCAGCCACCGATGCGCTGAAGCGATATCGAGTGGCGACCCGTCGCCTCCGCGCCGCGCTTCGGGTCTTCGAACAGGCCCTCCCCAGGAAGGTCATTCGCGCCATCCAGCCCGAGCTGGGTGACCTCGCGCGGGCAGTCGGCCGCGTGCGCGACCTCGACGTTCGGATCGCCGGGTTGAACAGCTGGGCCGCGGCTGACGCCGCGCACCTGGCCGACGTGGCCGACGTCGAGCCGCTCCTGGCGACATGGGCGGCCGAACGGCTCGCGGCGGCGCGCGACATGGAGAAGCGCCTCGACGGCAAGGGCCATGCTCGCCTGCTCGACGACCTCAGCGGGCTGGTCCGCGGCGGGGGGGCCGACACCGGCCCAGCCCGACGCGCCGTTCGCGACCGCGCCGGCTCCGCTGTCTGGGCCGGCTTCGAACGGCTGCGCGCCGCGGCGGATGGCCTCGACGGCGCCGATCTCGAGGCGCTGCACGACGTGCGAATCCTGGCGAAGCGGCTCCGCTACACGATCGAGTTCCTGGCTCCTGTCCTCGGCTCCGACCGGGAGTGGCTCGTGGCCCGACTCGTCAACCTGCAGGACCACCTCGGCGCGCTGCACGACGCGGATCTCGCGCGAGCCGCGGCGCAGGCATTCCTGGACGCGAGTGGCGCGGTGGTGACGGATTCGCAGCGCACGGCGATCGAGACATACGGCGCCGCACAGGCGGGTGCCGTCGAGGCGCTTCGAAGCGACGTTTCGAAGGTTGCGTCGCTGGCGAGGTCGCCCCTGTTCGCAAAGCGCCTCGCTCGCGCAATCCTCGGCCCGGCCGAGGCGAACCGGGCGCCGGAGGCCTAGCGGCTCCAGCCCTTCGCGAGCTCCGGCAATCGCTGGCGCCAGTCGGGGCCCGCACGGTGCGCCGCCAGGATCACGCCCTCGCGCAGTCCGCCGACTGCGACACGAAGCTGGCTGAGCTCGTAGCGCTCGAGGGCCACCGCGAGGATCGTCGCGCCGGCGGCGAGCACTCGCGCCCGTGACAGCCGCACGTTGAACCGCTCCGAGATCGAGATCGCATCGGTCGTCGAGATCAGCTCCAGCGCGCGACGCACACGTCTCGCGGAGACGACGCGGTTCGGGCTCGGCGGGCCGACCCTTAGCAGGCTGCGCGCCGTGCCGCCCACCGCGATCAGCTCGTCGGCGTCGAACGGTGGAGCCGCGGCCATCGCGGCGCGCACCTCCGTGCGCAGCGCGAGCAGCTCGATCGGCGCGGGGGGATCCGCGGCGATGTGGACACCGGTCAGTCGCGCGGCACCCAGCGGCAGGCCGACCGCCGAGATCGGCCGCTTCGGCCCACCCGTGAGGACCTCGGTGCTCCCGCCGCCGACATCGACCATCACGACGTCCCGCCGCAGCGGTCGGCCGCCGAGCACGCCGATGAGCGCGAGCATTGCCTCCTCCTCGTGCTCGAGCACGGCCACCTCGATGCCGGTGGACGCACGGATCTCCTCGATCGCACCCGCAGCGTCGGCCGCGCGGCGCAGCGGATCAGTGCCAACCAGGGTGATCGTGGCGGCGCCAAGTGCGCCGGCGTGCGCGACGTAGCCCTCGAGCGTCTCCCGCAGGGTCAGGCGTGCCGCGCCGAGCCGGCCCGTCCCCGTGAGGCGGCGGCCCAGGCCGAGGAACGCGGACTCGTCGTGGATCACGCGCAGGTCGCGGCCGTCCACCTCGGCCACGAGGAGGTGGACCGAGTACGAGCCGATGTCGACGGCGGCGGCGAGCGCGGGCCTGCGCGTACGGGGCATCTGCCTCCCAGTGGGTCGGAGCGCGGCGAGTCTGCCACGCGCCGGTGCAACAGCTTGTTAACAGGGGGCCGATGCCCCGTTGACCGGGCGCCCGGAATCTCCCACTCGTACATCCAGCGAACCAGCGAACCGGCACGTATTGACTGATCAGCCGGACTTGGAGGAGACATCGCGTGAGGATCCCCCGAACTGCGCGACTCGGCGCATGCATCCTTGCCGCGTCGACGATCGCGGCGGCCTGCGGCGGCGGAGCAACCCCAGCCCCGACCACCGCGGCAGGGACCGGCGCCCCTGGCACCGGCGTTCCCGCGTCACAGGGCGCAAGCACCCCGCAGATCCCGAGTGGCAATGTCTCGCTCGGTGGCGCGGGCGCCACGTTCCCGGGCCTGCTCTACCAGGTCTGGATCGAGAAGTTCGGTGAAGCCCATTCGAACGTCGCCATCGACTACCAGGCGATCGGGTCGGGGGGCGGCATCAAGGCCATCACCCAGCAGACCGTCGATTTCGGCGCGTCGGACGCGGCCATGAAGGACGAGGAGGTCGCGGCCCTCCCGGCCGGCACAAAGATCCTCCACATTCCCACGGCGCTCGGCGCGGTCGTCGTCATCTTCAACGTCAAGGGCGTTGACGGGAACCCGATCACGAAGCTCAACCTCGACGGCGACACGATCGGCGGCATCTTCCTCGGCACGATCACTGCCTGGAACGATCCGAAGATCGCGGCCCTCAACGCCGACATCGCGGCAAACCTGCCCGCGACGCCGATCAAGGTCATCCACCGCTCCGACGGCTCGGGCACGACCAACGCCTTCACCACGTACCTCAACACCGCGAGCCAGGAATGGATCGCGAGCGGCGTGGGCGCGGGCAAGGAAGTCGCCTGGAAGACCGGCGACGGCGCCCCGGGCAACGACGGCGTCTCCGGCGGCGTGAAGGGGGGCGATGGCCGCATCGGCTACGTCGAGCTGCAGTACGCAGTCGTGTCCGGCCTGTCCAGCGCGGCGATCAAGAACGCGGACGGCAAGTTCGTCCAGGGCTCGTCGGCCGGCGTGACGGCAGCTGCCGAGGGCGCCATCTCGAGCTTCCCCGCCGACTTCCGCGCCGCGCCGATCATCAACGGCGCCGGCGCGGACACCTACCCGATCGCGGCCTACACGTACCTGCTCGTCTACGTCGACCAGAAGGACGCCTCGAAGGGCCAGGCCCTCGTCGCCTTCATCTACTGGGCGCTCACCGACGGCCAGAACGAGGAGAAGGCGATCGGCTACGCCCCACTGCCGGAGCCCATCCGCCAGAAGGCGGTCGACGAGCTCCACCAGATCACGACCGGCGGGTCGGCGATCTGGCCGTGACCCAATTCGTCCTCCGACACCGGACGCCCCGAGCCGCATGGCCGGGGCGTCCAGCCACGTTCAGCACGTTGACGTGAGGCAGCGATGACCGCGGTTCCCTCCGGCGGCTCCAGGTTCGGGCGCAACGGCTCGCGGCTGCCCGACCTCGGGTTCCGGATCACGACCGGCACGTTCGCGTGGCTCGTGGTGGGGCTGATCCTGGCGCTCGGCGCCTTGTTGCTGGTCAATGGCGGCGAGGCATTCTCCAAGTTCGGCCTCGGGTTCCTCACTGGGACGAAGTGGGACCCGATCGCCGGGCTCTACGGGGCGCTGCCGTTCATCATCGGCACGATCGGCTCGGCGCTCATCGCGATCGTGATCGCGACGCCGATCGGCCTCCTCACGGCGATCTTCCTTGCCGAGCTCGCACCGCGGCGCGTCGCGATCCCGCTCACGTTCGCGATCGAGCTCCTTGCCGCCATTCCGTCGGTGGTGTTCGGCCTGTGGGGCGTCTTCATCCTGAGCCCATTCCTGCAGTCGACGGTGGAGAGCTGGCTCGTCGGGCTGTTCGGCTGGATCCCGATCTTCGCCGGGCCGCCGTTCGGCATCGGCATGTTCGCGGCCGGCGTGATCCTGACACTCATGATCCTGCCCACGATCATCGCGATCTCGCGCGACGTGATCTCCGCCGTTCCCGACAACCAGCGCGAGGCGATGCTTGCGCTCGGCGCGACGCGCTGGGAGACGATCCGCCGGGCGGTCCTGCCGTACGCGCGCTCCGGGATCTACGGCGCGGTGATCCTGGGCCTCGGGCGCGCGCTGGGCGAGACCATGGCCGTGACGATGGTGATCGGCAACCGCCCGGAGGTGCCGAACAGCATCTTCGACTCCTCGCAGACGATCGCCTCGCAGATCGCGACGACGTTCAACGAGGCGTCGATCGGCCTCCAGACATCGGCGCTCATCGCCCTGGGCCTGGTCCTGCTCGTGATCACGATGTCGCTCAACGTCGGCGCGCGGCTGCTCGTTTGGCGCGTCACGAAGCCCGGCAAGGGAGCCGCTTGATGGCCGCGGTTCCCGCGATTGGCGCGCCGCACGCCACCATCGCCGCCCGCATCGCGGGCCGCGGCGTGGGCCGCCGGCGAGCGACCACGGATCGGGCGATGCGCGGCCTCGCGCTGATCGCGGCGCTGCTGTGCGTGGTCCCGCTCGGCGCGGTTCTCGTGTTCGTCACGATCAAGGGCCTGCCCGCCCTGAACCTCGACCTCCTGACCAAGGGTCCAAAGGCGCTCGGCATCGGCGGTGGCGCGGCGAACGCGATCCTCGGGACGCTGCAGATGGTGCCGCTCGCTGCGATCGTCGCCGTCCCGGCCGGCGTGCTGGCCGCCGTCTACGTCGCCGAGTTCGGCGACCGCCGGTGGGCGCGGATCATCCGCTTCTGCGCCGATGTGCTCGTCGGTGTGCCGTCGATCCTCGTCGGGATCTTCGTGTTCACGTTCCTGGTGCTGCCCTTCAAGCAATTCAACGCGTTCGCGGGCAGCCTGGCCCTGGCGATCATCATGCTGCCGGTCGTGATGCGGACCACGGAGGAGTCGCTTCACCTGGTCCCGAACGCGCTTCGGGAAGCATCCCTGGCCCTCGGCGTGCCGATGTGGCGAACGGTGCTCTCGGTGGTGCTCCGAACCGGCCTCCCCGGCATCCTCACCGGCTCGATGCTCGCCTTCGCACGGGCGATGGGCGAGACCGCTCCCCTGCTCTTCACCGCGCTCGGGAGCCGGCTCATCAATGTCGGCGACTTCGGCAAGCCGATGGACGCGCTCCCGATGTTCATCTACGTGAATGCCCGCCAACCGATCGACGCCCTGAACGAGCAGGCCTGGGGCGCCGCCTTCCTGCTCCTCCTCGTGGTCCTGCTCATCAACGTCGCCGTCCGAGCCCGCACGTTCGGCCGCAGGATCGGGTGACAGGAGTGGACGAGATGACGGTGGATGCACCGATGCGAACAACGAACCCGCCGAACCCGCCGGCAGCGCCCCCGAACGAGGGTGCGTCGAGCAGCGCGCGCCCGGACCGAGATCCGGTCGCGATCCCGGTCGTACCCGAGGGGGCCGCGACGGACGGGGGCGCCATCACGGTCCGCGACTTGCAGGTCTGGTACGGCGGCTTCCGTGCCGTTCGCGACGTGAGCCTCGCGATCCCGCCGCGAGCCGTCACCGCGATCATCGGGCCGTCGGGCTGCGGCAAGTCATCCTTCCTGCGCACGCTCAACCGGATGCACGAGCTGACGCCCGGCGCCCGGGTCGAAGGCGGCGTCGAGCTCGATGGCGTCGACATCTACCGCCAGGACGTCGATCCCGTGCAGCTCCGCCGCGTCGTCGGCATGGTCTTCCAGCGCCCGAACCCGTTCCCGACCATGTCGATCTTCGACAACGTCGCCGCCGGGCTCCGGCTCACGGGGCGCCACAGGCACGCGGATCTCGCCGAGATCGTCGAGCGATCCCTGATCCGTTCGGCGCTCTGGGAGGAGGTCAAGGACAAGCTCAAGCAGCCCGGAACGTCCCTCTCGGGCGGCCAGCAGCAACGGCTGTGCATTGCCCGTGCGCTCGCGGTCGATCCCGAGGTCATCCTCATGGATGAGCCCGCCTCGGCACTCGACCCGATCGCGACGTTGCGCATCGAGGAGCTCATCGCCGAGCTCCGGGAGGCGTACACGATCGTGATCGTGACCCACAACATGCAGCAGGCGTCGCGCGTTTCGGACCGCACCGCGTTCTTTACGATGGGCGCCGACCGCGCCGGCTATCTCGTGGAGGTGGACGACACGGTGAAGATCTTCACGAACCCAACCGAGCAGCTGACCGAGGACTACATCTCCGGAAGGTTCGGCTGATGGAAGGAACGCCCGATCTGCTTCGTTCGCGAGCGGGTCTCGACCGCGACGAGCGCGTCGTCAAGGACGGCATCCTGCGCATGGGCTCGCTCGTGGAGACGCAGATCCGCGACGCCCTTCGTGCGCTCGCCACACGCGACACGGACCTCGCGACGCAGGTGATCGAACGCGACGACACGGTCAACGACGCGCAGCGGGATATCGCGGACACGGTCGTCATGGCGATCGCCACGCAGTCGCCGGTCGCGCGCGACCTGCGGTTCCTGATGGCCCTGGATCACGTGGCGTTCGAGCTGGAACGCATCGGCGACCACGCCTCGGGCATCGCGAAGCAGGTTCGCTGGCTCACCGATGAGCCGGCCCTGCGCGAGATGCGCGAGCTCTCTCGTCTCGGCGGGATTGCCGCGGACCAGGTCCGCGGCGTCGTCGGTGCGCTGATCGACATCGACGACCACGTCGCCCGCGACGTCGCCGCCCGCGACGACGAGATCGACCACGGCTACCGCAAGGTCTTCGCCGACATGATCGACCTGATGCGGACGGATCCGACGACGGTCGAGCGGGGCACGAGGCTCATCCTCGTGGCGCACTGGATCGAGCGGATCGGCGATCGGGTGACCAACGTCGCAGAGGATGTCGTCTACCTTGCGACCGGACGCGTGGAGGACCTCAACCCATGACGACGAGCCGCAGGGCTTCGAAGCCGGACCCCGAAACGGTGACTGCCGTCATTCCGATCGACGACACGAAGGCGGCGCTCGAGCTCTATCTCCTGCGCCATGCAGATGCGGGCAACTCCGCACTGTGGACCGGCGTGGACGCGGAACGGCCGCTGTCGAAGAAGGGCCGTCGCCAGGCGAAGGCGCTTGCTCGAACGCTGACGGACCTCGACTTCAGGGCCGATGCCGTCATCAGCTCACCGCTGATTCGCGCGGCCCAGACCGCCAAGCCGGTCGCCAAGGCGATCGGGCTCGATGTCCTGACGGACGAGCGGCTCGGCTATGGATTCGGCCGGCGCGAGCTCGTGGCGATCGTCAAGCAGCTGGGCACTGGCATCAACCGCGTGGTGCTGGTCGGGCACGACCCGGGCTTCACCGAGGTGGTGTCATTCCTGGTTGGCGCCGACATCACCATGGCGAAGGGAGCGCTCGCTCGCATCGATCTCGCGAATCGCGAGGTCAAGGGCGGCGCCGGGGCGCTGCGCTGGCTGCTGCCACCCGACGCGGTCGCTCGCTAGGCCACCCGGTGCGGCGGGTCCTGTTCCTGTGCACCCACAACAGCGCCCGCTCGCAGATGGCCGAGGGCCTGCTGCGCGCGCTGGCGGGCGATCGCTTCGACGCCTTCAGTGCCGGCCTCGAGGCGACGGAGGTCCGACCACTCGCGATCACCGCAATGGCGGAGATCGGCATCGACATCCGAGGACAGAAGAGCGAGCGGCTCGACGCCTACCTCGGGCAGGCGTTCGACGTCGCGATCACCGTCTGCGACGAGGCGCGCGAGGCCTGCCCGTTCTTCCCGGGTGCGGCTCGGCAGCTGCACTGGTCGTTCGATGACCCGTCGGCGGCCACGGGAACGGAGGCGGAGCAGCTCGCGGTATTCCGGCGGGTGCGCGACGAGATCGCCGCGCGGGTACGAAAGGAGCTCCTCAGCTCGCCCGAGGGCTGAGCTGCACGGGGTCAGCGGCGGTGCCGGCTCCCGCGCGCCCGGCAAGCGCTGACCGGCTGACGGCGGCGCCGGGGATGAGCTGCCCCGCGATTGCGCCGAGTCGATCCGCGACGTTCGGTGCCAGGCGATACCAGACCCAGTTCCCGCGCCGCTCCGACGTCACGATGCCTGCATCGCGAAGCACACGCAGGTGATGCGACACGGTCGGCTGCGAGACATCGCAGCACGACGTGAAGTCGCACGCGCAAACCTCGGGCGAGCCTGCGAGCTCGCGCACGATCTCCATGCGCGTGGGATCCGCGAGGGCGGCCAGGAGGAGGATGTCGGGGTCGGTTGACCTTGCCATGATGCCCGGCATGATATCGATGACCTTCGATATTGACAACCATCGATATGGCTGCCATATTGACGTACGTCGATACAGAAGGAGACCGACCGATGTCCGAGGCGTACCTCACCAACTGGCTATCGAGCCAACCGTGTGACGACCGAAACCACTTCCACGAGATCGCGCTCCACGAGGCGCGGATCGCCAGCGCGGTGCGGGTCCCCACGGCGCCGGCGCAGGGTCCGAGTCTCGTCGAGCGCGTCCGCGCGGCCCTCGCGGGCACATCCGCGGTCGACCACTGCGACTGCGCCGCGACTGCATAGCGAGCCACTCCGTACACCCAGGTTGAAGGAGAACCATTCGATGGCCGATCAGCAGCTCGAGCTCAATGATGTCCAGCAGCACGTGCGGGACCGCTATGCCGTCGCCGCGCTTGCGGCGACCGAAAGTGCGACCGTCGAGGAAGCGGCAGCGAAGTCGGAAGCGTTCGTCAGCTGTTGCGGCGATGGCTGCTGCTCCACCGACGCCTCGGGCACGTACGGCCTCCAGCTGTACGACGCAGCCGAGCGCGAAGGCATCCCGGATGCGGCGCTCCTCGCGTCCCTCGGCTGCGGGAATCCCGTCGCCGTGGCTGAGTTGCGTGAGGGCGAGACCGTCCTCGACCTCGGGTCGGGCGGCGGCATCGACGTGCTCCTCTCGGCGCGCCGCGTCGGACCTGCGGGTCGCGCGATTGGCGTCGACATGACCGACGAGATGCTTTCACTGGCTCGGCGCAACGCGGCCGATGCAGGCGCGACGAACGTCGAGTTCCGGAAGGGAACGATCGAGTCGCTGCCGCTCGACGACGCGAGCGTCGATGTCGTGATCAGCAACTGCGTGATCAACCTCGCGTCGGACAAGACCGCGGTGTTCCGCGAGATCGCTCGCGTCCTTCGTCCCGGCGGCCGGATGGGTGTCAGCGACGTGGTCGCCGACGACATCCTCACGCCGGAGCAGCGGGCCGAGCGCGGCTCGTACGTCGGCTGCATCGCCGGCGCCCTGTCGTTCCGCGAGTTCCGAGCCGGTCTCCGCGATGTCGGCCTGACCGAGATCGAGGTCGTCCCGACCCACCTGCTCGCCGACGGGATGCACTCGGCAATCGTGCGAGCCATGAAACCCGCCTGATCAGCCGTCGAGGGCAGCTGCCTCCACGCAGATCGCGGTGACGCCGAGCGCCTCGAGGCGGCGGTAGTCCGAGAGCTCACGGACGGTCCAGGAAGCGACCTTGAGGCCGGCGTCCGCGGCGCGCGCGACGCCGGCCTCATCGATTCCTCGGTGTTCCGCGGAGATCGCTTCGCAGCCCAGCGAGGTCGCAAGCTCGATTGTCTCGGGCGACAGGTCGTAGGCGTTCAGCCAGCGCAGCCAGTCGGGCCGCTGCACGCGAAGCCAGGCGAGGATCGGCGCGTCGAACGACGAGAGCGCCGCATTGCGCAGCACGGCTCGACCGTCATCCTCGATCCGCCCTCGCTCCAGCTCCAGCGCGTCGATCGCGCCCTGGACGGGCTCCTTGAGCTCGACGTCGAGGAACGGGTCGCAGCCGATCGTCTTCAGCACCTCGCCGAGCGTCGGGATGCCGTGCTCTGCCAGCTGGGCGGCGGTCAGGGTCGAGCAGCTGAGCGGCACCTTCTGGATCCGGGCGAGGGTGGCGTCGTGGAGCAGCACGGCCACGCTGTCGAAGGAGCTCCGGACGTCGAACTCGAGGCCGTCGCAGCCCGGGATCGCGAGGGCGGCCCGCATCGCGGCCAGCGAGTTCTCGGGTACGGCGCGCCAGTCGCCGCGATGCGCGAGCCGAAGGGTTGCCATGCGGCGCCGCAGTCTCAGCCGACCTGCAACCGGGCCGACAGCCCGAGGTGGTCGGATGGGTAGAGCGTGGCGTCGTGGACGGCCGGGCGATCGAACGCGAGCCGGCACGACTCCACCGTGATCGCGCCGCGGATCCAGATGTAGTCGAGGCAGCCCGGGTCGCCGTCGAGGTCCATGCCCGGTGCCTTGATGCCGGACGGCCAGGTCACGTCGGGCTCGCTGCCGTTCGCAGTTGCGAAGGCGGAGGTGAAGCCGGCATCCACCATCTGCCGGTAGGTGGGCTCCTCGGGCTCGGCGTTGAAGTCGCCGACCACCACGAGCGGCCACGTGATGTCCTCGAGCCAGCTCGTGAGCTTCGCGGTCTGCTGGGCGCGCATCGCTTCATCGGGCACGAGGTGGTGCAGGTGGGTCACGACAAAGTCGAGGCGGCCGCCGGGGAGCGTCACCGGGACGCGGAGCGCGGAACGCGAGGTTCCGAGATCAAGGCGATCGCCGTCGTCGGCGCGAAGGGGCTCGCGAACCAGGACGGCGTTGCCGTATTCGGGTCGGCCAGCCCAGCCGCGGCGCGACTGGTACCGCGCCTCGCCGGCGGCGCCCAGGATCCGATCCTGCTGCACCGCGAACACGACCTCCTGGAGCCCGATGAGGTCCGGCTGGAGCGCCGCGAAATCCGCGAGCAGGAGCGGGATCCGCTCGGGCCACCGATCCGCGATGTTGCGCAGGTTGAGCGTCGCGACGTGCAGTGCGTCAGGCATGCGGAGCTCCAACTCGGGCGGCGGGCTTCGCCGCCGACGTGGCGTGCGGCGCGTCCGAGATCGGCACGGTGAACGCGAATCGCGCTCCCCTGCCCTCCTCGGACTCGACCCGGATGGTGCCACCGTGGCCCTCGACGATGTGGCGCGCGATCGCGAGCCCGAGCCCGGTGCCACCTCCCGAGGTGCGCGTCCGGTCCGCCTTGTAGAAGCGTTCGAAGATGCGGGCCTGGTCGGCGGCGCCAACGCCTGGGCCGTCGTCCGCAACGAAGCCCTCGAGCATGCGACGCTCCGCCCGATGGACCCCGACTCGCACCTCCGTGCCGGACGGGCTGAACTTCACGGCGTTGTGGACGAGATTGGCGAACACCTGGCCGACCCGCGCGGCCTCGCCTCGGACCGGCGGCAACCCGGGCTCGACCTCGACCCGCAGCGACACGCCCTGCCGGTCCGCGAACGTCCGCAGCCGCTCCGCGGACTCGGTCGCGACCTGGCCGAGGTCCACGTCGTCGAGGTGGAGCTGGCGCCCGCCGCTCTCGATCCGAGCCAGGTCGAGCAGCTCCGCGACCATCTGGGCGACGTTGCTGGTCTCGATCTCCAGCTTGCCGATGCGCTCGCGCATCTTCGCCGGCACCGGTGCCGGCCCGGCGGATGCAGTCTCGGCGTCGCGCGCGAGCGACTCCACCAGCAGCCCGATCGTCGTGATCGGCGTTCGGAGCTCGTGCGAGAGGTTGTCGATGAACTCCGCGCGGATGCGCTGGAGTCGCCGCAGCTCCGCCACGTCCTCGAGGACGAGCCAGACCCCGAGGATCGGCGACCTGCGGGCGCGCACCACCAGCGTTTCGCCGGGCCTGTCCCCTCCGCCCGGCTCGTCCGCAAAAGAGGCCTCGCCGCTCGCCCAGCCACCCTCGCGCGCCTGGCGTGCGATGGCTTCGACCCGATGGTCCCCGAGTGCTTCGATCGCGGTCCGGCCGACCATCGAGCCGGCCTCGCGCCGCAGGAACACGTGCGCCGCTGTGTTGGCAACCTCGACCCGGAGGTCATCGGTAAGGCGGACGATCCCGACGCCCACGAGGTCCGCCAGATAGGCGAGGTCACGAAGCCGCTGCTCGAGCCCGAACTCGGCGCCCTCGGCCCGCCGCCTGAGGCGGCGGAGTCGGTCGGTCAGGTCCTCGTCATCGGTGCCGCGACGCGCGCCCGGCACGTCGGCGGGACCGGCCGGCGCAGCGCCCTCCGCCTCGCGCAGGGCCGCGTCGATCGCTTCGAGCGATCGCCCGCGCGACCAGGCAATCCCGAGCGCAACCGCGAGCGCGATCGCCTGCAGGGCCACGAACGCGATGACGATGCCGTCCATCGCGCCGATCGTCGCACACCCGGATCAACACCAAGTGCCGCAGCGCCAATGGACGTCCTTCGCTACGCTCCGGGCGTGCGACTCAGCCTGATCCC
Source organism: Candidatus Limnocylindrales bacterium (assembly GCA_035248345.1). GTDB lineage: Bacteria > Chloroflexota > Limnocylindria > Limnocylindrales > CSP1-4 > UBA5189. The sequence goes on from DATFHO010000038.1 coordinate 112,240, forward strand.
CCGAGAAGAGCGCTTCTTCGACATGTTCGAGGAGGACGCCTCGAACATCCTCGGTGCGGCACGCCTGTTCGAGGCGATGCTCCGGTCCTACGACGCTCCGGAAGAGCGGGCGCGCGAGATCCGGGACGCCGAGCACCGCGGCGACGAGATCAGCCACGAGATCGGGCACAAGCTCGAGTCGACGTTCGTCACGCCGTTCGACCGCGAGGACATCCACGCGCTGATCAGCGCGCTCGATGACGTCCTCGACTTCATCGAGGAAGCCGCGGACACGTTCATCCTCTACCGGATCGAGTCGCCGACCGCGGTCGCGGTCCAGCAGGCGTCGATCATCGTCAAGCAGTGCGAGCAGGTTCACGAAGCGCTTTCGAACCTGCGCGGCTTCGAGGGCCTCGACAAGTACTGGATCGAGGTCCACCGCCTCGAGAACGAGGGCGACCAGCTCGCGCGCAAGGCGATCGCGGATCTCTTCTCGGGCGGCGGCCACCCGATCGAAGTGATCAAGTGGAAGGACATCTACGCGCACCTCGAGGCGGCGATCGACAAGTGCGAGGACGTCGCCAACATCATCGAGCGGATCACGATCAAGCACGCCTGATCCGGGCCAACCCCGGTTGACCTAGTCGACGGGGGTGCCTTCCTTGACGGCGGCGAGGACATCGAGGATCGCCTCGACGGACGCTCCGCTGTCGGCCTCGAGCAGTGTGTCGTGCGTCGAGCCCGGGATCGTCCGATGGGCCACGTTCGTGGACAAGCTCGCCTGCGCATCCTGCGCCGCTGACCAGCCCTGCTGGCTCTCGATGCCGGCAGAGACGATGATCAGCGGCACGTCGCCGACGCTCGTGACCTTCGCGGCCTGCTCGAGCGCCTTGGGGAGCATCCGGATCTCGTCCCGATAGCTGATGGCGACATCCGCGGTCGCCTCCGCCGGCGCGACGCCGAAGATGGGACCAAGGAGCCCGATGCGGGCGAGGCTCGGCGCGAGGCCGCCCGAAAGCTTGAGGTATTCATAGATCGACGGGTAGCTCGGCAGCGACGTGAAGGCGGTGGCCGGCTGGGGGTCGATGAGCACCATCCCGGCCACGTCGGCGGGATACGCGGCTGCAAACACGCGCAGGTATGGCCCGCCCGATGAATGGCCGACGAAGACGTAGGGCCCGGGCACGCCGGCGTTCGTGAGGAGATCGTGGAGGTCCTTCGCGATCGCCTCGCCGTCCTGCGGCGCTGGCGGATTGTCGCTGCGGCCTCGGCCGGCCCGGTCGTAGGAGCACACGGTGGTCGTCCTGGCGACCTCCGGCGCGATCCTCGCCCACGCGGTCGATGATCCGCCCGCTCCCGCCTGGAGGATGACGGCCGGACCGCCGGAGCCGGCGCACTCGAGGTACAGCGAGCGCCCGCCGATGTCGACGAGGCGGCCGGCACTGGACGCCGGGGAAGCGGCGGTCTCCACCGTCATGATACCGCCGGCGATGGCGATGAGCAGGAGGGCGACAGTGAGCCCGCCGACGAGAACTCGACCAAATCCGTGGAGCTGCCGCCGCAGCTGCATGAACATCCAGACCGCCAGCACGGCGAGTGCGATCGGCCAGATCCAGCCCAGCAGGTCCATGAGGCCAGGCCCCGGTTGAAGCAAGGCCAGGGCGAGGCCGACGCCAGCGAGCGCAGTGGCCGGGACGGAGAGCCAGCGCTGTGGCTGGCCGCTGTACCGCGTCGTCAGCCAGGCCATCAGCGCCCAGCCTGCGCCGAAGGCCAGCATGATCGAGCCGCTGATGAGGCCCTCGGACCCATCGGATGCCAACACCCAGGCGAGCGCGAGCGCGAGCAGGCCGCCGACGACGATCGAGAGGGCGATGAACGGCGCGGGAGAACGCCTGGAACTCGCTGCCTGGGCCACAGCACACCACCTTCGAGAACGACGCGACGCTTCACCGGCGGCGCCGTGACCCTCGTCGCGCCGGACCGCGCACAGGATGCCTGACCGTCCGCGGGATTTCACGGTCCGCGCGCCGGTCGACAAGGCGGTCATCTCAGCCTGCGGACATCCTGCCAATCGGCCCGTTGCCTGCATTTGACGCCGCTGCAACAATACTCCCCGGGAGTATCTACGAAGGACCAATGGAACACGCACAACACGACCACCAGGACATGGGCCACGAGGGAAACCCGATGGCCGGCCACGACGTGCGTACGATGCCGGCGCCGGACTCCGGCCACGACGACATGCGGGCCGGCCACGCCACGTCCGGCCACTCCGGCGGCGGCCACGACCGCCACGCGGGGCACTCGGTCGCCATGTTCCGCGACAAGTTCTGGTTGAGCCTCGCGCTTACGGTCCCGGTCGTGCTCGCGAGCCACGACATCGCGGACTGGTTCGGGTACGTGCTCCCGGCGATCCCTGGGCTGGATCTCGTGCCGGCGATCCTCGGGACGATCGTGTTCCTCTATGGCGGCCTGGTGTTCATCCGTGGCGCCCAAGGCGAGCTCGCGGATCACAAGCCCGGGATGATGACCCTGATCTCTCTGGCGATACTGGTCGCGTTCGTCACCAGCTGGGCCGGCACGCTCGGTGTCTTCGCGGTCGAGATCTGGTGGGAGCTCGCGACGCTGATCGCGATCATGCTGCTCGGCCACTGGATCGAGATGCGCTCGATCGCACAGGCGCGCGGAGCGCTCGCGGCGCTTGCCGAGCTCATGCCGGACACGGCCGAGCTGGTCACGGCCCACGGCACCGAGGAAGTGCCGGTACGTCGCCTGGTCGCGGGCGACATCATCCTCGTTCGGCCGGGCGCTCGAGTCGCCGCCGACGGCGAGGTCGTCGACGGTGCTGCGGATCTCGACGAATCGATGATCACCGGCGAGTCACGCGCCGTGCCGAAGGACGCGGGCGACAAGGTCATCGCGGGCACCGTTGCTGCGGGTGGCTCGGTCCGCGTTCGGATCACGGCGACCGGCGATGCGACGGCCCTGTCCGGAATCATGCGCATGGTCGAAGCGGCCCAGGCATCGGCCTCGCGGGCACAGGCGCTCGCCGACCGTGCCGCGGCCATCCTCTTCTACGTCGCGCTCGCGTCGGGCGCTGTCACGCTGGCCGTCTGGTGGTTCCTGGGCGATCCTGAAGGCGCCCTCGTGCGCACCGCCACCGTGCTCGTGATCGCGTGCCCACATGCCCTCGGGCTCGCGATCCCGCTCGTGATCGCGATCTCGACCTCGCTTGGCGCCCGCAACGGGTTGCTGATCAAGGATCGTCTGGCACTCGAGCGAGCCCGCACGCTCGACACCGTCATCTTTGACAAGACCGGAACCCTGACGCGCGGCGAACCAGTGCTGGTCGAGGCGACCGGTGAGGAAGCGCTCCGCCTCGCAGCCGCCGTCGAGGCCGATTCGGAGCACCCGCTGGCTCGCGCCATCGTCGCCGGCGCCCAGGCACGCGGCATTCATGTGCCCGCGGCCAGGGACTTCAAGGCGCTCGCCGGCCGCGGTGCGCGCGCGACCGTCGAAGGCCACACCGTCACCGTCGGTGGCCCGGGTCTTCTCGCCGAGGCCAATCTCGAGCCAGATCCTGTCGCCGCGTCGTGGGACGCGGAGGGCAGGACCGTGCTCCATGTCCTCGTCGACGGCACGGTCGCCGGCGTCGTGGCGGTGGAGGACGAGATCCGGGCCGAGTCTGCCGAGGCCATCACCGCACTCCACCGGCTCGGCGTCCGGGTGGCGATGATCACCGGCGATAGCCATGCCGTGGCCGACTCCGTGGCGCGCCGCCTCGGTATCGACGAGGTTGCGGCGCAGGTCCTGCCGGCAGACAAGGCCGACGCGGTGCGGCGCTTCCAGGCCGGTGGCCGCAAGGTCGCGATGGTGGGCGATGGCGTGAACGACGCCCCCGCGCTCGCCACCGCAGATGTGGGCATCGCAATCGGCGCCGGAACCGACGTCGCGGTCGAGTCTGCCGGTATCGTGCTGGTCCGCAGCGACCCGCGAGACGTCGTCGGCGCGATCGAGCTTTCCCGAGCGACCTACTCGAAGATGATTCAGAACCTGGTCTGGGCCACGGGCTACAACCTGGTCGCGATCCCGGTTGCCGCCGGGCTGCTCGTGCCGTGGGGCCTCGATCTCCCGATGGCGATCGGCGCGATCGCAATGAGCGCTTCGACCATCATCGTGGCCGCCAATGCCCAGCTGCTCCGGCGGCTCCGCCTGGGCCCGACGCAGCGCCGCACCGTCGCCGCCGACGAGGATCGAAGCTAGGGTCGCACCGCCTCGCGACCTGCGTCCGTGCTCGCGATGACGACCAGGTCGTCGTTGGGCTGGGCATCGGCGTCCCGACCGAACTCCTCTCCTTCCGCGGCCGGCAGCTCGATGACGAACCGCGCCCCGCCGCGGCGGCCGCGGCGGGCGACGATGGTGCCGCCCATCGCCTCGGTCAGCCGCCGGCAGACGAACAGCCCGACGCCGGCGCCCGGCTTCAGGGCGGCACCCGCGAGCCGCTCGTACAGGCCAAAGACCCGCTCGAGGTCGCTGTCGGCGATGCCCGGGCCGTCATCCTCGACGTCGATCTCGACCGAGCCGCCGTGGCGCACGATCTCGATCTCGACCGTCGCCGCGTCGCCGGCGTACTTCATGCTGTTGCTCAGCAGGTTGCGGATGATCTGCTCGAGGTACGTGGGGTCGGCCATGATCGGGGCGACGTCCGCCGGGCCGCTCAGTGACACCTTGAGCTGCGGGTACGTGTCCGCCACCCGCTTCAGGACCCGCGCGATCACTCGCCGGGCGAGGATCGGCTCGGGCGACGCCTCGAGGCGCCCGCGCTCGAACCGGGAGAGGACGAGCAGGTCCTCCGTGAGCCGATGCAACCGCTCGGCCTCCACGCCGACGTCCTTGATGAGCACCTCGCGCGTTTCGTCCGCGATCGGGCGCTGGAGCATCTGGGCGCTGCCGTAGATCGTGGTGATCGGGGTGCGCAGCTCGTGGCTGAGCATGCCGAGGAACGCGTCACGCGCCGTCTCGCCCTCGAGGAGCTCGGTCACGTCGCGGAGGATCGCGATCCGCACCGGGACGCCGGCGGCATGCGTGCGGACCTCGACGGGCCGGAGGAAGTGCCCCGTCGCGGGGACGGCGAGCGTGGCGCGGTTCGCATCGACGCCGGGAAGCTCCGCCAGGACCTCGTCGATCGAGCGGCCGCGGACGTCCCCGAGCGCGGCCGTTGCGGCCCGGTTGAGCGTGGAGATCCGCTCCGTGCCATCGGCGACGAGCACCGGATCCTCGATGGACTCAATGATCACGGACAGCTCTTCGGCCCGCCGGGTGATCTCGTCGACCAGCACCGCCGTGTCGAGCGCGGCGCCGACGCGACGGCCGAGGTCGAGCGTCGTGGCGACGTCGTCCGGACTGAAATTTCGACCCGACGTCGACATGACGACCGTCAGCACGCCGAATCGGCGCCCGGTGGGCCCGATTGCCGGCACCGAGATGTACGACCGCAGCCCGAGCCGCCGCATGATGTCCCGAAGCTCGGGGTCCGGGATCACGTCCATGAATCCCGAGGGCATCCGCAGCACGACCTCGGCTTCGCTCGTTCGGAACACGGCGGGGATGCCCATCGTCGCGTCAGGTTCGTACGGGTATCGACGGCGGAGCTCCTGCGCGAGGGCGGCGGTCGCCTCGTCCGGCGCTGCGATCTCCGCGTGGTCGAAATTGCCGTTGGCGTCGAAGAGGTCGATGACGCACCAATCGGCAAAGGACGGCACGACGACGTTCGTAAGCGCGGCGAGGCTCGCGCCCTGGTCGACTCGCTGCGACAGGAGCGTGGAGACGTCGGCGACGAGGCGAGCCCGCTGGCGGCCCGCAACCGCCGCCTTGCGTGATGTCTCGAACCGCCCACCAAGCACGCTCATGAGCACGCCGCCGGCGATGAAGAACACGAGCCCGACGGTGTCCTCCACTTCCCAGGAACCTTCCGGTGCGAGCAGGAAGAACGCACCCAGGATCGATGTCACTGCGGTCGCGGCAAGACCACCGACGAGCCCGGCCGCCATCGCCGCGGCAGCGACCGCGGGAAACGCGACGATGAACGGGGCGTGCCCTGATGGGAGGCTTGCCGTGAGCGCGGCCCGACCGATGACGCCGCCGACGCCGAGGATCAAGCCGAGGACAGCGTCGCGGAGATGGGGCTGGATCCGTGCGCGATAGAGCTGCCGGAAATTGGTGCCCACGAACGGACTCTATGCGGCGCTGGGCCGGAGTGGAGCGTCGTGCAACGACACTGCAAGGTCCAATCTGCCGTTCGGCGGCCGCTGTTATGCCGGCGCAACGTCTCCGCCCCGCGGCGCAATGTGTCCCTGCCCTATCCCGGCGGAGCGTCGGGGCCGATGATGGGGCGGCAATCATCGGAGGCGCATGGCCCCCCACCTGTTCACGATCCCGAGCGCGGACGAGGCATTCAGGAAGTTCGTCCAACGGACACATGAGCGGACGCATCCGGAGTCACCCGGGGCGTTCGAGCACCGCCTTCGTCAGACGTATCCGCGCGCCCTGGTCCGGGAGCGGGGCCTCGCCGGCGAGGTGCCGTCGTGGTACGTGTATCGAGACGGAGCCTGGCGGGCGGCCGATTCGGAAGCGTGGTGGGACGACCCGGCCACGCCACACGTCGAGGTCGATGCGGACGGGTGGATCGTCCGGTCGAACGCGACGGCCCGAGGCCTGCTCGGCGCTGACTCGCTGGATACCGAGCCCCGACATTTCACGGACTTCTCGGTGCCGGGGTCGGCCGAGGATGCGGAGATGCTGTTCTCGATCGTGCGATCGACCGGCATGTTCGACGCGACGGTCGTCCTGCAGCCGACATCCGGCGACGCGATCGCGGTCGACCTCCGGGTCGCGGCACAGGGCGACCGGCTCGGGGCGGCGTTCCGGCTCGCAGAGGGCATCGACGTGCCGGTCGTGGGAACGCGCCCCCCGCCTGACCACGTGGAGTACCACCCCCCGACCGACGTGGCGTTCCGCGCCTATGCGGACCGGGCGATCGCGCGGATGCCGGATCCGACGCCCGATGGCCTGGCACTGCGCCTGCGCCGGCTGTATCCGCATGCCCGGGTCGAGGAAGGTCCGGATGGCTGGATCGCGCGGCGCGAGCACCTGTCGGACGGCCGGGACGGGGTCGCATGGTGGGAGGCACCCGGGCTGCCGTGCGTCCGCTACGACGGCATGGCCCTCATCCTCGACGCCAACGACGCCGCCGTGGCGTTCTTCGGTCGCACGCTCACGGGGCACCACTGGCAGGAGTTCGTGACCGCAGGCTCGACCGGCGAAGTGGAGGTCATGCTCGCGATCCTCGCCGAGGTTGGCGCGGCCGAGTCACGTTTCCGCATGCCCCGCGGCGACGGTTCCCTTGTCGAGTTCGACTCCTATACGGTCGCGGACGGCGAGGAGTTCTCGACAGTATTTCGACCGGTTCCCGTGCTCGAGGCCGCCACGCCCGGCCTATGATCCCCGACAGCGAGAAGGCGGGCCGGAGCGGGAAAGCAGCGTCGGGAGGGTGATGTGAGCTTCCTGGAACGGGCGAAGTCCGTGGCGGGCCAGGCGGCCAAGGTGTCGGTCGAGGTCGCCGGCCAGGCGGCGAAGGTGGGCGCCGAGGTGGGCGGCAAGGCGGTTGCGACCGTCCGCGATCCCGCCACGCAAGCGCGCGCCAAGTCGGCGCTCAAGAAGGCGAAGCGCGGCTTCACGACCGTCCTCGAGCGGATCGACCCGAAGATCCTCGCCGACGTCGTCGTGAAGGCGACATCGCTGCAGGAGCGCGCCAACGCGTCACTGCAGGAGCGCGGCTCGGTCTACCGGATCGGCCAGATCCAGATCGGCGCGGCCATCCCGCCGAGCATCCAGTTCTCGATCGAGCGCGTCGATGACCCGGATTCCAAGCTCCTGGATTCGACGGCGCTCCTGGCGAAGGGCGGCAATGTCGCCACCGCCGAGGCGATCGTCAGCCTCGACGGGACGGCCGTGGATTCAGAGACGCTCGAAGCTGCGGTCGCGGAAGAGGACTAGGCACGCGGACGGCGGCGCCGGACGCCCACCACGTCAACTCGGTGGCCCACACGCACAACCGACCGCGCGGGCGCCGGCTCAGCGTGATCGTGCGGACCTAGCTCGGGAACGAACCCGTCCTGAGGAACGCCTCGACCTCGTCGATCGGGCGCGTCGAGCGATCGCCGGTTGCGCGGCGCGTGACCTCGACGCCGCCCGCGGCAAGGGACCGCGGTGACACGGTCAGGATCCAGGGCATGCCGAGGAGCTCGGCGTCGGTGAGCTTCACGCCCGGCGCCTGGTCGCGATCGTCGTACAGGATGTCGCGGCCGGATACCGCGGCGAGCGCATGGAGCGAATCGGCGACCTCCAGCACCTTCGGATCGCGGCCCGCGCCGATCGACACGAGGTGCGCCGGATACGGCGCGACCTCGTCCGGCCACGCGATGCCCTTCTCGTCGTGGTGCGCTTCGACGATGCAGGCCACGTTGCGCCCGAGCCCGATCCCGTACGAGCCCATCACGATCGGATGCCGCTCGCCATCCTCGCCCAGATACATCGACCCGAAGGCGTCGGTGAAGTCCGTGCCGAGCTTGAAGATGTTGCCGACCTCGATGCCCTTGCGGAGCTTCACGGGCGAGCCGCAGTTCGGGCACGGATCACCCTCGCGGGCGTTCGTGATCTCGGCGATGTGGTCGGGCGTGTAGTCGCGCGGCACGTTGACGTTCTTCACGTGCCAGCCCACACGGTTCGCACCTGCGACCAGGTTCGGTGATCGAGCGACGAGCTCATCGACGACCACGATCGTGTCCTTTGCGCCGATCGGCGAGCCGTAGCCGGCCTCCATGCCGCGCGCCTTGATCTCGTCGATCGTCGCCGGTCGAAGGCCCCTGCGCGCCTTCACGAGATTCACGAGCTTGGTCTCGTTGACGTCGTAGTCGCCGCGGACGATCGCCGTGACGAACCGGTTGTCGCCGGTCACGAAGAACGCCGCCTTCGCGGTCTTCGACTTCGGGATGTCGAGGAACGAGGCCAGCGCATCGATCGTCGTCGCATCGGGCGTCTCGACGTCCTCCATCGGCAGGAGGTCCTCGGGCGCCGGATCGGGCTTGCCGACGACGGCGATCTGCTGGTTATCCGAGAAGTCGCAGTTGTCGCACAGGACGAGCGTGTCCTCACCGAACTCGTTCACGACCATGTACTCGTGGGCGCCCTTGCCACCCATGATCCCGACGTCGGAGCGGACCATGACCACGTCCAGCCCGAGGCGCTCGAAGATCCGGTCGTACGCGACGCGGTGCTTCTCGTAGCTGACGTCGAGCCCGTCGTAGTCGAGGTCGCAGGAGTACGAGTCCTTCATCACGAACTCGCGCACACGGATGAGGCCGCCACGGGCGCGCGGCTCGTCGCGGAACTTCGTCTGGAAGTGGTAGACGATCATCGGCAGCTGGCGGTAGCTCTGGACGATGTCGCGCAGCAGGATCGCGACGACCTCCTCGTGGGTCATCGCGAGCACCATGTCGCGCTCGCCGCGGTCCTTGAACCGGACGAGCTCCGGGCCGATCTTCGCGTACCGGCCGCTCTCCTTCCAAACCTCGGCCGGGTGGACGACGGGCATCTCCATCTCCTGCCCGCCGATCGCGTTGATCTCCTCGCGGATGACCTGCTCGACACGGTCGGAGACGCGCTTGCCGAGCGGCAGAAGGGAGTACATGCCCGCGCCGAGCTGGCGCAGGTAGCCGGCGCGCAGCAGCAGCCGATGCGACGGCATCTCAGCCTCGCCGGGATCGTCGCGGAGGGTCGTGAAGAACAGCTCGCTCAGGCGCATTGGATCGCGAAGGATACCCGGGCGGGCCCGATGCGCCGCCCGGCATTTGTTAACGAAGTGTTGACCGGCGGTTTCCGGGTTCCGCTGATAGCCTTCCGGCCGTGCCCGACGGCTTCAGCCTGCTTCTGATCCTCGTTGTCCTGCTCGCCGTCGGATTCGACTACATCAACGGCTTCCACGACACGGCGAACGCGATCGCCACCTCGGTCTCGACGCGCGCGCTCAAGCCGCAGTTCGCGATCGTGATGAGCGCCATCGCCAACTTCGTCGGCGCGCTGACCGGGACGGCGGTGGCAGCCACCATCGGCACCGGGCTGATCGACCAGCGGATCGAGAGCCAGGTGGTCGTGGCAGCGGCACTGCTCGGCGCCATCGCCTGGAACCTGCTGACCTGGTGGTTCGGCATTCCCTCATCCAGCAGCCATGCGCTCATCGGAGGGCTGCTCGGGGCCGCGGCGGTCGCTGCCGGCTTCGGCACGTGGAATCTGGACGGCATCGTCGGGAAGGTGCTCGTTCCCCTGGTGAGCTCCCCGATCCTGGGGTTCCTGATCGGCTTCGGCCTGATGGTGCTTCTGCTCAACCTGTTCCGCCGCGCGCACCCGCGGATCATGAACGACCGATTTCGCAGGCTCCAGGTCGTATCGGCCGCCTACATGGCCTTCAGCCATGGGAGCAACGATGCACAGAAGACGATGGGCATCATGACCCTGGCGCTGGTGGTCGCCGGGGTCATCCCCGATTTCCACGTTCCGCTGTGGGTCATCCTGCTGGCCGCCACCGCCATCTCGCTGGGAACCGCCATCGGCGGCTGGCGCATCATCCGCACCATGGGCACCCGCGTGGTGAAGCTCGACCCGGTGCACGGCTTCGCGGCGGAGACGACCGCCGCCACGATCATCTTCGGCGCCTCGCATTTCGGCATGCCGGTCAGCACGACCCACGTCATCTCGTCGGCGATCATGGGGGTGGGGGCGACAGGACGCCTCTCGGCCGTGCGCTGGGGCGTCGCCCGCAGCATCGTCATCGCCTGGGTGCTCACGATTCCCGCGGCGGGGATCACCGCAGCAGTCGCGTACCTGCTGCTGAGGCCGTTGCTGGGGAGCTGACACCGGGACTGGCGCCGGGGAGCTGGGGGGTCGCGCCGTTCCGGCCTCCCAACCGCGCTACTGCGCATGGGGCCTCAGTAGCGCCTTCGAGGCGTCCCGACCGCGCATTTGTCGCGCTGGTGAGCACTACGCGTGTCGAAGCACCTGTCACGGCGCCCAGCCGTGCTCGGCCGAGCACGAATCGCGGCCGCCGCAACCTTCGCGAGTCAGTTAACGCTCTCCAGCGCGTCATCTGCGCCTTAGGCGGCGGCGCGACGCCAACGGCCGGCGCGACGCCCACGGCCGGCGCGACGCCCACGGCCGGCGCGACGGCGCCGCCGATCGGGCTACGGCAGC
>DATFHO010000039.1:0-5655 GCA_035248345.1 Candidatus Limnocylindrales bacterium
TTCGCGAGCGGCGGTGCGGCGCCGCGGCGCTCGCGGAGGTGAAGCGCGAGGTCGACTGCGATCTTGAGCGCGACGAGGATGAGCAGGGCACCAATCGGGGCGCCGACGAAAACGATCGCGAAGGCGCCGAAGATGATCGTCACGTGGAGCACGACCACGCGGGCGTAGGGCGCGGCCATCTGTCGCATCGGGGTCGTCGTCAGATATTCGCCACGGCCGATGTAGTTGAACAGGAACGACGCGCCATGGCTGACAAACAGCACGACGGCGCCGAGGATCACGTTCGACCAGACGATGTCGCCGAACGGGCTGCCGCAGACGCTGGTGTAGTCCGGCGTGCCGACCGCGCCGGGGTCGAACTGCGGCAGGAGCCCGCCGCAGCGCGGTTGCAACAGATCGCCGCCGAAGAATGACGGCAGCAGGAAGATGAAGACCCCGTGCACGAACCAGAAGATGCCGTAGTGCATGAGGAAGAAGATCGCCAGCGCCGAGCGACCCGCGGTGCCGCCGACCGGCTGGCCGAACACGCGAACTCGACCGAGCAGCGGGTTGACGTCCATCGGCCCCCGGTTCGGATCGGCGGCGACGGGCTGGTTGGCAGCGGCAGCGTTTGCAGCATCCAGCGCGGCCTGCTGCGCCTGGCGAGCCTTTTCCCACTCCGCGCGGAGCTTGCCGGCGCGGACGGGATCCCAGCCACTTGCGGCAAGGGCCGCGTCGTCTGGGATGGGCGGCACGACGGTCGGCATGACGGCGCCCTGCGCGAGCAGGATCTTGGGCACGTTCCAGAACCCGACGATGCCGTTCTCGACCCAGTAGAGGACGAGGATCGTCCACAGGCTCCAGCCGAAGAACAGCACGCCGACAAGCGGGATCAGGTTGGCCGCGACGAGCACGAGCGCGGAGCGCGACGCCGCCGTGCGGCGGTAGAGGTCAACGGCGCGGGTCAGCGTATCGACCGTCATCTCGAATGGCTCACGCGAGCAGCTCGTACGCCGGCAGCGTCAGGAACTCGATGAGGTTGTCGTCGAGGACCAGCGAGTCGAGAAGGCCCGCCGCCTCGGCGATGTGGTTCGTCGCGGCCGGGCCGGCCGGCAGCTTCGCGAGCTCCTCGTCGCGGATCGATCGGTATCGATCAGCCGTCAGCGGCGCGCCGTCGTCCAGCGGCGTCGCGATCGTGCGCCATTGCCAGAGCTGCGAGCGGGAGATCTCGGCCGTTGCCGCGTCCTCCATGAGGTTGTTGATCGCCGCGGCGCCGTTCCCGCCGAGCCACGCGTCGAGGTACTGGATCGCCACCGAGATGTTGAGCCGCGCGCCCGCTTCCGTGGTCGAGCCGCCCGGGACGATGAGATCGAGGAGCTCGGCGGGATCGCCCGGGACCTCCTCGCCGAGGGGTGCCTCGTCAACCCGTCGCGCGACCTGGTTTGGCGCCGCGCCCAGCACGCCGTCGAAGATCTCGGTTGCGAGCGGCACCAGATCAGGATGGGCGACCCAGGTGCCGTCGAACCCGTCCGCCGACTCGCGTTCCTTGTCCTCGCGCACGCGGGCCAGCGCAGCCGCGTTCACAGCTTCGTCCCGGCGCGACGGGATGAACGCCGCCATGCCGCCGATCGCGTGCGCGCCGCGGCGGTGGCAGGTCCGAACGAGCCGCTCCGTGTAGGCGCGCATGAACGGGACCGTCATCGTGATCCGGGCGCGGTCCGGCAGGACGGGAGCGGACGGCCCGCGGAACGTCTTGATGCACGAGAACAGGTAGTCCCAGCGGCCCGCGTTGAGGCCCGCCGAATGCTCGCGCAGCTCGTACAGGATCTCCTCCATCTCGAACGCAGCGTGGATCGTCTCGATCAGGACGGTGGCGCGCACGGAGCCGCGCGGAATGCCGAGCATTGCCTGCGCCTGGACGAAGACGTCGTTCCACAGCCGTGCCTCGCGGTGGGACTGGAGCTTGGGCAGGTAGAAATACGGCCCGGTTCCCCGCCCGAGGCGCTCGCGTGCGTTCCAGAACAGGTACATGCCGGCATCGAACAGGCTGGCCGAGACCGGCTCGTCATCCACGAGCACGTGGCGCTCGGGCAGATGCCAGCCACGCGGCCGAACCAGGAGCTGCGCGACGCGATCTCCCAGGCGGTACGACTTGCCCTCGGGCGATCTGAATGTGAGGTTCGCGCGAACCGCCGACCGCAGCGCGAGCTGCCCGCCGACGACGTTCGACCACGTGGGCGACAGCGAATCCTCGAAGTCGGCCATGAAGCAGCGCGCTCCCGAGTTGAGCGCGTTGATGATCATCTTGGGCTCCGCCGGACCCGTGATCTCGACTCGGCGATCGAGGAGGTCGGGCGGTGTCTCCGCGACGCGCCACGACGGATCCAGGCGGATCGAAGCCGTCTGGGGCGGCAGCTCGAGCGGCGCACCCGCGTCGATCTCGGCCTGGCGTTCCACGCGTCGCTCGAGGAGCGCGTCCCGGACGGGCCCGAACGAGCGCTGGAGATGCGCGACGAACTCGAGAGCCGCCGGCGTCAGGATCTCCTCGGAGCCGGCGACACGCCGGCCGGTCACTTTCAGGCCGCGCGGCAGCTGATCCGAAGCCGCCACCGATCAGCCCGGCGCGCGACGCCGGACGGTCGCGTCGATGAGCCCGTGCGGCTCGGTGGTCGACACGAACACCTCGCCCGGGTTGTCGAGCCCGAACGGCGCGAGGTCGACCTTCCAGTGGTGGAGGTTCGGGAGGACCATCCGCACCCAGTCGATCGAGGGCTCGGCGTCCATCATCTCGCTCGCCATGATCCAGATCGATTCCTGGACGGATCGGCTGAAGTGCTCCGCGAGCGAGTGCAGCAGGGCCGTCCGGGCCCGTTCCCAGGCGCCGTCGAAGTCGAACCCGTCCGAGCCGGCGGCATCCGCCGCGTAGCCCCAGGTGACCTTCATCTTCGTGGCCATCAGTCGGTCGTCGACTTCGGGCAGGGTGGTGTAGCGATCGCGATCGAAGCCGACGAACGCGGACTTCGTGGTCTTCATCACGGTCAGGTCGTCGAGACCCGAGAGGACGGCGATCGATCCATCGGAGCTCGCGGAGATCGCGGTGATCCTCGTGAGGTCACCGGTCCGCGCGAAGGCGTCCGGCGCGGGGCCCGCTTCCGTCACGACGCGCGACCAGCGATGCTCCTGGATGTCGATCACGGCGGTCGAGCAGACGTCGTAGCTCGCGAAATGCCGAGCGAGCTCGACCCCGAACGCCTCGGGCGAGCCGTCCAGCCGGTCACGGGCGAACGCGTACACCGTGTTCTTCATCGTGTCGGTCGCGACGAGGTTGGCGTTGTCGCCATCGGTGTGCGCCGCCGTGAAATCGCCCTCGAGGGCGATCGCCACGGTGAGGTCGCGCAGGTCGTGATGATCGGGATGGCGGCGCACCGTCACGAGCCGGATGCGCGACTTGCCGTACCGGTTCTCGCCGAGCTCGTAGGTCACGCGATCCTCCGAACGTTCACGTTGCCTTGCCGGCACGGTCGATGGCGATGTCGACGACCGCATCGAGCGCGCGGTGGAGCTCCGAATCTCGCTCCCGTGCCAGCGCCGCCGCGAACCCGGGGATGAGCTCCGCACGGGATCGGCCGGCCACGAAGACACAGTAGCGGAAGCCGAACCGCCACTCGTACTCGCGATTCAGCCGATCCAGCTCGCGCGCCACCCGCTCGCGCTCCTGCGCGGCACTTGCGGCGAGTGCCTCGGCGGCATCGGTGTCATAGCCCTGCTCGCGGAATGACATCGCGGACACGGACGCCGGCGGCGCGCCAAGTCGCGGATGCGCATCGACCAGCTCCACCTGGAGGACTTCCGGGAGCTCATGGGCGACGACGCGCGCCCGCGCGAAGAGCGCCCCAGCCGAGCCGAAGGGCCGGCCGGACGCCGCGAGCCGCCACAGGAAGCCCGGGGCACCCTCGAACAGGGGCGCCATGCGCTCGACGAACGCGCGCGACGGGCCAGCGTCGAGCGGCTCGCCATCGACCGGCTCGCGGTCGAGCTGCTCACGGTCACGCACCTCGCCGATGGACACGCGCCTAGCGAACCGTGGTGCGGAGGTACCCGCCGAGGGTCCGCGGCTGCACCGTGAGGTCGACGCCGACCTCCAGCGCCGCCTCGCTCAGCTGCTCCAGGAACTCATCGGGCGCGGGCCCGTAGATCTCCCACCCAGCCGGTTCGATGTGCTCGTACGCCGAGCGGGTTCGCTCGTCGCCGCCGCTGAAGTGGCTGTCGAGCGCCGCTGCATCGGGGAAGACCTGGACGAGCGTCAGCGAACCGCCGCCGGCGTTCTGGAAGCCGAGGTACGCGGCCGTGCGGGGCTTGTGGCGCTCGAAGTCCATGACCATGCCGTCCCACATCGACTGGAACGCCCGGAGGTGTCCGGGCTTGATCTCGTAGTGGCTGATGACCACGATCGCGTCGGTCGTGAACGGCATTCCGTCCTCTCCGTTCGCTACCACCCACCCGCGTCGCGCAGGATTCGATGGAGGATGCGCGCCGAAACCGCGCGCCGGTAGTCGGCTGTCGAACGGACGTCGTCGATCGGCTGGATCTCCGCGGCGAGGGTCTCCGCAGCAAGATCGACGGTCTCGGGCGTGGGCTGCGCGCCCTCGAGGACGCGCTCGGTCTTCGGTGCGCGAACCGGGGTCGCGGCGACCGAGCCCAGCGCGACCCGCACGTCGTGCCAGCCCTGCGATCCGAAGTCGTGCCACGCGACCGCCATGACGACCTTGGAGATTGCCTGCGCCCGGCGCGTGCCCACCTTCCGGAAGCGCATCTCGCGCCCGGGCGGGACCGGGAAGCGAACGTGGAGGATCAGTTCGTCCGGCGCCAGCGCTGTCTTGCGGTACGACACGAAGAAGTCCTTCGCCGCGATCTCGCGCTCGCCACGCTGCCCGCCGACGAGGATCACGGCATCGGCGGCGAGGAGCACGGGGAGCGTGTCACCGGCCGGCGAGGCGTTGGCGACGTTGCCGCCGAGCGTGCCCCGGTTCTGGATCTGTGCGGCGCCGATCGTCGCGGCCGCCTCGACGAGCGCCGGCAGGTGCTCGCGGCACAGGGCGGATCGGCGAATCTCGGTATACGTGGTCCGCGCGCCCAGGACGAGCCCATTCGGCTCCAGCTGGATCCCGCGCAGGGCGTCGATGCGCGACAGGTCCAGCATCCGCTCCGGCACCGGGCCGAGCTCACCGGTGATCGCGACCATCACGTCCGTGCCGCCCGCGATCGGTCGGGTCGGGCCGGCCGCGAGGCGCTCGTAGGCCTCGAAGAGGTGCTTCGGTACGTCGATCGGCGGCTCGGCCGGCATCAGTCGGCCGGGGTCGCGACGGCCGCGATGGCGTCCACGATCTTCGTGTACCCGGTGCAGCGGCAGAGGTTGCCGGCGATCGCCTCGCGGATGGACTCATCATCTGGCCCGCCGCCCGCGTCGAGGTATGCGCGCGCCGCCATCAGCATGCCCGGCGTGCAAATCCCGCACTGCGCGGCGCCGTGGTCCAGGAACGCCTCCTGCAGCGTGTCGAGCGCACCGCGCTCGCGCGCAGCGAGGGACAGCCCCTCGACCGTGCGAACGATCCGGCCCTCGACCTGGCAGACGGGCACGAGGCAGGCATCGACGACCTGGCCGTCGAGGAGCACGGA
>DATFHO010000040.1:0-10620 GCA_035248345.1 Candidatus Limnocylindrales bacterium
GGTGCTGTTTCCGCCGCTCAGCTGCGCGCCACCGCAGTGAAGCGTCCAACCTGCGTGAGCCGTGGTGCGGCGGCAATCACGCTGCTTCTTGCGGTTGCGGCATGCTCGCCGACGCCGACCGTTCCTCCGTCGGCGGCCGCCCTTCCGTCGGCGACGAACGCACCCGCGACGTTGACGCCGACGGCCGCTCCCACCGTCCTGCCGACGGAGGCCAGCATCGCGCTGCCCGATCCGGGCGGTACGTGTGCTGCGGCACAGTTCCCGCTCGTCGGCCCGGCGATTCTGTCGGGCCAGTCTGCGGCCTTGGGGACGATCCACGTCGTGATCTTCCAGCAGCTCGTGAACGCAGGAAAGGACTGCGACCTGGCGCAACCAACCGTGATCGGGATCTCTGCTGCCGGCGGGCCGGCGATGCCGGTTCCCGTGTCGAACATGGGCCACACCGTCTGCAAGGCGTACGTGTGCCATGACGTCTACCCGACGTCGACGATGGTCCCGGCTGGCGCATCGGTCTTCATCACCTTCAACGCCTGGTGGTGGATCGAGCGCCTGGATCCCACGCTGCCATCGCCGCGACCCTGCGGCCCCCCGATCGAGAACGTCACGAGCGCGGTCGTTCCGTTCGCCGTCGGGCACGTTGTCGTGGACTGGCAGGACAAGCTCAAGGAGCTCTGCACGAACCCGCCGAGCTTCTCGCTCGGAATCAACCTGGCGACGGACCTGCGCGGACGGCTGGCTGAAGCCGCGCCGTCGCCGTGTCGCAGCGCGCAGATCACCTTGACGCCCGGCGAGTCCGGGGTCGCCGCCGGGACCGCCTACCTGGCGATCGAGGCCCGCAATGTGAGTGGCAGCGATTGCCTGCTCGCGCGGGAACCGGCGGTCTCGATCACGATCGACGGCGCGATGGAGCTCGCGAGCGGCGCCGGGTCCGACGATGCGTCGTTCGTGATTGCGGCGAACGACACGTCGGCCTACTTCCTGGCATGGAACACGGCTTGCATACCGCTGCCAACCGGCGCCCGCACGGCAAGCGTCGAGATCAGTGCCGGACATGTCATCGACGTGCCATTGGGCGAGTTCGGGCCGTCCTGCATTGATGGGAGCACCGGCGTCCTCTTCATGGAGACGGAGTCGCCATAGCGGCACGGCGCATCGATGGGGATTACGGGTACTTTGCGAGCACCTGCAGGAAGAGGTCCCAGAACCTGTCGACGTCGACCGCGACGGCAACCTCGGCGTTCGGGGCGCCGGCGTCGGTGCGCGGCGAGTAGTCCGGACGCGGCAAATTCGTCGCGGGATCGAGCTTGCGGCCGTCGGAGAGCGTCATGCCGTAGGTGTGCGTGCCCGTGAGCTCGACGTCGACGCGCATCGGCGCGAACGTCAGGATCTCCGGCGCCACGAGCGCCGTGACGGCGAGCGGATCGTGCATCGCGCCGCCGTCGAGGCCGGAATACTGGCCCTCGCCGTGGGCGTAGAAGTCGAGCATGTCGGCGACGTGGATCGGGGTCATCTTGCCGGTGGACTTGCCCAGCTCGCGGATCTGCTGCCGGCGCGGGGTCGTCGCGATGACCTGGTTCGTCACGTTGAGTCCGATCATCCTGATCGGGATCCCGCTCGTGAACACGACGTGGGCCGCCTCCGGGTCGCACCAGATGTTGAACTCGGCCGCGGGCGTGACGTTGCCGAACGTCAGCGAGCCACCCATCAGCGAGATCTGCTTGATGCGTGACGGCAGCGTTCGATCCTTCACCAGCGCCGCCGCGATGTTCGTCAGCGGCCCGACCGGCAGCAGGTGCAGGTCCGCGACGTCGTGCGACCGATCGATGATGAAGTCGACCGCGTGCTGATCGAGGATCTTGACGGTCGGGTCGGGGAGGTTCGGACCATCGAGGCCGGTCTTGCCGTGGACCTCGGGCGCGTTGTGCTCCTCGCGGACCATCGGGCGGGCCATGCCGGCCGCGATCGGGATGTGCCGCATGTCCGCGAACTCGACCGTCTTGCGCGCGTTCAGCGTCGTGTTGACGAGGGTCGTGTTGCCGTGAACGGTGGTGATGCCCTTCAGGTCCAAGGTGCGGGCCGCAAGCAGGATCGCCACGACGTCGTCGTGGCCGGGATCGCAATCGATGATCGCCGAGATGCTCATATCGGCATCATACGGGGCAGTGCAGAGGCCAACCGGAGCCCGCGTGGATCATTCGATCGCGTCACCGAAAAACGGCGGCAGCGCATCGGGCGGCTCGAACGCAGCGAGTCGCCCGCTTCGCGTGGTCATCGCTTCGCTCGTCATCGCCGGCTACGTGGCCCTCGGATTCGCGTTGCATCTGAGCGCCGACGCGTACCTGCTGCTGGGCATCCCGATCACGATCGGCATGCAAACGCTCGCGGCGCGCCGCCCACTTCGAGCCCTCTGGGTCCAGGACGCGCGCGCCATCAACGTCACGGGTCGATGGGTCATCGCGGTCGTGATCGTCGCCATCGCGCCGGCGATCATCGCGATCGGCGGCGCCCAGACCGGTGACCTCGTCCGAGTCGGATATGGCCTCGCCGGAGTCGTCGGTGCCGTTGGCGCGGTCCACGCCATTCGCGCGCTGACACGGGACGCCGCGCGGGTCACGGTGCGCGCGACGTTGATCAACTCTGGGATCCTCGTGATGGTGATGGTGGCCTTCAGGCTCGCAACGGGCGGTTTCGACGGCAACATCGCCCGGGCCCTCGCGACGGCCGGGATGTCCATCGCCACGTACCTGCCGGCCGTCTTCGTGATCGAAGAGATCCTGTTCCGAGGCGTGATCGACCCGTATCTGCATGACCCAGCGGCCGGCGCGGATCGCGCGACAGCACTGTTGGGGTCCGTGCTGTGGGGGCTATGGCACCTGCCGGTCGTGTCGGTCAGCCTGGGCCTGTTGACCATCCCGTATCTCGTGACCGTGCACGGCATCCTTGGGTACACCCTTGTCGCGGCATGGCGCAGGACCGGAAATCTCGCCGCGCCGGGTATCGCCCACGCCGTGAGCGATGGCGCCAGGAACGCCGTCGCGGTCTTCTGAGCCTTGGGGAATCGAAAACCCGAGGCGGCTGACGCCTCGGGCTTCCTGGTACTGGCTCTGGTTCCGCGGATCTTCGTGCGATCCGCGTGCCGAGAGGAGTGCTAGAGAGTGTTGAAGGGGTTTGCCCTAGCCCCGCATCGTGCGGAAGCAGTCGGAGCAGTAGACGGGCTTGCCGCTCGTCGGGCGGAACGGGACACGAGCCTCGTTGCCGCAGTTCGAGCAGGTGGCCGCGAACATCTCGCGCGGGCCGCGGTCGTAGCCGCCGCCACCGCCACCGGAGCTGTAGCCACCGCCGGAGCCGTAGCCACCGCCACCGCCGTAGCTGCCCGAGTCGCCGTAGCCGGACGAATAGCCGGCACCGCTCGACTGGCGTGCGGCCTTGCGGGCAGCTCGGTCAGTCGGGCAACGGCGCGGCTCGGTGAAGCCACGCTGGGCGTAGAAATCCTGCTCGGATGCGGTGAACACGAACTGCTGTCCGCAATCCGCACACGTCAGGGTCTTGTCGCTGTACAAAAGAACTCCTCTCGATTCGGCCACCGCGATCCCGATTCGGGTTCTCGCGTCAGCCGTGAGAGGAGTCCGGTTTCGAGGTAGTCGACGAATATTTGCCGTCACGGCCGTGCCGTGACATTGGGCGGGCCGAAGAATACGCCACTCTCAGAAATCTGCATACCCCTGAATTCGTTGCGGTTCTGAGCGTGGGCGTGTTGCCGGCGGTTCATCTCACCGGATTGACTGACAGTCACAATTCCGAGGGTTGGGCGTCCGCCACGGCCGCCAGCGCGCGGTTTCGTGACTGTCAGTCAACGAACGCCTGCGTGCGGGGCGAACTGGGGCGCGAACCAGGGCGCGACGGCGACGTTCGCGGCGATTTGTTGACTTTCAGTCAACGCTGGGCGTTGGCCGGCTATCGCGCCCAGCCGCGGGAGCGTTCGACCGCCCGACGCCAGCCGTGGAGCATCGATTCGCACTGGTCTGGGGACATCGAGGGCTCGAACCGGCGATCGAGCGCCCAGTTCGCGGAGATGTCCTCCGCGCCCTGCCAGCAGCCGGTCGCGAGGCCGGCGAGGTACGCGGCGCCAAGGGCGGTCGTCTCGCCGACGACCGGGCGTTCGACCGGAACGCCGAGCAGGTCCGCCTGCAGCTGCAGGAGCAGGTCGTTCGCCGCCGCTCCCCCATCGACGCGAAGGATGTCGAGCGAGCCGCCCGCATCGGAGGCCATTGCGCCGAGGACGTCCGCGACCTGGAAGGCGATGGACTCCAGGGTGGCGCGCGCGATGTGCGCGCGGGTCGTGCCTCGGGTGATGCCCGTGATCGTGCCGCGAGCGTCCGGATCCCACCACGGCGCACCCAGGCCGGTGAACGCCGGGACGAGGTACACGCCGCCGGTGTCCGGAACGGACATCGCGAGCGCTTCGACCTCAGCCGCCGTGCCGATCAGCCCGAGCCCGTCGCGCAGCCACTGCACGGCAGACCCCGCGGAGAACACCGAGCCCTCGAGCGCGTACGTCACCGGCGCGTCAGGCGCGAGCTGCCAGCCGACGGTCGTGAGCAGCCCGTTCGCGGAGGCGCGCGCTTCCGTGCCTGTATTCCGCAGCAGGAACGCGCCGGTTCCGTAGGTGTTCTTGGCCGAGCCCGGCGTGAAGCACGCCTGCCCGAATGTCGCCGCCTGCTGGTCGCCCGCGAGCGCGGTGATCGGGATCGCCCGGCCAAAGATCGACGGGTCGGTCGTGCCGAAGCTGCCCGACGTCGGTCGGACCTCCGGGAGGATCACTCGCGGAACGCCGACGAGGTCGAGCAGCTCGTCGTCCCAGGAGAGCCGGTCGATGTCGAACAGCAGCGTCCGGCTGGCGTTCGAGACGTCCGTCGCGTGGACGGCGCCGGCCGCCGCGGTGCCGCCCGTCAGGCGCCAGAGCAGGAACGAGTCCACGGTGCCGAACGCCAGCTCGCCGCGCTCGGCACGGGAGCGAGCGCCGGGCACGGAATCGAGGATGTGGGCGATCTTGGGGCCGCTGAAATAGGCATCGAGCGGGAGCCCGGTGCGCTCGCGGAAGAGCGCCTCGTGGCCCGCCGCACGGAGCGCTTCGCAGGCCGGCGCGGTGATGCGGGACTGCCAGACGATGGCGTCGGCAATGGGTTCGCCGGTGGCTCGGTCCCACACGATAGTCGTCTCGCGCTGGTTCGTGATCCCGATGGCGGCGATTCGATCCGCCCCGCCCACGGCGCCGACCACGTCCCGCGCCACCGCCAACTGCGACGTCCAGATCGACTCCGGATCGTGGGTCACGTGGCCCGGCGACGGGAATTGCTGCGGGAATGCCTTCTGCGCCATGGCAACTGGCCGGCCGTCGCGGCCAAATGCGATCGCGCGAGAGGACGTCGTGCCCTGGTCGAGGGCGAGGATCAGCTGCTCGGGCACGTCAGGGGCGCCAGGCAGGTCAGCAGCGGCGCGCCGCTACCGGCTCGCCCACGGCAGGCCGTACTCGCGCCGCGCGATGTCGAGGTACGCATCCACCTCGCGGGCTCGGCGAGCGTCGTCCCAGCCGAGCTCGTCCCCCAGGATCTGGGCTACCCGTGGTGCAACGGACGCGCCCCGGTCCGGGCGCTCCTGGGACAGCCGCATCCGGCGGGCAAGCACGTCATCGATCGTCAGTGCGAGCTCATGCCGAGCCGCCCACGCGACCTCGGCCTGAAGGTGGTCGATGCCGTCTCCGAGCGGCGCGAGCAGCTCCAGCTCCCGACCCAGCGCCACCACCTCCGGCGCCTGCCGGCCGTGCCGCGACGCCAGCCGATGCGCAATCCGCGCCGGCCACGTGGCTCGCGGGTCGCCCAGCACGCCGGCGGCCTCGCGCAGCGGCCGCTCCAGCGTGGACCCGATCTGCGCCAGCTCGTCCCGCGGCGCCGCGCCCACGACCGGCAGCTCCGCAGTCCCGGAGGGCCGCCGCTTCGCCTCGCGCGAGCCCAGCGACGCCGACACGACGTCCCGAGCCATCACGCGGTACGTCGTGTACTTGCCGCCCGAAATCCGCACCAAACCGCTGGCATCTGCGGCGACCCGGTGCTCGCGCGACGCCTTGACCGTCGACCCGCCCGGATCGCCGACGAGCGGCCGCATCCCGGCATACGTGCCGACGATGTCGCCCTTGCCGAGGTCGATGTCGAGCTGCTTGTTGACGGTCGACAGGATCTCGTCGACGTCCGCCTCGGGGGCCGAGAGCTGCTCGGGCGAGCGCGGGTCGGAGTGGTCTGTCGTGCCGATGATCCAGTGTCCCGGCCACGGGATGATGAAGACGACGCGGCCCGGGATCCGCAGCGTGAGCCCACCCTGCGCGGGAAGCCGGTCGCGACGGATGACGATGTGCGAGCCCCGGCTCGGGACGAACTTGTCGCCGCCATCGAGGTGGGTGAACCGGGTCGAAGGGTCCGCCGCCCAGACACCGGTGGCATCGATGACGCGCTCGGCCCGCACCTCGAACTGTCGATCGCCCGCGACGTCGCGAACGGATGCGCCGATGATCTTCTCGCCGTCGAGCAGCGGCTTTTCGGCGTGCACCCGAGTCGCGGCAACCGCGCCACCGGCGACCGCCGTCCGCACGACCGCCAGCGCCAGCCGGGCGTCGTCCTCGACCCCGTCGTGGTAGATGATCGCGCCGGTCAGGCCCTTTCGATGCAGGTCCGGGGCGTAATCGATGGCGCTCGACGGGCGGAGGTGCTTCGCGAAGCCGCCGTCGCGTCGGGCGCCCAGCAGGTCATACAGGAAGATGCCGCTGCCGTAGAACGCCTGGTGGAACAGCGGGATGCCGTAGATCGGGAAGAGGAACGGCTCCAGGGTCACGAGGTGCGGCGCCAGTCGGAGGAGCCGCGCGCGCTCCTCGAGTGCTTCGTACACGAGCCCGAAATGCAGCTGCTCCAGGTACCGAAGCCCGCCGTGGATGAGCCGCGACGAGCGGCCGGACGTGCCGGACGCGATGTCGCGCTGCTCGACCAGCGCCGCGCGCAACCCACGCGACGTGGCATCCAGCAGGGCGCCCGCGCCCACGATCCCGCCGCCGACGATGAGCACGTCGAAGCGCTCGCCCGCCAGCGCCTCCAGCGCCTGCGTGCGCCAAGCCGGGCCGTCAGCTTCGGAGTGGCTGGACCCCGTGTCGAACGCGGGGAGATCCATCATTGCTCGGGCGGCTCCGCGGGCTTGCGGGCGATCCGCCAGAGCACGTAGCCCGTCCCGACGAGCAGCACCGCGATCAGGAGCGGCGTGTGGAAGATCACCCGCTGCGCGTCCGTCGGCAGGATCGCGGTGACGATCGCTGCCCCCAGGACCGCGGCAACCGCCACGGCAGCCACGATCAGGACCTCGCGCCAGCCGATCGACTTCGCCTCAGCCACGGTCCGCCTCCTTGGGAATGCCGATCGGCGCCACGAGCACCTTGCCCGCGAACGCTGCGCCCTGCTTGGTCAGCAGGCCGGTCTTGGGTCGATGGAAGGTCACCGTGAGGTCCGCCCGGACGACCGGGTTCGACGGGTCGCCCGACGTCAGGTCGACCGCCGTCGGCGTATCGACCGCGACGATCGGCACCTTCGCCTTGCGCGCGGCAACGGCCACCTCCACCGCGGTTCGGATCGGGTCACGGAGCTCCCCGTGCACGCCGGCGCCGAGCAGCGCATCGACGACGATCGACGCCCGATCGATGTCCTTCGACAGGACCTTGAGATCGAGGGCTGTCGAGGCGTGGATGCGGCTCACGCGCCGCTGCTTGTCGAGGCGGTTCCAGTTGCGGGTCGCGTCCGCAGTCGCGGGGGTGGCGGCGGACGAAACGAGGACGACCGCGACATCTGCGCCCTGCTGGGCGAGGTAGCGCGCGGCCACGAAGCCGTCGCCGCCGTTGTTGCCGGGACCGCACAGGACGAGGATCGGGCCCCTGGTCCATCGGTCGGTCTGCTCGGCGATCGCCTTGACTGCTGCCGCGACCGCCGCGCCGGCGTGCTCCATCAGGCGCTGGCCGGGGACGCCGAGCTTCTGCGCCTTCGTGTCGATGCCGGTCATCGCCGATCCGCCGATCGCGGACCGGGCCGCCGTGGCGGCCCACTTCGATCGGAGCGCGCGGAGGTCGAGCGAAAACAGCTCCGGGTCGTCCGCGGGCAGGGGTGCGATCGGGTCGGCCGCAGCCGATGCCACCTGTGGGGTCACATTGCAAGGTTATCCGAGGCGATCCGCGATCGGAAACCTATGCTCCGTTCGTGGACCGCTCCGGGACGCTGCTCTACGACGCGGATTGCGGACTCTGCATCGCTACCGCGACCAGGCTCGGGCAGCTCGTGCCTGTGGAGAAGCTGGGGCTCGTCCCCCTCCAGGAGGTCGCGTCGGAGCCCTTGGTGGCTGCGGCGGTCGAGGGCCGCGATCTCGCCGAGCAGCTGCACTTCGTCCGCTCCGACGGCGTGGTGCTCACCGGCGCGCGAGCTGCGCTGGCGGCCGGGCGGCTGATCCCGGTGATGGGCTGGTACGCAACACTCCTGGACCAGCCGATCGGGCATGCGCTGCTCGAGCCGCTCTATCGACAGGTGGCCGCGCACCGACGCCGCATCGGCGGCCTTCTCGGGCTCCCGCAGGAGTGCCCGCTCCCGCATCGACCTCGCGAAGGCTAGTCCGCTACGGCCCGCAGTCGCCGGGCTTGCCCGGCCCGGGCGCCGGGCCACCGAGCGGAATCACCGCGTACAGCTCGATCCGGCCGCACGAGAGGTCGACGCGATTGCCGACGCCCTGTGAGCCGCTCTCGGTTCGAAGGACCGAGCCCGAGGTGATCGTGACGCTCACCAGCGTCCGGCCAGTCGTCAGGCGGAGCTCTGCGTTCCACGGGAACGGCGGCAGATCCTGCGACTTGATCGTCGGCGACGACTTCGCCGGGACGTCAGCAATCTTGATGTCGTTGACGTAGAGCTCCAGCGCCCGATCCGACTGGTTGTTCGCGGTCAGCGACATGTCGGCGTCGGAAACGGGCCCGAGCGGAAGGTTGCTCGGACCGGCGTTGCCACAGCCCGCCGCGGCCAGCACGACGACCAGCGCAACGACAACCGATCGCAATCCGCTCACGCCGCGACGGTACCAAGTCACTGGGGTGGATTGGCGGCTCATTTCAGGAGGCCGAGGGCCAGAAACATCCGGTCGTAGATCCCGCGCACGACCGGCTCCTTGTGGCGGTTGTACTCCATGCCGGTCCCGCCACCGGGTCGGGCGTTCATCTCGCGCGCCGCCGCGCGCTTCGCTTCGGCGTAGAGCTCGCGCTCGTCGGGGCGTTCGATCAGCCAGTCGCGGAACATCAGGTTCCGGATGACCTCGGGGCAGTCCGGCCCGAAGACATGCAGGTTGGTCACGGGTTCCGAGTGCTTGAGCAGTCGATGCTCGTGCCACCACGGCTCGCGGACGATGTGGACGAAGCCCTGCGCCTCCAGCGCGGGGATGTACGCCTGTTCGTCTGCCGGGTCGACGACGACGAGGTCGACATCGATGATGGGCTTTGCCGGAAGGCCGGGCACCGATGTTGACCCGACGTGATGCAGCTCCAGCACGGCCGGGCCGAGCGCATCGCGCACGCGGGTCGCCACGCGCTCGAAGTCGGCCGGCCACCGGTCCTGGTATTCGACGATGTGGATCGCCATCGGCGCGGGCCGCCGGCCCGGCACGTATGGGTCCTTGCCGGGCGGGTCGTCGTAATGGCGCGTGATCTCATCATTCGTGGGCATCGTCAGCGTCGCGCCATGTCAGGTGGCATGAGGCAGGTCCTCGGAGCCGATGTCGATGGAACAGCTTTCGGAACCGAACGAAACGTGGGCATGGATCGTCGACCGCCCGGAGCGGACGTCGAACGCGGCCGCACAGGTGGCACCGACCCCGTAGTCCTGTGGCCCGTCGTTCACGATCGCGTCGGACATGAGTCGCAACTCGAAGGTGAGTCGGTACGCCCCATTCGGCAACACCGGCGGCAAGCCGTCGCCAAGCGCAAGCAGCGACCCAGCCCCGACGAGGGTGAACTCGGCCTCTGACGTTCCGGTCGGCCCTTCCAGTCGCGCCACGTAGGCGCACCCGCCGAAGGAATGACAGTCGCCTCGTTGCCCACCGATCTCGAGCGTCGCCGTTCCCGGGCCGCTGGGCGACGGGGATCCGCAGGCCGCGAGGAGTACCGCGAGCAGGACGGCGGGCAGACGCATCAGACGAGTCGCGGTTCGATCTCTCGCCCGCCCGACGCGATTGCGATCAGGCCTGCGACGACACTGTCGAGCGGTCGGCTGGCGTCGAGCTCGTGCGTACAGCTGGCGCGGAGCTGCGGCTCGATCTCCTCGAGGTCGGCGAGGATTTCCGCGCGCTCAAGGGCGGTCTTTCCGTAATGGTTCGTCGTCCGCGCTGCGACGCGGTCGAGGAGGACGTCGATCGGCGCGCTGAGGAGGACGACCGCGTCGAAGCGGTCGTAGAAGGTCGACTGGTTGGCGACGCGACCAGCGACGAACAGCGAAGGCGGGTCGGCGTGCGATGCCAGCAAGCTCGTCATCCGGTCCTCGACCCAATGCCACTCTCCGCGATGAA
>DATFHO010000041.1:0-21295 GCA_035248345.1 Candidatus Limnocylindrales bacterium
CACCCCGATCGACGACCAGGTCGCCAACGTCATCGTCGCCCAGCTGATCTTCCTGGCGGGAGAGGATCCGAACAAGGAGATCAGCATCTACATCAACAGCCCCGGCGGGCAGGTCTACTCCGGCCTCGCCATCTACGACACGATGCAGTACCTGCGGGCACCCGTCAGCACGATCTGCATCGGCATGGCGGCATCGATGGCGGCGGTCCTGCTGGCTGCCGGCGCCAAGGGCAAGCGCTATGCGCTTCCCAACAGCCGGATCATGATCCACCAGGGCTCCGGCGGTTTCCGGGGCAACGCGCCGGACGCGGTCATCCAGATGAAGGAATGGGAATTCCTGGTCAACCGAAACATCGAGATCCTCGCCCGGCACACCGGTCAGGCCGTAGAAAAGGTGCGCGACGACACCAACAGGGACCGTTTCATGTCTCCCGAGGACGCGAAGGACTATGGCATCATCGATGCGGTGTACTCGGAGCAGTGGGACTCACTGACCGCCCAGCATCACGACGAGAAGGTCGCAGAAGCGGCCGTCGAGGCGGGCGAGACCGAGAAGGCACCGGAGCCGAAGCGTTCCAAGAACGATCCGGCGGGATAAGGAGCAAGGACAGCTACTCGTGACCTCGACCAGCGGCAGCAAGGGACCCAAGGTCCCGTATCGCTGCTCCTTCTGCGGCAAGAGCCAAGAGCAGGTCCGCAAGCTCATCGCGGGTCAGGGTGTCTACATCTGCGACGAGTGCATCAACCTCTGCCAGGAGATCATCGAAGAGGAGATGCTGGAGCAGCCGAAGGCGAAGCCGGCTGCCGCGAAGCTCCCGAACCCGCGCCAGATCAAGTTCGCCCTGGACCAGTACGTGATCAGCCAGGAGAAGGCCAAGAAGGTCCTCTCGGTGGCGGTCTACAACCACTACAAGCGGGTGAACGCCGGCCACTCGGTCGACGAGGTGGAGCTGCAGAAGTCCAACGTGCTGCTCGTCGGCCCGACGGGCTCCGGCAAGACATTGCTCGCGCAGACGCTCGCGCGCGTGCTGGACGTGCCGTTCTGCATCGCCGACGCGACGTCGCTCACGGAAGCCGGCTACGTCGGCGAGGACGTCGAGAACATCCTGCTGCGGCTCATCCAGGCTGCGGACTTCGACGTCGCCCGTGCCCAGCGCGGGATCATCTACATCGACGAGATCGACAAGATCGCGCGCAAGGCGGACAACCCGTCGATCACGCGTGACGTCTCGGGCGAGGGCGTCCAGCAGGCGCTCCTCAAGATCCTCGAAGGCACCGTCGCCAACGTGCCGCCCCAGGGCGGGCGGAAGCACCCCCACCAGGACTTCATCCAGATCGACACCACGAACGTGCTGTTCATCTGCGGCGGCGCCTTCGACGGGCTCGAGAAGATCGTCGAGGAGCGGGTCGGGAAGCGGACGATCGGGTTCGGGTCGGAGAACGTCGCCTCGCCGATCGAGCGCGGCAAGGTGCTCGAGAAGCTGATGCCAGAGGACCTCCTCAAGTTCGGCTTGATCCCCGAGTTCGTCGGCCGGCTTCCGGTCATCGTGACGCTGTCCGCGCTCACCGCGGACGATCTCGTGCGCGTCCTCACGGAGCCCAAGAACGCGGTGGCGCGCCAGTTCCAGAAGTTCCTCTCGCTCGACAAGGTCGAGCTCGTGTTCACGCCCGGTGCGCTGCAGGCCGCGGCAGACGTTGCGCTCGATCGGAAGACCGGCGCCCGCGCGCTTCGCTCGATCGTCGAGGAGGCGCTCCTCGAGGTCATGTACGACATCCCGGAGCGCAACGACATCCGCAAGTGCGTGATCACCGAGGAGACGATCCGCTTCGGCCGCGTGCCGCTGCTGCTCACGAAGACGGATCTCGACAAGGGCCTCGACGAGACGAACTACGAGGACTGGATCGCCCAGCAGGCCGCTTCCGCCTGACCTCGCGACGCCGCCGCGGGGCGTCAGCCCGATGATGCACAGATGGACCACGCCGACCACGTCGCGCTGATCGCCGACGGCGTTCGCGGTGCCGGCACACGTTGGCTCGAGCTCGGCTGCGGGGACGGCGCGTTCACCCTGGCGCTCGCCGACGTGCTCGGGCCAGGCGGCACGATCGTCGCCGTCGATCGCGAGGTGGCAGCGCTCCGCACCATGACCGCGCGCATTGGCGAGCGGTTTCCAACAACGGAGCTCGAGGCGATCCGCCGGGACTTCACCGACGGCATCCCCGGCGGACCGTTCGACGGCGTGCTCGCCGCAAACAGCCTCCATTTCGTCAGAGACCGCGCCCCGACGCTGCGAGCTGTCCGCGATGCGCTCAGGCCTGGCGGCGTGCTCCTCGTCGTCGAGTACGACGCCGACCGCGGCAATCAGTGGGTGCCGCATCCCTTCTCCTTCGACAGCTGGCGGCGCGAAGCATGCGCAGCGGGATTCGAGGAGCCACGCCTGCTCCATCGGGTCGCAAGCCGATTCCTGGGCGCGATCTACGGGGCTGCTACCCGTGCAGGCCCGCTTGACTGAAGCGGATCGCGACAGCGTCGAATACCGCGCCAGCCGTTGGGCCACATCCGGACGAGGGTCCCCGGTCCGCCCACCCGCACTGACGCGCGGCTTCGGATGCGCGTGGTGGCGTGCTAGAGTTCCGGCCTCACGGCGAGGACCGAGAGGAGTAGCGTCCGAACGGACCCCAAGCGAGCGCGGGATGGTGCGAGCCGCGCGGGTCACGGGACGTGAAGGTCACTCGCGAGTCGTGCGGCCGGCGTCCGTTAGCGCGCCACGAGGAGACCGCGGATCCGTCGACGAGACGGCGAGGTTCGGGATGACCGACCGGGACCGAGGCCTCGAACCAGCAGGTGGTACCACGACCCGTTCGTCCGCTGGACGAGCGGGCATTTTGTTGTTTGGAGGCCGACCATGAGCGACGCGACACGGGAGCTGCCGAAGGCGTATGCGCCCGCCGACGTCGAGTCGGCGATCTACGACCGATGGCTGGCCGCCGACGTCTTCGCGCCGGACGGCAAGGGCTCCCGCGCGGACCAGTCGAAGAAGCCGTTCGTGATCATCCAGCCGCCGCCGAACATCACCGGCGCGCTGCACCTGGGGCACGCGCTCACCTTCGCGATCGAGGACGCGATGATCCGGCACGCCCGGATGCTGGGCCGGCCGACGCTCTGGCTCCCGGGCCTCGACCACGCGTCGATTGCCGCGCAATACGTGCTCGACAAGATCATCGCCGCCGAAGGCGAGTCGCGGGAGTCGCTCGGGCGCGAGCGGTATCTCGAGCGGATGTGGCGGTTCATCAACGAGACCCGTGAGGTGATGCTCGGGCAGGAGCGGCGGCTCGGCGCCTCCGCGGACTGGGGACGGCTGCGGTTCACGATGGACGAGGGCTCTGCCCGAGCGGTGCGCGTGAGCTTCAAGCAGCTCTACGACGATGGGCTCGCATACCGCGCCGAGGGCCTCATCAACTGGTGCCCGGGCTGTCGCACCAGCGTGTCCGACCTCGAGGTGATCCCGACGCCGGAGACGGGCACGCTCTGGTCGATCCGGTACCACCTGATCGACGAGGCCACCGGCGAGCCGAGCCCGACCGAGACGATCACCGTCGCCACGACCCGCCCGGAGACGATCCTCGGCGACACCGCGGTGGCGGTGCACCCCGAGGACGACCGATACCGCGCGCTCGTCGGCCGCAAGGTGCGCATCCCGTTCGTCGAGCGCGACGTCCCGATCATCGCGGATGACGTGGTGGATCGCGCGTTCGGTACCGGTGCCGTGAAGATCACGCCGGCGCACGACAAGGACGACTACGGCACGGGACAGCGCCACGGTCTGCCCATGATCTCCGTGCTCGCGGATGACGCGACGATCAACGAGGCCGGCGATGGCTACACGGGCCTGGATCGCTACGAGGCGCGCAACCGCATTGTCGCCCACCTCGCGGAACGCGGTGACGTGGTCGG
The DNA here is from genome assembly GCA_035248345.1 of Candidatus Limnocylindrales bacterium. Taxonomy (GTDB): domain Bacteria; phylum Chloroflexota; class Limnocylindria; order Limnocylindrales; family CSP1-4; genus UBA5189. The sequence goes on from DATFHO010000041.1 coordinate 3,953, forward strand.
CATCGCCAAGCACGACATGGTCATCGGGCGCTGTCAGCGCTCCAACGACGTCATTGAGCCGCGGCTCAAGACCCAGTGGTTCATCAAGGCCGAGCCGCTCGCGCAGCCCGCGCTCCAGGCGACGCGCGACGGCGAGACCCGGATCATGCCCGCCCGCTTCGAGAAGGTCTGGGAGAACTGGCTCACGAACATCCACGACTGGAACGTGAGCCGGCAGCTGTGGTGGGGCCATCGGATCCCGGCGTGGTACTGCTCGGACGGCCATATCACGGTGTCCGACGACGCAAACGGCCCGGCGCGTTGCGAGACCTGCGGCCGTTCCGCAAGCGAGCTTCGCCAGGACCCGGACGTGTTCGACACCTGGTACAGCTCCGGCCTGTGGCCGTTCTCGACCCTCGGCTGGCCGGATCGCACCGAGGACCTCCGGCGCTACTACCCGGGCACGGTGATGGAGACCGGCTACGACATCATCTTCTTCTGGGTCGCCCGGATGATGTTCACGGGCCTGCAGTTCATGGACGCCGCACCGTTCGAGACCGTGTACCTGCACGGCATGGTCAAGGACCCGTACGGCCAGAAGATGTCCAAGAGCAAGGGCAACATCGTCGACCCGCTCGAGGCCATCGACCGTGCCGGCGCGGACGCGATGCGCTTCGCGCTGCTCAACGGGACCTCGCCGGGCAACGACCAGAAGTTCTCCAACGAGCGGCTCGAGGACGGCCGGAACTTCGCGAACAAGCTCTGGAACGCAACGCGGTTCGTGCTCGGCGCTCGACCCGCGTCCATCCCGGAGGACGCGCCGCGCCGCGCGCCCGCGGAGGCGGACCTCGGGCCGGCCGAGCGATGGATTCGCTCGCGAGTGGCGGCGACCGTCGAGGCGGTCGACAAGGCGATGGGGGAGTACCAGCTCGCGGAAGCGACACGCGCCCTCTACGACGGCATCTGGTCCGAGTTCTGCGACTGGGGCGTGGAGCTCGCCAAGGTGCGGCTCGCCGACGAGTCGCAGCCGGCCGCCGCGCGCGAAGTCACGTGGTGGACCCTGGTCGAAGGCATCGACACGTTCGTGCGCCTCCTGCATCCCGTGATGCCGTTCATCACCGAAGCGCTCTGGGCGTCCTTGCCCCATGCCGCAGATGACCCGGAGCTCGTGATCGTGGCGTCCTGGCCGATCGCGGGGACGCGCGACCTTGCGATCGAGCGCTCGGTCGAAGGCGTGCTCGACCTCGTGCGCAGGATCCGCAACGCACGGACGGAGGCGGGGATCGAGACGGCCGCCCGGATCGATGCGGAGATCGCCGCGCCCGGCGACGCCAATGCCCTCGTCGCCGAGCTCCGGCCGCAGCTCGAGCGGCTGACCCGGGTGAACGCCACCATCCTGCCGCCCGACGTGGCGCGGAAGGATGTGCCCGGCGCGCTGTCGGTGGTCGCGGGCGGCCTGGAGGCGTACCTCCAGCCGCGCGAGGACCCGGAGGTGGCCGCGCGTGAGCGCGAGCGGCTGGCGCGCGAGCTCGAGGTGATCGAGGGCCGGATGGCGTCCGCGGCCGCGCGACTTGCCGACGAGGCGTTCACCTCGAAGGCGCCGGCCCATATTGTCGAAGGCGCCCGGCGGAGCCACGCCGAGCTCGAGGCGCAGGCGGCGAGCCTCCGCGAGAAGCTCGCCGAATGAATCGCTCGGCCGGCGAGGACTGGTGGCAGACCGGGGTCGTCTACCAGATCTATCCCCGCAGCTTCGCGGACACGAACGGCGACGGCCTGGGTGACCTCGCGGGCATCATCGACCACCTCGACCACCTCAACGGCCGGCCGGATTCGCTCGGCGTCGATGCGATCTGGCTGTCACCGATCTACCCGTCGCCGGATTTCGACTTCGGGTACGACGTCGCGGACTACGTCGCGGTCGACGCGCGATACGGCACCCTCGGCGACTTCGACCGGCTCGTCGCGGAAGCCCACGCGCGCGGCATCCGGGTCGTTCTCGACCTCGTCCTCAACCACACGAGCCACCTCCATCCGTGGTTCCACGCGTCGCGCAGCGATCCGAGCGGACCGTACGGCGACTGGTATCTGTGGCGGGATCCGGCCCCTGGATCCACGCCGGAGCATCGCCTCCAGCCGAACAACTGGCGCTCGTTCTTCGGGGGCGAGGGCTGGCAATGGGACGAGGTCCGCGGCCAGTTCTACTTCCACACGTTCGCCGCCGAGCAGCCGGAGATCAACTGGCGCGGGACGGGCGTTCGCGCGGCGATGCTCGATGTCGTCCGCACCTGGCTCGATCGTGGCGTCGATGGGTTCCGGCTCGACGTCTTCAACGTCTTCTTCAAGGACCCGGAGCTGCGCTCCAACCCGGTCCAGCCCGGCCCGGATCCCTGGTCCAGCCAGGTGCACATCCACGACCGCAACCAGCCGGAGCTTCGCGAGTTCCTCGCCGAGATGCGGGCGCTGGTCGACGAACGGCCCGGGCGCATGACCGTGGGCGAGCTCTTCGACGGGACCGCGGCCGATGCGGCGAGCCTGGTGGTGCCCCGGCACCTCGTCTTCGACTGGGCGACGATCTTCCTTCCCTGGAGCGCCACGGCGTTCCGGGATGCCGTGACGGGACGGGAGGCCATCTTCGGGCCGGATCGTTGGCCGGCGAATGCGCTCTCCAACCACGACCAGCCTCGGCAGGCGTCGCGCTTCGACGTGCCGGGCACGGGCGTTGGCGGCGAAGGCGACGCCCGGGCGAAGGTCGCCGCCGCGGCGCTGCTGACGATTCGCGGTACGCCGTTCCTGTACTTCGGCGAGGAGATCGGGCAGCGGAACATCAGCGTGCCGCTCGACCAGGCGTTCGACCCGTTCGCGCGCCATGCCGAGGCAAGCCGCGACGTGTTCAACCGCGACGAATGCCGCGGCCCGATCGCGTGGACCGGCGACGGGCCCGGGTTCGGGTTCTCGGCGGGCGCGCCCTGGCTGCCGATGAGCCCTGATGCGCCGCTCCGCAACGTTGTTGCCCAGGCGGCCGATCCCGCGTCCGTCTTCTCCTGGTATCGCCGCTTGCTGGAATTCCGCCGCGTGACCCCGGCCCTCCATCGCGGCGAGCAGGAGATCGTCGTCACGACGGACACGGACGTCTTCGCACACCTCCGCGACGCGAACGATGGCCGGCGCGCGTTCGTGGCGATGAACTTCGCCCATCGGGCGGCAGACGTCCCGCTACCGGACCCGAGCGCGGGCACGATGTGGCGCGTCGGACTCTCGTCGCACACCCGTGAGGCCGGCGGTGTGCTCGCAGGCGTCGTCGTGCTGGGCGCTTACGAGGCCCTGATCGCCGTCGAGGCGTGACCCGCTGCTACGATTGATCGCCTCGGAGTCGTGATCGGGGAGAGGGTCGTGCCGCTCGAATTCCTGCGCCGCAAGCCGTCCAAGAACGCGGAAGCGGCTGCCCCGGAGCCCGCGCCGGCGCCGATCCCGGAGGAGGCAGTCGCCGAGGAGCACCAGCTGCGGCTGACGTTCGGGGCCAAGACCAGCAATGGCGTCCGCATGCAGGGCGGGCCCCAGATTCTTGCGGCCCTGCCGCCCATGCTCGACAACGTCGCGCGCACCGCGGTCGAGGTCGTCGAACCTCGAGCGACGACGCTCGCGTCCGCGTCGCCCCAGATCGTCCGGACTGCCGAGGCCACCGAGTGGCTCCGCGCGCACGGTGATCTCGCGCCGATCACGCGCCATGCGCTGTACGTGCTCGAGTCGCTCGACGCGATCGATCCCGCGTACGACACCTTCGCGTGCGCGCTGCTCGACGGGACGGTCGACACCTCGGGATACCCGGAGTACGCATCGATCGTCGGTGGCGTCGCGGCGCACTGGGACGAGGCAACGGGCGACCTCATCGTCCGCGCCGTCGTGGGCTGGGGTGGCCGCGGCGCGCGCGGCGACACGGACCGCATCGCCGGCCGGCTGCTCGGGCAGCTGCTCAACAACATCCTCGAGAGCGGCGCGTCGCTCGGCCTGACGGGGCACGACCGACCCGGTGGCACGCCCGGTGGCGCGACGGTCACGTGCCAGCACTGCGGCTATCCGCTCGTCCACCCGCGCGCCGTGTACTGCCCGAAATGCGGCATGCGCATGCTCCACGCCTGACCCGACGTGCCCATCTACGACTACGTCTGCTCGAACTGCAAGCACCGCGTCGAGGTGATCCACGGGATCAACGCCTCGGGCCCGCAGGTGTGTCCGAATTGCGGCCAGGAAGGCACGATGCGGCGGGCATTCGCGACCCCCGCGATCCACTTCAAGGGATCCGGGTGGGCCAAGAAGGACCGCTCGTCGACGAGCGGCGCGAGCACGAAGGCTGCCGCGAAGTCGAGCTCGGGCGCGAGCGATGGCGCCGCGGGAACGGACTCGGGCTCGAGCGGCCCCGATCCGAAGGCGGCGAGCGACGCGAAGAGCTCGTCTGCGTCGTCGAGCTCGGAGGACTGACGTGCCGCCCGCCGCGAGCGACTGGATCAGCCTCGAGGAGGCGGCCGGCATCCTCTCGGCGGCGAACATCCGGTTCAAGCCGTCGACGATCGGCGGCTGGGCACGCGCCGGCAAGGTCCAGAGCATCAAGCTCGGCGGCCGGCGGTTCGTCCGGCGCGGCGAGATCCGCGCCCTGATCGCACCGCCGCGGCGCGTGCACGCCGAGGATCTCCAGCCCGGCCTCTTCGAGGACCTGGGGGACTGAGCGAAGCGCCGCCTCCCGGCTGGCGAACCGCGCTGGAAGCGCGGGTCTCGAGCGTCCTGCGATGGCGCTGGGTGGCCGCGCTCCGGCGGCTCCTGGATCGATACGGCGCTGCGGGCGGCGGCCTCCTCGCCGGCGGCCTCGCCTATGCAGCGCTCTTCGCGATCGTCCCCGGGGTCGTGCTGCTCGCCGGCGTGGCGGGCCTCGTGTATGCGGACCCGGTCGCGCGAGCAGACGCGGTCGCAGTCCTCGCCGGCGTGCTGCCGCCCCTGCGCGAGGTGATCGACTCGGTGCTGGCGGAGGCGGCCCGAGGCGCTGCGCCCGTCTCGATCATTGGTGCCGTGTTCCTCGTCTGGGGCACCAGCCGGTTCGTGGTTGCGTTTCAGGACGCCCTCGGGCGCGTGATGGGCAGCGACCGGAGCCGCAGCGTCGTCGCCCAGAACCTCGGGGCGCTCGTCGCGGTCGTGCTGATCATCCTGGCGATCCCAGCGAGTGCGGCGCTCTCCGCGGTCGCCGAGTTCCTCGACGCAGGACAGGCGAGCGGCGTGTTCCAGGCGATCGGGTTCGTGGTATCGCTCGTGCTGCAGGCGCTGCCGATCATCGCGACGATCGGCGCGATGATCCTCGTCTACCGCATCGTGCCGCGCCCAGCTCCGGCCTGGCGAGCCACGCTCCTGCCCGGCCTGACGATCGGGCTCCTGCTCACGATCATCGCGCGAATCTTCGCCTTCCTCGCACCGCGCCTCATCGGAACGGCCGCGCTCATCGGCACGCTGGCGACCGTGTTCGCCGCGCTCGCGTGGCTGTCGCTGTCGTTCCAGGCGATCCTGATCGGCGCGGCGTGGGTCAGCGAGCGGGACGAAGCGGAGCGGAGCGCCGCCATCCGGCGCGCAACGGAGTCGGAGGCGAAGACCGCGGGCTGAGCCTGCGTCCGCGCCGGTCAGCGCGCGGCGTCGACCTGCTGCGGCGTGCCGCATCGACGGCAGAAGCGGGCGCTCGCCGAGAGCGACAGGCCGCACGACGGGCACGCCCGGGCCCCAGTGTGCATGGCCGGCGCGCTGGCCGTGGGGGCGGCCTCGGGGGCCGCTCCGAGCTGCTCATTCGGGCGCTCGTTCGGCTGCATCGCCGCGGGCGCGGCGGCACGAGCCACCGGGATATCCGGCCAGCGAGGCTCGAACGCGGCCGCGGCGGCATCCGGGTCGGGCCAGGCGGGCGGCGCCGCGTCGACGCTCGAAGCGGGAACGGGACGACCGATGGCCGTGGGGATCGGCTCGAACGCGACTGCCTCTGGCCCGGGCTCCGGCGCCTGCTGCCGCTCGTACGCGGCGAGCTCCTCATCCAGGTTGAACCCGGGCGCGAACGGCAGCACGGCGGCGGCCGCCGAAGCCGCGGATTCCGCCTCGGCCGTGGCTCGAGCGTCGGCTTCGGCGGCTGCGCGGGCCTCCTCGGCTCGAGCTTCGGCTTCGGCGGCTGCGCGGGCCTCCGCCTCGACGCGCGCGTCCTCTTCGATGCGTGCGCGCTCCTCGGCTGCAGCCTGCTCGGCGGCTGCTGCCGCGGCAGCCTGGGCTTCCGCCGCGGCTCGCGCATCCGCCTCCGCCTGCGCCGCTGCGATGGCCTCCGCTTCCGCGCGAGCTCGCGCCTCCTCGGCTTCGAGTCGGTCGGCCGCTTCCCGGGCAGCGACGCGGGCAGCCTCCTCCTCGGCGGCGATCCGTGCGGCTTCCGCGGCGGCAGCCGCGTCGGCGGCGACGGCCGCCATGCGCTCCGCGGCAGCGGCGGCATCCGCCTCTTCCTGTGCGCGGGCCTCCGCCTCGAGCAGCGCCGCTGCCTCGCGCTCCGCGGCTTCCTCCGCGGCGGCTCGGTCTGCCGCTTCGTATGCGAGTCGCTCCGCCTCGGCGGCTTCGGCCGCTGCCGCCGCTTCGGCAGCCGCGGCCTCGGAAGCGGCCGCTTCGGCAGCGATGCGCTCCGCCTCGGCGACTTCCGCCGCCCGCGCTTCTTCGGCGGCAGCTTCAGCCGCTGCAGCTTCCGCAGCGTCCGCTTCGGCCGCGGCCTGCGCACGTGCCTCCGCGAGTGCCTGCATGGCGTCGTCCGGGTGCTCGTGGCCGTCGTGTGCCGGCGCTGCCATTCCAGCGAGATCGATCGGCGCGGCAGCGAGGGAAACCGGCGCCACCGCCACCGCATCCAGCGCCACCGGCGTATCCGCGCGAACCTGGGGCTCGACTGCCTCGGGTGTCGGCGCGCAGCTCAGGCAGCGGCCCTCGACCGGGTTCCAGCAGTCAGCGCAGGTGTACTGGCGGCACGACAGGCAGAAGTTGAAGGTTCGATGGAACGCCTCGAGCGCGTTGGCGGTCGAGCGCTGCTCCTGCTCGGAGCGGGCGACCGCGAATGCCTCGTCCATGGTCGAGCCGGGGTCGCTGACGAAGTGCTTGAGGCCGCGACCGAGCGTCCCGATGCCCCGCAGCGCCTTGCGGCGCGGCGCAACGGGTTCGAACGTGTAGCGCGTGCCACACCGCTCGCAGAAGGACTCGGTCAGGATCTCGGTCATCGACTCCCCGCGGATCGGGGCTTGCCGGCGGTTGCAGGGGCCCGTCGGGATGATACCGGCACGTCATCAACGCCCATGGACCCCGCTCGTACCCCTCGCAGATGACAGGGGTACCGATCGTGATGGTGGGGGGCGGCAAGGGACCCTCTGGTAGGCTCACGCCCCAATGCCGTCCATGTCACGCGTGGAGCGCTTCATCGAGCGGCTCGTCGAGCGGCCGAGCGCCCGCTTGTTCCGGACCCGTCTCCAGCCCGTGCAGATCCTCCGACGCATCGAGCGCGCGATGGAGGCTGACCGGGGCGCCGAGGGCCAGCGCGACCTCGTCCCCGATGCATTTCGAGTCCGCGTCCATCCGCAGGACATCGCGGCCATGACCGCCCCGGAGGACATCGCCTCCGAGCTCGCATCGGGCGCCCTGACGTTCGCGCGATCGCACCGCTACGCGCTCCGCGGCCGGCCCCGCGTCACGCTCCAGCCCGATCCGACGCTGCGGGAAGGCGAGGTCGAGGTCGACGCAACCGTCTCCGCGGCCGCCGGGCCCGTCGTGGTCGCCGCCGGCGAGGACCTCGCGGACGGCGGGACCCGGGTGTTCGAGATCCCCGTCGTCGAAGCACCGCAGGCAATGATCGAGGTCAAGGAGCCCGGCAAGCCCGCGCGCCATGTGCCGCTGAACGGCGCGCCCCTGCGAATCGGGCGCGCCCCGGAGTGCGAGCTCGTGCTCAAGGACTCGCGCGTCTCGCGCCGGCATGCGCGGTTGCAGGCGCGTGGCGGCGTGCTGGTGCTCACCGATCTCGGCTCGACGAACGGCACGCGCGTCAACGGCCACCGCGTCACCGAGGTCGTGCTCGGCGTCGGCGACCGGATCCAGGTGGGCGACACGAGCATCGTCGTCGGCGCCGGCACGGGCACCGACGCAGCCGCCCGAACGGGGGCACCTGCGCGCTCCTAGTCGCGCGACACCATGGACGCCGCCGTCATCGCGATCTGGGTCCTGCGCCTCCTGTTCCTCGGCGCGCTGTACGTGTTCCTGTGGCTCGTGGTCCGGGCGTTGCTGCGGGACCTGCGTGCCGCTGCACGCGAGCCCACGCGTGAGCTCGGGCGCCTGATCGTGATCGCCTCCCCGAGCGGCGAGCCGGCCGTCGGGTCGGTCTTCGCCCTTGACGCGGTCACGACGCTTGGTCGCGACGTGAACAACGCGATCGTCATCGACGACGAGTTCGTGTCGTCCAGCCACGCGGCGCTGACGTATCGCGGCCGGGCCTGGTACGTCGAGGACCTCGGTTCGACCAACGGCACCTACGTGAACGGCAGCCAGGTCGACGGGCTCTCGCCGGTCGCCTTCGGCGACGAGATCCAGGTCGGGCAGGCACGACTCCGGCTCGAACGCGCGCGGACATGAGCACGCCCGCGAGCGGCAGGGCACCCGCATGAGCGTCGCGGCAGGCGTCCGCGTCACCTCCGACGGGCCGCCAATCCGGATTCGGCCGAGGTTCCGCGGCCGCGAGCTCGGCCTGCTCATCCTCGTGGCCGCTGGGCTGTTCATCGGCAGCCTGTCGCTCGGCGCCACGCAAGCGCTCAAGGCGGCGATCGCCGACGGCGACAAGACGCCGGGCAACCTGCTCATCCCCGCGAACTTCGACCTGTTCACTGTCTACGTCGGTGCGCTGTTCCTCGTGCACCTCGTGTTCGTGGTGGCCGGACGCCGCACGGACCAGATCCTGTTGCCCGCGGTCGGGCTGCTCGGTGGCATCGGGCTGCTGTTGATGGAGCGGTTGCCGCAGAGCCTCGCGGGCAGCCTCGGCGGGCTCGCGCGCACGCAGCTCGTGTGGCTCCTGATCGGGTTGGGGCTGATCGCGGTGCTCGCCGTCGCCGTGCGCAACGACGTGTGGCTGCGCCGGTACAAGTACACGTGGGCCGCGGTCGGCGTGGCGCTCCTGCTCCTGACCTTCATCTTCGGGCACGACGTGAACGGAGCGCGCCTCTCGCTCACGATCGGGCCGGTCAGCGGCCAGCCGTCGGAGCTGCTGAAGGTGATCCTCGTGATCTTCCTCGCGGGCTACCTCTCGGAGAACCGGCCGCTGCTCGTCGAGGAGTCGACCCGGATCGGGCCGCTGCAAGTCCCGCCGCTGCCGTACCTCGCACCGATGGTCGCCATGTGGGCGATCGCGCTCGGCATCGTGATCGTCCAGAAGGACCTCGGCGCGGCCCTGCTGTTCTTCGCGGTGTTCCTGCTGCTCCTGTACGTCTCGACCGCGCGCATGAGCTATGTCGCCCTGGGGCTGATTGCATTCGTCCTCGGGGCGGTCGCGCTCTACTTCCTGTTCTCCCACGTGCGGACGCGCATCGACATCTGGCTCGATCCGTTCGCGGATCCCAACGGCACCGGTTATCAGGTGGTCCAGGCGCTGCATGCGTTCGCGCGCGGCGGGCTCATCGGCACGGGCTGGGGCGGCGGGCTGCCGACGGTCGGCGGGCGCCCGCCCATTCCGGCGCTCCACACGGACTTTCCGTTCGCGGCACTCGGCGAGGAACTCGGGCTCGTCGGGATCCTCGCGATCCTCGGGCTGTACCTGGTGCTGGTGGAGCGTGGGCTCCGGATCGCGGCCGCAGCCCACGATGAGTACCGCGCAATCCTCGCCGCGGGCCTGTCCCTCGTCATCGGCGTCCAGGCGTTCATCATCGCCGGGGGCAACCTCAAGCTGATCCCGCTGACCGGCATCACGCTCCCGTTCATCAGCTATGGCGGCTCGTCGCTGCTCGCGAACGCGGTGATTGTCGGGATGCTGATCGCTTTGTCCGAACGGACCCGGGATCCGCTGCCGTCGCCGCGCCGGCCGGGCAGGCTGCGCCGCATCCTCGATCGGGGAGCGCCCTGATGGCCGGTCCGCGTCCGGCGGCGCACGCCTATCCCGTGTCCGGATCGACGCCCGGCTGGGCAGGGCGCCGCGTCGGGATCGGGCAGGCGCTCGGGCGGGTCGGGCTCGCGCTCGCGATCGCGTTCGGTGGGCTCGCGCTCGGCGCCGGCTACTGGCAGGTCATCGAATCGGCGAACCTGAGCTCTGCCGGTGACGATGCCGCGGTCATCGCCGCGGCGCGGAACGTCAAGCGTGGCGAGATCTTCGATCGCGACGGCGTCCGGCTGGCCTGGAACAAGAAGGACAGGAACGGCGAGCCGTACCGAACGTATGCCGACGATTCGCTGTCCGGCGTGCTCGGCTACGCGTCGCGGCAATACGGCACCGCCGGCCTCGAGAGCGCCTGGAACGCGCAGCTGAGCGGCGTCATCTCGGCCGACCCGCTTCGCGAGCTGACCCGCAAGTTCCGCGCCGACCAGTCCGACCCGCAGGACATCCGGACGACGCTCGTGCTGCAGCTCCAGGAAGCTGCGGTGAAGGCATTGGGCCGGAACAAGGGCGCGGTGGTGATGCTCGATCCGCGGACGGGCGAGGTGCTCGCGCTGGCGTCGACGCCCACGTTCGATGCGTCGGCAATCGCCGATCCGTCGACGGCCGCGAAGACGTTCGACAAGCTCCGGAACGACAAGTCGCTGCCGCTCCTGCCGCGCGCGACCAGCGGCCTGTACATCCCGGGGTCCGTGTTCAAGATCGTCACCGCGACGGCCGCCCTGGGCAGCGGCGCTGTCTCGCCGTCGACGACGTACGCGGACCAGCCTGCGGCGGAGAAGACGGGCTGGCTCGTCGACGGCTTCCGGGTCACCGACGGCCACCATGCCGCGACGGGCTCGACCCCGCTGGACTTCGAGCATGCGATCGAGGTGTCCTGCAACATCTGGTTCGCCGAGACGGGCGTTCGAACGGGCGGCGATGCCCTGACCGCTTGGGCGTCGAAGATGGGCTTCGGCTCCGCGCTCCCGTTCGACCTCCCGACGCGGGTGTCCCAGGTCACGAACGGCGGCGGCACGTACGGCGGCGGGTTCTCGGACAAGGTCGAGCTCGCGAACGCGGGCTACGGCCAGGGCGAGGTCCTCGTGACGCCGCTGCAGATGGCTCTCGTGGCATCCACGATCGCGAACGACGGCGTGCTGATGCAGCCGCACCTCGTCATGCAGGCGACTGCGGAGGACGGCAGCACGACGACCATCAATCCCACGGTCATGTCGAGGGTGCTGCCCTCGGAGATCGCACAGGAGATCGGCAAGGCGATGCGGCTCGCGGTCGCGGGCGACCTCGGGCAGCGGTACACGAACGGGGCGTCTGTCCGCGGCCTGGCCGTTGCCGGCAAGTCCGGCACCGCCGAGCTCGACGCCAAGTCGCCGCACTCCTGGTTCATCGGCTACGCGCCGTACGATGACCCCCAGGTCGTGATCGCCGTGCTCGTCGAGAACTCGGGCGGCGCCGGTGTCCGCGCATCGCCGCTCGCGGGCGACCTCTTCCGCGCCTGGCGCACCTGGGCGAACGGGTGACCGAGCCCGTGACGGAGCCGACTCCCAGCCCGCGGCCCATGATCGAGCGGATCGGTCTCGGTGCGATCGCGCTCGTGATCGCGGGCCTGTTCGGGACGGTCGCCGCCGTCACGCTCACGAACGGCGAGATCTTCCTCGGCGTCATGGCCGCCACGGGCGCGCTGATGACCCTGTGGGCTGCCCTGGCGACGCTCCGCAAAGGCTGACCGGAAACATGTGTATGTTGCGGGGAACGAGGTGGGAACCTTTCGGGAACTCGCGACGTACCATCCCGTGACACCAACGCTGGCCGGCGCGTCATCTGCTCACACTGAACGTGCCGACGAGGGGAGCTTCTGCGAATGAGCCTGATCCAGCAGACCGGTGACCGCGTCCTCGCGAACGTCGAACGGGTAATCGTCGGCAAGCACAGCGAAGTGCGGTTTGCGCTCGTAGCGCTGTTGTGCCGCGGCCATCTCCTGATCGAGGACGTCCCCGGGACCGGCAAGACCGTGCTCGCGAAGGCGATCGCTCGGAGCCTCGGCTGCAGCTTCCGCCGTATCCAGTTCACGCCGGACCTCCTGCCCTCCGACGTGACGGGTCTCTCGATCTACAACCAGAAGACCGCCGAGTTCGAGTTCCGCCCCGGCCCGATCATGAGCCAGGTCGTGCTCGCCGACGAGATCAACCGCGCCACGCCGAAGACGCAGTCGTCGCTCCTCGAGTGCATGGAGGAGCGCCAGGCAACGGTGGACGGCACCACGTATCCGATGCCGGACCCCTTCCTCGTCATCGCGACCCAGAACCCGATCGAGTACGAGGGCACGTTCGCCCTGCCGGAGGCCCAGCTGGACCGGTTCATGCTCCGGATCCGGCTCGGTTACCCGTCGCCGCTCGATGAGGTCGTGATCCTCGACGAGCAGAAGCGCCAGCACCCGATCGACGACCTCGAGGTCGTGTGCACGGTCGAGGAGCTGCAGGAGATGCAGCGCGCCGTCCGCGAGATCTACGTGGACCCGAGCGTCGCCGAGTACATCGTCCGCCTGGTCAACGGCACCCGCGAGCACGGGGACATCTACCTCGGCGCATCGCCGCGCGGGTCGATCGCGCTGTACCGCGCCGGCCAGGCGCTCGCCGGCCTGCTCGGCCGCGACTACGTGATCCCGGATGACGTCAAGGCGCTGGCCGAAGCCGCGCTTGCCCACCGCATGATCATCAAGACCAGCTCGTCGATCCACGACGTGCAGCCCGCGCAGGTGGTGCGAGAGCTGCTCGAGACCACGCCTGTGGGCGCGGCGGTGGGCGTCTCCGGCAACGGCAAGTCGGCGGTCCGCGCTGCCGCGGTCAAGGGCGCCTAGACACCGAGGAGACCGAGCCCGCTCGGACGATCACGATGTTCCGTCGACTGCAGCTCTTCGTGCTCGGCGCCTTCCTGCTGCTCGCTGCGTTCTCGACTGGTCGTGAGTTCCTGTTCTACCTGCTGTACCTCGGCATCCTCGTCGTCGGAGGGGCATACGTCCTGACGCGCCTCGGCCTCGCGGACCTCGAGGCGGGGTACGCGGTGAACCAGCTGTCCGGCCACGTCGGCGATGGCATCCGGGTCACATACACGCTGCGCAATACCAGTCGCCTGCCGAAGCCGTGGCTCGAGGTCCACAACCCGACCTCCCTGCCCGCTGGTCTACCCGGTCGCGCGATCGCGCTGCCGGGCCGCACGGAGCGCACCTGGCTGATCCGCAGCCCGCTCACGCGCCGCGGCCACTTCCGGATCGAGCCGCTGCAGATCCGCACAGGAGATCCGTTCGGCTTCTTCGAGTCGTCCGCGGCGGTTGGTTCGGGCGTGAACGTGACGGTATACCCGCGCCTGGAGCCGGTGCCGCTGTGGAAGCTACCGGCGGCGAACCTTGACGGCAGCCAGGCGACCCGGGAGCGCACGCTGCAGACGACGCCGCTCGCCACGACCGTCCGACCGTGGGCGCCGGGTGACGCGTTCAACCGGATCCACTGGAAGTCGACCGCCCGCCACGGCGACATCCAGGTGAAGGAGTTCGACCTCGAGCAGACCGCGGATGCCTGGATCATCCTCGACCTCGAGCGCTCGCCACAGCGCGGCTCGGGCGACGAGTCGACGGTCGAGGTCGCCGTCCGCGCCGCGGCAGCCGTTGCCGACAAGGGGCTCGTCGAGAACCGCTCCGTGGGCATGACCGTCAACGCGCATCGCCTGGCGCAGCTCCAGCCGGACCGTGGCGGCCGCCAGCACCTCAAGGTCATGCAGCTGCTGGCCGCCGTGGACGGTGACGGCGCGACACCGCTGTCCGAGGCGCTCGTCTCGAGCGTGAGCCGCATCCGTCGCGGCATGACCGCGATCGTGGTCACAGCATCGATGCAGCGCGACTGGATCAAGCCGCTCGCCTCGCTGAAGACGCGCGGCATCGCCTGCGTCGCGATCACGATGGACATCCCCGCGTTCGAAGCCCACGAGCGGCTTCAGGCCGAGCAGCGGGCGCGCGGCGGCGACGGCCGGCCGTCCGACAATCCCGCGCCGGTCGTGGATGAGGACGGCGCGTCCGCACAGGCATACCGTGCGCTCCGGCACGCGCTCGCCGAGTTCGACATCACCGTGTACCGCGTGGGTCCCACGTCCCGGCTCGCCGCAGCACTGGCCTCGTCGTGACCGCTCGCGCAGCATCCGTCTCCACGTCGTCCTTCGGCAGCGCACTCCGTTCGCTGCGCGGTCCGTCGGAGGGCTGGCTCAGCCTCATCGCAACCCTCGTGATGGTGGATGCGGTGGCGCTGTCGCTCGTGAACTCCGGCTGGACCGGCAACGTGGGCAACTCGGGCTTCCTGCCGTGGCTCGCCGTCGGCGGCGTCCTCTTCGGCGCCGCCGGCGCGAAGGTGGGCTGGGGTCGCTGGCGAACGCACGTCGTCGGCGCGGCGATCGGCGGCCTGATCATCCCGCTCATCGTCGGGGGCGTGCTGCTCCCGGCCGACCCGGGGTGGGGTCCGGCAGGCCTGTATGCGCGCATGGCCGAGTCATCCCATGTCGTCCGAAACGTCTGGCATCAGCTCGTCGAGCTCGGCCTTCCGACGACGACGGAATATGGCTACTACCACCTGGTCTTCGGGACGATGATCTGGGCCGCGGGCCTGCTCGCCGGGTTCGCGGTCTTCGGGCACCGCCGGCCGCTGGACGTCGTGATCACCCTCGCGCTGATCCTGCTCGCCAACATGGCATTGACCGGGCACGACCAGCTCTTCCTGCTCGAGATCTACACCGCCGGCGCGCTGCTGCTCCTGATCCGAACGCACATCTTCGAGGAGGAGCTCACGTGGGCGCGCCGCAAGATCGGCGATCCCGCCTCGATCTCGCAGCTCTATCTCTCGGGCGGCGCGATGTTCGTCACGCTGGCGATGATCGGGGCCATCGGGCTCACGGCCGTGGCGTCGTCGTCACCGCTCCAGGGGCTGTTCGCGGACCTGCCCTCGAAGCTCCAGTCGCTCCAGTCGATCCTGCAACGGTTCGCGCCGCCCGGCGGCGACTTTCCGGGCCTCGGGTTCGTCACGTTCGGCGACAACGCCGTGACAACGGGCCAGTGGAACCCCAGCACGGCCACGGCCTTCCGCGTGCAGCTGCCGCGCACCGAGAAGGACAAGTTCAAGTGGCGCGCGGGCGCGTACTCGGTGTACACGAACGTTGGCTGGGACTGGGGTCCGGACTCGCTGATCCACATGGTCGCAACGGACGCGCGCGCGACGGTGAACGGGAGCGACGTCGACGGGGACGCACCGATCACGACCGGCCGGCGCGAGGTGACCTTCCGGATCACGCCGGATTCGTTCGTCTCGAAGACCATCCTCAGCCCGAACACGATCAAATCGGTCGACCGCGCAACGACCGCGATCTCGCTTGGCAACGCGGGCTGGTTCACGAGCGTCGAATCGGTCGATTCGAGCGGTGCCTACAACGTCACGGCGCTCGTGCCGGACTACACCGCGAAGGATGCCGTGATCACGGAACCGAACCTGCGGCTCGCGAGCACGGAGTACCCGCAGGAGATCGTCGACCTGTATACCGCCCTGCCTGAGGGGGCCATGGGCGACAACGCGACGAGCCTGCTCAAGTTCATCAAGTCGCAGATCCACGTGCCGGCGTATGCGGACCCCGGGAACCCGTACGACCTCGCGAAGGCGATCCAGGATTACCTCAAGAACCCGGCGAACTTCACGTACGACCCCGACGTCCGAAATCTGCGAAACGCCAACTGCGGCAACGGCGTCTCGACCGTCGAGTGCTTCGCGATCATCAAGCACGGGTACTGCGACTACTACGCCAGCACGATGGCGGTGCTCCTCCGGAGCTCCGGCGTGCCGGCCCGCGTGGCCTACGGCTTCCTGCCCGGCGTGCGCGGATCGGACGGCACGGAGACCGTCACGGCCTCGCTCGCACACTACTGGGTCGAGGTGTACTTCCCGGGCTACGGCTGGATCGAGTTCGATCCCACCGGTGGCATCAACACGAACGTCGTGCCGATCCCGACGGGCGTCGCGCCATCCACCACGGCGAAGCCGTCCGCGGGTCCCACGCGGTCGCCGGGCCCGGCTCGGACACCCGGAGCGACGGCGAGGCCGAGCGGCAACACCACGAGCACCGGGTCCGGGATCGGACCCTTCATCGCGATTGCGGTGGTTCTGTTCATCGGCCTCGCGCTCCTCGCGTACGCGGTTGCGCGCCGCGCGCCGCGCAAGCCGATGCACCCCGACCAGGCATGGGGCTCGCTCGCTCGGCTCGCCGCGCGGATCGGCCTCGGGCCGCGGCCGTCGCAGACGGTCTACGAATACGCCGGCGCCCTCGGCGATGCGGTGCCCGAAGCGCGCCTCGAGTTGACGACGATCGCGCGAGCGAAGGTCGAGGTGGCGTATGGGCGTGCCGCGATCGGCAGCGATCGCATGAAGCGCGTCGCTGAGGCGTACCAGCGACTCCGCTTCGCATTGCTGGGCGTGATCCTGCGCCGTGGGTTCCGGCCGAGGCGGCCGGGCGGGCCTCGGCGCCGCTAGGAAACCTCGGAGGGCGCTCCGGAAGGACGGTTCCGGCTAGAGCGCCCCGCTCCGGCGACGCGCGTCGTCGCGCTCCTGCGTCGCGATGGTCTGCAGCTCGGCCAGGTGGTCCGTGGCGTTGTGCATCCGCAGACGCGGGCGGCCGTTGCGGATCTCGACCACGCTGATCCCGCACAGCGCGAACGGCAGCGTCCAGAACCGATCCAGCGGCAGCCCGAGCAGCGCCAGCAGCGTGACCTTGAACACGCCGTCATGGGCGACGAGGATCGACCACGGCTCCGTGCCCGGGCCGTCGGCGTAGCCGAGGACCTGCGAGCGACCCGCCGGCGCCGGCTCGGCGACCGTCGCGAGCTCCGCGAGCGCCCGTCGGAGCGCGGTGCGCACGCGTGCATCAACCTCGCGGAGGCTCTCGCCGCCGGGCGCCCACGCTGACAACGGGTCGCGCCGCCAGTCCTCCAGCAGCGAGCCCCAGCGCTCGACGATCTCCTTGCCGGGCAGGCCTTCCCACTCGCCCTGGCCGATCTCGAGGAAGCCCGGATCCGGCACGAGCGGCACGTCGGTCCCGACCGCGTCCTCGCCGCGGCCGCCATTCACCGCGCGCGCAATCAGCGTCGCCGTCTCGGTGGTCCGGGCGAGGGGGGAGTGGAT
>DATFHO010000042.1:0-47027 GCA_035248345.1 Candidatus Limnocylindrales bacterium
CCGGCTCGCGCGAGGTAGCTGCGCGGCGGCAATGCGGCCGGCCGAGTTCGAATAAGCCGGCGGTAAGCGCCGCCACGTAGCGTGGCGGGGTGCTTGCGACCCTGCTCTCCACCACGCTCGTCGCCCTCGAGGGGCGGGTTATCCGCGTCGAGGTCGACGTGGCGCCCGGCCTGCCCGGGTTCACGATCGTCGGGCTCGGCGATGCGTCGATTCGCGAGGCGCGGGAGCGGGTGCGCGGGGCGCTCCGGAATTCCGGCTTCGTGCACCCGCCGCGCCGCATCACCGTCAACCTGGCGCCCGCGGACGTCCCGAAGACCGGACCTGCAGCGGACCTGGCGATCGCCATCGGGATCCTGATCGGGTCCGAGCAGTTCACCGCGCGCGCCGGGCGCGCCGCCCTGATCGGCGAGGTGTCGCTCGGTGGTGAGGTCCGCCCCGTACCCGGGCTGATGCCGATGGTGGCGGCGCTTGCGCGGCGCGGCGTGCGGCGGGTCATCGTACCGGCGCAGGGCGCCGATGAGGCGTCGCTCGTTGGCGGGCTCGAGATCGTCCCGGTTGCGACGGTCGCCGACGCCGTCGACGCGCTCCGCTCGAGGCGGCGGAAGGCGCCCGCGCGGCCGGATCGCGTGGACCTGGGTTCGGGGCGCCTCGACACGGCGGGCGATGGTGGTCCGGTGTTGGTCGAACCGACCCCGGTGCCGGATCTCGCGGAGGTCCGCGGCCAGGCGGAGGCACTCCGTGCGTTGGAAGTCGCCCTGGCGGGCGGGCACGGGCTGCTGATGATCGGTCCGCCCGGGACCGGCAAGACCATGCTCGCGCGCACGATCCCCGGGTTGCTTCCGCCGTTGTCGGACGAGGAGTCGCTCGCCGCGACGGTCGTTGCGTCGGTGTCCGGGGAGGCGCCGATCCGCTCGCTGGTCCGGACGCCGCCGTTCCGCGCGCCGCACCACACGAGCTCGTACGCGGCGATCGTCGGCGGGGGGCCCCGGCTGCAGCCCGGCGAGGTGACCCGTGCCGACGGCGGCGTCCTGTTCCTCGACGAGCTCACCGAGTTCTCGCGGGATGTCCTGGAGGCGCTGCGCCAGCCGCTCGAGGACGGACGCGTCACGATCGTCCGTGCTTCCGGTGCGACCACGCTACCTGCGCGGTTCCAGCTCGTTGCCGCAACGAACCCGTGCCCGTGCGGCTATGCCGGCGATGAGACGCGCTGCACGTGCGCGGAGGGCGTTCCGCAGCGGTACGTGGGCCGGATCTCCGGGCCGCTGCGCGATCGCATCGACATCTGGGTCACGCTGTCGCGCGTCCTCGGCCGCGCGATGGTTGCCGGCACCGAGCCGGAGGCATCCGACGTCGTCGCCTCGCGGATCGCCATCGCACGTGACGTCCAGCGCGCGCGGCTTGGTGGTCGCCTGAACGCGCGCCTGAGCGGCCGCGCGCTCCGGGCACATGCACAGATGCGCCCTGCCACGAACCGGCGCCTCGGCGATCTCGCCGAAAGCGAAAGGCTGTCGGGGCGCGGGACGGAGCGGCTGCTGCGAGTGGGACGAACGGTTGCCGACCTCGCGGGCTCGTGGTCGGTCGAGATCGAGCACCTCGAGGAGGCCGCGCGCTGGCGTCCGCCGTCGGCGCGGCCGCTCGTCGCGCTGGCGGTCTGAGATGCTCGGTGTCGGGACCGGGGCGCCGGTCGTCCTCCCTGGGATGTCGCGGCCGGATCGCAATGCACTTGCGGTCCTGCTCGCGGTCGACGGCCTGGGTCCGATGACCCTGGGCCGGCTCGTCGACGCCGCAGGGTCTCCGGTGAACGTCCTGGAGCTCGCGCGACACGCGAACGCGATCGACCTCCTGGTGGATGCGAGCCGCTCACCGGCCGACGGCGAACGCGCGATGCCCGCCGAGGTTGCCGTCAGAGTCGTTGAATCACTTCGCTCCGGCGAGCGAACGCTGCGGGAGATCGAGCGCCTGCACCTGCGCCTGCTCGTGCCGGGCGATCCGGAGTATCCGCAGCGGCTCCTCGCCATCGAGGTGCCACCGCCCGGGCTGTTCGTCCGCGGGTCGCTGGAGGCCCTTGCCCGCGACCACGTCGTCGCCGTGGTGGGAACCAGGCATCCCAGCCCCGGCGGACGACGGATCGCCAGCCGCATCGGCACCGCGCTCGTTCGTGCGCGTGCGACGGTCGTGTCCGGCCTGGCAGTCGGAATCGATGGCGCGGCACATGCGGCGGTCGTCGCGGAAGCCGGCCGAACCGTTGCCTTCATCGGAGGCGGCCACGCTCGCTTGTATCCGACGGCGCACGACCGGCTCGCGGACGCGATCGTCGACACGGGCGGCGCCGTGGTCTCGGAATATGCGCCGTTCACGGAACCCAGTCGCGGCACGTTCCCGCAGCGGAATCGCCTCATCAGCGGCGCCTCGGACGCCGTGGTGGTCGTCGAGGCCGGCGCGAGGAGTGGCGCCCTGGTGACTGCGTCCTGGGCGCTGGAGCAGGGGAGAGAGTGCTTCGTGGTCCCCGGACCGATCGACGCGCCGACGTCCGCCGGCTGCAACGGCTTCCTTCGCGACTGGCACGACCTCGCGAAGATCGTGTCGGGCATCCCGCAGCTCCTCGACGACCTCGGCCTTGCGGCGGAGGCGGGACTGCCGGTCCTCCAGGCACCCGACCCGAAGGCGCACCAGGGGACAGCGGTCGTCAGCTCGCGGGTGCGGCTGCCGTCCGCGTCGTCCGTCCTGAAGAACAGCGAGCCCGCCGAGCGATCCGTCGCCGAAGCGATCGTGCATGGCGCGGTCACGGCGGACGAGCTCGTCGCCGTCACCCGCCTGACCATCGGCGCGGTGCTCGGTGCGCTCACCCGGCTGGAGAACCGTGGCCTTGTGCGCGCGATCCACGGCCGGTACGAGCCCGTCGGACCGCTCGCCGGCGTCGACCCAATGGCTGCGTGACGCCCCCGACGGGACGATCGGGGAGTCGGACGGCCGATCGCCGGTGCTATCGTCCCGGCCGTGATCCGCGCAATCCTCCACCTGCTCAACGACCAGCCGCTCGCGGTCGACCTGCTCGAGCCGCCGTCGCCGGGCGACATCTCCGTCATCTGCACGAACCTGCGCACGATCGACGGCAAGAAGCCGGTGTTCATCGACTTTGCCAACTCGACGTTCGCGTTCCCGATGGCCGCCATCCGGTTCATCGAGGTGCTTCGCGTGGGCGAAGACGGCGAGCGCATGGCGGTCGTTGCTTCCGACGACGCGCCGGAACCCGAGGACCTCGAGATCGACGAGGACTTCCTGCGCCGCGTTCGCGAGGCGTAGATCGACGACGGCCGCTTCGCGGCCGTCCGCCTCAGGTGATCCGCCGATAAGCCGCGCGTGATCGGGCGATACGCCACCTGTGCCTATACTCCCGCCCGATGCCGAAGCACCTCGTCGTAGTCGAGTCGCCCGCGAAGGCACGAACGATCGAGCGCTATCTCGGCCCCGATTACCGTGTCCTTGCGTCGTACGGCCACGTCCGCGACCTGCCCGAGAACCCCGGCAAGGGGAAGTTCGGGGTCGACGTCGACCACGGCTTCACGCCCGAGTACGTCGTGGCCGACGACCGGCGCAAGCAGGTCGCCGAGATCGCCAAGGCCGCGAAGTCGGCCGATACCGTGTTCCTCGCCACGGACCTCGATCGCGAGGGCGAGGCGATCGCCTGGCACGTCGCCGAGGCCGCGAACGTTCCGAAGGCCAAGACACGTCGCGTCACGTTCTCCGAGATCACGCAGAGCGCCATCAGGGACGCGTTCGCGCACCCGCGCGACATCGACACGAATCTCGTCGACGCGCAGCAGGCGCGCCGCATCGTCGACCGGCTGGTCGGCTACACGCTGAGCCCGCTCCTGGGCCGGAAGGTCCGCAGCGGCCTGTCGGCAGGACGCGTGCAGTCCGTGGCGGTTCGGCTCGTGGTCGAGCGGGAGCGCGAGATCGACGCCTTCGTCGCGCGCGAGTACTGGACCTTGCGCGCCCTGCTCGCCACGGACGCCGGCGAGACGTTCGAAGCCGAGCTCGTGAAGATCAACGGCAAGCCGCTCGAGATCGGCGACGGGACGCTCGCGGAGCACCACGCCGAGACGCTCCGCGCGCTGAAGCCGCGCGTCACGTCGATCGCGACCAAGACCCAGAAGCGCAGCCCCGCGCCGCCGTTCACCACGTCGACGCTCCAGCAGGAGGCGAGCCGGAAGCTCGGGTTCAGCCCGAAGCGGACGATGTCGGTCGCGCAGCGGCTCTACGAGGGTGTCGACACCCCGGACGGCCACGTCGGCCTCATCACCTACATGCGAACCGACTCGACCGCCATCGCGGGTGTCGCAATGGGCGAGGCGCGCGACGTGATCCGCGACCGGTTCGGACCCGAGTACACGATGCCGAAGGGCCGCGTGTACAAGACGAAGGCGAAGGGCGCCCAGGAGGCGCACGAGTCGATCCGCCCGACGTCCTTCCAGCGCGACCCGGAATCACTCGCCAACACGCTCAAGCCCGAGGAGCTGCGCCTGTACCGGCTGATCTGGCAGCGCGCCCTCGCGAGCCAGATGGAGGCGAAGGAGCTCGAGATCACGACCGCGGACCTCGCGGCCGAGCCGTATGAGCTTCGCGCGACGGCAACGCGAACGGTGTTCGACGGGTTCGCCCGCGTCTATACGGAGGGTCGAGACGAGGCGTCCGAGGAGGACGCCGAGGGCGGCGCCCGCCTGCCTGCGCTCCGCGAGGGTGACGCCACGACTGTTGCCGACGTCACCACGACGCAGCACTTCACCGAGCCCCCGCCGCGCTACTCCGAGGCATCGCTGATCAAGGCCCTCGAGGAGCACGGGATCGGACGGCCGTCCACGTATGCCGCAACGATCTCGACGATCGTCGATCGCGGCTACGTGCGGGTCGAGGAGCGTCGCCTGCGACCCGAGGAGGTCGCGTACATTGTCACCGACCTGCTCGTGAAGCACTTCAACGACTACGTGGACCTCGAGTTCACGGCGAAGATGGAGTCGGACCTTGACTGCGTCGCCAACGGCACGCGGGCCTGGGTGCCGCTGCTCCAGGAGTTCTATCCGCCCCTGAAGGCGCGGGTCGACGAAGTCCGCCGCACGACCCGCCGCGCGGACTTCACGACCGAGCCGACCGACGAGGTCTGCTCCGAGGGCCATCCGATGGTGATCCGGCTCGGCCGGAACGGGCGCTTCCTTGCCTGCTCGATGTACCCGGAGCACAAGGAATCACGGCCCCTCCCCGGTGACGAGGCCGCCGCGCCGGCGCCGCAAGCGGGGGAAGGGGAGCCCTGCCCGAAGTGCGAGATCGGGCAGCTGGTGGGCAAGACCGGGCGGTTCGGGCCGTTCGTCGGCTGCAACCGCTACCCGGACTGCGACTACATCAAGCGCGAGGGTCCCGAGCCGCCTCCGCCCCTCCCGTTCGAGGTCACATGCCCGAAGAACGGTGACGGCAAGCTCGTCGCACGTCGCGCGCGCCGGACCGGCAACGTCTTCTACGGCTGCTCGAACTATCCCAAGTGCGACTACACGACGAACTTCGAGCCGATCGGGGCGTTCCACGATGCCGACGACGGGCCGGTGGCGAAGAAGGGCGACGGGTTCCTGTGCCTGAAGTGCGGCGCGGCGATCGAGGTCCCGGGTGGCGAGGATGGGGCCGCGGACGCAGCCGGGCTGCGACTGGCGGGCGGCCCGCCCGATCCGGAAGCGATCGCGCCGAAGGCACGCTCGGGCGGGCGCGGTGGTGCGGGCGGGCGCCGCGGCGGCGCGCGGACAGGCGGACGTTCGAGCGGCACCCGCAGCCCGCGGCGCACCGGGCGGACCACGCGAGCACGCACCGGCACGTGACCGAGGGCCGGTCGTGACCGACCCGGTGGCGGCCGACGGCGCGGCCACGCTCGACCGATTCCTTCTCGGCCTTCGGGCCCGCGACGCGTCCGAGCACACCCTTCGCTCCTACGGCACGGCCGTGAGCGCGTACCTCGAGTGGCTGGAAGAGCGCGGCGCCGATTGGCGCGCCCCGTCCCGGACGGACCTGCGCGCGTACCTCGCTCGCCTGGTGGGCACCGGCGCGAAGACATCCGTCAGCCAGCGCCTCGCAGCAATCCGCTCGTTCCATCGCTTCGCGGCGCGGGCGGGCCTCGGTGCGGGGGACCCGTGGGGCTCCATCGCGACACCGCGCCTGCCGCGCCGCCTGCCGCGCGTGCTGGAGGTCGACCAGATCGAGCGACTGCTCAAGGTCATCGACGCGGACGAAGCAGCGGCCGAAGTGGCCGAGACTGAGCCCCGCCGGCACTCGCCAGTCGCGCTCGAGATCGCGATCCGCGACCGCGCCCTCGTCGAGGTCGCCTACGCGGCGGGTCTTCGCATCAGCGAGCTTGCCGCGGCCCGCCTCGACAACCTCGACCTGCGCCGGGCGGAGATCCGCGTGCTCGGCAAGGGGCGCAAGGAGCGGATCGGGCTGCTCGGGAGGCCGGCGGTCGACGCGCTCGAGGCATACCTGGACGAGGCGCGCCCCACGCTCGCGGCGCGTCGTGCGCAGGGCACGCCGGAGCCGGACGCGATCTTCCTGAACCACGACGGCGCCCCGATCGGCGTTCGCGGGCTCCGCTTCCGCATCGACCGCCTGTGCCGGCTCGCGGGCCTCCCGGAGGGCGTCTCGCCGCACACGCTGCGCCACTCGTTCGCGACGCACCTGCTCGACGGCGGCGCGGATCTGCGCGTGGTCCAGGAGCTGCTCGGGCACGAGAGCCTGGCGACGACGCAGGTCTACACGCACGTGTCCGCTGCGCGCCTCCGTGCCGCGTACGTCGATGCGCATCCCCGAGCACGCGCGGCTGTCGCCACCGCGACCGCCAAGCCGTGAGCGCAATGGAAGCCATCGACGAGGAGCCACTCGAGCAGCCCGAGGGCGGTGAGCGCACCTCGGCGCGCTCGCTCGCGAAGGCCGGCCTCGTGGTGTCCGGCGCGTATCTCGTGTCGCGGGTGCTCGGCTACCTGCGTGTGCTGCTCGTGACCACGACCTTTGGCGCCGGCCATGAGCTGGACGCGTTCAACGCCGCATTCCGCATTCCGGACCTGATCTACCAGCTCGTCGCGGCGGGCGCCGTCGCATCGGCGCTCGTCCCGATGGTCGGGGGCCTCCTCGCGACGGGCGAGGACCAGCGCGCGTGGCGGGTCGTGTCGACGATCGCCAACCTGATGCTCGTGGCGCTGGCCGCGCTCGCGGCGGTCGCATTCATCACCGCCCCGTGGCTCGTGCCGACGTTCATCGCGCCGGGCTTCCCGGCGGACATCCTCGCGAAGACGATCGACCTCACCCGGCTCATGCTCCTCGCGCCGATCCTGCTCGCGCTCGGCGCGGTTGCGACCAGCGCGCTCAACGCCGAGCGTCGCTTCGCCGCCACCGCGATCGCTCCGATCGTCTACAACCTCGCGATCATCGGCGCCGCGCTCTTCCTCAGCTCGACGATGGGCGTCACCGGCCTCGCGATCGGCGTCGTCGCGGGCTCGTTCGGGCATCTCGCGATTCAGCTGCCGTCACTTGCCAAGGCCGGCTTCCGCTACGCCCCGAAGATCGACCTCGGCGACGAGGCGGCGAGGCGCGCGCTCATCCTGATGCTCCCGCGCGTGTTCGGGCTCGGGGCGAGCCAGATCACGATCGTCGTGATGGTCGCGCTGGCCTCGAGCTTCGGCAGCGGCGCCGTCACGGACTGGACGAACGCGTTCACGTTGCTCCAGATCCCGCTGGGGGTCATCGGGATACCGCTCGGGATCGTGCTGCTGCCCTCGCTCTCCCGCGAGCTCGCCGTCGGAAGGACGGACGTGTACCTCGCGCTCATCTCGCGGTCGATGCGGATCCTGCTCTTCGTCATGCTCCCGATCGCGGCGGTCGGGATGGCGCTGAGCGTCCAGGTGGTCGACCTGCTGCTGGGCTACGGCAAGGTCGATCGCGAGGCGGTGCTGCTCACGGCCAGCACATTGCAGCTCTTCCTGCTGGGCCTCGGCGCACATGCCTCCATCGGCGTCCTGGCGAGAGCGTTCTACGCCCGGCACGACACGCGGACACCGGTGCTCGCGGCGATCCTCGCGGTCGTGATCAACACGAGCCTGGGGTGGGTGCTCGTCGGCCCGATCGGCCTCCCGGCACTCGGCCTCGCGATCGCGGCTGCCGCGTGGGCGGAGGCGATCGTGCTGCTCGTCATCCTGAAGCGCCGCGAGCCGGGCCTCGACATCGCCGGCATCGCCGCGGTGGCCGTAAGGTCGCTCGTCGCGTCCGCGATCGCCGCCGGTGTCGCGGTCGTCATGCTGCAACTCTTCGGTGGCAACAACGGCAAGCTCTTCTTGCTGGTACAGGCGGCGATTGCCACCGGCGTCGCGGGATTGGCATATGTTGGCGTCTCGCTCGCGTTGCGCATCCCGGAGCTTCCGACCATGATCTCGATCGTGACCGACCTCGTTCGCCGCCGCCGTTGAGCCGTTGATCGAGTTTCGCGAGGCCCGCCCGGACGAGATCGAGACCTGGGACGACCTGACGGTCAAGCCGGCGGGTGGCCACGTGCTGCAGTCGCGCGCCTGGGCCACGTACCGGGAGCAGGCCGGCTGGCATCCTCGTTTCCTGATGGGCACGGACGGCTCCGCCGTGCTCGCCCTCCTCAAGCCGTGGCCGCGCCTGCAGGGCTGGAGCGCGTACCTGTCGCGTGGCCCCGTGCCGACCGCCGACCCCCGAACCCTCGCCGCGCGCCTCGATGGCGCGACCCGCTACCTCACGGACCAGGGCGTGGACGTCGTCGCGTCGGACCCACAGGTCCTCGCGTCCTCCGGGTACGCGAAGGAGCTCGAGAAGATCGGGTTCAAGCCGATCGAGGAGATCCAGCCATCGCGGCATCGACTCTCCGTGCCGCTCGGGCCGGACATCGACGAGGAGAAGGCGCTCGCCCGCGTGTCGAAGCAGACGCGCCAGCGGATCCGGAAGGCCGAGACCGAGCTCCGGATCGTCCGCTGGGACAAGACCGTGCTGCGCGGCGCGGTCGGCGAGGGGTTCGCGAAGCCCGAGGGCGATCTCGACTGGGCGCTCGCGAAGTTCCACGTGATGCTCATCGAGACCGCGCGGCGCCGGCAATTCGAGATCCTGCCGCGCAAGCGCTTCAACGACTGGGCGTACGCCTCGTACGCGGCGCGGCAGTCGCTGTATCTCGAGGCCATCGACAAGCGCGGTGCTCCGGTGGCGGGCCTGCTCATCTATCGCCACGGGGAGCGGCTGTCGACCTTCCTCTCCGCCGACTTCGACAACACCCGCGACGCCCACCCGGGCGCGTTCCACCTGCTTCGATGGCGGGCGATCCAGCAAGCCATCCGCGAGGGCTGCGCCGAGATGGACCTCGATGGCGCCGATCTCGCCGGCGCACGGCGGGTCCCCGAACCGTCCGACCGCTCCTATGGCCTGTATCAGCACAAGAAGTCGTTCGGGGCCGACTGGGTGGAGCTGACCGGGGCGCACGAACGCGTTGCGCGCCCGATGCGCTACCTCGCGGGCCGCACGCTCGCCGCGGTCCAGCGCCGCTACCGGCCGAGCCGTGCGAAGTGACGCGCCGCGAGCAGGGAGCGATGAGCGAGCACGCATGAGCGAGCACGCGGCGGCCCGCCGAACGGTCGCGCTCCGCACGGACGACGCGGCCTGGAACGACTTTGTCGCGACGGCATCCGCACCGAGCTTCCTGCAGGCAACCCCGTGGGCGGTCGTGAAGCGGCCCAACGGCTGGCGATCGGCGCGCATCGTGGTCGATGGCGGCTCGGGCGTCGGTCCCGTCGGTGCGCAAGTGCTGGTCCGCCATCCGCGCCCGCTGCCGAAGGGCTTCGGCTACGCGGCACGCGGACCGATCGCCGGCGTTCCGGTCGATGCCGGGGTGCTCCGCGTCTTCACGGAGGGCGCCCGGTCGGCGGCGAAGGGGCTCGGGATCGCGCACCTGCGGATCGATCCCGAAGTCGAGGATCCGGACGGGTCCATCGCCGCCGCGCTGCGCGACCTTGGCTGGCGGCCCGCCCCCGACATCCAGCCGCGGTCGACCCGGATCGTCGACCTCTCGAAAACCGAGGACGAGCTCATGGCCGAGCTCCGCAAGAAGACCCGTCAGTCCCTGCACAAGGCGCAGAACGAGGACGTCCACGTCGTCCAGGGCGGCGCCGATCGGCTGCCGGAGTTCCACCGGACGCTCACCGGCACGATGGATCGCGTCGGGCTGCCAAGCCGCTCGCTCGGGTTCTTCCGCGACCTCTGGGCCGCGTACGACGTCGCCGGGAAGGCGATGCTGCTCCTGGCGGAGACCGGGGCGGGCGAGGTCGTGTCCGGGACGCTCCTCGTCGGCTGGGGCCCGCGGCTCGTCGCGCTCTACGGCGGCACGAATGCCGCCGGACGGGACCTGAACGCGAAGTACCTCATCAACTGGGCCGGCCTCACGCACGCAAAGGCCGCCGGCTACCGGCTCTACGACCTGTGGGGCCTGCCGAACGAGGGCATCACGTACTTCAAGGCCGGCTGGGGCGGGCGCCAGGTCGACTACGTTGGCGCGTGGGACCTCGTCGTCGATCCGCTCGGTGCGCGGATCTTCGAGACGGCGGTCAGCGCGCGGTCGATGCTCAACCTGCTGCGCCGGCGCGGTGGTAGCGCGTCCGGAGCCGCCTCGGAGTCAGCGTGACGCGATCGCTTGCAGAGCTCGTCCAGCGCCTTCGAGCGGAAGGCCGGCTCACGCAGGTCGCCGGCGAGCCCGCGGGCCTCGAGCTGACGGGAATCGCGGATGACTCGCGGAAGGTCAAGCCCGGCAACCTGTTCGTCGCGGTCCGCGGCCTCAATGTCGACGGCCACGACTACGTGGCGAAGGCGGTCGACGCTGGCGCCGCCGCGGTGGTGGTCGAAGCGCCGGTCGGCGCGGTCGGCGTCCCGCAGCTCGTGGTCGACCGGGGAGCGGCGAGCCTCGCCTCCGCGGCGGCATGGTGGTTCGATGACCCGAGTCGCGAGCTGCTCACCGTCGGCGTGACGGGTACGAACGGCAAGACGACCACGTCGTTCCTGGCCGCCGCCGGCCTCGCGGGCGCCGGCTTCCGGACCGGCCTCGTCGGGACCATCGGCATTCGAATCGGCGGCGAGTTCGTGCCCAACGAGGAGCCGAACACCACGCCGGGCGCGCTGGAGCTGCAGCGGATCCTGCGGGCGATGGTCGACGGCGGCGAGCAGGCGGTCGTCATCGAGACGAGCTCGCACGGGCTCGCCGCGGACCGCGTGGCCTCCGTCGCGTACGACGGCGCGATCTTCACCAACCTCTCGCACGAGCACCTCGACTTCCACGGCACGTTCGAGGCGTACCGCGCCGCGAAGGTCAGCCTGTTCGATCGCCTGCCCGCGAAGGCGAAGGGCGACAGAGCCGGGCTCGCGGTGATCAACCTCGATGACCCGAATGTCGATCCGTTCATGAAGGCGGCGCGCAGGGCGCACGCAACCGTGATCACCTACGGCGCCGCCGCGATGGCCGATGTCCGGCTGTACGGCGTGCGGCCCGGCAATCCGGCGTCGCTGGTGCAGGCGATCCTGGGCGGCCGCCGCGTCGACGTCGCGCTTCGGTTGCCCGGCCGGTACAACGCCATGAACGCGCTGGCAGTCCTCGGTCTCGCGCACGGCTGGGGCCTGGACATCGACGCCGTCGCCGCGGCGCTCTCCGACGTTGCCGGCGTGCCCGGGCGGATGGAGCGCGTGGACGCCGGGCAGCCCTTCGTCGTCGTGATCGACTACGCCCACACGTCCGCCTCGCTCGCGGCGGTTCTCTCGGAGCTCCGGCCGCTGGCCGGCGCGGGTCGTGGCGTGATCACCCTCGTCGGTGCCTCGGGCGAGCGCGACACGGGCAAGCGCCCGCTCATGGGCGAGGCGGCCGCGAACGGCTCCCGCCTCCTGATCGTCACCGAGGACGACTCCCGCGGCGAGGATCCCAACGCGATCTTCGAGGCGGTTGCGGCAGGCGCGGAGGCTGCCGGCGCGCGGCGGGGTGACACCCTCCTCGTCATCGCCGACCGGCGCGAGGCGATCGCCGAGGCGTTTCGGCGCGCCGAACCCGGCGATGTCGTCCTGATCGCCGGCAAAGGGCACGAAACCTGGAACGTGGGCCCGAACGGCCCGGAGCCGTGGTCAGATCGGGAAACGGCGCTGGAGCTGCTCGCGACGCACTGAGTTCGCGCGAAGGCCGCTGGTAGACTTCGAGCACGATGGTGGCCCCGCGCACGCGGGCCGATGAGCCCGCACAGTCGACTCCGGCCGCGCGTCCTGCCGCGCGGAAGCGCCGCACCACGCCTGCGAACGGCACCGCGGAGCCGGATGGCACGACGCCGCTGAACGGCGCCGCCAACGGCGCGACCCTTGCGGCGGCGACAGATGGCATCGCGACGAGCGTGCCGGGCCTCGACGGCGTCGAAGCCGTCCTGAAGCCGGCCGTGCCGCACGGAAAGCATGATCCCCATGCGCTCGGCGAGCAGCTGATCGCCGACGTCCTGAAGTACGACAAGGACGCCGACGTCGAGCGCCTGCACAAGGCCATCGATTTCGCGATCGAGGCCCACGGCGAGCAGCCGCGCGCGTCCGGCGAGCCCTTCGTCACCCACCCGATCACGTCCGCGATCATCCTCGCCGAGCTCGGCCTCGATCAGACCGCGATCGAAGCGGCCGTCCTCCACGACGTTCCGGAGGACACCGAGTACGCGCTCTCGGACGTCGAGGAACGGTTCGGCGCCGAGGTCGCGCAGCTCGTCGACGGCGTCACCAAGCTCGGCAAGTTCTCGACCCTGAACCCGGAGCAGCAGCAGGCCGAGAACATCCGGAAGATGTTCCTGGCGATGGCCGACGACATCCGCGTCGTCCTCATCAAGCTCGGCGACCGGCTGCACAACATGCGCACCCTTTCGGCATTGTCGCCCGAGAAGCAGGCACGGATCGCGAAGCAGACCCTCGAGATCTACGCGCCGCTCGCGGAGCGCCTCGGCATCTGGCAGATCAAGTGGGAGCTCGAGGACCTGGCGTTCAAGACGCTCGAGCCGGCGCGGTTCCGCGAGCTGGCAAAGCTCCTCGATACGCGGCGCAAGGGTCGCGAGACGTTCATCGACCAGGCGATCGAGGAGCTTCGACCGCGGCTCGAGGCTGCCGGCATCCACGGCGACCTTCAAGGCCGCCCGAAGCACATCTACTCGATCTGGAAGAAGATGCAGCGCAAGGGCGCTGAGTTCGGCGAGATCTACGACGTCTACGCGATCCGGCTGCTCGTCGACGAGGTCCGGGACTGCTACGCGGCCCTCGGCATCGTGCATGCGCTGTGGCGTCCCATCCCGGGCCAGTTCGATGACTACATCGCCGTCCCGAAGAACAACCTGTACCAGTCGCTGCACACGGCCGTGATCGCCATGGACGGCAAGCCGCTCGAGATCCAGATCCGCACGCACGCGATGCACCAGACCTCGGAGGTCGGCATCGCCGCACACTGGCGGTACAAGGAAGGCTCGAAGTCGGACCGCGAGTACGACGCGAAGCTCGCCTGGCTGCGCCAGCTCATGGACTGGCAGCGCGACGTCAGCGACGCGACCGAGTTCGTCGAGGGCGTCAAGCTCGACATCTTCCAGGACCAGGTGTTCGTGTTCACGCCGAAGGGCGACATCAAGGACCTGCCCGCCGGCGCCACGCCGCTCGACTTCGCGTACCGGATCCACACCGACGTCGGGCACAAGACGATCGGAGCGAAGGTAAACAACCGCCTCGTCCCGCTCGACTACCGGCTCAAGAACGGCGACATCGTCGAGGTCGTGACGACCCGCGCGGGCCACGGCCCGTCGCGCGACTGGCTGAACCTCGTCCGAACCCAGCACGCCCGGGAGAAGATCCGGCAATGGTTCAAGCGGCAGGAGCGTGACGAGAACATCGTCCACGGTCGCGAGGCGCTCGACCGCGAGTGCCGCCGGCTCGCCCGCACCTCGACCGCGGCGATCGGCAACGACAAGCTGATCGAGGTCGCGCGGCAGCTCAACTACGAGTCGATCGACGACTTCCTGGCGGCCATCGGCTACGGCGCCGTCTCGCCACAGTCCGTGGTGATGCGCCTCGGGGTCGTCGACGACACCCAGTCGACGCTCCTGCCGACCACCGCGCCCCCACCGCAGCCCGCGCGCGCCGGCGGCGTCCGCGTGAAGGGCGTGGGGGACCTCCTCGTCCGGTTCGCGAAGTGCTGCCATCCGATCCCGGGCGACCCGATCCAGGGCTTCATCACCCGCGGCAAGGGCGTCACCGTGCACCTTCGGAGCTGTCCCACCGTGCTCAACGAGCGCGAGATTTCGCGGCTCATCGACGTCGAATGGGAGGCGGCGCCTCAGCAGACGTACCCGATCGCGATCCGCGTCGAGGCGTTCGATCGCACCGGCCTGCTCAACGACATCACCCAGGTCGTCGCCGAGGCGAAGGTCAACATCGTGGCCGCCGACGTCTCGGTCGAGCCGGATCACACGGCCGTCGTGCGGGCGACGCTCCAGGTCGCGTCGGTGAGCCAGCTGTCCCGCGTCCTGTCGAGGATCGAGCAGCTCAAGGACGTCCACTCGGTCCAGCGAGACCTCGGGTAGGGCAGGAGGAGGCAGCGTGGAGGGAACCGAGACAGCGCCGGCGAACCCGGCGGGCGCGGACGCCGGGTCGGCAGACGGCGCGCCCACGCTCGCCGAGCGACCCGCGTACCCGCGCGGCGACAAGGTCTGGCTGCGCGCGTACGAGCGCGAGGACATCGACTCGTTCCTCGAGAGCGCCAACGCGGTCGAAACAGGGGTGCCCGCCGGCTACGACGGCACGATGGGCCGCTTTCAGGCCGAGCAGTGGGTGCAGAAGCGGCCGCTCGAAGGGCATGGCCGGGGCGAGTGGTACTGGGTGATCTCACCGATCGGCAGCCGCGAGTACATCGGCACGATCTGGCTCTGGAACCGCGAGAACCGCTTCGGCGGCATGGAGCTGTCGCTGTTCGTGCGCGCCTCGGCGGGCCACGGGCGCGGTCTCGGGACCGACGCGATCCGGGCCGCGGTGGACTTCGGCTTCGGCAACACCGAGACCGAGCGCATCTGGATGTTCACGTTCGCAGGAAACCTGCGCTCGCAGAAGGCATTTCGGAAGGCAGGCTTCCAGCAGGATGGCGTCATCCGCCACATCGGTCGCTCCAAGGGCAAGTGGGGCGACGCGGTGATGATGTCGATCCTGCGCGAGGAGTGGGAAGCCCAGGACCGGCCGCGATCCTGGGACCACATCGCCGAAACCGCGGAGCGGAGCGGGGCAAACCCCGGCCGATAGACTTCGCGCGATGCCGACCTACCGAGCACCGCGTGGGACCCGCGACCTGCTGCCTCCCGATCGCGTCGCGCTCGCGCGCCTCGAATCGATCGCGGCAGATCTCGCCTCGCGGTACGGCTACCGGCCGATCGAGACGCCGCTGTTCGAGCAGTCCGCGGTGTTCGAGCGCGGCATCGGCGCCGTCACCGATGTCGTCGAGAAGGAGCTCTTCCTGCTGAAGCCGCGGGAGGAGGACGGCGAGCGCTGGGCGCTCCGGCCCGAGCCCACGGCGGGGATCGTTCGCGCGTATGTCCAGCACGGCATGCAGACGTGGCCGCAGCCGGTGAAGCTCACGATGACCGGCGAGATGTTCCGGTACGACCGCCCGCAGGCGGGCCGGTATCGATCGTTCTGGCAGTTCGACGTCGAGGCGATCGGCGACCCGGGGCCGGCGGTCGATGCGGAGATCATCGAGCTCGCGTCACGCTTCTACGCGGCCGCCGGGCTGGTCGATACCACCATCTACCTGAATTCCATCGGGGACGCGGCGTGCCGCCCGGGGTACATCGCGGAGCTCAGCGCGTTCTATCGATCGCACATCGCCGAGCTGCCCGACTTCGAGAAGGGCCGGCTGGAGCGCGCGCCCCTGCGGCTCCTGGACTCGAAGGACCAGCGGGTCGTGGCGCTCAATCGCGACGCGCCGAAGATCACGGAGCGCCTCTGCGATGCCTGCGCCGCCCACTTCGCCTCGGTGCGTGCGCACCTCGACGCGATGGGCGTGCGCTACACGCTGAACCCGTATCTCGTGCGCGGGCTCGACTACTACACGCGGACCGCGTTCGAGGCATACCCGGCGGGTGACGAGGGCCAGCAATCGGCGCTCGGTGGGGGCGGTCGATATGACGGGCTCGTCGAGCTGCTCGGCGGTCGCGCGACTCCGGGCATCGGATTCGGGCTGGGGCTGGATCGGATCCTCCTCGCGCTCGACAAGGCCGGCGCCGAGCGCGTCACCGAGCCCCACCCCGTCGCGGTGGTCGTCGGGAGCGACCCTGCCGATACCGTCACGCGACTGCGGGTCGCCACGGACCTTCGCGCCGCGGGACTGGCGGCGCGAGCGGAGCTGTCACCGCGGAAGCTCGGCAAGCAGCTCGAGGCGGCGGCGCGCGACGGCGCGCACTTCGCGGTGATCATCGGCGACGAGCTCGCAGGCGGCCACGTGCAGCTCCGCGACCTCGAGGCGGGCACGCAGCGGTCCGTGGAGGTCGCATCGCTCGCCCGCGAGCTGGCCCGCGCCGAGAAGTCCCACCACCACGGGGTGGGTGAGGGCTAGCTCGCTGACGGCTGCTCCGCGGCCGCCTTCGCATACCGGAGCCGGATACCGGAGAACGGCAGCCCGCTGGTGATGACGGACTTCCAGAACACAAGCAGGTTCGGCACGAACCGGAGCTCGATTCCGGCCTCCGCGTGGAGCGCGAGGAGGTCACCGACCGGACGGACGCCCAGCGGCACGACCGGCTCACGGGCGATCCACTGCCCGTCGGCGTCGGGCCAGCGAATGAACGGCGCGGGATCCAGCTCGTAGACGAAGAGGCGCGCCGCCCGGATCTCATCCAGCCGGTCGAGCTCGGTCGCCTGGATTCGCGAGGCGGACGTCTGGAACCGGTCGCCGAGGATGAGCTGCTGCTCCGGCGTGGTCGCCCAGACCGCGCCGCGCGGGCAGTTGCGCGGGAACCAGTAGACCGGTGCGTGCTCGGCATCGATCGCCCAGACGCCCGGCGCCTGGTCCGGGTTCGTCGCGGGAACGTGCGGCACAAACCGTTCGATGAACGGGTCCTCGCTGAAATGGAGCAGGGGAGCACCGTCCAGGTCGCTCACCGTGCTTCGAGCCAGTTCGGGCCGAGGCGACCGATGCGCCGGAGGCCGGCAGCGTCGAGCGCCGCATCCAGCTCCACCTCGGAGAGCACGCGCGCCGTGAACGGCTGGCGAACCACCTGCCCGCCCACGTCGTAGACCGAGACGGCCGAGACGAACGGCGGATCGCGGACGACGTCGACCATGCCCGGGGCGGCGCCCGGCATCGGTCGGGTGGCCTCGGCGGTTGCTGCCCAGTCGATCGGGTGGTGCTCGATCATGAGGCGGCCGCCCGGAGCCAGGTGCCGCGCCGCCAGCGCGAGGAACGCGTACCGTCGGTCGGGGTCCGGATTGTTCACGAGGTGGCTGCCGAGCACGACGACCTCGAACGGCCCGCCGGCCACTGCCGCTTCGAGCTCTTCGAGCGGCCCCACCGGATCAATGACGGCCTGCCGGACGTCGTCCAGCGGGATTCCGAGATCCAGGACCGCCTGCGCCAATCGACCCGCGCCCGCGGTGCCATCCGGGCGCGCGGGCTCACCGACTGGGCGGCGGCGTCGGATGAGCAGCGTCGGCACGGGCCGATACCATACCGGGGCCATGCCGCCGACGACCACGACGCCGACCGAATCCAGCCTCTGGGCGAGCCCGTACCGCACGCATTCCTGCGGTGAGCTCCGGGCGTCCGACGCGGGCTCGACCGCCCGACTCTCCGGCTGGGTCAACCGGCGCCGCGACCAGGGCGGGTTGATCTTCCTCGACCTCCGGGATCGCCACGGCGTCACCCAGGTCGTCATCGACCGCACCGATGCACCCGAGGCGCACGCCACGGCGAGCCGCGTGCGGAGCGAGTTCGTCGTCACCGTCGAGGGGACGGTCGCGAAGCGCCTCCCCGGCACCGAGAACAAGCGGCTTGCCACGGGCGAGATCGAGCTGCAGGCGACGAAGGTGCGGATCCTCAACGAGGCCAAGACGCCACCGTTCTACGTCAACGATCCCGAGGCCGCGATCGACGAGTCGCTGCGGCTCAAGTACCGCTACCTGGACCTGCGCCGCGAGGCCATGGCGCGCCGCATGCTGCTGCGCTCGCGCCTCGTGCACGCGATCCGCGATGCGCACCACAAGGCGGGCTTCGTCGAGGTCGAGACGCCGAACCTGATCAAGGCCACGCCCGAGGGCGCGCGCGACTTCCTCGTGCCGTCGCGACTCCAGCCGGGCAACGTGTACGCGCTCCCGCAGAGCCCGCAGCAGCTCAAGCAGCTGCTCATGGTCGCCGGCGTGGATCGCTACTTCCAGATCGCGCGCTGCTTCCGCGATGAGGACCTGCGCGGCGACCGCCAGCCCGAGTTCACCCAGCTCGACCTCGAGATGAGCTTCGTGGACGAGGACGCGGTCATGAGCTTCGTCGAGTCGATGATCATCGATGTCTCGAAGGCCACCGTGCCGGATCGGCCGTTGCTCGCGGAGCCGTTCCCGCGGCTCACGTACGCCGAGGCGATGGACCGCTACGGCTCGGACAAGCCGGACCTGCGCTTCGGCATGGAGATCGCGAATCTCGCTTCCGCCCTGACCGACACCGCGGGCAAGCCGAGCTCCGGCTTCCGCGTGTTCGACGACTCGCTCGCGAACGACGGCGTGGTGAAGGCGATCTCGGCGCCGGGGTTGGCGGCGGCCTCCCGCCGCGAGATCGACGAGCTCGTGGAGAGCGCGAAGAAGTACGGTGCCGGGGGCCTCGCGCACCTCGCCGTCGAGGCCGACGGCACGGTCAAGGGGCCGATCGTGAAGTTCCTCGGCGACGAGCGCGCGAAGGCGGTCGTCGACGCCGCGGGCGCGCAGCCAGGCGACCTCGTGCTGATCGTCGCCGACAAGCCGTCGACGGCCGCGGACGTCCTCGGCAAGCTGCGCATGGAGCTCGGCGGCAAGCTGGGGCTGGCGGACGAGAACGTCCTCGCATACGGCTGGGTCACGCGGTTCCCGATGTACGAGTGGGACGCGGACAACGAGCGCTGGCACGCGACCCACAACCCGTTCTCGGGCGTCCTGCCCGAGGACGAGGCGCTGCTCGTGACGGCCGATGGCGACCCGTACCGGCCCTCGCCGCGCGACCCGGCGGGCAAGGCCCGCGCGATGCAGTACGACATCGTGCTCAACGGCTGGGAGCTCGGTGGTGGCTCGGTGCGGATCTGGCGCCGCGACCTCCTCGAGAAGTCCTTCGCCCTCCAGGGGCACTCGGCGCAGGCGATGCAGGAGAAGTTCGGCGCGATGCTCGAGGCGTTCGACTTCGGCGCCCCACCCCACGGCGGCATCGCGCTGGGCATCGACCGGTGGGCGGCCCTCTTCTCGAAGCAGACGAACATCCGCGAGGTCATGGCGTTCCCGAAGACCCAGTCGGGCGGCGACCTCATGCTCGAAGCGCCTTCGGAGCCGGAGCCGGAGCAGTACGCGGAGCTGGGGCTCAAGTTCGTCGGCGTGAAGCGCGGCGCCGGAACGGGCGCGGGCGCCGAAACGGGTGCGGGCGGCGGCGACACAGGTGGGGGCGGCGGCGGCGACACAGCGGGAGCGCCGCAGACCTGAGCGACGCCACGCTCTCCGTGAGCTGGCTGGAGCCGATCGCGCGACGACCTCGCCTCGCGGCCCTGATCGGAGCGATGTGCATCGCCTTCTCGGGCATCTTCTACCGGTTCGCCGAGGTCTCGCCGTCGACGGCGACCGTCTTCCGCTGCCTGTACGGCCTGCCGATCCTCGCGCTCGTCGGCTGGTACGAGCATCGGCGCTACGGCGCGCTGCCCAAACGCGCCGTGTGGCTTTCGATCCTTGCCGGTATGTTCTTTGCGGGTGACCTCCTTTCGTGGCACCACGCGGTCGATGCCGTCGGCGCCGGGCTCGCCACGGTCCTCGGGAACCTGCAGGTCCTCGTCGTGGGGCTCGCGGCGTGGGTGCTCTTCAAGGAGCGCATGTCGCGGCCGGCGCTCATCGCCCTGCCCATCGTGCTGGTCGGTGTCGTGCTGATCTCCGGCGTCATCGGGCAGGGCGCGTACGGCGCGAACCCCGGGCTCGGCGTGTCGCTCGGCATCTTCACGGCGATCTGCTACGCGGGCTACCTGCTCATCATCCGGCGGGGCTCGTCGGACCTGCGGCGGCCCGCCGGCCCGGTCGCACTTGCCACGGCGTCGACCGCCGTCTGCGCGATCGTCGTCGGCGCACTCCTCCGCGATCTCGACCCGATCCCCTCGTTCCCGAGCCATTTCTGGCTGATCCTCGTCGGGATCACGTCGCAGTCGATCGGGTACCTCGTGATCTCGATCTCGCTGCCGCGGCTGCCGGCCGCGCTCACGTCGATCATCCTGCTCGCGCAGCCGGTCGCGACGGTCGTGCTCGCCCGCATCATCCCGTCGCTCGACGAGGAGCCGTCGCTGGCCCAGCTGATCGGGGTCGGGCTCGTCGTCGGGGGCATCGCCATCGCGACGGTTCCGGTCGGGCGCATCCGCGATCGAGCGCGGCCGCCGCGCTTCCCCGAGGCGGACGGGGCAGGGGAGCCGGCATGACCGGCAGCGTCCACGGCTGGGCGCGCGACACCGAAACCCTCGCGGAGATCGTCAAGGAGGCCGAGCCCGGCTTCTTCGAGCACCGTGCGGTCCTGGCGTTCCGCGCGCTCGCGGTGATCTACCTCTTCGGGATCGTGCTGGCGTTCTTCCACGAGCCGGGCACGCTGTCGCTGCTGCTGATCGTCGGCTACAACGGCGCGGCGTTCCTCCTCGTGATCACGTACCTCGTGCTCGCCCGGAGCCTGCGCATCCTGCAGCCCTGGGCGGTCGCGGTGGCGCGGCCGGTCCTCGTGCTGATCGTGCTCCAGGACGCGGCAAGCTTCGTCGTCGGCGTCCTCGCGGGCCACATTCGCGGCCTTCCTGTTGCAGCGGTGATCGCCGCGTGGGCGTTGCTCGGGCCTGCGGGCGTCCGGCCCATCCCGCGCCCCCGAGTGCTCTCGGTGCTCGCCTTCCTCCTCGCGCTGCCGTTGCTGGCGACGCTCCTGTTCGCCAAGCCGGTGTTCGACTGGGGCGGGGCGCTCGATGTGCAGCCGGCCGACCTCGCGGCGCACGTCTCCGCGTCCTGCGAGCGTCCCGCAGGCAGCCCGAGCACGACGACGGGGAGTCCCACCGCACGGGTCCACGTGACCTACGACTGGGCGTGGAGCAGGTCATCCCCGGTACCCAACGGACTGGACATCGTCGTGATCGGCTGGACGGGCAACGACGTCGAGGGCCGCCCGATCTACTTCATCGGGCCGACGCTGCCCACCGAGCCCGGTATCTACGACGGCCGCCGGCGGTTCCCGAGCCTCGAGCTGGGCAACGTCGTCGCGGCGCAATCGCAGGCGTCCTGGCAATGGGGCGTCGAGCTCGATGAGCACGGATTCACGCCCGGTCGCATCGAGCTCGATCTCGATCGTGGGCGAAATCCGGTGCCTGGCGCCAGGCCGCTGCGCATCGTCGTCTCGTATGTGCACCTGGGCCAGTGGCACGCCGACACGGTGGTGACGTGCTCCTGGTGAGCGTCGCCGTCGCGGGCTCGGCCGGTCAGGCCTGCTCGTAGGGCGCGAGCGCCGGCCCGCTCAGCGGGGTCTCCTCGGGCGCGTCGCTGATCTCCGAGCCCCATTCGTGCCGGTGGTGCGTGACCGGCTCCGTCGGACCGACGTATGGCGGCAGCTCGCTGCTCGACGTGGAGCCGTCGATCGTGGTGCCCGGATCGCCCAGGTCGATCGTCGCGGCGCGGAGTCCGCTGGCGATGACATCCGCCACGATGTCCGGGGGCATGCGATCCGGCGCCACGGAAGCGAGCGCCGCCACTCCCTCGAGCGGGAGCAGCACCGGCCAGCCCTCGTCGCCCTCGAATGTGGGTCGGAGCACGGCATCGGGCTGGACGCCGTGCGCTTCGATCATCGACGTGATGGTCTCGGGGCTGACCCAGCCCATGCGCGCGGGCCACACGAAGGCGCCGTCGACACCGCTCACGATGCCCCGGGCGACCTCGATGCCGCGCCGGATCTGGGCAACCGGCGCACCGGCTGGTGGCGGAACCGGCTCGGCGAGCGTGACCGAGGCGCCAGCGAGCGCCGCAGCCACCGCACCATCGGGATCGAACGAGACGACGACGACCGGCAGCGCGCCACCGGACCAGGCGGCGTCCACGATGCGGCGGATCCTCGGCACGCCATCCGCGTCCGCGAGCGCGGACTCGGGCGTGGCGGCAAGGATCACGGCAGCGACGGTCATTGGTTCCTGATCGTAGCCGACCGAGTTCAGATCAGGACGATCGCGTCACTGCACGGATCGCGGCCGTTCCGGAGCGCCTCGAGCGCCGCCTGACCTGCGATGGGAAACGCCGCCGCGAGCTCGTTCATCGCGACGACCTGCCGGCACCACCTCGTGTTGGGCATCACGAGGATGAGCCGATCCACCCCGCCGTCTCGTTTCTTGACGGCGAGCCGGCGTCCGAGCTCCTGCATGTCGGTCGGATGCATCTCGCCTCCAACGCCGATCACGTGCCCGAACCCCCGCATGAGCCGATCCCAAGCGCGCTTATCGCCGGGAATGGGCAGGGGCACTTCCGACGCGAGCCGCCACCCATCGCCGACGGCGTTCTTGAACCGGCTGAGCAACGCGATGTGCGCCTTGTCCCGGACCGGCTGGCCAGATGGAAAGCCCCTGATCGACAGATCGAGCCCAACAGCCGCGGCAAAGCCCGCGAGCGTCAGGATCGAGATGGTCGGATGGTTGCCGCGCTCGATGAGCGACACCTGCGCCTGGGACACACCGATCGCGCGTGCAACCGTGATCTGACTCAAGCCGCGATTGATTCGCGCGCTCCTGAGCTCGCGTCCGAACTCGCGGAGGAGATCGCGGCTGCGTTCCATGGCCGCATCCATGAGGCGCCGGTGAGCTGGCATATCCCATCCTTGCGCACGACGCTTCACCGGCGCTTACGCCGCCATTAGCCGCATTGATCAATCGACCAGAATCGGCATGGACGGGCGTCGACGTCCGAGTCCTGGCACTGCCCAAGAGCCGCCTTCGGCCCGCGTATGAGTGCCCGTAATGATCTCGACCAATTCATCAGGGGTGCTAGTCGACGCCGCGTCCTGTCGGTCGTGAGGATCGGTTCCTGGTCCATTCATCAATGTGATTCATAAGCCGCTCAGAATCCGGGCGAGCCGACTGGCGCAGAGTCGCGCGGCATCTCGTGACACAATCCGCCGGCTCATGACCGAGACCGCCGTTCGCGACCAGCTCCGCAACCTCGCCATCGTGGCCCACGTGGACCACGGCAAGACCACGCTCGTCGACGCCATGCTCCGGCAGACCGGCGCGTTCCGAGCGAACGAGGCGGTGATCGATCGCGTGCTCGACTCGGGCGACCTCGAGCGCGAGAAGGGCATCACGATCCTCGCGAAGCAGACGACGGTCGACTACGAAGGCGTGCGCCTCAACATCGTGGACACGCCGGGGCACGCCGATTTCGGCGGCGAGGTGGAGCGGTCGCTCCTGATGGTCGACTCTGTCCTGCTGCTCGTGGACGCCGCAGAAGGGCCGCTGCCCCAGACCCGCTACGTCCTCCAGAAGGCGATGGCGCGCCGGCTGCCGGTGGTCGTGGCGATCAACAAGATCGACCGCAGCGATGCCAGGCCGGCCGAGGTGCTCGACGCGGTCTACGAGCTGTTCATCGATCTCGGGGCGGACGACGACCAGATCGACTTCCCGGTGGTCTACACGAACGCGAAGACCGGCACAGCGACCCGAGACCTCGAGAACCCCGGCACGGACCTCAAGCCGCTGTTCGACATCCTGGTGGAGGTCACGCCCGCGCCGCGCTACGAGCCGGGCCACCCCCTGCAGCTGCTCGTGACCAACCTGACGGCGAATGAGTACGTCGGCCGCATGGCGGTCGGCCGGATCCGGAACGGCACGATCAGGATGGGCCAGCGGATGACCGTCGTCCGCGAGGAGGCCGACGACACGGCGGGCGCCATCGAGCCCGGGCGCACGGTGACGATCTCTGGCTCCGTAACGGCGCTCCAGACCGCGAAGGGCATCGACCGCGTCGACATCGAGGAAGCCGGCCCGGGCGACATCGTCTCGGTGGCGGGCCTGCCGGACGTCACGATCGGCGACACCATCACGGACCCGCAGGATCCCCGGCCGCTGCCGCGCCTGGACGTCGACGCCCCGACGCTCCGCATGACCTTCGGGGTGAACACGTCGCCCCTCGCGGGCCGCGAGGGCAAGTACGTGACCTCCCGCCAGATCAAGGCGCGCCTGGACCGCGAGATCCTCGGCAACGTCTCGATCGAGGTGTATCCGACCGCGTCGGGCGACACCTTCGAGGTGCGCGGGCGCGGCGAGCTCCAGCTGGCCGTGCTCATCGAGCAGATGCGACGCGAGGGCTACGAGCTCACCGCGTCGCGCCCCGAGGTCATCCTCCACGAGACGCCCGACGGGCCGCAGGAGCCGTACGAGCGGA
Organism: Candidatus Limnocylindrales bacterium; assembly: GCA_035248345.1. GTDB lineage: Bacteria > Chloroflexota > Limnocylindria > Limnocylindrales > CSP1-4 > UBA5189. Next base: position 24,706 of record DATFHO010000042.1, read on the forward strand.
TCACGGTCGACATCCCGCCGGACTACATCGGCGAGGTCCAGGGCGCCCTGGCCGGCCGGAAGGGCCGGCTGGAGCAGATGTCGACCGACGCGGACGGCCGCGTCCGCCTCGAGTACGTCCTGCCGGTTCGCGGGCTCATCGGCTATCGCGGCCAGCTGCTGACCGAGACGCGCGGCACGGCGCTCCTCCACCAGATCGGCGAAGGCTACGGGCCATGGGCGGGCGAGGTGACGCACCGGACCGCGGGCGTCCTCGTCTCCGACCGATCCGGGACGTCCAATGCCTACGGTCTCTTCAACCTCCAGGAGCGCTCCGAGCTGTTCATCGGCGCCGGCATCGAGGTCTACGAGGGCATGATCGTCGGCGAGAACGCGCGCTCGGGCGACATGGACGTGAACCCGGCCAAGGAGAAGAAGCTCACGAACATCCGGACGCACTCGCACGACGAGGCGCTCCGCCTGACGCCCCCGCGACCGCTCACGCTCGAGGCGGCCCTCGAGTTCATCGCCGAAGACGAGCTGGTCGAGGTCACGCCCTCGAACATCCGCCTGCGCAAGCGGATGCTCGCCAAGCACGAGCGGGAGCGCGAGCGCGGCAGGGCGTACGACCGGGAGCGCGCCGCCGAGCGTGAAGGCGCCTCGGCCTGAAGCGCGGCGCCGCGGCGGCCGGCAAGGGGGACAGGATGAGCATTCGAAGCGCATTCCCGACGTGGATGGACCAGAACCGACGGCTGCGCGACCGCGTTGCCCGCATGTCGGAAACGGAGCTCGCCACCGTGCCAGGACCCGGGCGCTGGCCGATGTGGGCCACCATCGGACATCTCGCGTGCCAGCGCGTGTTCTGGCTCTGTGATTTCGCGGGCGAGCCGGGTGCGGCCGAGTCGCCGTTCCCGAATGCCGGCTTCAACTGCCCGGGCGACGACGACCTAAAACGGTGTGGACCGCCGCCCAGCTCGCGGATGCGCTCGATCGCACGTTCGCGATCATCGATCGCGCGCTCGACACATGGACGTTCGAGTCGCTCGACGAGGTCATCGATCACTCTGAGGACTGGGGTGATCCCGGCCGCGTCCACAGCCGCGGCTGGCTGCTCCAGCGCGGGTTGAGCCACGACGTCTGGCACACGGCCGAGGTCAACGAGGCCCTGTCTGCCGCGGGCCTCGAGACGATCGAGTTCTGGGAGTAGCCAGCCCGAATCAGCGGCGGCGGTAGCTCACGTTCGGGCCCTGGGCGCGGGTCCACGCCATCCGGAGCAGCACGACGGCCCACATTCGATACGGCTTCCACGCCTCCGCGATCCGTTCGACGTCCACCGCGGACGCGCTCTCGAGGCCATACAGGTCCTTCACGACCGTCTGGCCCATCTGATCGGTGTTCGGCAGGCCGTCGGCGACGCCGCAGCCTCGGTAGAGGACGGCATCCGCGGTGAACGGCCCGACGCCGGGCAGCTCCCGGAGCCGCGCGAGGGCTTGGTCCGCCGGCAGCGAGCGAAGCTCCTCCGTGTCGAGTCGGCCGTCGAGCGCCGCCTGCGCGAGGCCATGGAGGCGTCGAACCTTCTCGTCGTTGAGGCCCCTGGCGTCTCGGAGCTCCAGGAGCCGTGACGGGCGAGGAAACGCGGGCACGGGCGTCCCGGCGATCGTGGGTCGGTCGCCGAGGCGCTCCGCGAGGTCCTTCTTGATCACCGCGGACTGGCGACGCGAGATCCGCTGGCCGATGACGAACGAGGTCACCGCCTCGTACGCGGAGTAGAAGCAGACCGGCCGGAGGAAGTCGTGCTCGCGCTGGAACCGGCCGACGATCGCGTCTCGCTCGCCGACGGCGGGCCAGCCGGAGCCGTCGTGATCGAGCGACAGTGAGCGCTCCGCCTGCCGCTGCGCGCGCGCCAGCAGCGGCCCGGAGGCATCCGAGCGGCCGCGCACGGTGCCGTCGGCGTCCTGCCACAGCTCGATCGCCGCGCTCTCGTCGGTGCCCTCGACGGGGAACGCGAGGGTGATGGAGTCCTTGCCGACGCCGCCGCCACCGATGCCCGCCGGAAACCCGCCGGCGAACGACTGCGCGGCAGCGAGGCTGAACCGACCGCGCGGGCGGATTTCGATCTCCGGCATCGATCCGAGGATAGGCGCGGCTCGTTCGGCGCCACGCCGCGGCCCATACAATCCCCGCCGATGCAGGCCGACGCGATCACGGGGGCCGTCAGTCGCGAGCGCGTCCGCGCGTTCGATCTCGCGCGTGGCCTCGCCGTCGTGTTCATGATCGGGGTGCACGTGCTGTGGCACTGGGGCGCGCCCGACACGTGGACCACGCCGATCGGCCAGGTCATCAGCTTCCTCGGCGGCCCGACCGCCGCGCCGGTCTTCATGTTCCTCATGGGCGCCTCGCTCGCGTTCTCATCCCGAACGTCGTTCCGATCGCTTGCCGTCCGCGGGCTGTGGCTGCTCTGGCTCGGCTACCTCCTGAACTTCCTGCGCGGGGTGATCCCGGCGTATCTCGGGCTGCAGTTCGGGGTCGTGACCGCAGATCAGATCGCGCCGTTCACCCTGCCCTGGCTGGCGACGACCGTCGACGTGCATCACATGGCGGGTCTGTCGCTGATCGCGATCGCGGCGCTCCGCATTCGGGCCCAGCCGGGCTGGAGGTGGGTGGCGCTCGCGGCCGGGATCGTCCTGGCGGGTCCGTTCCTGCGCGGCCTTGAGTTCGGGACGCCGATCCTCGACGCGCCATTGACGCCGATCCTGAGCGGCGCGCCGAACGTGTACTACGCGGTCGTTCCGTGGATCGCGTATCCGCTCGTCGGGGGCGTCTTCGGCGGGTACGTCGCGCGCGCCGTCGACCGGAGCCGGGTGTTCCGGCGGGGCGCGGCCGTCGGGGCCGCGCTGATCGTGGCCGGTATCGCGTGGTTCTACGTCGCGCCGCCGACGTTCGACGTGAACACCTACTGGCGCATGCCGCCTGCGTACTTCGTCGCGATCACGGGGCTTGTGTTCGTGTGGCTCTACGCGTGCGATCTCGCGGTGCGGCACGTGCGCGCGAACGCGCCCTTCACCTTCCTGTACGGCTGGAGTGGCCGGGTCATCGCGATCTATTTCACCCACTGGCTCGTGGTCGGCTGGGGCATCGGCATCTTCGGGTTCCGCGATCAGCCCCTCCCGGTGGCGCTGTTCGGCATCGTTGTCGCGATCGTGGCAACGGCGCTGCTCTCGCGCTTTGCCGTCGGCCTCGAAACACCCCGCTGGCTGGAGCGCCTCGGCAGCGGGTCGGCCAGCACGACGCGCCCGATGCGGGCGGGGGACGCGGGGTAGGCCCGGCCTACAATCGGCGGATGCCGATCTACCTCGATCACGCGGCCACGACGCCGCTGCGCCCCGAGGCGCTCGAGGCAATGCTGCCGTACCTCGGCGGGGCAGGAACGAGCGGTGGTGGCGAGTTCGGGAACCCGTCATCGCCGCACGGCTACGGGCGACGGGCGCGTGCCGCCCTCGACGAGGCGCACGAAAAGATCGGCAAGTCGATCAACGCGGGGCCAAGGGAGATCGTCCTGACGAGCGGCGGCACCGAGGCGATCAACCTCGCGCTCAAGGGCGCGGCGTGGGCGGGCAAGGCGCGGGGCCACCGCATCGTGACCTCCGCGGTGGAGCACCATGCGGTGCTCCACAGCCTCCAGCACCTCGAGAAGTTCGGGTTCGAGATCGTCGAGCTGCCCGTGGACCGTTACGGGCGCGTCGATCCCGACCAGGTCGCCGGCGCCATCACCGAGCGCACCACCGTCGTCGCCATCCAGCTCGCGAACAACGAGGTCGGGACGATCCAGCCGGTCGAGCCGATCGCGCAGGCCGTCCGCGAGAAGGGCTCGCGTGGGTGCATGTTCCTCGTGGACGCGGTTGCGGCTGCCGCCTGGCTTCCGATCGACGTCGAGGCGCTCGGCTGCGACCTCCTCGCCGTTGCCAGCCACAAGCTCGATGGGCCGAAGGGCATCGGCGCGCTCTACCTCCGCAAGGGCTCGCACATCCTCGCCCAGATGCAGGGCGGCACCCAGGAGCGGTACCGCCGAGCCGGCACGGAGAATGTGGCCGGCGCCGTCGGCATGGGCGTCGCCTTCGAGCTCGCCGTCGCCGAGCGCGAGCACACGGCAAAGCGCGTCAAGAAGCTGCGCGATCGACTGAAGGCGGCCGTCATCGACGTCGACGGTGTCGAGCTGACCGGGCACGCGAAGGATCGGCTGCCCAACCTGCTCTCCGTCGTCGTTGGCGACACGGACAGCGCCTCGATCGTGGTCAAGCTCGATCTGGAGGGAGTTGCCGCCTCCGTGGGCTCTGCCTGCACGACGGGCTCCACGGAGCCGTCGCACGTCCTCACCGCCATGGGCTACCCGGACGACGAGGCGCGCGGCTCGCTGCGGATCTCGCTTGGCCGGACGACTACCGACGCCGAGATCGACCGGGCGGTCGAGATCATCCCGCGCGTCATCGCGGACGCCCGCGACGCCGCGGCGGTGCTGGCCGGCGACCCGCTCGGCCAGGCGGTCGCATCGTGACGGTGGCCCCGTGACGCGCACCCTCGTCGCGATGTCTGGCGGCGTCGATTCGTCGGTTGCGGCCGCGCTGCTCCACGAGGCCGGCGACGACGTTGTCGGGGTGTGGATGCGGCTCCACGACGTCGCGGACACCGTTTCGGAGTTCAAGAAGAGCTGCTGCTCGCTCGATGCGGCGGACGACGCCCGCCGAGTCGCCTCCCAGCTCGGGATCCCGTTCTACGTGATGAACCTCGAGCGCGAGTTCGAGGCCGGCGTGCTCGAGCCGTTCCTCGGCGCCTACCTCGACGGCTCGACGCCGAGCCCGTGCACGGACTGCAACACGACGGTGAAGTTCGGGGCGCTGCTCGGGCGGGCGCGGCACCTGTATGAGTGCGATGCGGTCGCGACCGGCCACTACGCGCGGCGCGTCGTCGGCCAGGACGGCCGCGCCGAGCTCCATCGCGCCCGTGACGAGGACAAGGACCAGTCGTACTTCCTCTACGGGCTGCGGCAGGACCAGCTCGAGCACGCTCGATTCCCGCTCGGTGAGCTGACGAAGCCCGAGGTCCGTGCGGTCGCGCGCTCGCTCGGGCTCGCGACCGCGGACAAGCCCGAGAGCCAGGGCATCTGCTTCATCCCGGACGGCGACGTCCGCGGCGCGCTGCGCTCCCGCGCCGGCTACGTGCCCGCCCCGGGTCCCGTGCTGGACGTGGACGGCGAGCGAATCGGCGAGCACGCAGGCGCGGCCGGGTTCACCGTCGGCCAGCGCCAGGGCCTCGGCGTCGCGCTCGGCGAGCCGCGCTACGTCTCGCGCGTCGATCCCGGGTCGAATGTGATCACCCTCGCCCGGCGCCAGGACCTGGAAACGACGACGATCGAGCTCGCTGACGTCCGGTTCGTCGCAGGCGAGGCGCCGTCGCCGCGATCCTTCCGGGCGGATGTCCGGATCCGCCACCGTGGCGGCCTCGTGCCGGCAACGGTGGAGCGACGCGTCGATCGCTGGATCGTCGAGACCGACACGCCCGTGTGGGCCGCCGCTCCGGGTCAGGCCGCGGTGCTGTACGCAGGTGATCGATGCCTCGGCGGTGGTCGCATTGCGCGGCCGGCGGAGCGCGCGGGGCAGCGCGCGGGGCAGCGCGAGCTGGCGGTGCTGGCAGCCTCGTGATCGGGCCGGCGCCGATCCTCGCCGTGATCGTGGGCCTTTTCCACGTCTCCGCGTACGTCTTCATCCGCGGCCGTGCCGGCGCCAGGCTTCCGCTGCTCATCGTCGCGGCCATCCTCGGCGCGTGGGCGGGGGATACCGCGGGCAGCCGCATCTCGATCGATCCGCTGCGGATCGGCGATTTTCACCTGCTCCTCGCGTCGTTCGTCGCGTGGCTCGGCATCGGGCTCGTCGCGATCCTGTCCGTCCTCGTCCCGGAGCGCTCGAAGGACGACCGAACACCGCGCATCGACACCCAGGTCGTCCGTGCCCCGGCCGCGGCACCTGGCGCGGCGAGCGCCGCCGAGACAACCCATGAACCGGAGCAGGGAGTGACCACGTGATCGATCGCCTCGTCCGATTCATCAACACGGTGAGCTTCCATCGGGGCCTGACCCTCGGTGCGCTCGTGGGCGCGGCGATCGCCGGCTCCACGATCTGGAATCGCCTCCGTCAGGCGCGCGACGAAGAGCCGCCGACCGACTGACGCCACGGACGGTCCCGGAGACCGTCGGGGATCGGCCCTCGGATACCATTCCGCCGATGCAGCGCATCGACCCCGAGCACGATCCACGGATCAAGTGGCTGCCCGCCGCCGAGATCCGCAGGCGCTACCTCGACTACTTCGAGGAGCGCGGCCACACGATGGTCCCGAGCTCCAGCCTCGTGCCCGCGGGCGACGCGACGCTCCTCTTCGTCAACTCGGGGATGGTGCCGTTCAAGGACGCCCTGACCGGCGCCGAGAAGCGCTCGTACACCCGCGCCGTCAACTTCCAGCGGTGCCTCCGTGTTGCCGGCAAGCACAACGACTTCGAGGAGGTGGGCCGCAGCAGCCGGCACCACACGTTCTTCGAGATGCTGGGCAACTGGAGCTTCGGCGACTACTTCAAGCGCGAGGCGATTCACTGGGCCTGGGACTTCCTCACGAAGGATCTCGGCATCCCGCCGGAGCGGCTGGCCGCCACCGTCTACACCACCGATGACTTCGCCCACGCGGTCTGGAAGGACGAGATCGGCCTTCCGCCCGAGCGGCTCGTTCGATGGGGCGACTTCCCGAACGGTGACGAGAAGAACTGGTGGCGCATGGCCGACACCGGCCCGTGCGGCCCGTGCTCGGAGATCCACTACGACCGCGGCGCGCAGTACTCGGAAGGCGACTTCTGCGTTCCCGATCACTCGGAGAACTGCCCGCGCTGGCTCGAGATCTGGAACCTCGTGTTCATGGAATTCGAGCTCCACCCGGATCGATCGCTGACGCCGCTGGCCGCGCCCGGCATCGACACCGGCATGGGGTTGGAGCGTCTCGCGAGCGTCGTGCAGCAGGTCGGCTCGAACTACGACACGGACCTGTTCGCGGCGATCCACGAGCGGATGCGCGAGCTCTTCGGGCACGACCCGGACACGTTCGATGCGGAGCGGTTCAGCTACCAGGTCATCGCCGACCACTCGCGCGCGGTCACGTTCCTGCTCGCCGACGGCGTGCTGCCCTCGAACGAGGGACGCGGCTACGTGTGCCGGCGGATCGTGCGGCGCGCCGTTCGCCACGGGCGTCTGCTCGGGCGCAAGGAGCCGTTCCTCGCCGAGGCCGCGAAGGTCGTCATCGACACGATGGGCGACTCCTACGGCCACCTGCGCGAGAACGAGGCCCAGATCCTGGCCGGCATCACGCGCGAGGAAGCGCAGTTCGCTCGAACCCTCGACGCCGGCACGGACCTGCTCGAGGAGGCGCTGATCCCGCTCACCTCGGCCGATCGGCAGGTTGGGCGCAAGGCGGAGGACCTGCCCACGGATGCGCCGCGCCTCCCGGGGTTGGTCGCGTTCAAGCTCCACGACACCTACGGGTTCCCGGTCGACCTGACGATCGAGCTGGCGGCGGAATACGGCGTCGCGGTCGATCGCGACGGGTTCGATGCCGCGCTTGCCGAGCAGCGCGAGCGGAGCCGCTCCGGGACGAAGGCCGACAAGGCGCGCGCCGTTGAGGCGGCCGCGATGTACGAGTCGATCCGCGGTCGGGTGGGGGACACGACGTTCACGGGCTACGAGGGGACGTCGGACGCGGCGAAGGTCGTCGCGATCCTGCGCGACGGCACGGACTACGAGGTGCTCGAGGCGAAGGGCGAGGCCGAGCTCCGCGTCCCGGCCGGCGCGCAGGCCGAGATCGTGCTCGATCGGACGCCGTTCTATCCCGAAGGCGGCGGCCAGGTCGGCGATCACGGCGTGATCCGGCTCGGCCATGACGTCGTGTTCGAGGTCGAGGACACGCAGCGCGTCGCCGGCAACCAGCAGGCCGGCCTGATCGTGCATCGCGGCACGCTCCGCGGGAAGGTCGCGGTCGGCGACGAGGTCACGGCGGCGGTCGATGCCGAGCGGCGCGGCCACACGATGCGCAACCACACCGGCACGCACCTGCTCCACCGCGCGCTGCGCAACGTGGTCGGCGAGCGGGCCAAGCAGGCAGGCTCGCTCGTCACGCCGGACGCCCTCCGGTTCGATTTCCCGTTCGATCGCGGGCTGACCGACGACGAGAAGCGGACCATCGAGGACGAGGTCCGCCGGATCATCCGCGAGGACCGGCCGGTCACGATGCAATACATGCCCATGGCCGACGCCATCGAGCGCGGTGCCGATGCGTTCTTCGACGAGAAGTACGGCGAGACCGTTCGAACGATCCGCGTGCCCGACTTCAGCTTCGAGCTGTGCGGTGGCACGCACTGCCGCGCCACGGGGCAGATCGGCAGCTTCGTGATCACGAGCGAGAAGAGCATCGGGTCGGGGGTCCGGCGGATCGAGGCCCTCACGGGGGCAGGCGCCGATGCGCACCTCCGGGCGCGGCTCGCGCTGCTCGACAAAGCGGTCGAAGCCGTCGGCGCGACGTCGGCCGAGACGGTTCCCGATCGCGTCGCCGCGCTCCAGGCGGAGCTCAAGGACGCGAAGAAGAAGCTGCGCGAGGGTGGCGGTGGTGCCGGTGCCGGCGTGCCGAAGCCTGCGGACCTGCGCGACAAGGTCGAGTCGATCGACGGCGTGTCGCTGCTGACGCTCGCGGCGCCGTTCGAGAACACCGACGCGATGAAGGGCTACGCGAAGGACCTGCGCTCCGCCCTGCGCCCGAACATCATCGCGCTCGCTCTCGACGGCGACGAGCCGCAGGTCTTCGTGACGGCCGACGAGACGGCGGTCGGGAAGGGGATCTCGGCGGGCGATCTCGTGAAGGTCGCCGTTGCGAAGATCGACGGCAAGGGCGGCGGCCGGCCCGAGATGGCGCAGGGCCGCGGCACGAAACGGGAGGGCGTGGGGGAGGCGCTGGCGGTGATCAGGGAAGTGGTGGCGGCTGCTCGAGACTCCGCGTGACGTTGCTCCTTTCGCCTGAGCAGGCTGGAAGGATCCGGGACGCGGTCCGCCTGGTCCGATACGGCGGATTCGTGGCGTTCCTGGCGCTGCTCCTGTCGTTCGTTGCGGAACCCGCGATCTACGGGTTCGCCCTCGGTCCGATCGCGTTCGCATTCCTGGCAGCGGCAACCTACCCCCTGTTGCGCCCCGCAGGCTCGGGCTACGCGATGGCGGTCGCGGGGCTCGGGCTTGGCGCCGCGATCGTCGAGGCAATCGGCGTGATCGCCCCGACATCGACCGGGTCGCACCTGCGGGTCAGCTCGATCTTCGGGGCGGGGACGATCGGGATCGGCGCGTGGTTCGTCGGATTCGCCGCGCTGTCGCGGGATGCCGTCACCATCCCGCTCGAGATCACCGCAAAGCTCATGCGCGGAGGCCTCGGGTTCGCGCTGATCGGCGCAGGCTGGTTCATCGAGGACCCGACGATGAGCCTTGCGGCCATCGGCGGCGGACTCCTGCTCGCCAACGGCGTGAACCCGCTGTTCAAGTACCTGCGCCGGTACGGCCTACCGGACGAGCCGGTCGCCGCGCCCAAGGCGGTGGAGGCCGCTCCAAGCGAGATCGCGGCCGGATGACATTCCAGGAACCCTTCACCGGGCTCGCCGGCATTGCCGGGCCCTCGGCGCTCGTTGCCGCGGCCGCGACGGTCATCGGCGCGGTGTTCCTCGGCCTCTTCTTCGCAAACGGCGGGATCTGGGGGCCGCTGAACGACGTGGCGTCGATCGTCATGATGCTCACCACCGTGCCGGTCGTCGCCTTCTTCGCGACCTGGACCGAACCCGTCGTCGCAAGCGGGATCGCGTTCTTCGTCGCGGTGGTCGGACTCGTGGGCATGCTCGGCACCACGCTCTCGCAGGGCCTCCTGCTCACCCGGATCCGTGGCTACGAGCAGCTGCTGCCGTGGACGCTCGGCTTCGGGGCGATCACCGGGTTCTGGTACGTGCTGATCTCGATCACCGGCGGCATGGCTGGCATGCCGGCGGGCTTGTCGGCACTCGCTGCGATCTCGGGGTTCGCATACGGCGCCCTCGGGTACGGCTTCTGGCGCGGTAACGAGCGGCACCCGTTGTCCGTCGTGGGTGGCATCGTGCTGCTCATCGCATCGACGGTCTTCCTGACGTGGCTTGGGCTCTCGCTGGTCGCTGCGAAAGCGATCCGATGACGGCAATTCGCAGGCTCTGGACGCGGGATTCGCCGCCGGAGCAGCTGACGGCCTGCACGTCCCTGGACGTGGGCACGGAGTTCGCGAAAGCGCTTGTGTTCGAGATCCGCGACGGCAAGGCGGTCGTGCAGGGGGTCGGCAAGAAGCGGCAAGGCCTGGCGCACATGCAGTCGGGCACCGTCGCCGACATCTCGGCCGTCGTCGACAACTGCGCCGTCGCGCTGCAGGAAGCGGAGGAGATGGCCGGCTACCGGCCGGAGCAGGTGATCATCGGCATCGCCGGCGAGCTCGTGAAGGGCTTCACGACCGTCGTCGACCAGCAGCGGGCGCGAGCGGACGTCCCGATCACCGAAGCGGAGCTCGGCAAGCTCATCGAAGGCGTCCAGCGGCAGGCGATGCGCGAGGCGGAGCGCTCGGTGACCTGGGAGACGGGCCTCCAGAGCGTGGATGTGCGGCTCGTGCACGCTGCGGTGGTGGGCGCGTGGATCGACGGGTACGCGGTCACGAACCCGATCGGCTTCCAGGGTCGCAACGTCCGGATCGCGATCTTCGACGCCTTCGCGCCACTCGTGCATCTCGGCGCGCTCCAGACCGTCGCCGCGAAGCTGCACATGGAGCTGATCGCGGTCGTCGCCGAGCCGTACGCAGTCGCACGCGTTCTCGACAACGAGCAGGTCCGCCAGGGCGGCGCCCTGTTCATCGACGTCGGTGGCGGGACCACGGACGTTGCGCTCGTGCGCCAGGGCGGCATCGAGGGCACCAGAATGTTCGCGCTCGGCGGGCGGGCCTTCACGAAGTCGATCGCGGACCGCCTGGAGCTGCCGTTCCCACGAGCGGAAGCGCTCAAGGTCGATTACGCCCGCGGCATCGCCGGCGACCGGGCGAAGGATGTGCGCGAGATCGTCGCGGACGACGTCGCCGTGTGGGCGGCAGGCGTCGAGCTCGTGATGGAGGAGCTGGCAGCGGGCGACCTGCTGCCGGGTCGCATCTACCTGTGCGGCGGCGGCTCCCGACTCCCGGAGATCCGGGACGCGCTGGCCGACAAGGCGTTCGCCGAGCACCTGCCGTTCGCGCGGCCGCCCGAGGTGACGATCCTGTCGCCGGAGCAGATCGAGACCGTGCGTGACGAGACGCGCCTCCTCGAGGACCAGCAGGATGTCACGCCGATGGGCCTGGCATTCCAGGCGATCGAGCTCGGGTCGGCGCAGAACCCGCTCGATGCGTCGCTGCGCCGGGTCATCCGGACGATGAAGCTGTGACCGAGCCGACCGCGCCGGCGCCGGCGACAGGCGCTGCGCCGACGCCCGCGACCCTCATCTACCTCGACGTCGACGACGAGATCACGTCTGCCGCAGCGCGGATCCGGCTCGCAGCGGCGGATCGCGTCGCGATCGTGCTGCCGTACGGGTCGCGGCTCGCCACGTCGCGCATCAACTTCCGGCTCCTGGCTCGCGAGGCCGTGGAGCGCGGCAAGCAGATCGAGGTGGTATGCGCGGACGCGTCGGCCCGCGCGCTCGCCCTCGCCGCGGGATTGCCGGTGCACGCCTCCGTGGCCGCGTTCGAGGGTCGCGGCGTGGACGCGACGTCCGCCGCGACGGCCGGCGAGACGGCGGCCGTGCCCCCGCCAGACGAGGCAGAGGACGACACCAAGACCCGCGTCATCACGACCCCGCGTCGCAGCGCGCCGAAGGTTCCGATCGTGGGGCCGCCACGGCCACCGATCCGGACCGGCGTCGCGGTCGGCATCGGGCTCGCGGTCGTGCTGCTCGTGATCGTGGGCGGGTTCCTCGCCGCGCAGCTCCTGCCGTCGGCGACGATCGTGCTGCACCCCCGTTCCGCCGCGATCGGGCCGCTGCAGCTGACGGTCGAGGCCCGACCTGACGTGACCGCGATCGACCAGCAGAACCTCGTGATCCCCGCGCAGCGCATCACGTTCGATGTCACGGCGACCCAGACGTTCCCGGCGACCGGCGCGAAGACGATCGAGACGAAGGCGACCGGTAACGTGACCTTCTCGAACTTCGACACGGGCGGCGCAAACCGCGTCGACGCCGGCTCGATCGTGAAGACGCCTTCCGGCATCGAGTTCCGGACGCTCGCCGACGTGACGCTGCCCAACGCGACCATCGAGTTTCCATTCACGCTCGTCCCCTCGACCAGCACCGTGGCCGTCGAGGCGGTGGAGGCGGGACCGGCGGGCAACGTCGGGAACAACGAGATCACGATCGTCCCGAAGGGGGAGAACCGGCGGCTCCTGACGGTCACGAACAAGGAAGCGACGAGCGGCGGCGACTCGCGCCAGGCGACGGAGGTCAGCCAGGCAGACGTCGATGCCGCGGAAGTCGCCATCGAGGCCGCGCTCCTCGCGGACCTGGACGCCCAGGTGGCCGCGGGCACGGGCGTTCCCGCCGGCGTCACGGCGTTCCCGGCCACGCACGCGCTCGGTGAGGCCACGTACACCACCGATCCGGCCACGCTCGTCGGGACGGAGGCCGCGGACTTCTCGCTCGACGCGACCGCGCAGGGCACCGTGATCGGCGTCAACCCGAGCCCCATCGCCGACCTGGTCCGCGCAAGGCTCGTCAGCAACGTGACGCAGGGCTGGACGCTCGTGGACTCGTCGGTGCAGCCGCAGATCGGAACGCCGACGGTTGCGGGCGAGGTCGTCACCTACCCGGTCACGATCGCCGGTACGCAGATCCACGACGTCGACCAGGCGGCGCTCATCGAGCAGATCAAGGGCCTCATCCTCGCGGACGCCCGCAACCGACTCGCCGCGTACGGGGACGTCGACATCTCGCTTTGGCCGGACTGGGTCGACCGTGTGCCGACGCGCAACGATCGCATCACCTTCACGGTCGGGGAACCCCAGGCGTCCGCGGCGCCGACGCCGGAAGGAAGCGGCGGCACACCGTGACGATCCTCGGCATCGATCTCGGCGAGCGCCGGATCGGCCTCGCGATCGCGGACGTCGACGGGCTGTCGGCGCGGCCGCTCGCGACGGTGAACCGGGCACGCAGCCTCGCGCCGGCGGACGACGCGGCCACGCTCCAGCGCGTCGTCACCGAGCAGCGGGTCACCGAGCTCGTCGTCGGGCTGCCGGTGAACGCGAACGGGGATCGCGGCCCGATGGCGGAGGGTGCGGCGACCTGGGCAGCGGCGATCAGCGTCCGGCTGAACCTGCCGGTCGCGCTTCGGGACGAGCGGCTGTCGAGCCACCTCGCGGAACAGCGGCTCGGGCCGATGCCGCGCGGTCGTTCCGGCGGGCCGCCGTCGAAGATGCAGCGCGACCGCTATCGTGAGCGCGTGGATCGGGAAGCGGCCGCCATCATCCTGCAGGACGAGCTCGACGCTCGACACGAGGCGCGTCTCGAGGCCCAGCGCGCGTGACGGTACGCGGCGGTCGGGGACCGCGAGAACCGGAGATGCCGTCGTGGCGCGCTTCGGACGGGCGGGGCAATCCGCCGGTTCGGACCCGGCGCCGTCCCGGCGACCCGGGTCGCGGACGACGCATCCCCGGGTTCCTGAAGTTCCTGCTCTTCGCGGGTGGCCTCGCGGCGATCGTGCTCGTCGTGCTGTTCACGGCGCTCCGGCCGATCGTTCGAGCGGGCATCGTGGGCTGGGCATGGTCGAACCCGAGCGCCATCGCGAACTTCCCGTTCATCGCCGATCTCGTGAAGGAGGATCTCGGGTCCGCGCTCACGGATCCGGCGAGCTCGGATAGCAACGAGCAGGTGTTCACCGTGAACCCGGGCGACACGATCTACGTGCTCGCGCCACGGCTGCAGGACACCGGCTTCGTGAAGGATCAGCACGCGTTCCTGTACACCGCGCTGACGACCGACCTCGGCGACAAGCTGACGGCCGGCCAATTCCTGCTAAAGGCGAGCATGACGCCTGCGCAGGTTGCCGACGCGCTCGTCACCGCGAGGCTCGTCGTGACCACGAAGAACATCACCTTCCGCGAAGGGCTCCGCATCGAGCAGATGACGGCCCTTCTCGAGACGATCGACACCGGGATCGACCCGAAGGCGTTCTACGACCTCGCCATGCACCCGACGCCCGAGCTGCTCGCGGACTACGAGTGGCTCAAGCTGCCCGAGGGCGCCAGCCTCGAAGGCTTCCTGTACCCGGACACGTACCAGGTCATCACCGCGTCGAGCGGCGGCCAGGCGACCGTCACGGACGCGGACGCCCTGATCCGCAAGCTCCTCGACAACTTCTACACGAAGGTGGGCGAGGAGAGGATGAACGTCGCCTCGTCACGGGGCATGACCTTCTACCAGATCGTCACGCTGGCTTCGATCGTCGAGCACGAGGCGATCGTCGACGAGGAGCGGCCCCTGATCGCCGGCGTCTACCAGAACCGCCTCGACGGCCTCCACGGTGTCGCGAAGATCCTGAACGCCGACCCCACCGTGACCTACGCCAAGGACACGATGGCCCTGGCGAAGATCCCGATCGAGGACTGGAAGACCTACTTCTTCTGGAAGGTCCCGCCGAGCCCGCTGGCCGCGTTCAAGGTCGACAAGGACCTGCAGGGCTACCAGACCTACCAGGTGGGCGGCCTCATTCCGGGCCCGATCTCGACGCCCAGCCTCGCGTCGATCGACGCCGCGCTCAGCCCGGACACGCAGACGGGGTACCTGTACTTCGTCGCGATCCCGGACTCGCAGACGCACGCGTTCGCGAAGACGCTTGCGGAGCACAACGCGAACCTGAAGAAGTACGGCTACACCTGAGCCCAGCGCGCGGCTGCCTCGGGTCGAGGCGCCGTGCCCATCGGAGGACCGTATGACGCTCGTCCACTCGCTTTCCCGCCCGCTGCGTCGCCTCATGCCGGCGAACTGGCCGCAACCTGCGGACTTCGCGGCGCCGCCCACGGCGTCGGATCGGAAGCGCTGGGCCGAGTCGGATCGGGCGGCGCGCCCGGAGCGCCTGGCGAAGCTGCGCAAGCGCATGGCCGAGGGCGGCGTGGACGGCTACTTCGGCGTGCGCTGGGAGCACATGCGCTATCTCACGGGCCTGCCGTTCGACGAGGCGGAGATCTCTGGTTCGGGCGACTCCGGCAAGTTCCTGATCACGATGGACGACGTCTTCCTCCTCGCCGACTCGCGCTACACGATCGCCGCTCGGCGCGAGGCTCCGGACACCACGCTGTACGAGATCCAGCGCCAGCTCACCGACGAGTGGCGCGGTGTCACCAAGGAGGCGGGCGTCCACCGCGTCGCCATCGAGGCCGCAACGATCCCGCACCTCACCTGGGAGCGCCTCGAGGCGAACGCGCCGGATGTCGAGCTCGTCGCGATCGAAGGTTGGGTCGAGGCCGAGCGCCAGCACAAGGATCCCTCGGAGCTGGAGCGCGTCGCGGCCGCCTCGGCGGTTGCCGATCGCGCGCTCGCGTCGCTGCTGCCGTCGATTCGGGCAGGTGTCACGGAGAAGGAGCTCGCGCTCGATCTCGAGTGGCGGATGCGCAACGGCGGCGCGGACCGGTTGGCGTTCGACGTGGCGACCCTCGCGGGCGCCGAGGCGGCGTTGCCGCACGGCTCGCCCGGTGAGCTTCCGGTCGAGCTCGGCAAGGTGCTGCTGTTCGACTTCGGCGCCCAGGTCGAGGGCTACCGCAGCGACATGACGCGCACGCTCTTCGTCGGCGAGCCGACGCAGCGAGACCTCGATGTCTATCGCGTCGTCGCGGCTGCGCAGGACGTCGTCTTCGATGCGCTCGAGGACGCGGTCGCGGCGGCGCGCGCCGGCACGCCCATGCCGAACGGGCCTTCGATGGACCAGCTGGCCCGCGACGTCATCGTGGCCGACGGGCGCTTCCCGGTGTACGGGCACGGCCTGGGCCACGGGATCGGGCTCGCGACCCACGAGCTGCCGGGCCTCGGGATGCGCAGCCCGGACCAGCCGCTCCCGAGCCGAACCGTGTTCTCGGTCGAGCCGGGCATCTACATCGAGGGCGAGACGGGCGTCCGGATCGAGGACCTCGTGGTCATCGACGTCGAGGCAAACCGCGTGGAGATGATCACGAACTTCCCGCGCGACGAGGTCGTCGTCGGCGTCTGACGGCGCTCCGGACCTGCTACGTTTCGCGCCGTGTTCGACGTCGGCGGATTCATGGACGCGATGTTCTTCGGCACGATCATCACGATGGTCGTCAGCCTCGCGATCCCGATCATCATCATCGTCGTCGTGATCTGGGCGATCCGACGGAACGCCCCGGCCCGCCGCGACCCGGCCGAGGAGGCGCTGCGCGAGCGCCTCGCCCGCGGCGAGATCGACCAGGCGGAGTTCCTCGTCCGCATGCGCGCCCTCCACGACGGCGACGACAAGGCGATCACCTAGCCACCCACCCACCACCCGCTCCGGGACCCCCTGGCGGCCGTCCCTCGCACGCCCGCTACAATCCGCGCAACCCAACGACGTTCAACCCGGCGCCCGCGCGCCCCCGAACCCACGGAGCCCACCCGACATGATCAGCACCGGCGAGTTGCGCAAGGGCGTGACCATCGAGCTCGACAACGAGCTCTGGCAGATCCTCGACTACCACCACATCAAGATGGGCCGCGGCTCGGCGCAGGTGCGGATCACGCTCCGCAACGTCCGCCGCGGGCAGACGATCGAGCGCTCGTTCCAGGCCGGCACGAAGTGGCCGCGCGCCCAGATGGAGAACCGGCCCGTCCAGTTCCTCTATCGCGACGGCGATGACTTCCACTTCATGGACACCGACTCGTACGACCAGTTCTCGCTGCGCGGCGAGACCCTCGGCGACACGCCGAAGTACCTCAAGGACGGCATGACGCTCGACCGCACGAGCTACCAGGGCGAGACGATCGGCGTCGAGCTCCCGGTGACGGTCGACCTCCGCGTCGAGACGACCGAGCCCGGCTTCGCCGGCGACACGGCCCAGGGCGCCCGCAAGCCCGCCACCACGGAGACCGGACTCGTCGTCCAGGTCCCGCTCTTCGTCGGCGAGGGCGACACGATCCGCGTCGACACGCGGACGGGGGAGTACCAGACCCGGCTGTAGGGCCTTGGGGCGCTGCGTGGGCCGGGCCTGAGCGCCCCGTGCCGCGGCAAATGCCCGGTTTCGTGCACGGGCGGCGTCCACCGATCGCGCTCCACGCGGTTTGCACGTTGGTTTCGGCTTCGGTTAACGGCATTGCGCCCGACCGCGCGGGCCCAGATTGGTTAACCGTTCGCGCAATCGACGTGCAATCGGCCCACAGCGCACTGCGCAGCCTCCGGCTAAGCACGAAATCGAACGCGACGGGGGGCGGCGAACGCGCGACGCGCGCCTAGGTATCCGCTGACATCTCCGGCCAGGCCGCGGATGGCTCGCGGTCGGTGCGGCGGCGATCGGCGAGGCGCTGGACGGTCGCCTTGAGCGCGTCCTCCATCGCCAGCGCGTGCTCCGGCGTCGTCGCGATCGCGGTGACGCCGAAGCGGCCGTCGATGGCGAGGCCGGACAGCATGTGGAGCACCGTCCCCACCTTCGAGACCGGATCGAACTGCAGGCCGGCACGTGCGACCCAGTCGATGACGTCCGCGGGCTCGAGTCCCAGCCAGGACTCGTGGACGAGGTTGTCCGAGGCGATGTAGCAGCGGGTCGAGCCGTCCTCGGCAATCCACCGGCCGGCCGCGGCGTCATAGCGGCCGGGAACGAGGTTGCGCAGCGCCGCGTACGGGTGGGTTGTGCCGCCCTTGCGAAGGTTCACCTCGATCGCGTACACGTCAGAATCGGCCGCGACGAAATCGACCGCGAAGCGGCCCATCGCGCCCTCCGCGGCAAGCTTCGCCCCGATTTACGCCGCGTACTCGGCGAGCGTGGCGGCATACGCGGGATCCGCCGGGAACGTGCAGCCGAGGTACACCTGCCCGCCCTCGCCCCCGAGCACCTGCTCGTGCGTGGCCAGCACGACAACCTCGCCGCCGGGGCGCACGTCCACCTGGGCGCTGGGACTCGAGAACCGCGATCCCGCGATGCGCTCCTCGATCACGCCGCCCTGCCGCAGCAGGTCGCTTCGGTACCACTCGGGCAGCGCGTCCACCGCGTCCCGAACCCAGGCGTCGGCGTCCTCCGCGTGGTGCATCGGTCGAAGGTCGACGACGACGTTGCCGTCGCCGGCGCCGCTGTCGTCGTGCTTGATCACGACCCCGCCGAGGAGCGGTCGGTCGCGCGCGATCCATCGAACCGCGTCGACCACGTCGTCGGTCGTCCGGACATCCTCGCGTCCGAGCGGCACCGGGACGCCGACCTCGCGGAACAGCCGGCGGCCGGCACTCTTGAACGCGAGCGGCCGGAGCTCCGGCGCGGTGCCGTTGATCGGAACGCCGAGCTCCAGCGCGAGGTTGACCTCGGGCTCGGTGACGTTCCACGGCTCGATGAACGCCGGTCGGTCGCCGATGTGCGCGCGGATCGCGTCGATCAGCTCGGGCATCTCGACGAGCTTCGCCGCAACGGACCGCGACGTGCCGTCATCGACCTCGACGAAGCCGACGCGCGCCCTCGTCGAGTCGCGCACCCCGTCGGGGAGCAGTGAGAGGTAGTAGTCGAACACCTCGGGGGAGGGCTTCACCGTCGAGATGTACACGATGTCGCAGGTCTCGATGCGCCCGGCCACGGCGATCGCCGTCAGGTATCGATGCTCCAACGACGGGATGCGGTTCCCGTAATGCGACAGGAGCGACTCGCTGACGCTGTACGAAGGCATCGCGATCATCACGTGCGGGGTGGTCGAGCCCGCCCGGTTCGCCGCAAGCGCAGGCCCGAGCTTCTGCTGGAGCTGAGCGAATGCCGCGGAGGTCACGCTCCTACGCTAGCGACCCCAGCAGCGTGCTGATGAACCCGAAACCCAGGCTGACGACGAGCAGCACGGGAATCAGGCGCCGGCGAAGGGCCCGGCCGACCTGGCCGTTGGCGCGCTTGCCGAGTCGCGGACGGACCTCGAGCAGCGGCGCGGCAGCGTCACCCGCGCTGGCGCGGCCGTCGGCCATCAGGCGCCGGACCTTCGCGACCGCGACGGACACCTCCGCTCGGAGGCGCTCGTCGCCATCGCGCGGCAGGATCTCCGCGGCCGCAGCCTCCATCGCCGGCAGGTCGCCGCCGCCGCCGGTCCGCCAGCCGACGAGGTCGGTCAGCGCCGCCCGCTCGAACCGATCCCAGGCGGTCATCCGCGGCAGGCGTTGCAGCTCCGCGCGGGCGTCGTCGAAGCGGCCGGCGAGCAGCTGGATCTCGATCCGGATCGGCTGTTCGTCGAGGTTCGTGATCGAGCTCACCGGATGGGCTTCGAGCCAGTGCTGGGCGTCCTCGGCGTTCGTCGGCAGCCCGCCGATCGTGGACTTGGCTCGCGCGAGCTCCCACTCGCCGAGCCAGCTGAACGCCTCGAACGCTTTGCGCGACCGCGGCGGCATCGCCCGAATGTAGGCCTCGGTCCCGAGGATGGCGCCGAGAACGCTCGGCACGCCGATCTGGAGGAGCAGCCCGGCATCACGCGGCAGGAAAAGGGGAACGAGGACCCACGTGCCGACGAACGCGATCAGCATCGCGATCTCCGGCAGCCCGAACGGCCCGATCATCGCGGGCTCGCGGATGGCGGCGGCAATCGAGCCCAGTGCGCGAGAGCCCGGCTGTCCGACAGCGGCGTCAGGGGCGGGCGCGGGGGGCGTGGGATCGCCGCGAAGTGCGGCGAACAGCCCGACCCCGCCGATGATCAGGGCGCCGGCAAGCCACAGGATCGGCTCGGTCGAGCCCGATTCCACCGTGAACGGAGACGGTTCCGCGAGCACGAGCGCCCAACCGATCGCGACCGGCAGCGCCGTGCCGGCGACGATCCAGCCGGCCTGTCGATGGCGACCGGCGCGCCAGCGGCTCGCAGCGGTCAACGCGGCGACGAGCACGAGGGGCGCCGCGACGGTCACGTCGGGCGAGAAGAGCAGCATCGTCCCGAGCGCCGCCCCGCCGACCAGCGCGATCAGGCCACCAAGCCGGTTCCCGACGTCGTGCCCGCGCATCCGCCGCGCGCCGGCGATCCCGGCCACCACGAGGAAGATGGCGGAGACCGCGAACACGGCGACCGCCGCGGCGATCAAGAGGTCGGTGGATGCGAAGCGTTCGAACATCGAGCCGTACCCTACCGCGAATGGAGGCGCAGCCAGCCGCGGTCCCGCCCTTCGGGGCGCAGCCCGGCCCGAGGATCCTGTCGGTCGGCGACGCCGCACGCGCGATCGCGACGACCGTTCGAGCGGACGAGCTGCTGCGCGACCTGTGGATCGAGGGTGAGGTCGGGCGGGTCACGATCTCGAGCGCCGGCCACGCCTACTTCACGCTCAAGGACGAGCGTGCGCAGCTCCAGTGCGTGTGGTTCCGCGACGATCGAGTTCGATCGCCGTTCCAGCCCCAGACCGGGCTCCGTGTCGTGGCACACGGCCGCGTCGACGTGTACGAGGCACAGGGTGCGCTGCAGCTCTACGTCGACTCCATCCAGCCGAGTGGGGTGGGGGACCTTGCGATCCGGTTCGAGCAGCTCAAGGCCAAGCTTGCCGCCGAAGGCCTCTTCGCCCAGGATCGCAAGCGCGCGCTCCCGCCGCGGCCGCGGGTCGTTGCCGTCGTCTCGTCTCCGACGGGCGTCGCCTGGAAGGACGTGTGCCACGTCTTCGCGCGCCGGTGGCCACTCGTTCGCGTGGTGCTCGTCGCCTGCCAGGTCCAGGGAGACGGCGCGCCCGAATCGATCGTGCGGGCGATGCGGCGACTCGAGCGGTACGTGGAGTCGCTTCGTGCCGCCGGCCGGGCGGACGACATTCCCGCGCTCACGATCCTCGCGCGGGGCGGCGGCTCGATGGAGGACCTCTGGTCGTTCAACGATGAACGCGTGGTGCGTGCCGTCGTCGCGCACTCGCTGCCGGTGGTGAGCGGGGTGGGGCACGAGGTCGACGTCACGCTCACCGACTTCGCCGCCGACGTGCGCGCCGCCACGCCAACCGCGGCGGCGGAGCTCGTCGTGCCGGATCGGGTCGAGTACGCGTCCGCGCTGGCGCGAGGCGCCGAACGGATGCGCGTTGCCGGTGCGCGCGCCGTGACGGCCGCAGCGCGCGAGGTGGATGCGGAGCGGCGCGTGCTCGATCGGCTGAACCCAGCTGCGCGCCTCGCGTCCTCCCGCCAGCAGGCCGGCGACCTGCTCGATCGCGCGACGCGGGCGCTCCGCGTCCGGCTCGGCACCGCGACGGCGACCGAAGACCGGCTCGCGGCGGCGTTGCCCGCGCTCGCTTCGCGGCTCGTCGCCGAGCGCCGCGCGGCACTCAAGGAAGCCGGGGCCGCGCTCGGCGTCCTCGGACCGCAGGCGACGCTGCAGCGCGGGTACGGCATCGTCCGGCGGGCCGACGACGGCTCGATCGTCCGCGATCCCGCCGAGGTGAGCGGCGGCTCACGCCTCCGAATCCGGGTCGCCCGCGGCGAGTTCCCGGCAACCGCAGATCCGCAGTCGAACTAGCGCAACCAGCCACGTCAGGAGGAGCCCCATGCGCCGCCGAACCATCGTCCTCGGTCTCGCGATCGGCCTGCTCGGTGCCGCGCTCGGCGCAGGCATCGTCAGCGCGAAGAAGGTCGACTGCCACGACCTGATCGCCGGCACCTACTACAAGCCCGCCGGCGGCATCTACAACCTCAGCCGCGACGGCACGATCACGGGCAACCTGTCGGAGACGAGCCAGGTCGGTGCCGGCCAGGGCGACACGTTCCTCGGCCAGTGGCGCTGCGATGGGACGACGATGATGGGCCACGACTTCCGCTGGGTCGACTCGGACCCGCGCAAGGTCTCCCGCGTCGATTGGCAGGGCACCTTCACCTCCGACAACGGCGGCACGCTCACAATCCACTTCGAGTTCGCCCGCGTAGCGGAAACCTCGACGGCAGCGCAGCTCGTGGCCGCGCCCGTGCTCTTCACGGACGACATCGTCGCGACGCGGATCGCCACGCCGTAGTGGGCGCCGTCGCCGTCTTCCTGATCGTCGTCGCGATCGTCGCCGTGGTCGGCATCGTGTTCGGTAGAGTGGTGGCCGCACCCG
>DATFHO010000043.1:0-6158 GCA_035248345.1 Candidatus Limnocylindrales bacterium
GTCATGCCGCCGGCCGGCCCTGGCGTGCCCGCCGGGGCCCCGCCGTACGCCGCGGTTGATTGCGCGGCTGCCGCACGCCCTGCCGCGATCCGCGCGTCGAGGCGCTCCTTCGCGGAATCACGGTCCACGGTCGCGCCGTACTTCGAATGGAGCGTGGAGGTCGAGATCCGGCCCTGGAGCTCCGCCGGGGCCAGCGCCGCCATGAGCGAATCCGGGGCCAGGAGGCGCGTCGCCGCCAGCGGCGTCGGGACGCCGCGCGGCGAGAGCACCGTGACGAGGGCCTCGCCGATGCCGAGCGACGTGATCGTCTTCTCGACGTCGTAGAAGTCGGTCATCGGGAAGGTTCGGGCCGTCTTCTTGAGCGCGTCGGCGTCCTCGGGCGTGAAGGCGCGCAACGCGTGCTGCACGCGATTGCCGAGCTGCGCCAGCACGGACGACGGCACGTCGGTCGGCGCCTGGGTGACGAAATACACCCCGACCCCCTTGGACCGGATGAGCCGTGCGGTTCGCTCCACCTGTTCCATGAGGGCGTCGGACGCGTCGTCGAAGAGGAGGTGCGCCTCGTCGAAGAAGAAGCACAGCTTGGGCTTCGGCAGGTCGCCGGCCTCGGGCAGGTCGTCATAGAGCCGAGCCAGCATCCAGAGCATGAACGTGGAGAACAGCCGCGGCTGGTCCATCACGTCCGAGAGCTCGAGCACGCTGATGATGCCCTGGCCGTCCGGCGTCGTGCGCATGAGGTCGTTGACGTCGAACTCCGGCTCGCCGAAGAAGATGTCGGCGCCTTCCTGCTGGATCACCACGATGCTGCGGAGCAGGACGCCGACGGTCGCCGTCGACATGCCGCCGTAGTCCTTCAGGAACGGCTTGCCCTCATCGGAGCTGAGGAACTTGAGGGTGGCGACGAGGTCGTCGAGGTTCAGCAGCGGCAGGCTGTTGTCGTCGCAGTACTTGAAGATCAGCGCGAGGACGCTCGTCTGGGTCTCGTTGAGGTCGAGCACCTTGCCGAGCAGCAGCGGCCCGAAGCTGGCCACGCTCGCGCGAACCTGCGCCCCCAGCTTCCCGCTGAGCGAGAGGAACTCCACCGGATGCGCGGCCGGGCTGAACGGCACGCCCAGGGAGGCCATCCGATCGACGACCTTCTGGTTGCTCGTGTCGCCCGCCGCCGCCATGCCGGTCAGGTCGCCCTTGATGTCCGCGATGAACACGGGCACGCCGGACTTGGAGATCTGGCCGGCCATCAGCTGCAGCGTCTTCGTCTTGCCGGTGCCCGTGGCGCCGGCGACGAGGCCGTGCCGGTTGAGCATCGACAGCGCGACCTGCACGTGCGGCTGCGCGACGAGCTCGTTGTCGAGCATGGCCCCGCCGAGCACGATCGTCGGCTCGTCGAGGGCGTAGCCCTGCTCGATTGCCTGCTGGAACTTCGGGTCCACGACGTCCCCCTACTGCGGCGAGGCGAGCACCATGATGCGCAGCTCCGTCATGTCCTCGATGGACCAGCGCAATCCCTCGCGACCGAGCCCGGAATCCTTCACGCCGCCGTACGGCATGTGGTCGATGCGGTAGGTCGGGATGTCGTTGACGATCACGCCGCCGACCTCGAGCTCGTTGAACGCCTGCCACGCGTGACCCAGGTCATTCGTGAACACGCCGGTCTGCAGCCCGAAGAAGCTGTCGTTGACCTGGCGGATCGCATCGGAGAAGTCCGAGAACGGGAAGACGACCACGAGCGGCGCGAACGCCTCGTTCGAGCACACCTGCGCCTCGACCGGCACGTTCGCCAGCACCGTCGGGGCAAAGAACGCGCCGTCTGCCGTGCCGCCGGCGACCACGCGGCCACCGAGCTGGACGGCCTCGTCGACCCAGCGCTTGGTGCGTGAGGCCTGGTTGGCATCGACCATCGGCCCGACGTCGGTGGTCGGGTCGAGCGGATCGCCGACCTTGAGCGCCGCCACGCCTGCGTTGAACTTCGCGAGGAACTCCTCGCGCACGTCCTCGTGCACGAACATGCGCTGGACGCTGATGCACACCTGGCCGGAGTACGCGAACGCACCGACGAGCGAGCGCTTGACCGCCCAGTCGAGGTCGGCGGTCTTGTCGATGATGACGCCGGCGTTGCCGCCGAGCTCGAGCACGACCTTCTTCTTGCCCGCGCGCTCCTTCATCCGCCAGCCGACCGACGGCGAACCCGTGAACGAGAGCAGCTTGAAGCGGTCATCGGCGACCATCCGGTCACCCAGCTCGCGCGTCATCGGGAGGATCGACACGGCGCCGGCGGGCAGCCCGACCGAATCGATGATCTCCGCGACCGTCAGCATCACGAGGGGGTCCTTGCTCGGTGGCTTGAGGACGATCGAGCAGCCGGCGGCGATCGCCGGCGCGACCTTGTGCGCCGCCAGGTTCAAGGGAAAGTTGAACGGCGAGATCCCCGCGACGGGCCCGATCGGGAACCGGCGCGTGATGCCCATCCGGCCCTTCGACGAGGGCAGCAGGTCCAGCGGAATCGTTTCGCCGTACTGGCGCTCCGCCTCCTCGGCCCCGAGCCGGAACGTGAGCGATGCCCGATCGACCTCGACCAGCGCGTCGCGGATCGGCTTGCCGGCCTCAAGGGACAGGAGGCGGCCCAGCTCTTCGCGGCGCGCCTTGATGCCCGCGGAGATCTCGCGGAGCGCGCGGCCGCGCTCGTACGCGGGAAGGACGCGCGTCTCCTCGAAGGCGCGGACGGCCGCCGTGACGGCCTCCTCGTACTGGGCTTCGGATGCGTTGTACGTGGCGCCCGCGGGCTCGTTCGGGTTCGCCGGGTTGTGGACGACGAGCGTGTCTTCGGACTCGACCCACTTGCCGGCGAGGTAGATCGGATGCGGCTTGGTGGCGGTGAGCGTCATGGCGCTGGGCTCCAATCGGGCGCGGTCTCGGCGCGTCGGTGTCCGGTGATCCTACCGCCACGGCAGAATGTCGCGATGCCGATGCGTGCCGCGCGCCCGTTCTCGATGCTGGTCCTTGCCGTCGCGGCCTTCGCGCTCGCCTCCAGCGCGACAGCCGTTTCCGCGGCCGACCCAAGTCCGTCCGCCGCCGCGACGCCGCCAGCGAGCGCGGCAGCGATCCCGGAGGGCATTGCCGCCGACCCCGACGCCACGCCCGGGGCGACGCTCCCGCCGATGGTGGGCGCACCGGGGACGACGACCGCCGGGACGACGATCCGCGGCGCGATCGGTGTCCTGATCGGCGCGATCATCGTGATCATCGGCTGGCGCCGCCGTCGGCGGCCGAACCCTCGTCCGAATCCCGATCCGTACGGGATGACACGCCGCTGACCTCCCGCAACGCCCGCAGCATCGGCGCCTGCAAGGGCCCCTCGACGATCCTCGGCGCATGACGAGCCCCTCGGGCGCTCGCGTTCGCGCGCGCCTGTTCGATGCGGACCGGCCCGACGAGCGACTGGAGCCGGAACGCGCCTTCGCGACCACGCCGTCAGAGCGGCAGCTCCTGTGGGTGGACCTGACCGGCGACGTGTCGCCGGACGTGGCCCGGCAGCTGGCACCACTCATCGACCTGCAGCCGCGGACGCTGCGCCAGCTGTCCCGGCCCGAGGAGCAGCCGCATGTCGCGCTCCACCGGGATTACCTGCACGTCAGGGTCGCGGCGGACCCGAGCGACCGCGACCACGCGCCGATGACCTGGCTCGACGTGATCGCGGGACGGAACGTCGTCATCACGCATCACGACCAGCCGATCACGTTCCTCGAGGACGTCGATGCGCGGATCGAACGCGATGCCACCGCGGGCATCCTGAGCGACGCCGCGTTCTTCACGATCGTGGTCGACGCCGCGATCGCGAGCTACCACGTCGCGGTCGACGCGATCGAAGAGGACGTCGACCGGCTCGACGCCGACGCGCTCCGGGGCAAGACCGACGAGGACGCCCTCCGCGACCTCGTCCGGTGCCGGCGACGCATCGCCCGACTGCGCCGCCTGCTTGCCGACCATCGTTCGGTGTTCACGGCGCTCGCCTCACCGGAGCTCGGGAGCGTCATCGAGTCGTCGGACGAGGCGGCGCTGGTTGCGGGGCTCGCTGCCCGGTTCGAGGGGGCGCTCAGCGCCGTCGAGGAATCGCGTGAGGCACTGCTCGGCTCGTTCGATGTCTACATGTCGCAGCAGGCGCAGCGGACCAACGAGGTCATGAAGGTGCTGACGCTCACGACGGTGCTGCTGCTGCCGGGCTCGATGATCGCGGGGCTGCTCGGCATGAACGTCATCGTGCCGCTCAACAAGGACGACCCGGGCAGCTTCTGGCTGGTCGTGTCGGCGATCGCGATCCTCGCCGTCGCGATCGTCTGGTACGCGCGGCGCCGAAGCTGGCTCTAGCTCGCGCGGCGGTACGACCCGAACACGCGGACCATCGTCGCCTGGGCACGAAGGTCGTCGAGGGCGGCGACGCAAACGGGATCGGCGGCGTTCGCGTCGAGGTCGGCCCAGAACACGTACTCCCACGCAGCGGAGCGGCTCGGCCGCGACTCCAGCTTCGAGAGGTTGATCCCGCGGCTCGCGAAGATCTGCAGCGCCGCGAGGAGCGTGCCCGGCTCGTTCCGCACACCGAAGGCGATCGTGGTCCGCCACGGCGCCGTCTCGGGCGCAGGGACCACCGCGGTCGCGCTCGCCGCCGCCGGGACAGCCGCAGCTGCGCCGGCCTCGCGTCGGATGACGAGAAACCTGGTTCGGTTGTCGGGCACGTCCTGGATCGACGTGGCGAGGACGTCGAGCCCGAGCACCTCCGCGGCGCGCCTCGAGAGGACGGCGCCCGCGGCTCGATCGCCCTGGGCGATGATGAACCGGCCCGCGCCCGCGGTGTTGTACGTCGTCAGGAGCTGCCAGCCGCCCGCGCGCAGGTACCGCTCGGCCTGGCCGAGCGCCTGGATGTGCGAGTACACCCGCTGCATCGCGTCGAGCGTGGTGCCGCGCAGCGCGGCGAGACACAGGTCGACCGGGACGGCGACCTCGCCATCGATGACCAGGTCGTGCTCGAGGAGGAGGTCATAGGTCTCGCGGATCGAGCCGTTGACGAGGTTCTCGATCGGGACGACACCGGCGGCGGCGCGCCCGTCGCGAACGGCCTCGAACACGTCGCGGAAGCCGCCGACCGGCAGCAGCGGCGCCCCGGCACCGAACCCCGCGATCGCGGCGTCCTCGGCAAACGCGCCGCGCTCGCCGGAGTAGGCAACGGGCAAGCTCGTCAGGCCGCGCGCCCCATGCGCGCCGGGGCTATCCAACCCAGGGCAGGTCTGTATTGGCCTCCGGATCGATCTCGCCGCGGCGGCCGTGCGTCTCGGGCGTGGCGCCCTTGCGGCCCTTCGAGGCGGCTTCTGCGGCGCCGGCCCATTGCGGCTCGGCGAGCATCGCGTTGAGCGCCTCGACGTATGCCTCGATCGAGGACGCGACGATGTTCGTGCTCCGCGCGCGGCCCTGGTACAGGCCCGAGGAACGCGCGCCCTCGAGGCCCGCGGGCGGCTCGACCGCAACGATGACGAGGCCTTCGGCCTCGCGACCCTCGCCCAGCGCATGGACGTCGTAGCCGGTCAGGCGCGGCTCGCCCTGCAGCACCTCGGCGAGGGCCTTGTCCACGGCGTTGAACAGGGCGTCGACCGCCCCGTTGCCCTCGGCCGATGCGCGCCAGTGATGCGTCCCGGCGTCGATCACGACCGCGCCGCGGCTCTGGACGTTGGAGCCGGACGTGACCGTCCAGCGGGTCAGGTGGAGCGCGGGGCCCCCGGGTTGTGCGTCGCTCATCTCGCTTGCCTCGCTCCTTCCGCGGCGATCACCGTGGTGAAGTGTCGTTCATCCCGGCGTCGTAGCTCGCCGCCGCGCTTCCAGATGGCGTACTCGAGGGAGTCGGCGAGCGCGGTCGCCGACGCCCCGATGATGTTGGTGTCCGAGCCCATGGTCGACCACTCGGCCGATCCGTCGGTCGATTCGATCGTGACGCGGGTCTTCGCGGCCGTCGCGGAACCGGTGTCGATGATCCGGACCTTGTAGTCGTACAGGTGGACCGAGTCGAGCACCGGGTAGAACGCCCGAAGCGCCTTGCGAAGCGCGGCGTCGAGGGCATTCACCGGGCCGTTGCCATCGGCCGCCGTGTGGAGGAGCTCGCCGTCGACCTCGACCTT
>DATFHO010000044.1:0-53763 GCA_035248345.1 Candidatus Limnocylindrales bacterium
CGGGTGGCCGCGCCGCGATCAAGGGCTGGTGGTCGAACGGGTCCATCGGCCATTCCTGCGCGGCCCCTTCCGAGCCGGTTGGCGAGCTCGAGCTGTACTGCAGTGACGGCGAGTACGGCATCACCGAGCGGAACGAACAGATCTTCGTCATCAACGTGGAGACAGGCGAAGTCACCGACCACGCCGCGGGTCCGTATCTCACGCCGTATGTGGACTCCGGCACGCCGGGCGTCGAGCCGCTCTTCGGGGTCCGGCTCATCAACGGCCAGTGGATGCCACCCGTGCCGATCGTCGTGGTCGGCCACTTCGACGATCCGCGGGCGGCGCAATGCAGCGCGAGCAAGCAGCAGCTGTGCCGGGATCGGTTGGTGCTCGAGCGCGTCGTCGAGTTCGACCTCGCGAGCGTGGCCACGCCCGGTGTCTCGCCGACGCCGACGCCGTTCCCCGACCCGGCGCCGTCCGGTGCGTTCGGTGCGGCACAGTGCGCGGGGGACGTGCCCTATTCGTTCGTCGGGTGGACCACGACCGCCGAGCTCAACATGCAGTTCGAGCGGCCCGGCCACGTCTTCGCGATGGTCACCCAGGATCCGGTCCTGCTCACCGAGGATGGCTGGGCCGACGACCCGAACGGCTCCGGGCACCGGTTCCAGATGTGGGCGCGAAAGGTGTGCATCTCGGTCGACGGCGACACGATGGAGTTCGGCTGGGTGAACGGCACCCCCTACGTCCTGTGGGACGACGGGCTGCGCGTGCCCGGATCGGACCTGATCAGGCCGTCAGCGACCTGAGCTGACACCCATCGCGGCTGCCGCAACCGCGAGCGCGATCAGCCGGGCGCCGGCATCTTCGTTGCCTGCTGCGCGGTCGGCGAGCCAACCCGCGCGACCGACCTTGGCGGCCATCGACGCGGTGGCTGTGGCACCGTCATCAGCAGCCTTCGCACCGGCAGCAGCAGCCTCGCTCGCACCGTCTCCGGCATCCGCGGCGGTCCGGAGGGCACGTGCCGCCGGCTCGAGGGCATCCAGCATCGTCCGATCACCGGACGCAACCTGCCCACGCTGGGCGATCGTCGCGGCGGCCGCTTCGAGATACGTCGCGGCGCGCAGGACCCCGGACGCGCCGGGATCCACCTGGGCCTTCGCCGCACCCATGAGCGCAAAGGCAATCAGCGTTCCACCCGTCGACGGCGCCTTCTTTGCGATCTCCATGCCGGCTGCTCGGATCGCCGCCACTTCTGTCATCGATTCCAGCGAGGGCGCGAGCTCCAACAGAGCCCGGCATGCCATCGTGACCGTGAGCCCGAGGTCTCCGTCGCCCGCAACGCCATCGAGGCGATTGAGCTCGTCGCGATGGGCGGGGAGCTCGGTCGCGACGCGCGCGAGGAGCTCGGTGAAGTCGCTCACGCCTGGACGAAGAAGGGCGTTTCGGCTGGCGCATCGAGCAGGCGCTTGAGCTCGTCGTCAACCTGGATGAGTGTCACAGAGGCGCCCGCCATCTCCAGCGACGTCGCGTACTCGCCGACCCAGACCCGGTGCACCCGGATGCCCTCGCCGTCCAGGATCCGGCCCACGCTCCGGTAGAGGATGTACAGCTCCTCCTTCGGTGTCGCGCCGAGGCCGTTCACCAGCACGCCGACCTCGTCGCCGCGGCCGTACGGCAGGTCCCCCAGGATCGAGTGCATGAGCTCCGCCGCGATCGCATCAGCCGTCGCGAGCGGGCCACGCCGGACTCCGGGCTCGCCGTGGATGCCCATCCCGATCTCCATCTGGCCGATCGGCAGCTCGAATGTGGGCACGCCCGCGGCCGGGATCGTGCACGGCGAGAGCGCCACGCCCATCGTCCGCGTGCCGGCCGCGGCGCGCTCGGTGACGGCAACGACCTGGTCGAGCGACATGCCGGCTGCCGCGGCGGCGCCCGCGACCTTGTACAGGAAGAAGATCCCGGCGATGCCACGGCGCGAGGCGGCCCGCTCGGGCGGCGCGGACGCCACGTCATCCGCGCCGAGGACCGTTCGGACCTCGATGCCCTCGTCGGCCGCGAGCTCCGCCGCGAGGTCGAAGTTCAGGCGGTCGCCGCCGTAGTTGCCGTACAGGTACAGGACCCCCGCGCCGCCCGAAACAGCGCGCGTGACCTCGAGCATGTCGTCGGACGACGGCGATGCGAACACGTTGCCGATCGCGGCGCCATCGATCAGCCCTCGGCCCACGTAGCCCATGAACACGGGGAGGTGGCCGGAGCCTCCGCCGGTCGCGATCGCGACCTTGCCTGCGACCGGCGCGTCCGCCCGGACGATGGCACGCGGCGAGGGCCGACGCAGCTGTCCGGGATGCGCCGCGAGGATGCCGTCGAGCATCTCGTCGACGAACGGCTCCGGGTCGTTGAGGATCTTCTGCATGACCGCCATCGCGCCGCCTCCTCCGTGGAAGGCGAGGCTACCCGATGGCGGCTACGACTTGAATGGCGCCTACTTGAACGCGAGCGTCTGGATGATCTGGTCTTCCTGCGAAACGGGCGTCCCGCCGACCTCCACGAACTCGACCAGGACGGCCGTCGTCGCGTTGGCGGTGAGGTAGATGCTCTCGCCGACTTCGTAGGTGCCACCGGACGCGTTGTTCGCCTCGATGACGATGTGCCAGTGCTTCGCCGGGCCGGCCGCCAGCGTGAGGTCCGTCGGCTCGGGCGCTTCCTTGACGCCAGGAACCGCCTGGAACTGGCTCGTGAAGCTGGCCGCGATCGCATCGAGTGCGACGCCACCCGTCGGGATCGAGACCGAGACGACGACGTTCCCGAGCGCCTGGTTCACGGCCATGACGACGTTCGGCAGCTTGGTGAACGCGTCGATGGAGCTGCCGAAGTCCGGGTTGGCATTGACGAACGCCTGCAGGGCCGCCTGGCCCGCCGGGTCCTTCATGTCGAACGCCACCCAGCCGTCGGGCAGGGTCAGCGAGTAGTCGGCGCTGTCGTACGGCCCGGCCGGCGACTCCGACGGGAGTGCGGCGCCCTCGGTCGGGCTCGGTGCCGGCGTCGCCTCGTCGGAGGGCAGGAGCACGGTGGGGTTCACGGGCGGCAGCGTCGGGGTGGGGGTGGCGTTGCCGCACGCGGCCACGAAGGCGGCGAGGGCGAGCAGGGTGGTGATTCGGCGGATCACGCTGGGCTCCTCTGGGTCGGATCCCTGATCGGGACCCGAAGGCGGCGCCAGTATGCCCCACGATTTCGGCGGTACCAATGACCCGAATGGCTGGTTTGGACGGACTCAGTCGCCGAGGAGCGCTCCGAGCTGGCCGAGAATGCGGGCGGTGGCGCCCCACACGCCCGGCCCGTCAGCCGCGATCTCATCGACCACGTACGCGCCGTACCGGATGCGCCACTCGCGAACGTCGCGCTCCATCTGGGTGATCGGTGCCTGTGGCAGGAACGCGGCAACCGGGGCATCGATCACCCGCGCGACCTCGCGCGCGTCCGGCGTCCACGTCGGCAGGTGATCCGCGAGCGCCACGACGGGCGTGACGCGGAAGTTGCTGACCGGGATCCAGAACACCTCGAGCGCGCCAACCACCCGGAGCCCGACGGCGTCCGGGTCGAGCCCGATCTCCTCGCCTGCCTCACGGATCGCCGTCGCGGCCTCATCGGCATCGCCCTGCTCGGCGGCGCCGCCGGGGAAGGCGATCTCGCCCGAGTGGTGGCCGTCGTACGAGGTGCGCTCGATCAGCGTGACGCGCGCGTCACCGTGGGCGTCCGGCGAGATCAGGACGAGCACGGCGGCGGGCCGCGCCGTCGCCATCCCGTCCGCCGGCGACTTCCAGGCGACCCCATCGACCCGGACGGGCATCAGCGCCTCGGGCGGCGCGGGGAGCTCGCCCGGGAGGGACGCGAGTCGAGCAGCCGCGATGTCGAAGCGCACGCCGCTAGTTTGGTCGGCCGCCACCGTCGCCGCGATCGGGTTCGCCATCGATGTCCGGGACGTCGAAGACCGACCGCCGCGCCCCGGCGCCAGCGCCGACCGCATCCTCGGCGCGCCGCCGCGCATCCCGCCGTTCGCCCGCATCCGCCACGACCGACTCCTCGCCGGACGAGAACACGAGCGTCGACCCAACGGGATCGGCATCGACCTTCACCGCCTGGCCGGCCTTGAACCGGCCCTCGATGAGTGCCCGCGCCAGCGGGTTCTCGACGAGGCGCTGGATCGTCCGCTTGAGCGGCCGCGCCCCGAACGTCGGGTCCGTGCCTTCCCGGGCGATCAGCGACCGCGCCGCGGGCGTCAGCTCCAGCGCGATGTCCTGGGTCGCGAGCCGGCGCTGGAGGTCGGCGAGCAGCAGCTCGACGATCTGCGCCAGGTCCGCGTCGGTCAGCGCGTGGAAGACGATCACCTCGTCGATCCGGTTGAGGAACTCGGGGCGGAACTGGCCGCGCAGGAGGTCCGTGACCTGCTGCTTCATCTGCTCGTATGCCTCGGTGTCGCCCGGGCGGACGCCTGCGGCCGCGATGACCTGCGAGCCGACGTTGCTGGTCATGATCACGAGGCAGTTCTTGAAGTTCACGGTGCGGCCCTGCGAGTCGGTCAGTCGACCGTCGTCGAGGACCTGCAGCAGCACGTTGAACACGTCCGGGTGCGCCTTCTCGATCTCGTCGAGGAGCACGACCTGGTACGGCCGCCGCCGAACCGCCTCGGTCAGCTGGCCGCCCTCGTCGTAGCCGACGTAGCCCGGAGGCGCGCCGACAAGCCGAGAGACGGCGAACTTCTCCATGTACTCGCTCATGTCGATGCGGGTCATCGCGTGCTCGTCATCGAACATGAAGGCGGCGAGGGCACGCGCCAGCTCGGTCTTGCCGACGCCGGTCGGGCCCATGAACAGGAAGCTCCCGATCGGACGGCGGGGATCCTGGAGGCCGGCCCGTGCGCGCCGGACCGCGTCGGACACGGCTTCGATCGCCTCGTCCTGGCCAACCACGCGCTCGTGGAGCCGCTCCTCCATGTGCACGAGCTTCGCGAGCTCGCCCTCCATCAGCCGCGTGACGGGGATGCCCGTCCACTTCGACACGATGTCGGCGATCTCGTCCGCCGTGACCTCCTCCTTGAGCAGCGCGTTCGGGCCCTGGAGGGCGGTCATTGCGGCGCTCTCGTTCGCGAGCCGGTCCGTCAGCTCGCGCTGCGTGCCGTACTTCAGCTGCGCGGCGCGCTCATAGTTCGCCTCGCGCTCGGCCTGCTCGATCTGGACCTGCAGGTTCTCGAGCTCCGATTTGGTGGCACGGATCGCCTGGATCGCCGCCTTCTCGGCCTCCCAGCGCTGCTTCATGGCGCCCGCTTCCTCGGCGATCTCGGCGAGCTCCTTCTCGAGCACGGTGAGCCGCGTCTTCGATGCGTCGTCTGTCTCCTTCCGGAGCGCCTCGCGCTCGATCTCGAGCTGGATGCGGCGTCGCTCGAGCTCGTCGAGCTCGATCGGCATGGAGTCAATCTCCATCCGCAGGCGCGACGCTGCCTCGTCGACGAGGTCGATGGCCTTGTCGGGCAGGAAGCGCTCCGTGATGTACCGATCCGAGAGCGTTGCGGCGGCGACGAGCGCGGAGTCCGTGATCCGGACGCCGTGGTGCACCTCGTACCGCTCGCGCAGGCCGCGCAGGATCGAGATCGTCTCCTCGACGGTCGGCTGGTCGACGAACACCTGCTGGAAGCGCCGCTCCAGGGCGGCGTCCTTCTCGATGTGCTTGCGGTACTCGTCGAGCGTCGTCGCGCCGATGGTGTGCAGCTCGCCGCGGGCGAGCATCGGCTTCAGCAGGTTCGACGCGTCCATCGCGCCCTCGGCGGCGCCCGCGCCGACAACCGTGTGCAGCTCGTCGATGAACAGGATGATCTGGCCGCCGCTGTCCTTGATCTCCTTGAGGACGGCCTTCAGGCGCTCCTCGAACTCGCCACGGAACTTCGCGCCGGCAATGAGCGCACCGAGGTCGAGGGCGACGACCTTCTTGTCCTTGAGCGTCTCCGGGACGTCGCCGCGCACGATGCGCTGCGCCAGCCCTTCGACGATCGCGGTCTTGCCGACGCCGGGCTCGCCGATGAGGACCGGGTTGTTCTTCGTGCGCCGGCTCAGCACCTGCATCACGCGGCGGACCTCATCGTCACGACCGACGACCGGATCCAGCTTGCCGGCGCGCGCCTCCGCGGTGAGGTCGCGGCCGTACTTCTCGAGCGCCTGGTAGGTCCCTTCCGGGTTCGGCGACGTCACGCGCTGGCCACCGCGCACGGACTGCAGTGCCGTGAGGAGCTGCTCCTTGCCGGCGCCGTGGCGCTCCAGGAGCTTCTGCCCCTCGCCCCCGACCTCGGCGGCGCCGAGGAGCAGGTGCTCGGTCGAGGTGTAGTCGTCGCCGAGGCGCTTCGCCTCTTCCTGCGCGCGGTCGATCACGCGCTTCGCGCGCGCGTCGAGGCGCAGGTCGCCACCCTGGATGCGGGCGCGCTTCGCGAGGATCGTGGCGAGCTCGCCGCGGAACCCGGGCAGGTCCACGCCGAGCCGGCGCAGCGTCTCCGCGGGCACGCCGTCATCCGGCTCGATGAGCGCGGACAGCAGGTGCTCCGCATCGAGCACGGGGCTCTCGAGTCGCTGCGCCAGGTTCTGGGCGGCGACGATGGCCTCCTGGGCCTTCTCGGTGAATCGGTCGAGTTGCATGGGAATTCCTTACCCCCGCGGGTCGGGTTGGTCGATGAGCTTGACCAGCGTGGCAGCCGCGGCCCTGGCCTCGTCGGAAAGGTCGGTCGGCAGGACGACACGGATGCGTACCAGCAGGTCGCCGGTCCCGTCGCCCTTGAACTTCGGCATGCCCTGGCCCTTGAGCCTGATGACGCGGCCAGCCTGCGTGCCGGCGGGCACCTTGAGCAGGACCCTCCCCTTGAGCGTGGAGACCGGGATCTCGCCGCCGAGGAGCGCCTCGCCAAGCGTGACGGGCACCTCACGCTCCAGGTCGTCGCCGCGGCGCGTGAACGTGGGGTGCGGCTTGAGCTTCGTGACGACCACGAGGTCGCGGCCGCCCGGCGCCTTGCCGGTGAGCTTGATGCGGCTGCCGTCGCCGGCGCCACGCGGGATCTTGACCTCGAGACGCTTGCCGTCGATCTCGACGATGCGGCTCGTGCCGTGGAACGACTCCTCGAGCGACAGCTCCGCGGTGACTTCCACCGGCGGCATCGTGGCCGCGCGCGTGCCGTGGCCGTTCCGGGTCGCCCCGCCGCTCCCTGGGGCGCCGGCCATGCCGAGCCGGGACAGGAGCTCATCGATGGATTCGGTGCCGCCCATCCCGCCCTGGCCACCGAAGCGCTCCGGCTCGCCGGCCGCAGCGTTCTCGTCGCCGAACATCATGCGGAAGAAGTCCGAGAAGCCGGCGCTGCCCGCGCCACCGCCGGTGGTGCGGAACTCGTAGCGGATGCCGCCACTCCCCCCGGACCGCCGGCCACCCCCGGCGCCCCCGCCACCGGCCCAGCCCGCGAACGGGTTCTGGCCACCGAAGGGGTCGCCGCCGCCGCCCGCGCCGGCGCGCGCGTAGGCCTCCCAGTCCTTGCCGAACTGGTCGTACTTTGCGCGCTTCGCAGGATCGGACAGGACCGCGTTGGCCTCGTTGATGGCCTTGAACCGCGCCTCGGCGCCCTTGTCGCCGGGGTGCTTGTCCGGATGTGAATCGCGGGCAAGCTTGCGGAAGGCCTTCTTGATCTCGGCCTGGGTCGCGGACCTCGAGACCCCGAGGGTCTTGTAGTAGTCCTGGAACTCCGGGGTGGCCATCGGCCCTGCGTTACCCCTGGACCACCACGGCCGGCTGGTCGGGCGGGAAGGTCGGGCGAGGCATCGGGGCGTCCTGCTCCGTGCTGCGACCGCGATCGCGCCCACCGTCCGCCGCCTTCGGCGCCGGAAGCGGCTTGGGCTTCCGACGCAGGGCGACGTCGAGGACCTGGTCCATCGACTCGACGGGAACGAGCCGCAGCGACTTGCGGATCTCCTCGGGGATGTCCCGCAGGTCCTTCTCGTTCTTCTTCGGGAACATGACGACCTTGGCTCCGGCCAGGTGGGCGGCAAGCATCTTGCTCTTGAGCCCACCGATCGGCAGGACGCGGCCCCGAAGCGTGATCTCGCCGGTCATGGCGAGGTCCTTGCGCACCGGGATGCCGGTGAACGCCGAGACCATGGCCGTGGCCATCGTGATGCCCGCCGACGGCCCGTCCTTCGGGATCCCGCCGGCCGGGACGTGGATGTGCAGCGTCTGCTTCTCGAACGTCTCGCGCGGGATACCGAGCTCTGCTGCGTGGGTCCGGATCCACGAGAGACCGGCACGAGCGGACTCGCGCATCACCTCGCCGAGCTGGCCCGTGAGGATGAAGTCCTCCTTGCCATCCATCCGGGTGACCTCGATGGCGACCACGTCACCACCGACCTCGGTCACGACGAGACCCGTCGCAGAGCCAACCTGGTCCTCCGGCTCCAGCTCGCCGTACTCGAAGCGCGGCGAGCCCAGGTACTCGAAGAGCTTCTTGGTGTTGATGACGGTCTTGGTCTTGCGACCCTCGGCCACCGTCCGCGCGACCTTGCGCATCACGTTGGCGATCTCGCGCTCGAGATTCCGGACGCCGGCCTCGTGCGTGTATGCCTGGACGAGCTCGGTCATTGCCTCGTCGGTGAACTCGACGTGCTTCGGCTTGAGGCCGTGGTTCTCCATTTGCTTGGGGATGAGGAACCGCTTGCCGATCTCGACCTTCTCGCGCTGGGTGTAGCCCGGGACCTGGATGATCTCCATCCGGTCGCGGAGCGCCATCGGGATCGGGTCGATGAGGTTGCCGGTCGCGACAAACAGCACCTTGCTGAGGTCGAACGGCACCTCGAGGTAGTTGTCCTGGAAGCTGTTGTTCTGCTCGGGGTCGAGGACCTCGAGGAGGGCGGACGACGGGTCACCCCGGAAGTCCATCCCGACCTTGTCGATCTCGTCGAGCATGAAGACCGGGTTGTTCGTGCCGGCCGTCTTCAGGTTCTGGATCACGCGGCCCGGAAGCGCACCGATGTACGTGCGCCGGTGGCCGCGGATCTCCGCCTCGTCGTGGATGCCGCCGAGGCTCATGCGGACGAACTTGCGACCCATCGCACGCGCAATGGACTTGCCCAGCGACGTCTTGCCGACGCCGGGAGGCCCGACGAGGGCGAGGATCGGGCTGCGGATGGTGTCCGCGAGGGCGCGCACGGCCAGGTACTCGAGGATGCGCTCCTTGACCTTCTCCAGGCCGAAGTGATCCTCGTCGAGGATCTTCGCGGCCTCCTTGATGTCGTGCAGGTCATCCGTCGTGACGTTCCACGGCAGGCTGACGAGCCAGTCCACGTACGTGCGGATGACGCCGACCTCGGGCGAGGCGGACGGGATCCGGCTCATCCGGTCGACTTCCTTGAGCGCGCGGGCCTTGACCTCGTCGGGCATGCCGGCCTTCTCGACCTTCTCGCGAAGCTCGGCGGTCTCGGCCTGCTGCGGGTCCTCCTCACCCAGCTCGCGCTGGATGGCCTTCATCTGCTCGCGGAGGATGTACTCGCGCTGGGTCTTGTCCATCTCCGACTTGACTTCGGACTGGATCCGGCCCTTGAGCTCGTGGACCTCGATCTGGTGGGCGAGGAACGCCGAGGCGATCTTCAGGCGCTCGGCCACGTCGATCGTCTCGAGCAGCTCCTGGCGCTGCTCGGTGGTCATGTCCGGCGAGTACGCCGTCATGTCGGCGAGCAGGCCGGGCTCGGTGATGTTGCGTGCGGCGACGGCAGCCTCGGGCGGAACCGGGGCGCCGGCCTGGACGTACTGCTCGACCTGCGCCTGGACGCTGCGCATGAGGGCCTGGACCTCGACGTCGGTCGACGGCTGGTCTTCGAGCTCCTCGATCCGGGCGCGGATGAATGGATCGGTCTTCGCAAAGCCGTGGAGGCGCATCCGCGCCTGGCCCTGGATGATCGCCCGCACGGTGCCGTCCTGGAGCTGGACCACCTGGGCGATCTTGGCCACGGTCCCGATCGGGTACAGCTGGGCCGGGTCCGTGATGTCTTCCTGGTCCGCCTGGCGCTGGGTGACGAGCGCGATGCGCCCGCCTTCGGCGACCGCGGCGTTGAGGGCCGCGACGCTCTTCTCCCGCCCGACCTGGAGCGGGACGATCATCTCCGGGAAGATCACCGTTTCACGAAGCGCGACGAGCGGCAGCTCGGTGATGGTGATGGTTCGCTCGCTGTCCGCCTTGGACGCTCGCTTCGGCATTCGGTGCTCCTGTCTAGGACTTGGCGGCAGCGGTTGCCGCCGGTCGATTGGCGGCTGCTGCCGCCGGCTGCGGTTCGGCGGGGACGCCCGATGCGTCCTCGTCGGTGGTTGGCGTTGCATGGTCCGAGGCCTCGGTGGCCCCGGCTTCGCTGTAGAGGCGTTCCAGGATCCGGGTGCCGAGTCGCTCCTCGAGCTCGAACAGGATTCGGATGCCGGCGAGGTTCACGCCGAGGTTCTGCGTCAGGTGGCGGATCCACATGACGCGTCGAACGTCGTTCTCGGAATACAGGCGAATGTTGGTCGGCGTTCGCGCCGGGCAGATGAGGCCCTCTTCCTCGTAGATCCGCAGCGTGCGCGGATGGGCGGAGACGATGCTCGCCGCCACGCTGATCACGTAGACGGGTCGCTCCGGGTCTCGATCTGGCCGGCGGAACGTCATGGTGTCGGGCTCAGGCCTCGAGCTCGGCCGGCCGGTCGCTGGTTCGATCGGTTCGCTGGGCATGGCCATTGCTCACGGGCGTGATCTTGATCTGCCGAGGCTTGACCTGCTCGGCCTTCGGGACCTCCAGCCGAAGAACGCCGTTCTCGAAGGACGCGGTCGCCTTGTCGGCTTCGAGGCCGGTCGGGAGGGTCACGGATCGGCTGAACGAGCCGCGACGGATTTCCTGGACGAGGTACGAGCCCTCGTCGCCCGAACGCTCGGTGGCGGTCTTGCCGCTGATGGTCACGGTCCCGTTCTCGATCGTGATGTCGACGTCCTCGGGAGTGACGCCGGGAAGAGCGGCTTCGATCGTCAGCTTGTCGTTGTCGGTCGTCACGTCGAGCGGAAGACCGGGGCCGTCGGGACCGCCCGAAAGGAATCGGAACGGTCGGTAGTCATCGTCGAAAAGGCGGTCCATCGCCTGCCGGAGGGTGATCATCTCCCCGAAGGGCGAAGGACGGCGCACGATCGTCATGCTTCGTACACCTCCTGTTGCTCGCTTCGTCCGACACCTGTTGCCGGACACGGGCGAATCCTAGAAACTTATCAACGCTGTTGTCAAGACTTCGGAACATTGCGATTTCTACGCCGGTCACGTCCGGACCGTTCAGACCCTCCAGGCTCGCCGGGCGCCGTCGGCTTCAGCGGCAACGGAATCCACGCGGCTGCGAGGTGATGTCACCTGCCTGTGCGCGCCCGTGACACCCCGGCTGCGCCACGATCGGTGCGCCCAACTTCGCAATTCGAGGTGGTCGCACATGAGCGGTCCAGTCATCGTCAACAACCCGGACGGCGGGAACAACAACGGCCTGCTGCTCGGGATCGTCCTGACCATCGTGGTGGTCATCGGCGCGATCTGGTTCTTCTCGAACCAGGGCAGCGGCGGTGGCAACAACAACGGCGGTGGGGGTGGCGGCAACAACCCCCTCCCGACGGTCGTGGTGCCGCAGGGCACCTAACCGTCGAACGCCAGCAACGGGAACGCCCGCTCCGGATTGTCGGGGCGGGCGTTTCGTTTCGGGCCACAGCCCCGGTCGGGCAGCGCTGGCCGGTCAGCCCCGGCCGGGGGACTACGCGGTCGCAGGCTCCTCATCGACATCGCCGATGAGCTGCTCGTGGAGCGCGACCTCGCAGTCGGCGCGGCCGATCGCGATCACCTTGTCGCCCTCGCGCAGGACCGTGTCGGCCCGCAGGGGAGTGGCGACCCCGTCGCGCACCACCGCGAACAGCGAGCAGCCCTCCGGGACCACGATGTCGCTCGGCGACTTCCCGACGGCAGGGGAATCCGCCTGGAGCTGCGCCTCGATGATCTCGAGCTCGTTCTCGAGCGCGGCCAGGTGCAGGAGCTCGTGGACCGGGATGTCCTGCTCGATTGAGCCCAGCGCCATGCGCGTCGGCGAGATCAGCTCGTCCACGCCGAGGTGCCGGAACAGCTCCTCGTTCTTCGGGTTGTTGACCCGCGCGATCGTGCGCGGCACGTCGAAGTGGTGCTTCGACATCTGGCAGATCACGAGGTTGTCCTCGTCGTCGCCCGTCACGGCCGCGACGATGTCCGCCCGGTTCGCGCCCGCGGTGCGAAGGAACTTGCCCTCGCAGCCGTCCTGGGCGACGACGATCGAGCCGAGCTCGTCCACGATCTGCGCCGCGCGGGCGCGGTCCTTCTCCATGAGCACGACCTCGTGGCCGTTCTCGATCAGCTCCTTGGTGAGGTAATAGCCGACCTTCCCGCCACCGACCACCAGCACGAACATCGCTCAGGCCTCCTGGTGGACGTGGGGGACGGCGGCGATCACCGCCGGCATGCCGGTCGGGCCGAAGCCGAGGAAGCCGAGCACGGCGTCGGCCTGCATCGTCGTGCGGCACAGCGTCGCGATGCCGAGGTCGGCGTACGCGGCGGCTCGCACGGGGTCGTTGATCTTCGCGATCGCCTTCCCGACCTCGAGCTTCTCCATCGCGACCTGCGCGGCCATGACGTTCCGGTTGTCGCCTTCCGTCAGGGCGAGGAACACGTCGGCGCCCTCCGCGCCGGCGCGGCGCAGGACGTCCTCGTCGGTGCCATCACCCCGGAGCGCCTGGCCCTTGAACTCGGACGGCAGGCGGTCGAAGGCTCGCGTCGAGGTGTCGACGACCAGCACCTCGTGGCCGGCGTTGTCGAACGCCTCCGCGAGGGCCGCGCCCACCCGGCCGCAACCCACGATCACGTACTTCACCGTTGCTCCTTTCCAACGCCGAACGCGGGCGCCGCGACCATCGGCGCGGGCTCGTCCGGGATCGGCTCGCGAACGACCCAGACCTCGCACGGGGCGTGCTTCAGCACATAGGGGATCGTGCGCCCGATGGCGAAGTCGCCACCGAACCGCTTTCGATAGGGCAGCCCCACCACCAGCAGGTCCGCCTGGCGTTCCGTGGCCTCGTCGACCAGCGCCGCGCCCACGTCGCGCGCCTGCAGAAGCACCGGTTCGAGGCGGGCCTTCATGGCCTCGGCGGTGAGCTCCGCGTGGTCGAGGATCTGCTGCGCCTCCTCCGATCGAGCGGCGACGTCGGCATCGAGCGGCATCGTCCAGCCGACCTCGACGACGTGGACACCGATCAGCTCGCCGTGGGCGGCCCGGCTGAGCTCTGTCGCGAGGCGGACGATTCGATCGTCGCAGTCGCCTCCGTTCAGCGCGAGGATCGCGCGCTTGAAGGCGCTGGCGTGAGCTTCGGACACCTGGCTTGGGCTGCCTCGCGGTGGGTTGGAGAAGGTGGTCACGATACCACCGGCCGTGGTCAGCGCCCGATCAGCGCCTCGTCAGCCCCCGATCGGCGCGGCGGCTCAGAGGCCGGCACCCAGCCGCGACGCCAGCGAGCCCGGGAGGCCGGCCGCCTTCATCGCTGCCTGAACGGCCCGGATGTCATAGGGCGCCCGGTGCCACTCGAACGCGCCAGCCTCGAGGTCCAGGATCGCGAAGGATGCGTCGGGGTCGCCGTCGCGTGGCTGGCCAACGCTCCCGGGGTTCAGGAGCGCCCGTCGCCCATCGAGCTCCAGCCGTCGCCCTCGCTTGCCCCGAACCAGCTCGACGCCCTTGCCATCCTCCAGCCATGCCACGGGCACGTGGGTGTGGCCGTGCAGGCAGAGGCTGATCGTGGCGCCCATGAATGTCAGGTTTTCGCGGGCCACGGCGCTCGTGGTGATGTATTCCCACAGGGGCTCGCGCGGGCTCCCGTGGACGAGGTCGCAGCCGGTTTCCCGCCGCCGTTTCGGGAGCGCGGTGAGCCATGCCAACGTGGCCTCGCTGATCGTGCTGCGGGTCCATTCCATCGCGCGCCGAGCGTCCGGGTTGAACCAATCGATCTCCGAGCCGCCGACGGCTGCCGCATCGTGGTTGCCGCGCACCCCGACCGCCCCGAGCTCCTGGAGGCGCGCGACGACACCATCGGGGTCCGGACCGTAGCCGACGACGTCACCCAGATGCCAGATCGCGTCGACCTCGCCGGCCGCAGCCAGCACGGCATCGAGCGCGGGCAGGTTCGAATGGATGTCCGAGATGAGGGCGATCCGCATGCCGCGTGAGCCTACCAACGCGCCGACCGGCCGATCCGTCGTGACCCGGATACGCGTCGGAGGCGACGTTCGAGCCTCCGTCCGTCGTCTCTCGCGAGACCCTGGACCCTCGAACGACCGCCTCCGACGACGTCGTTGTTCGCCCTGGGGCTGCGGTCTTGGCGCGATCCGTTCGGTTCACGGCCGGGTTTCCCCGCACCCCTGCCGGATCGCACTCCCCGCTGGAATCCCCTGCGCGGATGGCGGATGGTGCCCGCGTCGCGGGCGTGCGTCAACGGGGTTTGTCCACCTTCTCGCGGCGGGCGGTCGATTGGTGGATAAGTGCCGGGGGCGGCCCTAAGAACGGGCGCCCGTGCGCACCGGGCGGCCCAGCGTGCGGCGGACGACATCGACGACCTCTTCGACGTATCGATCGGCGTCGCCCTGCTCGGCGGCGGTCCGGACGCAGCCCTGCACGTGGTCCTCGAGCACGAGCACGGCCAGCGAGTCCACCGCGGCGCGGAGCGCGCTCGTCTGCTGGAGGATGTCGACGCAGTACTCCTCGCGCTCGATCATCCGGGTGATGCCCCGGACCTGGCCCTCGATGCGGGCGAGGCGGCGGATGAGCTGCGACTTGTCCTTCGTGTAGCTGTGCCGGAAATGGTCCTCGTGGCTCTCTGTCATGGCCGGATCATACCCCCCGGGGGTATCGGCGGACAACCCGGCCCGGCGACGGCGGGGGTCCCGTCGAACGGGTACACTCCGATCCGGATGGATCCGCTGGACCACCTCGGGACGCACCGCGACGGGCATCGCTGCTCCGTCTGCGACGCAGCCGTCCCCGCCGGCCGGATCAAGCTCCTGGCCTGGCGCGAGGACCTCGCGTTTCTCGAGCTCGATTGTGCCGACTGCCTGAGCACCACCCTCGGCTTCGTCATGACCTCGCAATCCGAGACCGCCGGCCATCCGGCGCCCGCGGCGCCCATCTCCAGCGACGATGTCCTCGACATGCACCAGCTGCTCGCGACCTGGCGTGGCGACCTGACCGGGCTCCTGTCCGGCAGGGAGCGTGGCCGGGTCGAGTCGAGCCGGTGACGGCGGGGATCGAGGAGGCGACAGGAACGCCTCGGCCGGACCCCGGGGCAGCAGGCGCGGACGATCCCGCCGCG
Source organism: Candidatus Limnocylindrales bacterium (assembly GCA_035248345.1). Lineage (GTDB taxonomy): Bacteria > Chloroflexota > Limnocylindria > Limnocylindrales > CSP1-4 > UBA5189. The sequence continues at coordinate 15,422 of DATFHO010000044.1, forward strand.
GGCGTCGACGAACGCAGCGCGACCGTGTCGGGCATCCGCTTCGCCCACGCGAGCGAAGCCGAGATGGCCCGGATCCTCGACTTCTACGCCGTTCGCTGGGAGTACGAGCCGATGACCTTCCCGATCCTGTGGAACACGGACGGTGACGTCGTCGAGAGCTTCTCGCCGGACTTCTACCTGCCCGACCTCGAGCTGTTCCTCGAGATGACGACGCTCAAGCAGCGACTCGTGCGAAAGAAGAACCGGAAGCTCCGCCGGCTGCGCGCGCTCTACCCGGACATCAGGATCAAGCTGTTCTACGCCCGCGATTTCCGGGCGATGATGCTCAAGTACGGCCGGTACGCGCTGTTCGAATCGCTCGCCGGCACGTCCGGCCAGGTCGTGCCGGATCGCGCCACGCGCACGGAGCCGGTCGCGGAACCGACCATCGAGCCGGCAACCGTGGATGCGCGCACGGCATCCGCGGCGGAATCGGGCACCATCGAACCCGCCATGCCCGGCGCGACGCCCCGGTCGCGCTCGGCTCGCCGCCGGCGTCGCCGCGCGGCCACTGTCGAAGTCGGGGTCGAGCAGGAGTCCGGTGCGTGAGGACGGTCGTGGACCAGCGGTCCGACATCGGCGAGGTGCTCGTCTCCGAGGAGCAGATCCAGGCGAAGGTCGCCGAGCTCGGTGCGCAGATCTCGGCGGATCTCGCGGGACGCCAGCTCACGCTCGTGAGCGTGCTCAAGGGCTCGCTGCCGTTCATGGCCGACCTGATGCGCGCGATCGACCTGCCGCTCCGCATCGACCTCATGGAGGTCTCCTCGTACGGCGGCGCCACGACCGAATCGTCGGGGCTCGTGCGGATCCTGAAGGACCTGTCGTCGAGCATCGAGGGCGAGGACGTCCTGATCGTCGAGGACATCATCGACACCGGGCTGACGCTCAACTACCTCGTCCGCTACCTGCGCGGCAAGAACCCGAAGTCGCTCCGGATCTGCACCCTGCTCGACAAGCCGGCGCGGCGCCTCGTCGAGATCGAGGTGGACTACACCGGGTTCACGATCCCGGACCAGTTCGTCGTCGGCTACGGCCTCGACTACGGCGAGCTGTACCGGAACCTCAAGTTCGTCGGGGTCCTGAAGCCCGAGGTCTACAGCCAGGCGTAGGCTGGCGACCGACCCCATGACGATGCATCGCCGACCGGTCCGCCGGTCCCGACTCCTCGCTGCACTCGGCGCGCTGGCCGCGCTCGTCGGCTGCTTCTTGCCGTGGTGGACCCGATACGCGCCCGAGGGCTTGCCTGCGCGCAGCGGCACTGCGTTCGAGGGCATGGGCATCGTCGTGTTCGCGGTCACGATCGCGACGATGGCCCTCGTCACGCTGCCATACGCCTCGGAGCGACCCGTCCGTGCCGATCGCTGGCCCTCCTATGCGCTCCTTGCCGTGGTCGGCTGGCTCGCGCTCGGGTATCAGATCGTCAACCTTGCTTCAATCCATGCCTTCAGCTTCAACGAGCCCGCGGACTTCCTGACGGCAATCCCGGGCCTCTGGCTCGTGATCATCGGCCTGGCCATGCTCACGCGGGCCGCGTACGAGATGCTCCAGGAGCCCCAGCTCCGCTAGCCGCCTGACCGGCCGTCATGGCGCGGTCGGCCCGACCCACGCGCTCGGGATGTAGTTGTCCGGCGCACCGCGGCTGCCGACGATCACGAGGCGGTCCCTCCATGCCGTGATCGCCTCCGGTTCGCCCTGGCCCAGTGACGCCTGGGCCGGCGCCCGCCGCCAGGTCACGCCGTCGAGGGACACCCACGAGGTCCCCTCGCCAAACTGCAAGCCGACGAAGTTGCCGATGCCGACATACCCCTCGGACGTCGCAACGACATCCGTCATGCGAATCTTCTCGCCCGAATGCAGCCGCGAGTCCTCCCGCGGTGCGCGCGTCCACGCCACGCCGTCGGTGGACGACCATGCCACCGCCTCGCGCTCGTCGCCATCCGATCCCACCGCGAGCCAGCCGCCAGCCTCCTTCGCCACGATGGCGGCAACGAGGCCGCCCGCGAGCGCCGGGTCCTCGCGGCGCGTCCAGGCCATGCCATCCGCCGAGGTCCACGCGATCGACGACGTTGCGCGCTGGCCCGTCCCGACCCGTCCGAGGGCGACGTAGCCACGGTCTGTCGCAGAGGCGATCGAGATGACCTCGGCGCCGGCGAAGGCAGCGTCGTCCGGGAGCGGCGTCCACGTCGCCCCGTCGATCGAACGCCAGAACCGGGCGCGACGATCGCCCAGCTCCGGGCCTTGCGAGCCACCCGCGATGAGGCCATCGGCCGTGGCGAGGACCGTCTCGATACGTTCCGGCAGGCGGCCGGGATCTCGATCCAGTCCATCGACGGCCGCTGCGGCCCACGATCGACCGTCATCCGAGCGCCAGGCAGCAGGCTCCGAGCCGACGCGTCCCACGGCGACGAATCCGCCTCCACGCCGCGCCGTCACCGAGGTCGCGAACGAACCGGGCCGCGTGTCGACGGGCGCGAGCGACCAGTGGTTGCCATTCGTCGACGTCCAGGAATCCGCCGTCCACGCGCCGGCGATGAACGTGTACCCGACGGCAACGAGGCGATCCCCCGCGACGGCGACGTCGGCCAGGATCGACTGCCCCGGGAAGTGACCGGGATGGCCCGCGGTGCCCGGGCCCGATGGCGCAGTCGGGATGGCACTCGCGAAGGCGTCCGTCGGGCGCTCCACGTCCTCGATCTGCGCCCATGTCAGCCCGAATGCGGGCGCCGGCGTCGGCGGTCCAGCGATGGTGGTCCGCGGTGAACCGCCACCGGAGGATGGCGACGAGCTGGTGCCGCACGCAGCGATGACGACTGCGATGAGCGTGGCGGCGGCACCCGACCCGGAGGGCGGCCTCACGCGGGGTGCAGGGACGATGTCGGTGATGGGGACGCAGGCGATGGCGACGCCGGCGGGGCCGGCGGCGTGATCTTGAGATCGGCGGCGAACCAGCGGACCGCGTCGGTCCCCGCGTCGGTGTATTCGAACACGATGCGACCCGACATCCAGCTGCCGGAGGCGGGCAGGTAGAGGGCGGCGATCGGCGTGGTGCCATGCTCGGGCTGCACCTGCCGCAGCGTGACCGGCTCCACGTACCGATCGAGGACGAGCCACGCGCGAACGCGCGCCGGCCCGACCGGCTGATCGTCACCGAAGGCCGGCGCACACCAGCCGAGGCCGGACAGCACGTCCGCAACGACCGGCACCGAGGGAATCGTCGGGTCGAGCGGGCCGGTCGCAGTCGCCACGGGCTCGATCGCCCGCCAGACGCGCACGTTGCGATTGAGCGATGTCTCGAGCGTCACGATCCGCCAGGCGCCCGTGCCGAGACAGATCGGCAGTGCGAGGCCCGTCGCCGAGCGGTCCTCCGTCGGCACGGGGGTGCGCTCGGGCGCCGCGACAGCATCGGGGCGGAGCGTCGCCGTGGCCCGTCCGGCGCCGCCCCACGGCTTCAGGACCGCGATGACGACGAAGGCCGCAACGAGCCACATCGCCGTGGCAAGGCGTGGCGCCGCGCGGCTCGGCTGGACGCGCGCAACCGCGAGGTCGACGTGGGCGGGATCGCGGCCTGGATCGCGCTCGGGTTCGGGGCTCTGGGTGCCGCTGCGGCGCGATGGTTGCGCGTGGCTCATGGCCGGCCGGCCGGATCAGTCCTCGCCCAGGTAGGCCTTGCGGACGGTCTCGTTCTGGCGGAGCTCGTCGCCCGTGCCCGACAGCACCACGTGGCCGGTCTGGAGGACGTAGCCGCGGTGGGCGATCGAGAGCGCCTGGAGCGCATTCTGCTCGACGAGGAGCACCGTGGTGCCCTGGGAGTTGATCTCCTTGATCGTCTCGAAGACCTGGGCGATGAGGATCGGCGCGAGGCCGAGCGACGGCTCGTCGAGGAGCAGCATCCGCGGCTCCGACATGAGCGCGCGCCCGATGGCGAGCATCTGCTGCTCGCCGCCCGACAGCGTGCCGCCCAGCTGGCCGGACCGCTCCTTGAGGCGCGGGAACAGCGTGTACACGCGGTCGATGTCCGGCGCGATGTTCGCGTTCTGGCGGCTGAAGGCGCCCATCTGGAGGTTCTCGAGCACCGTCAGGCGGCTGAAGATCCGGCGACCTTCGGGCGCATGGCCGATGCCCCGCTCGACGAGCTTGTGGGCGGAGACGTGGCTGATGTCGTCGCCCTCGAAGATCACCTTGCCCTGCCGCGGGTGCAACAGGCCGCTGATCGTCTTGAGCGTTGTCGTCTTGCCGGCGCCGTTCGCGCCGATCAGCGTGACGACCTCGCCCTTGTTGACGTCCAGCGTGATGCCCTGGAGGGCGTGGATCTGGCCGTAGTAGGTGTGGGCCTCCTCGACCCTGAGCATGGGCTCCGTGCCCGCGGCTGCCGGCATCGTGCTCATGCGGCGGGTGCTCCGAGGTAGGCCTCGATGACCTTGGGATCGCGGCGGACCTCGTCGGGCGTGCCCTCGGCGATGCGCTCGCCGTGGTCCAGCACGGTGACGCGGTCGCTGATGCCCATGACCACGCGCATGTCGTGCTCGATGAGCAGCACCGTGAGCCCGAGCTCGCTGCGCAGCCGGCCGATCAACCGGGTCAGCTCCGCCGTCTCTCGCGGGTTCATGCCGGCCGTGGGCTCGTCGAGGAGCAGGAGCGTCGGGTCCGAGGCGAGCGCGCGGGCGATCTCGAGCCGGCGCTGGTCGCCGTACGGCAGGTTCTTGGCGACCTCGCCACTGCGGCCCTTGAGGCCGACCAGCGTGAGGAGGCCCTCCGCCTTGGCGCGGGACTCGCGCTCCTCGCGTCGATCGCGGGGCGTCGAGAGCAGCGCGTCGATCCAGGTCGTCTTCAGGCGCGAATGCATGCCCACCAGCACGTTGTCCATCGCGGTCATGTTCTGGAAGAGCCGGATGTTCTGGAACGTGCGGCCGAGGCCCGCGACGACCATGTCGTTCGGGCGGGCGCTGCGGAATACGCCGAAGTTCGACATGAACCGCTGGTAGGCGGGCGGCCGGGCGACGCCGGTGACCATGGTCGCAAGCAGCGTCAGGACGGTGATCAGGGCGCCGAGCCCAACCAGGCTCTTCGAGCCACCGGTCTCCGACAGCAGCACCGTGAGGACACCGAAGATGGCGGGCGGCGTCAGCCACACGAGCGGCTCGACCCAGGCGCGCCTGGCGTGGGCGATCATGTCCTGGCCCTTGAACTCGATCGCTCCCTCGGTCGGGTCGTAGATCCCGGCGATGATGTTGAAGAACGTCGTCTTGCCCGCGCCGTTCGGCCCGATGAGGCTGACGATCGAGCTCTTCGGGATCGTGAACTCGATGTCATGCACCGCCACCAGGCCGCCGAACCGCTTCGTGACGTTCTTGGCGTGGAGCACCAGGTCGCTCATACGTGGCCCTCGGGCTCGTCCATGACCGCCGCCTCGGCTTCGATGTCCGAGCTCGCGACCTCGGGCTCGAGCACTTCGTGCAGCTCGGCGCGCCGGACCTGGCTCGGGAAGAGGCCCTCGGGCCGCTTGAGCATCATGATCACGAGGGCGATGCCGAACAGCAGGTACTGATACTCGACGAAGTTGATGTGCGCGACCTCCTGCGGCACGAGCCCGGCGTTCGCCAGCTGCTCCGCGATGCCGCTGAGCTGTTTCAGCACCACCGCCTGGATCATGAACACGACAAAGGCACCGACGGCGACGCCCCAGATGTTGCCCATGCCGCCGACGATGATCATCGCGATGACCGTGAACGACACCGTGAACGAGAACTGGTCCGGCGAGACGATCGTCAGCTTCGAGGCGTTGAACACGCCGGCCAGGCCGGACGTCGTTGCGCCGAGGGCGAAGGCGAGGAGCTTCGTGGCCACGGTGTTGATGCCGTTGGCGGCAGCAGCGAGCTCATCCTCGCGAATCGCCATCCAGGCTCTGCCGATCCGGGAATCGTGGAGCCGGTACAGCAGCATCATCGCGACGGTGACGATCGCGATCATGATGATCATGTAGTTGAACGAGGTGAGCGGGCTGAACTCGCCCAGCACGGGCAGCGCCTCTGGCCGGTAGATGCCGCCGATGCCGTTCGTGCCGTTCGTGAACGGGTCGCTGTTCACGAAGACGATCGGGACGATCTCACCGAACCCGAGGGTCATGATCGCGAGGTAGTCGCCGCGGAGGCGAAGGGTCGGCGCGCCGAGCGCGATGCCGAAGACGGCGGCCACGGCCGCGCCGACGAAGAGCATCGGGAAGAACGGCAGGTCCTGCTGAGCGTACGGCGAGTTCGAGTACGCATACGTGTACGCGCCGATCGCGAAGAAGGCGGCGTAGCCGAGGTCCAGCAGGCCGGCAAGGCCGACGACCACGTTGAGGCCCATCGCGAGGAGCACGTAGACGCCCGCGTTCGCGAACGCGTCGTACCAGGGGTTGGCCGACTGGATGAGGTTCAGCGGCGGCAGGATCGGGAGGAAGCCGAGCAGGAGGCCGGCGATGGCCATCCCGATGAGGATGCTTGCCGACCGGTGCTGGTCGGCGAAGGTCCGCCAGCGGGCGCGCATCCCTCCGGGCGCAGGACGAGGAGCCGGCTTGGTCGTTGCCGTCGCGGCGGTCACGCGCGGTCACCGAGCTGCTGGCCGAGGATGCCCGTCGGGCGGAAGATGAGCACGAACGTCAGGATGATGAAGACGAGGAACTCGGACCAGCGCGAGAAGCCGAGCGAGGACGCGAGGTTCTCGGTGAAGCCGATGAAGAAGCCGCCGAGCGCGGCGCCGTTGATGTTGCCAATGCCGCCGAGCACGGCGGAGGTGAACGCCTTGAGGCCGGCGTTGAAGCCGAGGTCCTGGCGCACGAAGCCGAAGCGGAGGCCCCACACGACGCCCGCCGCGCCTGCGAGCGCGCCGCCGAGGAGGAAGGTCAGGGCGATCGTCTGGTTGAGGTCCACGCCCATGAGCGAGGCGGCCTGCTGGTCCTGCGCCGTCGCGCGCATCGCGCGTCCGAGACGGGTCTTCGTGACGAAGAGGTTCAGGGCGAACATCAGGCTGACGGCGAGGATGAAGATGAAGATCGAGAGCACGGAGATCTTCGCCTCGCCGACCGGGATGTTCCACGTCAGCGGGAACACCTGCGGCGCGGCGCGGTCGCCCGAGCCGATGAGGACCAGGGCCAGGTTCTGGAGGATGAACGAGACGCCGACGGCGGTGATGAGCGGGGCCAGGCGGTTTCCGCCGCGGAACGGGCGGTAGAAGATCCGCTCGATCGACATGTTGAGCAGGCCCGTCGCGGGCATCACCAGGATCAGCGCGACGGCGAGCACGAGCAGCAGGAACGGGATGTCCTTGATGTCGGAGCCGGCCGACTGGCCGAAGATGCCGGCCGTGACGCCCATCGCGAGGAACGCGCTCACCATGAACACGTCGCCGTGGGCGAAGTTGATCAGCTCGATGATGCCGTAGACCATGGTGTAGCCGAGGGCGATCAGGGCGTAGATCGCGCCGATGGAGAGGGCGTTGATGGTCTGCTGGATCGCGACGCCGAGCGCGTGCGACGAGTCGAGCGGCGTGGATCCCGTGATCGGCGACTGCAACAGCAGCCACAGCACGATCGCGTAGACGACGATGGCACCGACCGCGAAGAGCGCGATCCGCGCGGCGCGATTGAGCGCGCCGGGACGCGGAACGGCGACGGTGGTGGTCATTGGCGTGGCCGCGAGCGGTGGGGGCGGGTCCGTTGGGCGGTCATGTCCTACCTGACGAATAGGCCTGGTGGAACGTTCGCGCGTGGGTTGCCGGATGCGATGAGGCCGGGGACCTTGCGATCCCCGGCCTCAGGGCTATCGGCGGTTACTTCGCCGCGTAGTCGACCTGGGTCTCGAACTTCCAGTCCTTCGCCGTAGCGTCGTAGCTGTAGATCGAGACGATCCGCTGGGAGGTATCGCCTTCAGCCGTGAAGGTGATGTCGCCCTGGATGGTCTTGTACGTGTGGCTGGTGTCGGTCACCGCGACGCGCATGGCCTCGCGGAGCGCCTTCATGTCAGCCGGGTTCGTCGCGCCGGCGCGGCCGAGCGCATCGAGGAAGATCTGAGCGCAGGCGAAGCCCTGGGCCGCGTAGCCCGTGGCGTCGATCCCGTACTCGGTCTTGTAGTCGGAGTCGAACTTGGCCTTGCCGTCGAACGTGCCGATACCCGCCAGCGTGCTGTACGAGTGGGCGGCCTTGTCGCCGGCCAGGTTGAGGAACGAGTCCTTGGTGGCGCCGGAGCCGTCGTTGATGCCGTCAGGGCCAACGTACGGAACGTCGCCAAGGCCGGCCTGCGCGGCTGCGAGCAGGATGCGCGCGCCGCCGGTGGCCGTGACGCCGCCGAAGTAGATGGCCTGCGGGCTGCCCGAGGCGGCCGCGGTCATGATCGTGACGTAGTCCTGGGTGGTCTTCGGAGCGCCGTCATGCTTGGTGACGGTGCCGCCGCGCTGCTTGAAGTCCGCCTCGAACGCATCGGCGACGCCCTTCCCGAAGGTCTCGGTGTCGTCGATGATGTACACGGAGGTCTTCTTGAGCGTGTCGTAGATGTACTGCGACGCGGCCGGACCCTGGACGTCGTCCGTCGTGACGACGCGGATGTAGTTGTTCGGCTTGGTCCGGAGCTGCTTGCCGGGATCGCCCTTGGTCAGGTCCGGGTTCGTGTTCGCCGGCGAGCACTGGGACAGGCCGCCCGCGTTCGAGATCGGGATCTGCGCCTTGGCCACGCTGGAGTTCAGGGGGCCGATGACGCCGACGATCTTCTCGTCCGCGACGAGCGCGTTCATGTTGTTCGCGCCGGTCTGCGGATCGTGCGCGCCGTTGAGCGCGTCGTCCTTGATCGCCGACTGCGGGATCTCGATCTTGTAGCCGCCGGCGGTGCCGCCGGCCTGCTTCACGGCAAGCTTGATGCCGTTGATGATCGGATCCGAGGCCGCCTTCTCGCTGCCCTGCTGGGGCAGCTCGATGGCGAAGTACACGGTGCCCTTCGTGGTGCCGCCAGTCCCGCTGCTTGCGCCCGGCTGATTGCAAGCCGAGAACGCGAGCGCGGCAATCGCGGTGAACGCACCGAGATGCCTGAGCTTCATGCAGACTCCTCCTCGAGATTGATCGCCCGAACTGCCCGGGTCGACCCCCGGTCGTTCCTCCTGCGATCGCACGGCGCCGGACCTCCGCCGCGACCCTCGTGCCCGATCGCTGGTCCGCCGATGGGTTCTCGACTCGGGGCCGAGAGATCGGGGGGTCGCGGTACGGTGCGTGCGAGGTGCCGCAGATCGCGAGGCGGCTCCGTGCGGCGCGCAGGTGGCCGCCGAAGTGATCGCGTATGATAGGGAACGGCGCACCGATTGCAAGGCCGGTCGTTCGCGACCCGGGAAGGTTTCACACGCATTCCATGCGTGCTCCCCGCGTGATTCCGCGACAGCCCGGCGGTCAGGTCGGCCACGTTCACAACGGGCAATCGACGTGTGTGCCGTCCGCACGAGGGAGCACGTCAGGCTCGTGGAGTACAGGGTCCGAGCGGCCCAGATCACCGACATCGAGGCACTCGTCGCACTCAGCGGCGATCGCCTGGGTGACGGCGCGTCCGGGGGGCTCGGCGCCGCAGACATCCTCCGCCAGCTCGTCTTCCTGCCGCACGCCACCGTGCTCGTCGCCGAACGCCGGCGAACGGTCATCGGCGGTGCGGTGCTCGCCATCCGGCCTTCGGTCCGGGCAGGCGGCTATGTCGGAACCATCGACCTGCTCGTCGTCGACCCGGCGAGCGAACCGGATGCCGTGAGCGACAGCCTCATCGAAGAGTGCCTTCGCTCGGCGGCCAACAAGGGATGTGCGTCGGTCGAGGCGCCGCCGCCGGACGATCCGGCAGAGCACCAGCGCTGGGAGCGCCAGGGATTCACCGACGGGGAGCCGGTCCTCCGGCGAGCCGTCGATCCCGCCGGGCGCCGGCGCTGACAGATACGGGCGCGGGCCGCACAACGGCACCGGCGCCGACCAGATAGGAGACCAGGTGGGCAAGAACGTCGCCGTCTTCGTGGACGTGGCGAACATCTTCTACGCGGCCAAGGCGGCCGGAGTGGACATCGATTACGTCACGCTGCTGAAGGCCGGGAGCGCGGGGCGCGACCTCGTGCGCGCGTACGCCTATACGGGGCTGGACCCGGAGAACGAGAACCAGCGGAACTTCCACGACTTCCTGCGCCGGAACGGCTACAAGGTCGTGAGCAAGGACATCCGCAAGTACGGCGACGGCAAGGTCAAGGCGAACCTCGACATCGAGCTCGTCGTCGACATGATGAAGACCGCCCGGAACCTCGACGTCGCGATCGTCGTGTCCGGCGACGGTGACTTCGCCCCGGCCATCCGCGCCGTCCAGGAGATGGGCGTCCGCGTGGAGGTCGTGAGCTTCCGCGGCAACACGTCGTCGGACCTCATGGACGTCGCCGACCAGTTCACGGACATCGTCCAGATCGCCAAGGTGGAGAAGGGCTCCTCGCGCTCCGGGCGCCGCGTCGCCGGGGACGAGGAGGACCTGTCGATGACCGAGGTCCCCGAGAAGCAGTCCGAGGGCACCGGCGAGCGCACGCGCGGCCGTGGTGGCCGGACGCGCCGCACGCCCGAGCCGGTGGCGGCGAGCGGTCGAGGCCGTGGCCGCTCCAGCTCGGTTCGGGACGCCGAGCCCGCCGAGGAACACGCGGAGGGCGGGCCGCTCGTCGCGCTGCCGGGCGAGAAGCTGTCTCGCGCGGCCGCCAGCCGCATCGCAGCGGCGGCGGAACCGATTGACCTCGAGGATGCCGACGAGCTCGACGGCGCGGACGCGCCGGAGGGCGAGGGTGAGGGTGGCGAGGACGCGCCGCGCCGCCGCCGACGACGCGGTGGTCGCGGTCGCGGCCGGTCCCGCGGTCGCGAGGAGAACGGCTACGCCGATGCTCCCGTCGCGGCCGGCCAGGCTGCCGGCAACGTCAACGGCGACACCGAGGCCGAGGCCGCGGATCTCGACGAGGACGAGGAGCGGCCCATGCCGGCACGGCGTGTCGCGTCGGCCTTCGGGTCCGTGTGGGATTCCCAGATCGGCGTGCCGACGTCGCGCAGCGCGTCGCCGGCGCCGGTCGATGACGAGGACTTCGACGAGCCGGCAGTCCCCGAGTACCTGCTGACCGAGCGCCGCCAGCGCGATGCCGGCCGCGGCGGCAACCGGGGCGGCCGCGGTGGTCGCGGCGGTGCCTACGCCGCCGCGCTGGAGCGCGAGCGCTTCGGGGGCGGTCGGGGCACGACGCCGTCCCGGTACGCCGAGCCGCAGCGGTCCCGCGAAGGCTTCGGCCGGAACGACCGCAACGACCGGATGGACCGCGACCGCGGTGGGCGCGGCGACCGCCAGGGCTTCCGGCCCACGCCGGCGCCGGCACCACGCGGCACGAGCGACGAGCCGTGGAGCGAGGTCCCGCCGGAGCTCGAGGCGATGCTTCGAGCCCAGATGGGCTCGCGCGCGCAGGCACCGCGGCGTGAGGCTCCGGCCTCCGCACCGGTGACGTCCTCGGCCACCGAGGCGCCCGAGGCCGTCGCGCCCGCACGACGCGGCCGCCGCCCGGCTGCCGCAACCCCGGAGGCCGTCGAGGCCGAGGCCCCCGCCGCGACGACGCGTCGGACCGCCACGCGACGGACGAAGGCATCCGCGGACGCGGCCGTCGAGGCCACGCCCGAGGTGGCGCCCGAGAAGCCGGCTCGCACGCGGTCGACGCGGACGAAGGTGGCTGACGCCGAGGCCACGACGGCGCCGGTTGCGAAGCGGACGACCAGGACGAAGGCTGCGGCGTCGGACGCCGAGGTCGTGGCCGCTTCCGGCGCGGACACCGCGCCGAAGCGTCGGACCACCCGCAAGAAGGCGGACGCCGCCGGCTGACCGGCGGCACCGCTCCCGCGTCGGCGACCGGGAACCGGATGACCGGACAGTTCCGAACGCGCGGCCAGCCGGCCGCACTGGCGGCCATCGAGTCGATGCTGCGCGCCGGCGTCCCGCATGCGCTGTTGCTGGCGGGACCATCCGGTGTGGGCAAGCGCACGCTCGCGGACGACATCGCCGCCGCGCTCCTGTGCGCGGCGCCTGACGGCGCCGATCGACCGGATCGGACGTGTCGCGCGTGCCGGGCGCTCGAGCACGGCAACCACCCGGACCTGCACGTGCTCGGCCCGACGGGCGCGGGCCAGGTGATCCCGATTGGCGGGCGGGATGATCGCGGGGTTCGCGACCTGGTTCGCGAGCTTGCGCTCATGCCCGTCGAGGGCGGGCTGCGCGTCGCGATCATCGGCGACGCGGATCGCATGACGGAGGACGCGCAGTCGGCATTCCTCAAGACGCTCGAGGAGCCGCCCGCCGGCACCGTGCTGATCCTGACCGCCGCCGACGAGGAGCGACTGCTGCCGACGATCCGTTCGAGGGTCGTGCGCATCCGCGTCGGGCCGGTCGGCAAGGCGGCGGTCGAACAGATCCTCGTCGAGGGCAGCCTCGCGGATGCGCCCGCTGCGGCGCGCCTGGCGCGGCTTGCGGGTGGGCGGCCGGGTGATGCGGTCGCGCTTGCCCGGGCGCCCGAGGCGGTGACCATCCGGGCCGAGATCGCTCGCACCCTGCTCGACCTGACGCGCGCCACCCGCGCCGACCGGCTCCGGGTGGGCCGTGACCTGCTTGCCCGGGCTGGGGCGCTGGCCGCCGCGGTTCGCGGCGCAGCCCTTGCGGTCGACGCCGCGGATGGCGCCGGGCCGACGCGCAAGGTCGGGGCTCGCGGTCGCAAGGCTGGGGCGTCCGCGGCCACGGAACCGGACCATGCCGCCGATGGCGGGGACGTCGGCGACGATTCAGCGGCGGCGACCGGGCCAGCTGCGCGAATTCCCGCTGCCGAGCGACGGTCCGCAGCGCTGGTGCTCGTCGGCATCTGGCGCGACGTGGCACGTGACCTCGCGCTCGTGTCGATGGGCGACGCGGCCGCCGTTCGCGGGATCGAGCTGCTCGACGACCTGGAAGCAGCCGGCGGCAAGCTTCCCGCCGAGTTCCCGGCGGAGCAGCTCCGGCGCCTCGAGGTCGCCGGCGAGCGGCTTGAGGGCAACGTGAGCCCGGAGCTCGTCATCGACGCGCTCGCCCTTGGCTGGACCGCGCGGGCAGCCGCGTGACGGACGCCACGGAACGACGGGGGCCGCATCGCCTCGATGCGGTCGTGCACGGACGGGTCCACGGCGTCGGCTTTCGCGCGTACGCGCTTCGTGTCGCGCGCGAGAACGCACTCCGGGGTTGGGTCGCCAACGAAGCCGGTGGCCGCGTGCACCTCGTTGCTGAAGGGGAACCCCGCGCATTGCATGCGCTGGTGCAGGCCGTTCGTGTCGGGCCGCCCGCCGCGCTCGTCGACCGGGTCGACGAGACATGGTCGCCGGCGACCGGCGAGTTCCGATCCTTCGAGATCCGTTCCGGCTGGCACGGGGGCGACTGACCCCAGGCGAGCCGACGCGAGCCACGCGGCAGGTCGGCGCAGGTCGATGCGCGAGTCCGACGGGCGACAGGTACCGGTACAAGTGGACGATGGCCGACAGGGCCGCCGATGCGCATCCTTCGCGGTCCATGAACGAGCTGTCGGTTGCCGAGATCATGCCGGTGCTGTATCGCGGCGTGCTCGACTCGGTTGCGGAGCTCCAGGCCCGGAACGGCCGCCGCGACGCAGACCGGATCCGCGCCGAGGCCACCCGCGTGTACTCCCGGGCATGGAACGTGGACGCGGCACGTCGCCTGCGCTCCCTGTGCGAACGCGCGAGTCGCCTCGCGATGGCCCCCACGGCGGGGCGCTCGCGGTACGCACAGGTGCTCGAGCTGCTCGGGCGGCGTCCTGAACCGCGGCTCGAGCCGCGCAAGGATGGCCGGCCGGACCTGCTTCCTGACATGGAGCGGCGACCCGTCTGATCCTGCGGGTCTGCCGAGCGTGGCAGGGCTACGCTCTCCATCGTGGACCCCGTTCCTGTTCCCATCGACGTCGATCCCGGCCTCGCCGGAGAGCCCGCCCAGCCCTTCCCGCCGATCACGAATGGGTTCCGCGCCGGCTACCGCGTTCGCTTCGACGAGGCGGCTCCCGACGGCGCGATGCGGCCCTCGAGCCTCCTCCGGTATGCGCAGGACATCGCGTGGCGCCACTCGGAGCGAACCGGGTTCGATCGAGCGTGGTACGCGGAGCGCGGGCTCGGCTGGGTGGTCCGCGGCGTCGCGCTCGAGCTCGGCGCAGCCGTCCCGATGGGCCACACGCTGCGGCTGTCGACAGCGGTCATCGGCCACACGCGCATCTGGGCCCGGCGCCTGTGCGAGTGCCGGCTCGCGACCGGCGACCTGGCTGCGAGCGTGACCACGGACTGGGTGCTCCTCGATGGACGAGGGCGAATCCAGCGCATCCCGGAGGCCTTCGGGCTCGCGTTCACCAACCCGGAGCTCGACGAGGACATCCTGCGGGTGCCGAAGCCGGTTGGCCCGCCGGTCAGCACGCTGGACCTCAACGTCCGCGGACGAGACCTCGACCCGCTCGACCACGTCAACAACGCCGTCTACCTCGACTGGCTCTGGGAAGCGCGGGATGCCGCGGGCGCCGCGTGGTCAATCTCCCCCGTCCGCTTCCTCGACATCGAGTACCTCGCCTCGGCGGCGAGGGGCGGCACCGTGACGGTGGCACTGTACGGCTCGCCCGAGGCGTGGACGGCGGTGATCCGGGGCAGCAGCGGCGTGGAGTTCGTCCGGGCGGCGGGCCGCGCGGGCTAGCTAGGCGACGCTGCGGCCCTCGGCGGCAACCAGACCCGCCGGATCGCGCGTGGAGCGCGGCCGCCCCGCGACCGTCGCGTCGATCTCGTTCGAGGGCAGCGGGCGCGCGAAGTAGTGGCCCTGACCCCGTGTGGCCCCCATCGCGCGGAGATCGGCGACCTGGTGTGCCTCCTCGATCCCCTCGACGATCGTCTCGAGGTGCAGCGTCTCGCCGAGCCGCAGGATCGCGTCGACGACCGCACGCTGCTCCGCGCCGCCGGCAAGGCTGGCGACGAAGGAGCCGTCGATCTTGAGGACGTCGATCGGGAAGCGGCGCAGGTAGCCGAGCGAGGAGAAGCCCGTGCCGAAGTCGTCGATCGCGAGGCGCACGCCGAGGCCCTTGAGCGCTGCGAGCGTGGTGGCGCTCTGCTCGGTGTCGTCGATGAGGACGTTCTCGGTGAACTCGAGGACGAGTCGGTCGGGCGGCAGGCCGCTCTTGCGCAGCGCCTCGGCGACCACCTCGACGAAATCGGGCTCGGCGACCTGGCGTCCCGAGACGTTCACGCTCACGTACAGCCCATCGCCGTCGGCCGCGACATTCCAGCGGCGCGCCTCGCGGCAGGCATGCTCGAGCACCCACGTGCCGAGCGGAACGATGAGCCCGGTTTCCTCCGCGAGCGGGATGAACTCGCCGGGCAGGATCAGCCGGCGCATCGGGTTGCGCCAGCGCACGAGCGCCTCGACGCCGAGGGTCTGACCCGTCGCGAGATCGACGATGGGCTGGTAGAGCAGCAGGAACTCCTGGCGGTCCAGCGCCCGCTCGAGGTCGCCCTTGAGCGCGAGGCGTGCGAGCGCGGCGCGATGCATGCCCGGCTCGAACTCGACGATGCGGTTCTTGCCGCGGCTCTTCGCGATGTACATGGCGGCATCCGCGTTCCGCAGCAGCTCTTCGGCCGACGTCTGACGGCCCCGGACCATCGCGACGCCCACGCTGGCATGGACGAACAGCTCGCGGCCGCCACGCTGGAACGGCGCCTGGAGCGTCTCGAGCAGCCGTTCGGCGACCTCCCGCGGCGGGCCGGCGCCGGCGTCCTCGACGAGCACCGCGAACTCGTCGCCGCCCATCCGCGCCAGCGTGTCGCCGCCGCGCAGCGCGCCACGGAGACGCTCGGCCGTTGCGCGGAGCAGCTGGTCGCCCTCGCCGTGGCCGAGGCTGTCGTTGATCGTCTTGAAGTCGTCGAGATCGAGGAACAGAACGGCGATCCGCTCGCGGGTGCGGCGCGTCCGCGCCAGCGCGTGGCCCAGCCGGTCGATGAACAGCGCCCGGTTCGCGAGCCCCGTCAACGCGTCGTGGAAGGCGCGAACGCGAAGCTCGTCCTCGAGCTCCTTGCGGGCCGTGATGTCGCGGTAGTTGACGACGACGCCGCCGACCGCGGGATCGTCGAGCAGGTTCTTGACCACGGCCTCGATGGAACGCCACGAGCCGTCGGCGTGACGGACGCGCATCTCGGCCGCAGCTTCCGCGCCCGGCTTGCGACCGACGACGAGGAAGAGCCGCGCCACGCGCTGGCGGTCATCCGGATGCACGTAGTCGAGCGCGAGGGAGCCCAGTCGCGAGTCCGAGCGGGCGCCGAGGACGCGCTCGACCGCCGGTGATTCATAGGCGATCGTGCCGTCGGCGGCGAGGATCACGTTCACGTCCACCGAGTTGCGCACGAGCGAGCGGAACCGCTCCTCGCTGCGGCGGAGGTCGGCGGCGAGCAGCTGCTCCGTGACCGACTGCTCGCGCAGTCGGCGGTTCTGCGCCGTGAGCAGGCTCGACGAGCCGGCGAAGGCGACGTACAGCATCCCCACCAGCGCGAGCGCCATCGCGCCGACATAGAGCACGACGTCCCGCCGGGTCGCCGCGACATCCGCCTCGATCGGCGCGGCGTCCTCGTACATCTCGTACGCGCCGACGACGTTGCCGGCCCCGTCGCGGATCGGGAGGTAGATCGACAGGAAGTGGTTCGCGAGGCCGCGCTCGTGGACGTTCTCGACCGCCGAGCCGTCGCTGAACTCCGTCGATGTATCGCCGTCGAGCGCCTCGCCGAGATCGTCCTCGACGTCGAACTTCTGGCCGCGAAGCGCCGCGAGGTCGGAGAACGCGACGGTGCCGTCGGGCAGCCACACCTTGATCCGGAGGATCTGGCCGGACTTGACGAGCTCCTCGAGCCGGCGGTTGACCACGGCCGCCGTCGTTCCGTTCGGATCCGTGATCGCGGTCGGGATCTCGTCGCTGCCCAGGTAGCCGAGGACCACGGCTTCGGTCGTGCGCACCGCCTCGTTGACCGCCGCCTGGCGAAGGTGGTCGGACACGCTCGACGACACGGCGATGGCCGTGACGAGGACGACCGCCGTCGACACCAGCAGCACGATCGCGCGCAGGCCGGGGCTGGGCAGGCTCGGGACTGATCGGGACGACAGCGACAAAGCGACGATCACTCAGCCTTCGTCGAGCACGCGCTCGAACGCAGGGGAGGACCGTAGGTGGTGCGTACCGGCACGGATACCGGACGATGGTCCTGTCCGGCCGACGGTGCATCATCTGCACTGCCATGACGGACCTGCTGGCCGCGTACCTCGCGCGAACGCCGCGCTCCGCAGCGATGTTCGAGCGGGCCGCCGCCGCGCTGCCCGGCGGCTCCACGCGCACGACCATCTACAGCGCACCGTATCCGCCGTACATGACCCATGGGCGCGGCCTCTCGACGTGGGATGTCGACGGCAACGAGTACCGCGACTTCCTCGGCAACTACACCTCGCTGATCCTCGGCCACGCGCATCCCGAGGTGGTCGCGGCGGTCGAGGCCCAGGTCCGCCGCGGCTCCGCGTTCGCCGCGCCGACGGAAACCGAGATCGAGCTGGCGGAGGAGATCCGCCGCCGCCTCCCGTCGGTGGAGCTGATCCGATTCACGAACTCCGGCACCGAGGCGACGATGTTCGCCATCCGGGCTGCCCGCGCGTTCACGGGCCGGCCGCTCCTGGCCAAGTTCGAGGGCGCGTACCACGGCACCCATGACGCAGCGGTGGCGTGGAGCGCCGGAGTCCCGGCCGGAGTGTCGGACCTCGTCCTCGAGCTCCCGTGGGGCGACGAGGCCGGCGTGCACCGCGCGCTCCGGGGCCGCGAGGGCGCGGTGGCGGCGATCATCATCGAGCCGGTGCAGGGGGCCGGCGGGGTCCGCGCGGCACATCCGGAGTTCCTCCGGTTCCTGCGCGGGCTGACCCAGCGGATCGGCGCGCTCCTGATCTTCGACGAGGTCATCGCATTCCGGGTCGGTCCGAATGGGGCCCAGGGCCGCCTCGGCGGCGTTCGCCCGGACCTCACGACGCTCGGCAAGATCATCGGCGGCGGCTATCCCTCCGGCGGGTTCGGCGGCCGCGCCGAGGTGATGTCCCAATTCGACGCCAGGCGCTCCGGCGCACTCGTCCATGGCGGCACGTTCAACGGGAATCCCGTTTCTGCCGCAGCGGGTCTGGCGACGCTCCGGCACCTCACGCCGGAGCGGTACACGGAGCTGGAGCGTCTCGGCACCCGCCTCCGGACGCAGCTGGCCCAGGGCATCGCGACCGCGGGCCTCGACGCCCGCGTCGGCGGGGTCGCGTCGATCTTCCAGGTCTTCCCCGGCCCGAGCCTCAGCCCCGGCGGCGAGCTGTCGCCGCAGGCGGCGCTGTTCCTCGGTCTGCTCGTGGACGGGTTCCACCTCGCGCCGCGCGGCATGGGCGCGCTCTCGACGCCCGTAACCGACGCCGACGTGGACGATCTCTGTGCGGCGATCTTCGCGCGGCTGAGCGAGATGGCGGCCGTCCCGGCCTGACGCTCAGGCGGGGGCGTGGACCTCCGCCGCGGTGGCCGGCTCGGCCTTCGGCGACGGCGCGAGCAGGAAGATCGCCACCGCGGAAACGGCCATCACGCCCGACGCGACGAAGACCGCGTCGCCGACGCCGCCGACGAACGCCGCCCGAGCCGCGTCCACGAGCTGCCTGCCCGCTTCGCCGAGCTGGGCGATGAGCGGCGACGCCGTGAACGCGATCGAGCTCAGCACGTGGTCCGCGACCTGCGGCGGCAGCCCCTGCACGGCGCTCGCCAACGCGTCTCGGTAGCTCTGGTTGAGGACGCTGCCGAGGATCGCGATCCCCAGCGCGCTACCGAGCTCGCGCGCCGTGTCGTTCACGGCGGACGCGACGCCCTGCTTCGCCATCGGCAGTGACGCCGTGATCGCCGTCGTCGCGGGCGTGCCGGCCATGCCCATGCCGAAGGCGAAGAACACGAGACCGACCGCGAACACGAGGTAGGCCGAGTCGACCTTCAGCGTGCTCAGGATGCCGAACCCGATCGCCATCGAGACGAGGCCGATGGGGCCGAGGTAGCGAAAGCCGACGCGCTGCGCCAGGTGCGGCGCGTTCCGCGCGACCGGCAGCAGCACGAAGGGGAGCGGCAGGAGCGCGATCGCGGCATCGAGCGCCGACCGGCCCGTGACGAACTGCAGGTACTGGATCGCGACGAAGAAGAAGCCGAAGGCGGCGAAGAACTGGACCGTGATCGTGAGGGTGCCGGCGCTGAAGCCGCGCAGTCGGAACAGCCGCGGGTCGAGCATCGGGTCCGCCGTGCGGAGCTCCCACCAGATGAACGCGATGGCGGCGACGAGACCCGCGCCGATCGCGGCGAGCGTGACGCCGTCGCCCCACCCGCGCTCCGGGCCTTCGATGATCCCGAACACCGTGCTGGCGACGGCGATGAGCGACAGGGCCGCGCCGACGAGGTCGAGCCGTGGGCGGTCCGGATCCACGGATTCCGGCACGACGGCGAGGACGCCGAGGAACCCGAGCGTCGCGAGCGTCACGTTCAGGCCGAAGAACGATTGCCACGCGAAGTACTGGAGCAGCAGGCCGCTGCCGAAGAGGCCGATCACGGCGCCGCCGCCGGCCATCCCGACCCACACGCCGATCGCGCGCGGCCGCTCCTTCTCCGGGAACGACGTGGTGATCACCGACAACGTCGTGGGCATGATCCCAGCCGCGCCCAGGCCCATCAGGGTGCGGACGATGATCAGCTGGGTGGCGTCTTTCGAGAACATGCCCAACGCCGCCGCCGTCCCGAAGATGAGCAGGCCGCCGAGCAGGAGCCGCTTGCGGCCGAACCTGTCGCCGAGCGCGCCGGCGAAGAGCAGCAGGCCGGCGAACACGACCGTGTACGCATCGACGATCCAGGTCAGCTCCGTCTGGCTCGCGCCGATGTCCCGGGCGAGGCTCGGCAGCGCGATGTTGAGGCCGCTGACGGCCGAAACGACCGCCATGAGCGACAGCGCGACGACCGCGAGGACCGGTCGCGTCCGATGGGCGTCGAGGACCGGTGGGGTCGGTGTGGTTGCGGACATTCCGGGCTCCTTGGGCTGCGGCCCCCTGTCGGCGAAATTCGTCGGCTGAGGAAATGCTATTCTCCGGCTGGAGAAATCGTCAAGAGGGAATTCGAGCGCATGGCGGGACGAAAGCCCGGTCGTCCGACCGGCGACACGGGCACGCGGGACGCGATCCTCGAGGCGGCGCGGCGCCAGTTCGCGGACCTCGGCTACCAGCGCACGACCCTGCGGTCCGTCGCGCTTCGTGCCGGCGTCGATCCGCGGCTCGTCCTGCACTACTTCGGATCGAAGGCGGGCCTGTTCCAGGAATCGGTCGAGCTCCCGGTCGACCCGTCCGCGCTGATCGATCGCATCTTCTCCGGCCCGCCGGAGGGCATCGGGATGCGCGCCGCCGAGATCCTGGTGGGCGTGCTCGAGGACGCGGCGAGCCGGCGCGGGTTCCTGGCGCTCCTTCGCGCCGCCGTGGCGGATCCCGAGGCGGCAGCGTCGATCCGCGGGGTGCTCTCCGACCGGTTGCTCACACCGATCTCACAGCGGATCGGTGGCCCGACGCCGGAGGTGCGCGCGGCCATGCTGTCGACCCTCCTCGTAGGTATCGCGATCGGGCGGTACGTGATCGCGTTCGAGCCCATGGCGGCCATGCCGCGCGAGCAGCTCGTGCGCGCGGTGCTGCCGGTCATCCACCACTACCTGCTGGGCGAGTGGGCGTCGGAGACGCCCGCCTAGACTGCGGCCGATGCGCCTCCAGGACTATCCCCGCGTTTCGCTCCTCTTCGGGCCGTCGCCGGTCCACGAGCTACCGCGGCTGTCGAAGGCCCTCGGCGGCGAGGTCGAGATCTGGGCCAAGCGCGAGGACTGCAACTCGGGCATCGCGTTCGGCGGCAACAAGGTCCGCAAGCTCGAGTACCTCGCGGCCGCCGCGATCGCGCAGGGCTGCGACACGCTCGTCTCGATCGGTGGGGTCCAGTCGAACCACACGCGCGCCGTGACCGGCGTCGCGCGCCACCTCGGCCTGAAGGTCGTCACGGTCCAGGAGCACTGGGTCGACTGGGACGATCCGGGTTACGAGACGGTCGGCAACATCCAGCTGACCCGGATCATGGGCGCCGACATCCGGATGGACGAGGCGGGATTCGACATCGGGATCCGGGACTCCTGGAAGGCCGCGCTGGACTCCGTGGTCGCCGCGGGCGGCAAGCCGTATCCGATCCCGGCGGGCGCCTCGGATCATCCGCTCGGCGGGCTCGGGTTTGCGAGCTGGATCGGCGAGGTCGCCGCGCAGGAGCAGGAGCTGGGCCGCTTCTTCGACATCGTGGTCGTGTGCTCGGTGACCGGGTCCACGCAGGCGGGGATGATCGCGGGCACGGCGCTCGAGGGCCGGTCGGACCGGCGGATCGTCGGCATCGATGGCTCGAAGACGATCGACAAGACCCGCGCCCAGATCGCTCGCATCGCCCGCGCGACGGCAGCCGCCATCGATGTCGGCCGCGAGCTCCGCGACGACGAGATCACGCTCATCGACGGCTACGCCGGCCCGTTGTACGGCGTCCCGGACGACTCGACCGTCGAGGCGATCCAGATGGCCGCCCGCACCGAGGGCATGCTCACGGACCCGGTCTACGAAGGGAAGTCGATGGCCGGGCTCATCGGCATGGTGCGGTCCGGCGAGATCGCGCCGGGCTCGCGCGTCCTGTACGCGCATCTCGGCGGGCAGCCCGCGCTCTCGGCGTACGCGCACACGCCGGGGCTCGGCGGGCCAACGAAGGACCTCGCGAGTGCCTGAGGTCGAAGACGGGACTGATCGCGCGGAAGCCCGATAGGCTGCGGCCATGTCTTGGCAACCGATCGCCGTGCTCGATGCGGCCCTTCGCGCTCACCCCTGGCTCGCTGCCGATGTCGACGGCCAGCCCGTCGCGATCGCCCACATCGATGGGGCCTGGTACGCCGTCGCCGACGCGTGCACCCACGCCGGTTGCCCGTTCACCGAGGAAGCGGACCTCGAGGACGGCGTGATCATCTGCAACTGTCACGGGTCCGAGTTCGACCTTCGCACCGGCGAGGTGGTCCGTGGACCTGCCGAGCGGCCCGTCCGCACCTACCCGGTTCGCGTCACGGGGGACCAGCTCGAGATCGAGGCGTGATCCCGGCGTGATCGACCTCACCGCGGTCACCGTCGAGGACCTCGAGCGTGATCCGTATCCCATCTACGCGGAGCTCCGCGAGCACGCACCGGTCGCCTACATGCCCTGCCTCGACGCCTGGATGGTCACGTCGTGGGCGACGGTCGAAGCGGCATGCACGGATCCGGTGGCGTTCCCGGCTTCGGTGGCGCATTCGCCGACCGATCGCGCACTCGGCGGGATCTCGATGATGACCACCGACGGCGATCCGGCCCGGCGGCGGCGCCGGCCCTTCGACCCGACGCTCCGGCCGAGGGCCGTCGACGCGACGATGGCGTCGGTCTTCGAGCAGCTGTGCCGGGAGCGGATCGACGCGATCGGGCGCGCCGGCGGCGGCTCCGTCGACCTCGTGAAGGCGTACTTCGAGCCTGTCTCCGTGCTCTCGCTTGCGCATGGGATGGGCATCGCCGATGCCGTCGACGGCCCAACCCTGGTTCGCTGGTTCGGCGGCCTCGCCGCCGGCGTCTCGAACTACGAGGACGACCCGGCGAAATCCGCCCACTGCGCGGCGATCTCGGCGGAGATCGACGAGGTGGTCACGCCGCTGTTCGAAGCGCAGCTCGACGCGCCGTCGGGAGACCTGATCGGTCACCTCGTCGGGGCGACGGAGGGCTCGCTCGAGGAGCGGCTCGCGTTCGTCATGCCGTCGTTCAAGCTCGTGCTGCTCGGCGGGCTGCAGGAGCCGGCCCACGGTGGCGCGACCGTCACGGAGCGTCTGCTCCGGCACCCCGACCAGCTCGCGGCAGTTCGCGCGGATCCGTCGCTCGTTCCCGCGGCGGTCGAGGAGGGGCTCCGCTGGACGGCGCCCATCGGCAACCTGCTGCGCGGCGTCACGCCGGGAACGTCACTCGGTGGCGTGGAGTTCGGCGAGGACCAGCGGGCGATCCTCGTGGTCGCCGCGGCGAACCGCGATCGGGAGGTGTGGGGCGAGACTGCGGACGCCTTCGACATCCGGCGCCCGAAGAAGGCCAGCCTGTCGTTCGCGATCGGGCCGCACTACTGCATCGGGCATTACTTCGCGCGGGCGCAGCTCGCGACGGCGGTCGGGATGCTGGTCGAGCGGTTTCCACGGCTGCGTCTCGACCCTGACGAGGAGCCCGTGTACCGCGGGCACGAGTACCGCTCACCGAAGACGCTGCGGGTGCTCGTCGACTGAGAACGCCGGGAGGCGTGGCGCGCCTGACAGGACTCGAACCTGCGACCTTTGGGTCCGGAACCCAACGCTCTATCCACTGAGCTACAGGCGCTTGGGCCGCGAATGATACCGGGCGGCCCGATGACTGCCCTCAGAAGCGGACGCCGCCGATGATCCGCTGACCGACCTGGAGCATCGCCTCGAGCTGCTGGACCGAGGGCGTCTGCGACCAGTCGGCGCTGACGACGATGGTGACCGCACTGCCCGCGACGTCGACGACGGTCAGCTGGAATCGCTCCCCGGAAGCGGCGCTCCAGACCTGCCCGCCGACCATGAACAACGTGACGCCCGCGCCCGCGAGGCCGCCGCAGGCGGCCAGCGCCTCGTCGTGGATGGTGACGTCGACCTGGCGGCCGGTGAACCCGCCGACGCGGACCGTCTCGGGCTCCGATACGGTGAGATGCGCCTGGGCCTGGAGGGTGTTGAGCAGGTCGGCCGAGTTGACGTCCGACGTGGCGCCCTCGCCTTCGCCGCATGGCGTCTGGATGACCTCGCGGATCCGGAGGAACTGGACGCTGCCGAGCGGCTGCTCCGCGCGAACGAGCCCAAGCGTCGTCGCGGTGTCGCTGTTGGCGCTCCAGCCGGGGTCGAGGACGTCGAACGTCACAGGCGGCTGGAATCCGGCCGACGCATACGTCCCGATCGGGAGCGGACCGATCGCCACGCGTTGGGCAACCACCCCTGGCGTCGGCGTCGCTGCCCCGGCCGGCCCGTGGACCGCCTGGGTGCCGACCATGATCGCGATCGCGGCGAGGACGGCGACTGCGGCCAAGATCGCGCCGCCGACGACGCGACCGGGCGCGGTGAGCGACACGTATGCCGTGCGGTCGCGCGTGACCGCGAAGACCTCGACGGGCTCCCGGATTCCCTTCAGGCGCCGCCGCCCCCGGGCGATGTAGCCGACGGGCAGGCTCGCCTGGGTGATCGTCTTGACGGTCGAGGACACCAGCACCTCGCCCGGGAGCGCGGCGGCGCAGAGTCGGGCGGCGATGTTCACCGCTGTCCCGATGTAGCCCTCGCCGGTCTCGACCGCGTCGCCCGCGTGCACGCCGACGCCGAGATCCAGGGACCGGTCGGGCTGGCCCGTGAGCCCCGCGGCGGATTCGACGATCTCGAGGCCGCACATGACCGCAGATGCGGCCGACGGGAAGACGGCGTGGATCGCGTCGCCCTCGGTCTTGATCTCCGCGCCTTCGTGCTGCGCGATGGCCGCGCGCGCGATGTCGAGGAAGCGGGCGACACGCTCGGCCGCGGCCGCGTTCCCGTGCCGCTCCGCGAAGGCTGTGAAGCCGCGGAGGTCGGCGAAAAGGAACCCACGGTGCGTGGTCGCGGGCGCGTCGACGGTGGCGGCTGGGTCGGTCGTCACGGTGGACCGAATGGTAGAGGCAGGGTTCCGCGCTTCATCCCGGCTGTGCGCTTGACAGTCGCATAATACAACCGTATGGTTGTACCAATGCAGGTGATGCCACTCCAGCCAGCCGCCATCGACCGGGTCCTGGGCGCCCTCGCGGACGCCACCCGGCGGGACATCCTGCGTCGCGCGATGTCCGGCACGGAGGGGGTGGCGGAGCTGGCCTCGCACTACCCGATGAGCTTCGCGGCCGTGCAGAAGCACGTCGCGATCCTTGAGGGCGCCGGCCTGGTCTCGAAGGAGCGGACCGGGCGGCGCAAGGTCGTCAGGACCGAGATGCAGGGCCTTCGCGTTGCGCAGCGGCTGCTCGACCAGTACGAGGCCCTGTGGCGCGGACGTATCGACCGAATGGTCAACCTGATCGATGCAACGAAGGAGAACCAGCGATGACCGTGACCGCCGTGATCAAGGATCCCGAGAAGCTGATGATGACCCTGACCGCCGAGTTCGAGGCCTCGCCCGAGCGCGTGTGGCAGCTGTGGGCAGACCCACGCCAGCTCGAGCGCTGGTGGGGACCGCCGACCTACCCGGCGACGTTCGTCCGCCACGACCTGCGGGTCGGCACCCGCACCGAGTACCTCATGACCGGGCCGGAGGGCGACCAGCCAAAGGGCTACTGGGAGATCGTCGAGGTCGAACCGCCGAACCACATCCGCGTCCGCGACGGGTTCGCGAATGACGACTGGTCGAACAACGAGGACATGCCCGGCCCGGGCACGATGGACGTCTGGATCGAATCGATCGGCGACGGGCGCACGCGGATGTCCATCGCGGGCGACTTCGAGAGCCCCGAGGCAATGGAGCAGATGCTGGCCATGGGCATGGAGCAGGGCCTCATCGAGGCCGTCGGCCAGATCGATGCGATCCTTGCGGAGGACACCGTCGGCGCGCGCTAGCGCCGGTCCACCGCGCCAATCATTCGCGCCGGTTGCCGCTCACCCGAGCGACGGCCGGCGCATCCGCAACGTCCACGCCAACAGGGGATTTCCGATGACGACAGCAACCCAGCCGACCACGAAGACCATCGAGACCAACGGCGCAACGATCACGTACGACGTTCGCCCGGCAGCCTCGAGCGAGCAGCCGCCGCTGCTCCTCATCGGCTCGCCGATGGGCGCGGGAGGCTTCGGAACGCTCGCATCCCATTTCCCGGACCGGACGGTCGTGACGTACGACCCGCGCGGCGTGGAGCGTTCCACCGCGCACGATTCGTCGGCGCCGATCACGCCCGAGGTGCAGGCCGATGACGTCCACGCGGTCATCCAGGCCATCGGCGGCGGACCGGTGGACCTGTTCGCCAGCAGCGGCGCGGCGGTGGTCACGCTCGCGCTGATCGCGAAGCACCCGGCCGACCTGCGCACTGCCGTCGCGCACGAGCCGCCCCTGGCATCCGTGGTGCCGGACCGGGAGGAAGCGCTCGCGGCCACCCGCGTTATCCGCGACACGTACATGGCCAAGGGCTTCGGGGCCGGCATGGCCCGGTTCATGCAGGTCGTGATGCACCAGGGGCCGTTCAGCGCGGACACGCTCGCGGGTCCGGCCCCCGATCCCGCGATGTTCGGCATGCCGACCGAGGACGATGGCAACCGCAACGACCTGATGCTCGGGCACAGCATGCAGTGGCTCGTCACGTACGAGCCGGACTTCGAAGCGATCAAGGCCGCCCCGACGCACCTCGTCGTGGCGGTTGGCGCCGGCTCGCACGGCGAGCTTGCCCAGCGCGGTGGCGAAGCGGTTGCGAAGCGCCTGGGCACCGAGGTCGTTCGCTTCCCCGGCGACCACGGGGGGTTCCTCGGTGGCGAGTACGGCCAGACCGGTGAGCCCGATGCATTCGCCGCCAAGCTCCGCGAGGTGCTCGCCGCGGGCTAGACGCCCTGCCCGCTGCCGCCCACGAGCGACACGGCGAACAGCTCCCACGGCTCGGGCACGCCTTTCAGGGCGACCGGGCCGCGGGACGTGAACCGGAGGTCCGCGCCGGTCGCGAGATCCCGAACCGTCCGCGTCACCACGACGTCGCCCGCACCGGCGGTCGACAGGACGCGCGACGCGATGTGGACGCCGATGCCGCCGAGGTCGGCGCCGCGGATCTCCACCTCGCCGGTGTGGATGGCGGCGCGGATCTCGATTCCGAGGCGGCGCGCGGCCGCATGCAGCGCCAGTGCCGCCCGCACCGCGCGCGTCGGGGCCTCGAACCGAGCCATGACGCCGTCGCCGGTGGACTTCACGACCTCGCCGCCCCAGCGTCGCGCCTCCGCGCGCGCCGCCTCGTCGTGCCGGTCGAGCAGGCGCCGCCACTCCCGGTCGCCCATCGCCGCAGCGCGGCCCGTCGAATCCACGATGTCCGTGAACAGGATGGTCGCGAGAACCCGGTTCGTCTCCTCCAGCGCGCGGTAGGTCTCGACCTGGTCCGGCGTCCACACGAACGGCTCGAGCGCTTCCGACGCTTCCCGGGCCACGTCGGTTCGGCGATAGGTCAGCAGCACGACGCCGCTGGAGGTGGTCTCTGATTCGACGAGCCGGAGCCGGCGCAGGTCAGCATCGTCGCGGAACAGGCGCTTCCCGCTGCCGAGGATCACGGGGAAGAGCGCGATGCGGAGCTCGTCGACGAGGTCGAGCTCCAGCAGGCCACCGACGAGGTCCGCGCTGCCATACACCACGCAGTCCCCGCCGGGCAGGTTCCTGATGCCTTCCACGTCCGCATGGAGGTCGCCCCGGAGGATCGTGGTGTTCGCCCAGTCCGTGGACACGAGGGACTTCGACACCACGTACTTCGGCAGCGCGTTGATGTGGGCGCCGATCGAGGCGGCGGGCTCGGCCGCGGTGGGCCAGTAGGCCGCCCAGACGTTGAACGTGGTCCGCCCGAACAGGAGCGCGGCCGCGCCGTTGATCTGGCGGCCATTGAACGCAGAGAGCTCCGGATCGTCCGTCTCTGCGCGCATCGCCCAGCCGTTCCGCCCGCTCCTGTGCTCCTCATACCCGGGCGCCTCCATGACGCCGTCGAGCGTCATGAACTCGACAACGACGATCCGCATTCAGCCCGGCCTCAGAGCCCGTGCAGGAAGTCGATCAGGCCGCCGAAGTACGTGTCCTGGTCGTCGTACATCGCCATGTGGCTGCCGTTCGGGCAGTGCAGGTAGCGACCCTTCGGCAGCCTCGTGGCCATCATCCGCATCCACTCGGGGTCCATCGTGTCGTGCTGCGCCCCGATCACGAGCGCCGGCACGCTGATCCGCGCGAGGTCCTCGGTGCGATCCCAGTCGCTGAGCCGGCCGCTGAGGCCCAGCTCCGACGGACCCTGCATCGCCACGTAGAGCTGCTGGTTCAGGCGAAACCCTCGGTTCACCGGATCCGGCCATTCCGCGGCGGGCATGCGCAGGACGTGCCGCTCGTAGTGATGGGGGATCAGGAGCTCCATGTACCTCGAGTTCTCGATGTCGCCTGCTGCCTCAAGCGCCTTGATCTCCGCCAGGGCCCCCTGGTCCATCTGGGGCATGAGGACGTCATGGGCGTACCGGTTGTACGCCGGGCAGCTCGACTGCATGTTGGAGATCACGAGGGCCTTGAGGTGCTCCTGGTGGTGCAGCGCGTACTCGGTGGCGAGGATGCCGCCCCAGGAGTGCCCGAGCAGCACGAAGTTGGACGCATCGAGGCCGAGTGCGACACGCACTTGCTCGACCTCATCCACGAACCGGTCGAGGTCCCACAGGTCGAGGTCCGCCGGGTTGTCCGAGTACACCGAGCCGAGCTGGTCGTAGTAGTAGTACTCGACGCCGGCGCCGGGCAGGAACGAGTCGGCGGCTTCGAAATACTCGTGCGTCGCGCCGGGTCCGCCATGCAGGAAGAGCAGCTTCAGGTCCGGGTTGTTGCCGACGCGCTTCGTCCAGACCTTGAACGCGCCTTTCGGCGTCTGGATCGGGATCAGGCGGGCGCCGCCGCTGAACCGGTCCGCCCGATCCGAGGAGTCGAGGTAGTCGGGGTTCACCGCGGCAGCAGTCGCCTGGCGTCGACCCAGCCGGTCCACCCGTTCGACGCCCGCACGTGGCCCCAGTCCGCGACGCGTTGGACGAGCTCCAGCTCGAGGCCGCCCGCCAGCCCGATGGCAGGCG
This sequence comes from Candidatus Limnocylindrales bacterium, assembly GCA_035248345.1. GTDB lineage: Bacteria > Chloroflexota > Limnocylindria > Limnocylindrales > CSP1-4 > UBA5189. The sequence continues at coordinate 44,484 of DATFHO010000044.1, forward strand.
TCGTCCCGTCGGGCACCTGCCATGCCGGCAGGCCCTCGACCGGCACCCTGTGGGTCGGGGCGAAGGGCGTGCCGGGCGTCGCGCCGGCCGCGCCCGCGGTGGTCAGCGCGGCGGTCGTGGTCGTGGAGGATGCCGCTGTCGATGTCGCGTGGCCGCCCGCCTGGGGAAGCGCCCCGAGCTGGCCGCGCAGCGTCGTCACGAGCGATCGGTTGGAGGCGAGCAGTGCCTCTCGGTTCGTGCCGCCGCCGGTCGCCGCAACGGCCAGCGCGAGCTGCGCCTTCTGCAATCGGGCGAGCAGCCGCTCGCCGGCCACGCCGGAGCGCGCCTTCTCGACCTCGCGGGCCGTGCGCCGACGCCGGAGGTCCTCGAGCGTGTCGAGCTCGGTCGGCGTGATGTAGCCCGCCTCGACCTCGGGGGTCACCGCGTCCCGCACCCAGCGCATCTCGCGCCGCTGCGCGTACCGCACGATGACGGCGAGGAGGATGAGGAACGGCAGCCCCTTCATCGCAGCCCAGATGATCCATGTCGTGGCATCCGGATCGTTGCCGAGGAAGTCGTTCAGCAGGGGCGAGTTCCAGATGAAGTGCGCCGCGACACCCGCCACGTACAACCCGATGGCAACGAGGAGCCGCCGCTGGCGCGGCACGTCCGGCCGCGTCACGAAGTAGGCGAGACCCATGCCGGTGAGACCGGTCAGCAGCACGTGCGAGTACGGCCCGCCGACGATGATCCGGGTGAAGAACCCATCGAACAGGCCGCCGAGGTCGGACGCGCCCGCCTGGCCGACGAAGTGCGCGAAGAAGTAGTACATGTCCTCTTCGAGCGTGAACCCAAGGCCGATGATGGCGCCGTAGACGAAGCCGTCGAGCACGTCGTCGAACTCGGCGCGGGCGATCAGGAACAGCACCACGACGCCGAGGAACTTGAACAGCTCCTCGTCGCCCGGCCCGATGAGCGCCGCGCCCCACTCCCGCGCGAAATCGGCGCCCGCGACCTTGTTGAGGATCTCCCCCCACTGGTCGTTGACGTTCGCGGCGAGGAACGTGGCGATGATCCCGCCCCAGAGCAGCGCGCCGACGAGCATCGACGTCGGCTCTCGCTCGAACAGGTCGAGCGAGCGCACGAGCCAGAACACGGGCACCGCGTAGAGCGCGAGCAGGAACAGCCCGACCACCCACGCGGTCGTCGATGCGTTCGCGAACGTGAGCTGGCGGTCGATGAAGTTCAGGCCCGCGATCGTCAGGAGGCCGACGAAGAGCCAGAACGCCGCGTTCCGCGGCTGGATGATCGAGACGTTCTCGGACCAGTCGGCCGGCGGTCGAGCGGCCGGGGCGGTGGGCCCGGGCGCGGTCGGCGTCGGCGTGGGGCTCGTCGGCGTGGGGTTCGGGCTCGGGGCGGCCGGCATCTGTGTGGGCGCGGCCGCGACGGGATCGGTCACGGAGCCACCACGACGGACTGCAGCATCTCGTGGATCTCGCCCAACGCCTCGTCGAGATCGCCCTGGCGGGTCCACGCGTCGGCGACGACCCCGAGGCCCGTGTCGAAGAGCACGGTGACCTCGCCTTCGATGGCGACGTCGATGCCCGTGAACACGCCCTGGTATCGGAAGCGGGCGCCCGGCGTGCCGTTGCTCGAGGTGAAGGTCTCGATCGGCGTCGCCGTGAACTGCGTGGTGTCGGCCTTCAGCACCTCGTCGCGATAGCCCGCGGCGAGATCCTTCGCGTCCTGGCCGAACGTCTCCGCGAAGAGGTCCACGGCGACGATGCCCTTGTCGAGCCGCACGCCGTCACCGCTGTCGTGGGCCGAAGCGGTCCAGCCGTCGATCGGGGTGATGACCGTGCCTTCGCCGATGGACACGGTGCCGCTCGCTGAGATGGGCACATCCGATGCTGCGGCCGGAAGCGCCTCGTTGAGGATCTGGGTCCCGTAGAACAGGGCCGCGATGATGATCGCGATGATCACCGTGGGACGGATGCTCGCCGGATCCAGGAACGACCGACGCGGCGCGGCGGGCGCCGCGGCAGGCGCGGGCGCGGGCGCCGCGACAGGCGCGGGCGCGGGCACCGGCTCCGGGGCGGCAAGTGGCTGTGGCGTGGGCTCGGTCACGGCTGGCGATGATGCGCTGCGCCCATCGCCGTCCGCAACCTCCGGTCGCGGCCCTGTTGCGTCCCAGTCCTCATTTCTGCGCCGTTGGGTCGAATTGGTGCGTGCCATGCATTCGTCCGACGCGGGATCGCTCGATCCAGGCCAGAACAGGCTCGAAATGGTGCGTGCCAGACCACGAATCGACGCAAGCGCACGAAGTCGAGGACTCCCACGCAACACGTCGCCCCGCTGGGCGTGGATCGTCGCCCGCAGACATGTTGCGGGCGTCGTCGGAGCGGCATAGGATCGGCACCCCGCCCAGCCCGCGGGACCCCAGCGCGCCCCCCAACCCCACACTCCCGTGCACGCGACCTCCGGGCGCTGCATGCCCGGAGGTGACGCCATGACGACCCAGGCGACGGCCGACCTGCTGGCCGAGGTGCAGGCGCTGATCCACGAGCGCGAGCGCGAGGGCGTCCTCGGCATGGCCGAGCTCATCGGGCCGGCCGAGTGGGCGGACCTGGTGCCCCAGCTCGAGCCGACCGAGGTCGCGGTCCTCATCCAATGGCTCCCCGACGACGAGATCGCGGCCATCCTCGAGGAGCTGCCGCCGTCGGAGGCGGCCCGCATCCTGCGCACGCTCTCCGCGAACGAGGCGGCGCCGTTGCTGGGCGAGATGGACCCCGACGACGCGGCCGACGTGGTGGAGCAGCTGCCCGACGAGACGGCCACGGCGATCCTCGTCCGCATGTCCCCGGCCGAGGCGGCGGAGATTCGCGAGCTGTCCGCGTACGAGCCGGACTCGGCGGGCGGCATCATGACCCCCGCCTTCGTGGCCGTTGCGAAGGAGGCCACCGCGGCCCAGGCGACCGCCGCGATCCGACGGCTCGTCGACGACGCGGAAACCGTGAACTACGTGTACGTCGTCGACGACCAGCGGCACCTCCTCGGCGTGCTCTCCCTGTACCGACTCCTCCTGAGCCCCGTCTCGACCCCGGTCGAGCAGCTCATGGCGCCATCGACCGTCCGCGTCCGCGCCTCCGCCGACCAGGAGACCGCCGCGCGCCTGCTCACGGACCGCAACCTGCTCGCCATCCCGGTGGTCGACGACGACGACCACCTCGTCGGGATCATCACCGAGGACGATGTCGCGGACGTCATCGAGGCGGAGGCCACGGAGGACATCGAGCGGCTCGGCGGCTCCCAGCCCTTGAACCTGCCGTACCGCCTTGCGTCCGTGCCGCTGCTCGTTCGCAAGCGCGTCGGCTGGCTGCTCCTCCTCTTCCTCGCCGAGGCGTACACGGGGACCGTCCTGCGGAACTTCGAGGACGAGCTCCAGGCGGCCGTTGCGCTCAGCTTCTTCATCCCGCTGCTGATCGGCACGGGCGGCAACCTCGGTAGCCAGACGGTGACGCTCGTCGTCCGCGCGATGGCCCTCGGCGAGGTCGCGCTGAAGGACATCGCGTGGCTGGTGTTCAAGGAGATGCGGGTCGGGCTCGTGATCGGCGTGATCATGGCCGTGGTCGCGTTCGGCAGGGGGTTCACGCTCGGGGTCGGCAACAACGTGAGCGCGGTCGTGGCGATCACGATCTTCGCGATCTGCGTCTGGTCGGCCATCGTGGCCGCGGCGCTGCCGCTGATTCTGCGGCGGCTCGGAGCGGACCCCGCGGTGGTGTCGGCGCCGCTGATCGCGACGCTGGTCGACGGCACCGGCCTGATCATCTACTTCGAGATCGCGAAGTTCATCCTCGCGCTGTAGAGGCGCCGCCCGCCCCGGCAGGCCGCCCCGCCGTCGCGGCCCTAGAGCCAGCCGCGCTTCCGGAAGATCAGCCACAGCCCGACGCTGACGATGCCCATCAGCGCGAGCGAGAACGGATAGCCCAGATCCCAGCCGAGCTCCGGCATGTTGGTGAAGTTCATGCCGTACACCGCCGCGATGAGCGTCGGCGCGAAGATGATCGCGGCCCATGAGGAGATCCGCTTGACCTCCTCGTTCTGGGCGATGCTCGCCTCGGTCAGGCGCTTCACCTCTTCGTTCTGGGCCTGGTTCACGAGCGTGGCGTTGACGGTGAGGATGTCGGCGAGCATCTGGCGGAAGCCCGCGACCCGCTCCGTGACCGTCGTCGCGTGGTCGGCGACGTCGCGCAGGTAGCGCTGCAGCTCCTCGTTCGTCCCGTACTTCTCGAAGCCGGCAACCAGCGCCTCGAGCATGCCGTGCAGCGGCCGGGTCGAGCGCTGGAACTCGATGACCTCGCCCGACAGCTCGTAGATGCGCCGCGAGACCCGCGGGTCGCCGCGGAAGACCTCGGTCTCGATCTCGTCGATGTCCTTGTCGAGCCCGGCCACGACCGGCGCGAACCCGTCGACGACGCTGTCGAGGATCGCGTAGAGCACGGCCTCCGGCCCGAGCGCGAGAAGCTCGGGGAGTGCCTCCATGCGATGCCGGACGACGCCCAGGTCGGGCGTGCGGGAGTGCCGGACCGTGATCACGAAGTTCGGCCCGACGAAGAGGTGAATCTCGCCGAACTCGACCTCCTCGTCCTTGTCGAGGTACGTCGCCGCCCGAAGGACGACGAAGAGCGTGTCGCCGTACCGCTCCAGCTTCGGGCGCTGGTGGGCGACGATCGCGTCTTCGACGGCCAGCTCGTGCAGCCCGAACTCCTCCGCGACCGGCCGGAGCTGTGCCTCGGTCGGCCGGAACAGGCCGAGCCAGGCCATCGCGCCCTTCGTCTCGCGGAGGACGGCCGCCGTCTCGGTCACCGTCTTCGGGGAAGCCACGCGCTGGCCGCCGACGTAGACGCCCGCATCGACCATGGACTGCTCGACCGGCGCGACGACGTCCTCGGGCCGTGCCTCCATCGAGACCTCGGGCGGCTCCGCGTGCAGCGGGAGGGCTCCGGGCGTCGACGCGGCGGCCGGCGGGCGCCGGATGGGAAGCAGGAACCTGGGTCGGCGATCCGTTCGGTCGGCCATGCGCGAAGGCTACCGCCCGCGAGTCCCCGGAGTTCTCGTCACTCGAGCTCGATCAGGAAGTACGTGCCGGCGGCACGGATATGGCGGCGCGCGATCCGGTAGATCAGGTTGCCCGGGAAGACGTGCTGGCCAGTGGCGGCGATGGCGCGATCCCGCAGGTCGCCGGGCTCCAGGCGTCTCGCGCGGACGGCGATCGTCGTCGGCGGCCGGAACACGAGCGCCGCCGTACCCGCCCCCTCGAGGTTGCGGGTCCAGGCCACGTCACCGTTGGGGTGCCCGAGGAACCAGTGCTCGCCGTCGCGCAGCAGCCCGAGCAGCACGCGCCGCTGCGTGCCCGTGTGGCGGCCCGCGACCTGGAGCTCCACGACGTTCCCGAGCCCGAACCCGCGCCACCACGTGCGCGCGAACGGGTCAAGGAGCCGGATGAGGCGGTACTGGATCGGGAACCAGCGATGCCAGAAGCGCGAGAAGCGCGCGTCAGGCATCAGGGCAATCATCGGGGAAAAAGTTCGGAGCGGCTCCCGAAGGAGCCGCTCCGATGCTGTCCCGGTGAAGATATCCGTCGAAACGGACGCTTCCGCCACGCGTCAAGGGCATCTATCACGTCGGCTGCACCGACTACCCTGACCCAACCTACCCATGACCTTGCCGCTGGGGCAGCGGACGCTGCGCGAGCGCAGTGCGTTGCACAGTCTACGTGACGGGCGTGCCGAATCCAAGGGTTTTCGTCGCAGAGAATGTGAAAAACCCTTAACTCTTCGTTCCGAGGCGTGCTCGGCGACGTTACACGCGCATTGCAACCCACGTTGGTGGTCGATCAAGGCGCCTGCGAGCGCCGGCGTCAGTCCTCCTGGATCGTCACCGAGGTCATCGCGACCGGCGAATCCGGCAGGTCGCGCGAGTTGCGCGGCGCCGAGACGATCTTGTCGACGATGTCCATGCCCTTCGTGACCTGGCCGAACAGCGTGTAGTTCTTCGGCAGCCGGCCGGAGAGGTCGGCGGTGCAGATGAAGAACTGGCTGCCGTTCGTGTTCGGGCCGGCGTTCGCCATCGCGAGCGAGCCGCGGCCGTAGTCGCCGTGGACCGGCTCGTCCGCAAACGTGTAGCCCGGGCCGCCCGTGCCGACGCGTCCGGTGTTGAGCGACGACTTCTTGCCGTGCTCGCCGTCGCCGCCCTGGATGACGAAGCCGGGGATGACGCGATGGAAGATCACGTCTTCGTAGAAACCCTTCTTGGCGAGATCGATGAAGTTCTGCGTCGCCTTCGGGGCTGCCTGCGTGAACAGGTCGACCTCGATGTCGCCCAGCTCGGTGCTGATCGTGGCTTTCGTCATGTCGTGCTCCTCTGAAGCTCGGGGTTGGGTCAGGATGCGGGCGCGGCGGTCGGGGCCGTGGTCGGCGCCGTCGTCGGGGCGGTGGTGGGGGCGCTCGATGGCGCCGTCGTCGGCGCCTGCGCTGGCGGTGGCGTGTCGGACACCGTCACGGTGTTCATCAGGATCGGATCGGTCGGCGTCTCGGCGCCGTTGCTGGCCTTGTAGATCGCGTCGGCGACGTCCATCCCCTGGACGACCTCGCCGAAGATCGCGTAGGTGTTCGCCGACGAGAGGACGGCGCCGTCCTTGTCGTCGAGCACGATGAAGAACTGCGAGCCCTGGCTGTTGGCAGCCGAGGTTCGGGCCATCGCGACCGTGCCGCGCTTGTAGGGCGTCGTCACTGGCTCGTCCTTGATCGTGTAGCCGGGGCCGCCGCTGCCGTCGCCGTTCTGGCCGTCGCCGCCCTGGATCACGAACGGCGTGCCGTCCCCGAGCGCTGCCGTGCGATGGAACGGGACGCCGTCGTAGTACTCGCACTGGGCGAGAGCGACGAAGTTGCCCGCGGCGATCGGCGCGAGGCTGCCGCTGACCTTCACGACGATGTCGCCGAGGTCCGTGCTGATCGTGACGTACTTCGTTGCGTCGGTCGCGAGCGATGCCGGCTGGCTGGTCGGGCAGGTGCCGTCACCGAAGACGCCCGCAGTGGGGCTGGGCTTCGGCGCGGCGAACGGGTTCGCGACGATGATCACGGCAGCGAGGACCATCACCGCGACGGCCGCGAGGACGACCAGGCCCGTGTTGTTCGCGTTGCTCGAACGCCGGGGCTGGCGGCGGACCTGGGTCTTCGGTCGAACGCCCGTGGTGGACGCGCGCTTGGCGGCGCGGTTCGCCGACCGGCTGCCCGGACGAAGGCCGGCGGCACCCGGCGAGCCGGTCGATGCGGCCGGGTCGGTCGACGGGCTCGTCGACGAGGGCAACGTGTCCCCGGATGGCGGCGTCACCCCTGCGTCCTTCGCTGGCCGTGCCGGCGAGCTGGGTGCTCGAAGGCCATGGCTCTTGTTGGGGACGCGGCGACCAGGTGGACGGGAGCTCATGCGGCAGCCTCACGGGCGGACTGGTAGTCGATCGCCCCGGACAGGAGCGCCTCGCCGAGGATGATGCCCGCTGCGCCCGTGTCGCGCATGCGGCGGATCCCCGCGGCATCGGAAACCCCGCCGGCGATGAGCAGGTCCGCATCCACGGTTCGCGCAAGGGCGGCGATCTCGGCGACCTCCGGATCGCCGGTCGCGTGACCCAGGACGAAGCGCCGAACGCCACGCCCGGCAAGCTCCGAGACGAGCTCCCGCAGCGTGGGCGGGCTCGCGCGGTGCCACGCGAACGCTTTGAGCCGGTCCGCCCGGGCGTCGAGCCCGACGGCCAGCCAGTCGCCCGCGACCTGGAGACAGGAACGAAGGAGGCTGGCGTCATCCGCGACCGCGAGGGTGGTCACGACCCGCGTGGCGCCGGCGGCGAACGCGACGCTGATCGCCTCGGGCGTGTCGAGCCCGCCGGCAAGCTGGAGCGGCGTGGCGACCCGCGAGGCGATCGCGCCGATCACGTCGGTGTTCACGGGCGCCCCGCGCAGCGCGCCGTCGAAGTCGATGACGTGGACGAGCGGCGCGCCGAGGTCGACGAAGTGCGAGGCGATGCGCTCGGGGCGATCGGTGGGTGCGCCGACGCCCGTCGCGACGCCCGGCCAGAACACGATGCGGGATCGCCCGTCCTTGACGTCGATCGAGGGGATGACCTGCACCGCCTCAGGCCGCGCCGGGAGCGGGAGATCGGCCCTCGCCGTGCAGTGCCCGCCGATGGAACGAGACCGGCAGTGAGCCGCCGCGCAGCAGCACGTCATGGAAGTCGCGCAGCGAGAAGGCACTGCCCAGCCGCGCCTTCTCCTCGTCGCGCAGCTTGAGCAACAGCACCTTCCCGAGCAGGTAGGAGAGGTTGTACGTGGGCGTGTAGGTGTAGCGACGTGCTTCGGCGAGGGCGTTCGGGCGCTCGAAGCCGGTGTGCTCGATCAGGAAGTCGGTCGCCTCCTCGATCGAGACCTCGCCGCGGTGCATGCGCACGTCGAGGACGATGCGGGCGGCTCGCCAGATCGCGTCGGTCGCCACGGCGACCATGAAGGCGGGGCCGGTGTCGAAGCCCTCCTCGCGCATCATCTGCTCGCTGTACATGCCCCAGCCCTCGACGAACTCCGGGGCATCGACCTGGGCGCGCGTGAGGCTCGGGTGGCGGGCCGCGAGGGCGAGTTGGAGGTGGTGGCCCGGGTACGCCTCGTGGACACTCGTATTGCTGATCGCGGCGCGGTAGTGCTCCATCAGCGCCGTGGGGTTGTCGTCCACGGCGGGCGTCACGACGTACACGCCGACGGGGGATGCGTCGTAGCGGGCGGGCTCGAAGTAGGCCGCGAACGGCATCACCCCGCGCAGGAACGGCGGCGTTGCGACGACCTCGACGCGCTCGTCGTCCGACACGGTGGCGATGTCGTGGTCGATCAGGTGCTGGCGCGCGCGGCGCATCGCGACGCGGTATTCCTCGAGCGCGTCGTCGAACGTCTCGGGATGGTCGTGCTTGACGCGGTCGACGACCTCCATCTCGCTTGCGGTCGGGTCGATGTCGTGCGCGGCCTTCCGGCGCAGCTCGTGGTTGAGCTCCAGCTGCTTCCAGCCGATCTCGAGGATCGCGTCCGTATCGAGGCCCTCGAACGCGCGCAGCGCGAGCAGCTCGTCGTACTTTGCCCGGCCGATCGCCCAATCCGGGACGGCGCCCGGCTTGATCTCCTCGATCCACTCGAGCTGGTCTGCGATGGCGACCTTCGCCTTGTCGACGGCGCGCTGGAGGTGCGCGCGATCCGCGGCAGGGACCGCG
>DATFHO010000045.1:0-118315 GCA_035248345.1 Candidatus Limnocylindrales bacterium
GGTCGAGGCGAGCAGCTCGGGGCGCGCGAACCCGGTCATCGAGCGCGCGAGCCGGCGCGGATCAAGCGAACCACGCCCGTATCATAGGTTCGTGGTCTCCCCGTTCATGAGCGACGAGGACAAGCTCGCCGCCGTCCGCGAAGCGCTGCCGTCCCTGAAGGCCGCCATCCAGCTGAACACGGGCTCGGTCGGGCCGATGCCGGCCGAGACCGCCGCCGCGATGCAGCAGCTCGAGGAGTACGAGCGCGACTTCGGACGCGCGGCCGCCGAGTACTGGGCGGAGTTCGCGCAGCGGCTCGAGGAGGCGAAAGCCGCCGTCGCTGCCGTCCTCGGCGGCGACATCGACGAGATCGCGATCACCCACGCCGCCACCGACGGCATGAACCAGGGCACCTGGGCGATCGACTGGAAACCCGGCGACCGAGCCGTCTCGACCTGCCACGAGCACCCCGGCGGGTTCGGCCCGCTGTACATGGTCTGCGACCGTTTCGGGCTGGACCTGCATTTCGCCGAGTTCGGCGTCGATGCGTCCGACGACGAGATCGTTGCCGCCGTGGACGCGCTGATCACCCCCGGCACGAAGCTCGTCTCGATCTCGCACGTCCTCTGGACCTCGGGGCTGGTGATGCCCGTCAAGCGCATCGCCGAGATCGCGCACGCGCGCGGCGCGCTGGTGCTGGTCGACGGCGCGCAGTCGGCCGGGGCGATCCCGGTGAACGTCCGCGACCTCGATGTCGACATGTACGCGATCCCGGGCCAGAAATGGCTGCTCGGGCCCGAGGGCCTCGGCGCGCTCTGGGTGCGGCGCGAGGTGCTGCCGCAGCTCAAGTCGACGTACGGCGGGTGGGCGACCTTCGCGAGCTGGGACTCGCGCGGCAACCGGACGATGAACGAAGACGCCCGACGCCTGCAGGTCGCGGGCTATCACCGGCCGTCGGTGACCGGGTTCGCCCGATCGATCGGCTGGCTGTCGATGTACGTCGGGCTCGACTTCGTCTCCCGCCGCGGGTCCGAAATGGCGCACCGGGCAGCGGACCTCCTGGCTGCGATCCCGGGCGTGACCCTGCTGACCCCGCGCGACCGGATGGCCGGTCTGATCTCGTTCCAGATCGCGGGCTGGGAGATCCAACCGGCGCTCGACGAGCTCCAATCGCGCACGTTCTGCGTCGCACGCACGCTGCCGCTGGTGAACGCGCTGCGGATCAGCATTGGCTTCTGGACGACCGAGCAGGAGGTCGACACCTTCGTCGACGGCGTCCGCCTCCTCGCCTCGCACACGCCAGAGACGATCCCGCCGCGCCGCACGCTGACGATCGTCAACCAGTAGCGGCTCCCGCTTGACGGGAGCGTCAGGTGCGGTATCGTGCGCGATAACGCAATCGACGCAGGAGCAATGACGATGGCCGAGCCCCGGTGGTACTCGATCAAGGAAGTGGCAGAGCTGCTGCGCGTCAGCCATGACACGGTGGCTCGGATGATCGACCGCGACGAGCTGCCCGCAATTCGCGTTTCGGCGCGCCTTGTCCGCATCCCCGCACCCGCCCTGCGTCGATACGAGAGCGGTGAGCCGGTCGTGCGCCGCGGCGTGGTTCGACGGCGGGTCGAACGCGGTATCGAATTCGGCGCCGGCGAGCCCATCCCCGCGCTCGATGCGACCGTCCGCTAGGGACACGTGCAACTCACGGGACCCGATGTCGACGACTATGCCGGGGACATCGCGGAGCTCCTCGAGCGATACGGGGTCGCACTGACGTCGCCGGCACCGCGGGCAGCCGTTGAGGTGCTCGAAGCAGCAGACAGCTCGTTGAGCTTCGAGCTTGCCGGGTCCTTGCCGGACGGTCGTGCGCCAGCCCGCTCGAGGCTCGTCGTGCGCGAGCACTTCCGGCGCGTGGCCAACGATCGATTCGAGCGCGATCGCTACGAGTACGAGCTCGTCGACCGCGAACGGTCATTCCGCCGGGCGTTCCATCTCCACGATCCCGAGTGGTTCCAGCGCTACCTCGTCCTGGTCCACGAGCACTGCGAGCAGCCGCTCGGCACGGCGACGTGCGCGCACCACCACGGCACGCCCATCCGGGATGGCTTTGCCGGCGTCCTTGCGCTCATGGATGCCTGGACCGGCGATCCAACGTGCGTCGGGCTGCGCTGCCTTGACTGACGGCGCGCCCAAACGGCGCTCCTGGCTCGGGATCCGCTGGCGCCAGTTCCGCAATGCGCCTCGACCGGTCTTTCGCGCGGTCGCCTCGAGCTTCGTAATCGCTGCATTGTTCGGGGCCGGCTACCTCGCGAACGACGTCGCGCTTGCAGGGCAGTCAGGCGCGGACGCAGACGCCCGGCGGCTCGGTGCGGCCGTCATCTGCGCCCTCGGCGTCCTGGTCGCCGGCGCGTTCTTCACGTGGCTGCTCGTGCCGCTGCCCAGAGGCTCCGGGACGCGGGCGACGCGGACACCGTGGAGCGCGGCACTCGGCCTGTTCGCCGCGATCCCGATGGTCTACTTCATGTTCCTGCTGATCTCGATCATCCGCCCGCTGTTCGGCTGATCTCGCGCCCGCGGCGGCGCGGCGTAGGATGCGCGCGGGGGAGTAGCCCAGTTGGTTAGAGGCGCCGAGCTTATACCTCGGAAGTCGGAGGTTCGAGTCCTCCCTCCCCTACCAAGCAGCGCGGCTAGAGAGCCGAGCGGACCTGCTTGACGACCGAGTCGCGGCGTGCAGAGTCGAAGGACTTCTGCGGCGGCAGCGACTGCAGCCACTCGGCGACCTGCGAAGGCGCCAGGAGGGCAACGTTCGAGCGGCGCTCGACCTTCGGGTCGTTGCCGACAACGGCGGCGTAGACCTTGGTCACGCGGTCGCCATCGTCCGGTGAGAGCCAGCTCCGGACGCGGTCGGCGTCGTGCGCGGCGAGGGTGAGCGGGTTGTCGATGGTGCGGATCTGGCCGGAGCCGACGCGCACTTCCCAGGATCGGACGCCCCGCGAGAGGACAGCGCCGGCGGGCGGGAGCTCTTCGATGATCGCGGCGCCGAAGGGGCCGATGACGAGCTCGGGAACGGTTCGCGAGCCGTCGGGCAGTCGAACGCCCGTCGCGACGACGTGGTCATCGCCGATGGCGCGGCGGAGTCGGACGGCCGGGGTGACCCGCGGCTTGCGCGCGCTCCAGCGGTCGTACGCGGTGGCGAGTCGGGCGATGCCGATGAGGCCGAAGCCCGCGGGTGCGGTCAGCGCGAACGTCCAGGCGAGGGCGCCCGAGACGAGCTCCCAGGTGGAGGGGTGGGTTCGGGGCATGAAGCGGTCGATGAAGTTGGCCCCGAAGACCAGGTACAGCAGGAACGCCGAGGCGGCCACGAGGGACACGCCGACGAAGAGAGCGGTGTAGAGGGCGAGGCGGCTCGGTCGGCCGGCTCGGGTGCGGTTCGAAGCGATGACCTGCATGCGCGCATCGTGTGCGCTCGCGCGTGAGGGTGGTATGACCCGATGGGGGTACCGGCGGGAGTACCAGCGGGTCGGCGGCCGGGGGATGACCATCGACCGGCGGTGTCGCCGATTTGACAGCGCTTGTTGCCCGGACGCGCCGGGCTGGAGGGCTCGATTCCGGTTCCATAGCCCGCGGCAACCGCACCAATCCGACCCAGCCCCATCCGCTCTGACATGACCCACGTACCATTGCCGCCCCCTCCTTCTGCCGCGGATAGTCCGGTCATCAATCGCGGGGGTTATCCCCGCTGGGGAGGCCGGAATCATGCAGAACCTCGGAGCTGGAATCGCCCGACTCCTGGTCATGGGAGCGGTGATGGGCGTGGTCCTCGTCGGCGCGGTTGTCGCCGGCCTGGCGACCACGACAGCCATCGCGATGGGCATCGTCGGCGCGGGCGTCGTCGGGCTCCTGGGCGTCGCTCGCCGGCCCGCGGTGGCGAAGCTTTCCGCAGCTGACCAGATCGCGGCGATGATGGCCCCGCCGGCCCCCGAGCCCCAGGCTCGCCCCTCGATCGCCCGCGACGAAGCCGTCATGGCGCCGCAGTCCGCCGAGCCGGTCGACCCCGAGTCGAACATGCCCCGCTGGCGCCGCCCGTCCCTTCTGGAGGCCCGTCGCGCCGATCCTTCGCGCATGGCTCCGGTGCATCGAATGCCGATGACCTTCGCCGACGTCTCCGCCGAGCTCGACCTGCGGGTCGTGCGCTATGCGGTCGTGCCGGTGCTCGACCGACCGGACGAGGTACTCGGGCTCCAGGTCTCCGACCTCGCTTCGGGCGACGAAGTGCAGGTCATGAGCACCTCGGGCGCGTACATCGAAGTGCTCTGCCCGAACGGCGACCAGGGCTGGGTCCATCGGACCACGCTCGGCCAGCGCGGCGGGTCGTCTCTCCCGAGCGCGCAGCGGCTCGCGATGCCGGCCGAGGCCGACGACGCCCTCACCGCGCTCCTCTCTGCACGAGGCCTGATCTAGGCACAGGCCAGTCCCGCGGCGGCTTGCCCGCCGATCCCAGCGCTCCACGCGTCTTGCTCCAGGCGGGAGTTCGGGTCCTTCCTACCGGACTCTCAAGCGCCAAGTCGGCGGGTCGTCGAGGCCTCCCCCTCGACGGCCCGCCGCGCCATTTCCGGTGGTTTCACGCAGCGTGACTCGCACTGGCGCGGTTCGGGTGCGCATCGGCGCCGAAATCGACGATTAACAGCCTTTGACCATGCCGGGCATGATCGACGCGCATAGATCTGGCGCTCCCCACGAAGTCGATCGCCGGCCGATTTTGTATGCAGCTGTTGTCCACAACGACGCGATGGTCAAGCGCGACGCTTGCCTGGCGGGCTCGCATCCGCACAGTTCGCCAAGTGGGCTTCGCTTATCCCGCCGCAGAAATCGGACACACTCACTGCCGGATCCACTGGCTAGGCGTGCTACGTCCGTTGCGTCAACTGGACGATGGGCCCTGCAATCTCGCTGCTTTGGCGAAGAGCTTGTGTTCGGCCGGATCGATCGAGGGCATCCGACCCACAATCAACGCCTCAAGCGCATCATCGATGGATAGCGAGCTCGTGGTCGTCGCGTTGCCGACCTGCCAGGCTGTCTCGGTCGGACCGACGTAGCCGTAGCTATCGGCAGTGGTACCGCCGACCGCACGCCGACCGTGGAGCGGTACAGTTCCGCCATGCCTGCGCCGCGCGACACGAGTCGGGACTTCTGGGCGCGCCAGGTCGCCGCATATCGAGCGATGGGGCCGGACGCGCGCCTCCGTCGCGCCTTCGAGCTGACGGAGTTCGTTCGGGCGGTCGCTCGGGACGCCATTCGAGATACGCACCCGGAGTGGCCGAGCGATCAGGTGGACGCCGAGCTGAAGCGTCGGCGTAGGTGAAGCTCGAGGACCTCCTCGGCCAGGTCTTGGCTGCGCTCGAGGCCGAAGCGATCCCCTACATGGTCACGGGGTCTGTCGCGAGCTCGAGGTACGGCGAGCCAAGGTCAACGAACGATGCCGACGTCGTCGTCGACCCGAGCCGCGAGCAGCTGGAAGCTTTCGTCCAACGAATCCAAGCCGACGGGCTGTATGTCGATCTCGAGGCGGCCCGTGCTGCCGTGACGCAGCGGGCGCAGTTCAACGTGGCGGCGCTCGATCTCAAGGTCGACCTGATTGTTCGGAAATCGGATGCGTTTTCGACCTCGGCATTCGGGCGTCGTCGTCGCGTCCGAGGGCCCGCGCTCGATGCCGACGTGATCAGCCCAGAGGACCTGATCCTGTCGAAGCTGGTGTGGGCAATCGAAACCGGATCGGAGCGCCAGCTCCGTGACGTCGAGGGAATCGCCGCAATCGCCGAAGGACTCGATCGGCGGTACATCGAGACGTGGGCGGCTCGCCTCAACCTCGCCGAGGCATGGAAGCGCATCGACGATCTCGACTCCTAGGATCGGGCGCCTGCTTGCATTCCCCGCACGGTTGCGACCGAAAACCGGGCCGATCGGTTCGAACATTGCATCGAATGCACGGCGATCCGTCGCACGCGTCGCTAGCGGCGCTTCGCGGGTTCCTTCCGGAATACCACGAGGTGCTGGTGCGTGATGTTCGGCACGAAGCCGGTGGGGTAGCCGTAGGGGCGGAGGCGGGTGCCAGCCTGGTACCAGATGAGATCGCCCTTGGGCGTGAAGCCGGCAGCGGCGGCGCGCGTCGCGAGGTCTGACCCGGTGAAGATGTAGCGCCCGTCCTGGTAGGCGTCGCGCACGATGAGCACCGCGTACCGACCGCGCCGGAGCACGCGATGCAGCTCGCGCAGGACCGCCTCCATCGCGTCGAGAAACGCCGGGTAGTCGGCCGCGTTGGCGAGATCTGCGGGGTCGTCGGTGACCATCGCGTAGTCGGTCTTGCGGTTTGCATGCTCCTCGGAGAGTGGGCCGCCGGACATCGTCATCGGCAGCTGCACGTTGTACGGCGGATCCGAGGCGATGAAGTCGACGGAGTCGTCCTCGAGCGTCGGCAGGATCGCGAGCGAATCGCCGACGCGCAGCTCGCAGCCCGACGGGTCGAACGTCCGAACGCCGCCGGGGTCGTTCGGGCCGAGGTCGACCAGGGTCGGACCTGCGCCGGCGTTCTCGGCGAGCGCCGCCTCGACGACCGACGCGTAGACCGACGCCCAGCGAGGTGACAGCTCGATCCCCAGCGCCCGCCGCGGCCCGCGCGCGATTGCCGCGCCCAGCAGCGTGCCGCCGACCCCGGCAAAGGGATCCAGGACCAGCTCGCCGGACTTCGTGAAGAACTCGATGACCTTCGCCATGAGCCGCGGCGGCTTGTTCGCGCCGTGCTGGCGCCGGAGCGCGTGGCCCAGCTCGGACGGGTAGGCGGTCGTCCAGACGGACTTCGTGAAGTAGAGCCACTCCTCGCCGGAGAGCTCGTTCAGCGTGTTCCGCGGGTGCGGCGGCACGGCGCTCGGCAGCCCTATTCCGTGATCGGGAGCGTGTCGCCGGGCAGGTCGATCGTCGGGGCAAGCGGGGCGTCGCGCACGTGTCGCACCGGCGAGAACCACACGATGACGAGCGTCAGCGCGGCGCCAGCGAGCCCGACCCAGAACGCGGTTCGAATCCCGAAGGACTCCGCGATGAACCCGCCGGCGATCGTGCCGCCGAGGGTCAGCAGGGTTGTGAACGTCGTGAACGACGCGTTGACCCGGCCGAGGACCCGGTCGGTGACGCTCGCCTGCATCAGCGACGTCTCGCTGACCTCGAACACGGTCGCCAGCGAGTCGCCGACCAGCTGCTGGCCGATCAGGAACAGCGCGCCGACCGAGATTCCGAGCACGGCGCCGGACGCAGGGGCCAACGGGATCAGGGCGTTGCCGGCAACGAACCCGATGATGCCGAGGAGGATCGAGTTTCCGATCCCGAAGCGGCGGACCATGATCGGCGCGAGCGCCGAGCCCGCCAGCGATCCGATGCCGCCGATCGCCGCGATGACGCCAACCGTGGCGACATCGAGATGGAGCTCCTCGTACGCAAAGACCAGGTAGGACGTGCTGAAGATGCCCCACAGGATGTGCGTCCCGCCGTGGGAGAACGCCAGCGCGCGCAGCAGCGGCGAGCCCAGCAGGATGCGGATCCCTTCGCGAATCTCGCGGAGCACCGGCTCGCGATCCGCGTGCGGCGTCGGCGGGGGCTCCGGCTTCCTGATCGTGGCGAGCAGGATCGCTGACACGACGAACGAGACCGCATCGATGAGGATCGCGATCGGCGCGGTGAAGATCTGGATCAGGAACCCGCCGAGGCCGAACGCCGAGAACTCCGCGATCGAACCGGTCGCCGTCAGGGCGCTGTTCGCGGCGACGAGGCGCTTGCGCGAGACGACGGTCGGCAGGTACGCGTGGTCCGCGACGTCGAAGAACGTCGAGAGGACCGCCGCGGCGAACGCCACGAACACGAGCTGCAGCAGGCTCATCGCGTGGAGGATGAAGGTGAGGGGAATCGAGGCGAGGAGGAGCGCGCGGCCGAGATCGGCCCAGATGAGGATCGGTCGGCGTCGGAGGCGGTCCACCCATGCGCCCGCAACCAACCCGAACACCAGGCCCGCCACCAGCTCCGCTGAACGGATCGCCGAGATCTCGATCGGGCCGGCGTTGAGGATGATGATCGCGGCGAACGGCAGGGCGGTCCGCGTGATGAGCGAGCCGAAGATCGACACGGTCGCCGCGGACCAGACAGCGAGGAACGCGCGGTCACGCCATAGCACTGCGGTGGGCGCGTCGTCGACGTCGTCGGGCTCGGTGGCGTCTTCGGTCAACGGAAATTCGGGGGTCTCGGGCATCGCCGCGAGAGCGTAGCCGCGCAGCGACCGATCTTGGCGGCGGGATCGTGTGGCAGCATGGACACGATGCCCGCGAAGTTCAGCTCCGAACGGTTCGTGGGTCGGGAGCGCGAGCTCTCCCACCTCGCCGTCGCCCTCGAGGCCGCCGCCGAAGGCCGCAGCCCGCGATTGCTGCTGTCCGGCCGTGGCGGCGTCGGCGTGTCCCGCCTCGTGACGGAGGCCGTGCGGCGCGTCGGGAGGCTGGACCAGCCATTCCAGGTCGTTCGATGCTCCGCAGTGCCGGCGCGCGGTCGCGCGGCGTTCGGTCCGATCGTCGAGGGGCTCACGCCGTGGCTCCAATCGCTCGACGACGCCACGTTGGCCGCGGTCGCCGGCCCGGGCGCTGAGCCGCTCGCGCGGTTGCTGCCCGGGGTTGCGAAGCGGCTCGGCGGCGCGATTCGGCATGAACGGCGCGACTCGATCGCGCCGGAGCGCCGCGGCGCCTGGATCGGCGAGGCGATCCAGGGGCTGCTCGAGCGGGCCGGGGAGCGCCAGCCGATCCTGCTCGTCCTCGAGGACCTGCACCACGCCGACGACGGAACCCGGAACCTCGCGACGTTCCTGGCGCGCGTCGCGCGACCCGCGCGCGCCTGCCTCGTCCTGACCTACGGCCGCGACCGGCTGACCCGCGGCCACCCGTTCCAGTCGCAGCTCGCAACGATCAACGGCTCGTCCGACCCGCCGTCACCGATCGACCTCGGACCGCTCGACCGGTTCGACCTCTCGCAGCTCGTCACGGAGATCGAGGGCGAGCGCCCGACGGCTGCAGCGCTCCTTCTCGTCGCGGAGCGATCGGGCGGCGACCCGCTCATCGCGGAAGAGGTGCTCGCCGCGCGCCGAGAGCTCCCCGGGTTCTCACTCGGGTCCACGCTGGATGAGCTCGTGCTGGCGCGACTCGCGCGGCGGTCCCCCGAAGCCCGACGGGCGCTCCGGCTGCTCGCGCCGGCAGGCCGCCCGCTCACCCGCGGGGAGCTGTCGGCGGTCGCTGCCACCTTCGAAGACCTGGTCGACGGGCTGCCGCCTCGATCGACGACGAAGCCACGACGCGGCGACGGCGTTCTCGACGCGGACCTCCGCGCCGGCGTGATGGAGGCGATCGACCACGGGTTCTTGCGCGAGCGTGCCGATGGCCGGCTCGAGGTTCGCCACGAGCTCGTGGCGGCCGCGATCGAAGCTGACCTGCTGCCCGTGCAGCGCCGGCGCCACCACCTGGCACTCGCCTCGGCGCTCAGCCTGGATCCTGCCTCGTCGTTGACCCACTGGCTCGCCGCCTTCGAGCCGGCACGGGCGCGGGCGGCGGCACTCGCAGCCGCTGCGGATGCGGAGCACCTTGACAGCGCCGCTGATGCGCTCGCGGCCCGCGAGCTGGCACTGGAGCTTGGAGCCGCCGCGGGAGCGCGAGCCGCCGATGGGCGCCTGCTCTTCGAGACCGCGGAGGTCGCACTCGCCGCCGGCCGGTCTGACCGTGCGCTCGCGTACCTCGAGACTGCGGTCGGTCGATTTGGCGAGCGGGAGGATGCGGAGATCGCGGCCGCGATCTACGAGACGCTCGGTCGCGTGCTTCGGTCGCTCGGCGACCACGATCGGGCCCTCGCCGAGCACCGTCGCGCCGCCGCGATCACCCCGGATGGCCAGACCGTGCTGCGCGCCTCGGTGCTCGCGTCGCTGTCGCAGACGCTGATGCTGCTCGGCCATTTCGTCGAGGCCACGCGCGTCGGCAACGAGGCGATCGCGATCGCCCGGGAATGCTCGGTTGCCGAAGGCGATGCCGCCCGTTCCATCGAAGCGCACGCGATGTGCACCGTTGGCATCGCTCGCGCCTGGGGTGCCGCCGGCGCGGACGGGATCGCGCAGCTGGAGTCCGCGCTGTCGCTCGCACGCGAGCTCGACGACCCGGAGGCCACCTTCCGGGCCTCGCTCAATCTCACGACCGCGCTGGCGCTGTTCGGACGCCGCGACGACGCCATCGCCGTCACCCAGGACGCGATCGAGCGCGCGAAGGCCGACGGGCTCGAGGTCGCCTACGGCAACTCGCTGCGCGGCAACATCGCTGAGGCGCTGTTCAATGCCGGCCGCTGGTCGGAAGCGCGCGAGACGATCCGGATGGCCCTGGAGTGGTCACCTGATGCCGTCGCGTTCGCGGACGCATCCGTGACGGCCGCGATGCTCGAGGTCGAGACGTCGGTCGACGAGCGCGCGGCGTCGCTCCTCGGCTGGCGTCCCCTGGAGATCGACCACGCGCCGGATCCGCAGCTGGAAGTGCCGGCCACCCGAGCCGCGGCCGCCTTCGCGCTGTGGCGCGGCGACGTCGCCGATGCCCGCCGCGCCGCGGAGCGCGGCTGGGCGCTGGTCCGCCGAGCCGAAGACTGGTCCCTCGCCGGCCGCATGGCAGCCACGTACCTCGAGGTCCAGGCCGCCGTCGCCGCGGACGCGCGCGAGCGCCACGCGCTCCCGGAGGTCAGCGGCGCGCGCCAACGCGGCAAGCGCATCCTCGCCGAGACCGAGACCGTGGTCCGCGCCTCCGGGGTCCCTGCGGGCTCGCCGTCCCGCCTCGAGACCGACGCGAATCTCGCCACCGCCCGCGCCTATTCCGCCCGACTCGATGGCCGCGACGATCCCGTCCTGTGGGATACCGCCGCGCAGGCATGGGAGCGCGCCGGCGAGCCGTACCAGGTGGCGCGCGCTCGATGGCGCCAGGCGGAATCTTCGCTGCCGGGTCGCGACGCACGTGTCGCCAGGGCGGCTGCCCGCGGGCCGCTGCTCGACGCAGCCCGCATTGCCCGGGAGCTGGGGGCCCGCCCGCTGCTCCGCGAGCTCGTGAACCTCGCAAGCCGGGCGATGATCACCATCCCCGGCCTGGAGAAGTCCGAACCGCCGGCGCCCGCCCACGTCGCCGTCGGCCCCGGCCCCTCACCAGTCCGCGGCATGCCCGCGATGTCGAACGGCCCCCGCCCCGGCGCCCACGGCGGCGAGCCGATCTCATCGCGCGAGTCGGTCGGTCCTGATCCGTCCGGCATTGCCGCCGCCTTCGCGCCCGAAGCGAGCAAGGGGCCCAAGCAGGCGTTCGGCCTCTCGAAGCGCGAGCTCGAGGTGCTCGCCCTGATCGCCGAGGGCATCACGAACCGTGAGATCGGCGAGCGCCTCTTCATCAGCCAGAAGACCGTCGCCGTCCACATCGGCAACATCCTCTCGAAGCTCGGCGCCTCCGGCCGTGTCGAGGCCGCGATGGTCGCGATCCGCCTGGAGCTCGTCCCGACGCCCGCCGCGCGACGACCCGCCCTCGCCTAGTCCGCCACCACCCCAGAAACGGAAAAGACCCGGTGGGCAAACCGGGTCCTTGTCCGAAGTGCTTGGCCGAGTCGGTGATTGAAGGGCCCCGACCGGCCGACGTGAGTGGTGCGGCCTACCAGCGACGCATCTCTTGCAAACTCCTCACAAAACGATGATGGCGGCGGTGCGATGAGCTGCCGCCAACGTACGTACGAGCCGTTTCCGGGTCGATGGGACGAAGGTCCGGGGTCCCACCAGGACCATTGGCGCCGTCCCGGCAGCGCCGACCGCACCTGTCCGATCCCATGTCCACCGCGCTGCCCCGGACTCGGGGGACGACCGTACCGGTCGTCGCTTATCTGCCGCTTATCCCGGTGCGGCCCTGCACCGGACTTTCGGTACCCTCGCCGCGTGTCGACCGGCTTGCAGCTCTGTTACAGCGATGCCTACGCGCGCCGCGTTGACGGCCGCGTGGTGGCCGTCGATGCCGAGAACGGCCCGCTCGTCGTTCTCGACTCGACGGTCTTCTATCCCGGCGGTGGTGGCCAGCCGTCCGATACGGGGACGCTGACACGCACCGCCGACGGGTCGACGTGGTACGTGCGCAGCGCGCGGAAGGTCGATGGCGAGATCGCGCACGAGCTCGCGATCTCGGGCGCGGTGACGCCCGATGTGCTCCCGAACGTCGGCGACACGCTGACCGCCGAGATCGACTGGGAGCGACGCAATCTCCTGATGCGCACCCACACCGCGCTCCACACGCTGTGCGGCGTCGTCTGGCGCGACTACGGCGCGCAGGTCACCGGCGGCAACATGGAGCCGGGCTCCGGCCGGATGGATTTCGAGTTCGAGCGGATGTCAGCCGATCTGGTTGGCGAGATCGAGTCGCGGGTCAACGCGGAGCTGCTCGCCGCGCGCGACATCCGGGTCAACAACCTCCCGCGCGACGAGGCGTTCGCCATCCCCGATCTCATCAGGACCAAGATCAACCTGCTCCCGCCCGGGATCCCGGAGGTTCGAACGATCGAGATCGTCGGGCTCGACCTCCAGGCCGACGGCGGCACGCACGTCGCGAACACCCGTGAGGTCGGCACGATCCGCGTGACCGGCTACGAGTCGAAGGGCCGGATCAACAAGCGCATCCGCATCGAGCTCGTCGACGCCGCCGGGTAGATGCCCACGCGGACGCGCGCGCCGTGTCAGGCCTGCGAGAAGTCGCCCGTCTTCGGGATGACCGCCGGCGGCGTGCCGATGACGATCGCGATCTCTCGGTGGTCCGAGAGCTGGATCTCGCGCGGATCGCCGTTGAACTGCGTGCCGTCGATGTAGATCGCGATGGGCTTCGCGGGCGTGCAGTACTCGCCGACGCACGTCGTCGTCAGGGCGACGCCCCACTCGTCGAAGAACTCTCCGAGGGTGTTGAGGTCCGACGTCGCCGATTCCGTGTGCAGGACGCCGCTCGTGTCGTGCGTGTGGAGCGGTGAGATGCACGGCTGCGCGCAGCCGGTGATGCCGCCGTAGCTCACGCCACCGCGCCCGTCCGGGCCGCTCTGGACGTTGGGATCGTCGATGTTGATCCCGATGCCGCCCGGGATGATGACGCCGGCGCCATCGATGAACACATCGAGGTGCGCATGCACGTGGTTCTGCAGGTGCTCGACCGTTTCGGGCTCGAGGCCGGTCGCGACGGTCTTGGCGAGCGTGTCAGCGGGGCGGGGCCACTTCTCGAAGGGGGTCGGGCCCGGCGTCTGGTTCGCGGCAAGCGTCGGTGGCGGTGTGGCGGGCGCTGCGATCGGCTGGCACGCGGCGATGGCTGTTGCCGCCACGAGAGCCAGGATCGAATTCTGCGCTCGGTTCAGTCGCATGCAGCCTCCTCGAATCGGCATCGTAACGCCCGCGCCGGCGCTACCGTCCAAGGCGCGATGCGCACTGCCCGCCGGTCTGGTCGCGTGATCGTGATGCTCGGGATCGTTGCCGCGCTCGCTGCCAGCGCGCCCGCGAGTCCGGTTTCGGCCGCCGATCCGCTGGCGCAGGCCGCGTTTGCGGTCGGCGACGTCACCCTCTTCGAGGCGCCGTCGACCGGCGCCGGGAGCGGCGACGGCGGGACCTGGACCGTCGAGAGCGGCCGTCTGATCGACAACCACATCAAGCTGCACGTCGAGATGTCCGTGCCGGCGCCGGACCTCGCCGTCGAGTCGGGGCCTGCGGTGCTGTTTGCCGGATTGAGCCTGTATGGCGACGCGGGCGGTGATGTCGCGTTGGAGGCGCACGTCGCTCCGGTGGTCCACCAGCTCGCGCAGCCCTGTGGGGACGCCCTCGCCTGCTCGTACGCAGTGGATATCTCGATTCCGACCGACCGGTTGCCGGCTGCCATCAGGAACCTCGAGCAGAACGGCAAGCTCATCTGGGTCAGTGCCGATCTGACGCTGGTACGAACGTTCGCGGATGGCCAGTGGCTCCAGGTGCTGGCGTTCGGTGAAGGCCCGGGTGGGATCGGCGACGCCGCGGCGGGCCGGCTCGGTGCGATCGAGCCCACGCAGGGCCTCCTGCAGCCGGCCGGGTTGTTCCCCGCAAGCCAGGCGATGGCCATCCCGAAGGGAGGGTGGGACCTCGCGGGCGGGCTCGATTACCCGGGCATCGTCGAGGAGGCGCGCTCGGCAGCCGGCGACACGAGCTCCCCGATCCCGCTGGTGGACGTCGCGATCCATGTCACGTTCCAGCCGGCCTGCCCGTACGAAATGGAGCTGTTCCTCCACGACGACATCGGCAACCACGTGTTCTACGCGCGGACCGACGACCACATCCCAGGCCTCGACGGGAGCACATCGATGCCGATCGGCAGCCCCTGGTACCTGAGCCTCGATGCCGGCGATGGAACGGCCAACTCGATCATCCGGCTCGGGCCGATCGAGGCGACCGGATCGCCGGTCGTCATCGACGCGACCCTCGACTGCGTCGGGCGCACGGGAACCCTTGCACTGAGCGGAGCAGCATCGCCGGCGCCGAGCCCGACGCGGCCGCCGCTGGGCTCCCGACCGAGCCCCGCCACCACCCCGGTTTCGCCGGAGCCCACGAGCCCGGCGCTCGACCCGAAGCCAATCGACGAGATTCGCCATCCCGAATGGCTTCTGGTGCCCCTCGCCCTTGCGCTCATCGCCTTCGTCGCGGGCGGGCTCTACCGAAGACGACGCCCTTCCTAGACTGGCGTCGTGACAGAGGACTCCACGCCCGCGATGACGCCTGCCCTCGAGGCGGTTGCGGCACTCGGTGTTGCGCATCGAGTCGTTCGGACCGGCGAGGCCACCAGCGCGGAGCACTCGGCAGTGCTCCAGGGCATTCCGATCGGAGCGCTGCTGCGCACGATCGTGGTTCGGCGTGGGGAGGACGACTACCTGTTCGTGCTGGTCCCGGCGGGTCGGCGGTTCGACTGGCCGAAGCTGCGCGCGCACCTCGGCGTGACCCGGATGTCGCTCCCGGACGCCGACGAGGCGCATCGCGTCACCGGCTACGTGCGCTACACGATCACGCCCTTCGGCTCGACGCGCGCGTGGCCCGTCATTGCGGACGCGTCGCTCATGTCCCAGCCCGTGGTTGCGATCGGTGGCGGCGCCCGCGGCGTCAACCTGCACCTGACCCCCGGGGATCTCGTCCGCGCTCTCGGCGCTGACGTCGTCGACGTCACGATCCCGAAGCCGACCGGCTAGACCAGCCCCGCGCAGGGATCGCCGTCGCCCGGGAGCAGCGAGCGAACCGTCAGGCCGTGGAACGAGCCGTCGACGGGGTCGCGCCACTTCGTGACCGACGTTGCGGCGGCGAACGCGCCGCGCAAGCCTGCCGCGTCAGCGCCGGTCGCGACACCGCACCGACGTCCGGACCCGTCCGCGAGGGGCTTGCCGAACTGGGCGAACCCGGCGGCGAGCGGCCAGGCAATCGGTGGCTGCGCGACGCCCTGGTCGTCCGGCACCGGTCCGACGAGGATGGCGTATCCCTCGGGCACGTACGGCGCACTCGGCCCGAGCTCCGACGGACCGACGATGATCTCGGGGTCGCGTACCGCGCCGGTGAAGCCCGTGAAGGCGGCCGGCGAGCCGGGCTGCGGGGCGCACGGCGGCGTCGCGCAGCTCACGCTGGCGATGAGCGGCCCGGTCAGGTCGTACAGGCGGCCATCGGCAACGATCTGGACCCTGGTGGTGGTCGATCCAGGCTCGACGTTGCCGCCCGTGAAGTCATTGGCCCCGCTGAGCAGGCCCTGATTGCGAGCCACCGCCACGATCTGCGTCCACCCGCTCGCGCTGAGCTGTCGCGCGGAGATCGGCTGGAGGAGCGGGCCGGGGAAGATCGCCGGGACAGCACCGCCCTGGAGGACGCGGCCGTCGAGGGTGATCACGATCTGCGGCGTCCAGCTGAAGGTCGCATCGGGCGGCAGGGCCTGCTGGTTGGTGACCCGAAGGAGGAACGTCGCGCCGTCGGGCGGTGTCGGCTCGGGCGACGGCGACGCTGGGGCGCTCGAGCAGGCGGCGAGCGCGACCGCGGCGAGAAGCCCTGCGATCGATCGCGAACGTGTTGCCATCGGCCGCGTGACGCGCCTCCCTGCGGGAAGGTTCCCCGACTAGACCCCGCTGTCCTCGATGATCGTGAGCGTCTTCGTCGCAGCAGGGCCCTCGCCGCCGACCGTCGTCAACGCGTACGTGTGCTGCCCGTTGCCGCAGCTGAACGGCACCTTGTCGGACCCCAGGTCGCCCGGGTAGGACTTGTACAGGCCGTTGCCGTCGATCGAGAGCTCCGTGCTGGTCGCGTTGTCGATCTGCCAGGTGAGCGTGATGAAGCCGTCGTACGCGGGGTCCGAGCAGTTGACGGTCTTCGGGCCCTTGAACGAGACGATCTTCGGCTTGGGAACGGGCGTGATCGCCGGCGTCGCGGGTGGCGCGGCGGTCGGCTTGGGTGGCTGCGTCGCCGGCGGATCGGTCGCGACAACCAGGGCGCTCGGCGCGGCGCTGGAGCCAGCACCGCCGTCGGTCGAGAGGGCGGAGGTTGGCAGCGCGTTCGAGCCACCCGGCGAGACGGTCGCGGCCGGCGAACCGCCGAGCAGGACCACGAGGGCGGCGATGAGCGCGATCGCCGCCACGGCGACGCCGACGCCGATCAGGATCGGCTGGATCGGGACCACGACCTTCGGTGGTGGCGGCGGCGCTGACGGATCCGCGACGGGTGCGTGGAGGTCGGCCGCGCACTTCCAGCAGAAGGTCCGCGTCGATGCGTTGACCGAGTTGCAGACGGGGCAGGTGATGTCAGGCATTGGGCTCGCGCTCTTCGATTCGGCCGGTCGATCCGAGCGGAGCTACAGCGCCTTGACCGCAGCGACCAGGTCGGCCAGGCCCTGCTTCGCGTCGGCGAAGAGCATGCCCGTCTTCGGGTTCACGTAGAGCTCGTTGTCGATGCCGGCGTAGCCGCGACCCATCGAGCGCTTGATGACGATGATCGACTTCGCGTGGTCGACGTCGAGGATCGGCATGCCCGAGACCGGGGTACCGGCACGGCGCGCGGCCGGATTCGTGACGTCGTTCGCGCCGACGACGAGCGCGACATCGGCCCGATCGAACTCCGGGTTGATGTCCTCCATCTCGCGCAGCTGCGGGTACGGCACGTTTGCCTCGGCGAGGAGCACGTTCATGTGGCCCGGCATGCGGCCGGCGACGGGGTGGATCGCGTAGTTGACCTGGACCCCGCGCGCCTCGAGCAGCTCCGCGAGCTCGCGCACCGCGTGCTGCGCCTGGGCGACCGCGAGGCCGTAGCCCGGGACGATGATCACCGACGATGCATACGCGAGCTGGATCGCGGCGTCGTCCATGCCGATCGAGCGGACCGTGCCGCCCTCCGGGCCACCGGCGCCGACCTCGCCCTCGCCGCCACCGAACCCACCGACCATGATGTTCATCACGGAGCGGTTCATCGCGTCGGCCATGAGCTTGGTGAGGATGGCGCCCGAGGCGCCGACCAGGGCGCCGGCGATGATCAGGACGTCGTTCCCGAGCACGAAGCCGGCCATCGCGACCGCCGTGCCCGTGAACGAGTTCAGGAGCGAGATCACGACCGGCATGTCCGCGCCGCCGATCGGCAGGACCATCGTGACGCCGAAGATCAGGGACGCCGCGATGACCACGAACAGCACCGGCACGCTGATGTTGCCGGGCAGCCACAGGTAGATGGCAGCCGCCGCGGTGACCAGCGCGAGCGCCAGGGTCACCAGCTGGCCGCCGGGCACCTTGATCGGCTTGCCCGAGATGACGCCCATCAGCTTGCCGGACGCGATCAGCGAGCCGGTGAAGGTGATGCCGCCGATCACGATGTCGAGGACCGTCGGGATCGACACCTCGAGCGGGATCGTGTTCTGGGCGAACGTCTGGAGGCTCGCGAGGCGGATGTAGTCGTCGATCGCGATGAGCGCCGCCGCGCCGCCGCCGACCGCGTTGAACAGCGACACCAGCTGCGGCATCGCGGTCATCTTCACGGTCCGCGCGGTGTACAGGCCGAGCCCACCGCCGACCGCGACGCCGGCGACGATGATGATCCAGCCGATTCCGCCGGCTTCGATGCCGTTGACGGCGAGCAGGACGGCGGTGCCGCCGATGGCGAGGGCCATGCCCGCGGCCGAGATGATGTTGCCGTTGCGGGCCGTGGCCGGCGAATTCATCCGCATCAGGCCGAAGATGAATCCGGCCGCGCCGATCAGCCAGGCGAGGCGGACGATCGTCTCGAGGAGGCTCATCAGGCCTTGCCCTCGGCCTTCGGCTCGGCGGCGCCCGCGGTGGCTCCGGCCGCCGGCTTGCGCTTGAACATCTGGAGCATGCGGTCGGTGACGACGTACCCGCCGACGACGTTCATCGTCGCGAACGCGACGGCGAGGAAGCTCAGGATCTGGCTCAGCAGGTCCGTCGCCGACGCGGCGATCACCATGGAGCCCACGAGCACGATGCCGTGGATCGAGTTCGCGCCGGACATCAGCGGGGTGTGCAGCGTCGCCGGCACCTTCGAGATCACGGCGAATCCGCTCATGATCGCGAGCACGAAGACGGTCAGGGCTGCGAGCAGGCCCTCGCTCATGCCTTGGCCTCCGGGTTGAGCAGCTTCTTCACGGCCTCCGAGCGGACCTCGCCGCCGTGCGTGATGGTCACGGGACCCGCAATCTCGTCGGCGGGGTCCAGGTTCAGCGCGCCGTCCTTGACGAGCTGCAGGAGCAGCGCCGAGATGTTGCGGGCGTAGAACGCCGACGCGCCGATGGGCATCGAGGCGGGCAGGTTGTCGGGCGAGATGATGGTCACCAGACCGTCGGTCACGACCGTCTCGCCGGCCTTCGAGAGCTCGCAGTTGCCGCCGAGCGCGGATGCGGCCATGTCGACGATCACGCTGCCGGGCTTCATCTTTGCCACCGCTTCCGCGGTCACGAGTACCGGCGGCTTGCGGCCCGGCACCTGCGCGGTGGTGATCACGACGTCCATGCCGCCGATGACCTCGTTGAGCTCCGCCTGCTGGGCGGCGCGCTCTCCAGCCGTCAGCTCGCGGGCATACCCGCCGGCGCCGGTGGCATCGATCTTCGTGTTGAGCTTCACGAACTTCGCACCGAGCGACTCGGCCTGCTCGGCCGTCTCCGGCCGAACGTCGTAGGCGGAGACGACCGCACCGAGGCGGCGCGCCGTGCCGATTGCCTGGAGGCCCGCGACGCCGATGCCGAGGATCAGCACCTGGGCGGGCTTCGCCGTGCCCGCGGCCGTCGTCAGGAGCGGGAAGTACCGACCGAACGCGTTCGCGGCCAGCAGGACCGCCTTGTAGCCACCGACGTTCGCCTGGCTCGACAGCGCGTCCATCGTCTGCGCGCGCGACAGGGTGCGCGGGATCGCGTCCAGCGAGATCGCGGACACGCCTGCCTGCGCGAGGCGCTCCATCAGCTTCGGATCGAGCAGCGGCTGGAGCGTGCCGATGACGGCCTGGCCCTTGCGCAGCCGCTTCGCTTCGTCGTCGGACGGCTTCTGGACGCGGAGGATGACGTCGGAGTCCGCGTAGAGGGTCGCGGTCGGAACGACCTTCGCGCCGGCGGCTTCGAAGGCGCTGTCCGGGATGAGCGCGCCGACGCCGGCGCCCTGCTCCACGAGGACCTCGATCCCGGCGGCGGTCAGCTTGCCGAGCGCGTCCGGCACCAGCGCAACGCGGCGCTCACCGGCCGCGGTCTCCTTCGCGACGCCAACCTTCATCGGGGTGCCACCGGGTCTGGGAACTCCCTCCAACGCGCCGATCGCCGGCGCACCACTCCTTGCCGCGCCGAAGTCTAGCGACAACCGTCTCGATGCGACGGTCCGTCAAAGGTGCTGATTACGCAGATTGATGAACCAGCCGGATTCTGCGCCGTTCCCCGGCAATCCGGCCCCGCTCGCGACCCCTGCAATCAGCCCCGTTGATCGATCGGACTCCTTCATCAGCGGTACTGATGAGATTGCGCCAGACACGGTCCAGCGACGCCGCTACCAACGGGTCTTCGGTCTACTCATCATTGCGGCTCATCGCGGTATCGCTGCGCGAGATTCAAGGAGAGAACCTGATGATCCCCGTCGCCAAGCTCAACCACGCCGTGCTGTTCGTTCGAGACGCCCAGGTCGCGGCCGAGTTCTACCACCGGCTCTTCGGCTTCGAGGTGGTCGGCAACGAGGGCGGCGGACGCGCGATCTTCATGCGCGCGGCCAACGGCACGAACCACCACGACCTCGGGCTGTTCTCGGTGGGGCCGAATGCGCCGCGACCGGCCCGCGGCTCGGTCGGGCTGTACCACCTGGCGTGGGAGGTGCCGACGATCGAGGACCTGGCCTCGGCGGCCGAGGCGCTCCAGGCGGCAGGTGCGCTCGGTGGCGCAACGGACCACGGCGTCTCGAAGTCGCTCTACGGCGCCGATCCGGACGGCAACGAGTTCGAGATCATGTGGCGCGTGCCGCGCGAGGCGTGGACCGAGGAGGAAGAGCGCGGCACGATGCGCGCCCTGAACCTCCAGCAGGAGGTCCTTCGCTGGGGCGGCCCGAAGGACGGCCCGGTCTCGTAGGAAGCGCCCTCGGCGCATGCTCGCCGCGCCGGCAGCGGGTCACTCGGTCGGCTGGATCGCCGACTCGGGCGACAGGTCGCAGTCGGGCGTCGTGCACAGCGTTAGGCCGAGGTTCTCCAGGCCTTCCGCGAGCGGCGTGAACCCGAGGTGGCCGCCGATGTCCCGGGCGATGACGCCGGCAGGCTGGCCGTCCACGAGCACTGCGCCGCCGGAATCGCCGACGCCGACCTCGATGTCGGTCACGACGATGCACGGGAAGATCGTGTCGTACTCGTAGGGCCCTTTCTCGAGGACCGTGCCTGTCCGGAAGCGCTCACGCCCGTCGACCTCGACCCTGGCTCCCACCGCGATATCCGCGCAACCCAGCGGCCGCATTCCGTCCGCGAGGGTTCGGTACCCACCTGCTCCCAGGTCGACCATGTTCAGGTGGCCCCACGGAATCCGTGCCGGCACCAGCGCCAGTGGCATGAAGTCCGACGGGGCACAGAACCGGCCGGTCGGGCAGTCGGCGAGCTGCGCACGCGGTCCCAGGACGCCCACGACCCGCCCAGCACCATCGCGGAGGCGGTCGCCGGGCGCCATGCAGTGGGCCGAGTTGAGGATCACGATCGTCTTGTCCTGACGGGCGTAGAAGCCGCCGGAGCAGCCGCCCACGATCATCTGGCCCGCCAGCACCGGCGGGTCGAAGCGGGCGGCAGCGCGGTTGGTCTGCAGGTAGAGCTTCAACGCGAACAGCCCGTACCAGCCGCCCACGACGAGGGCGACCGTCCACGCCACCGCCGCCAGAATGCGGATTCGGCGTCGTCGCGTCACACGACGCCGCCGACCGCGACTTCCATGAGCGTCAGCACGTACACGTGCCCGAGTGCCGACCACAGGACCGAGCCGGTCCGCCAGTTGAGCCACGCGAACACGGAGCCGCCGACGAAGGTCGACCACAGCTCCACCTCGGGCTTGCCCAGGTGCGTCAGCACGAACGGGATCTGCGTCACCACGAGCGCGAGCGGCCCGATCCGGCGCCACAGCGCGAACATGAGGAAGCCGCGGAGCATGAACTCTGTCGGGACGAGCTCGACGAGGTGGTTGTCGAGCGCCCAGTGGAGCGGCCGCGCGGAGTCGCCGTAGAAGCTGCGGAAGGACGGCAGGCTCGCGAGCGCGAGGATGATCGGGGTCATCACGGCGAGGCCCCCGACGAGGAGCGCGAGGCCCCAGCGCCAATCCCCGAGGGTCAACCCGTAGCGGCGGGGGCTGTCACGGAACAACCCGACGACGATCGCCAGCGGCACGACACCGAACAGCACGAGGCGCGCAATCGGGACAGGGGTGAGGCCCAGCGAGAAGTCGTACAGCGGGAGCGTGGTGTTCCGGTCGGGCGGGATCAGCCAGCGCAGCTGGTCGATGAGGATCAGGGCGGTCACGGCGAGGATCGCCACGGAAGCGCGCCGGGGGAACGCGAGCCCGAACAGCGAGAGATCCCGGAGGTCGGCCGCGTTCGGGGCGTAGCCGGGACCGCTCGTGGCGCGCCGATACAGGCGCGCGAGCGCGTTGCTCCCTCGACCCGTGTCCCCGGCCGTTGCCGTGTCTCCGGCCGTTGCCGCGTCCCCGACCGTTTCCGCGTCCCCAGCGCCGCTCATAGCGGCGGCAGCAGCTCCAGCGGTTCGGGCCACCTCGCGGCGCCGCCCTCGGTGACGACTCGAACGTCCACGCCGGCAGCATCGAGCATGCTCGCCGCGATCGCGGCGCGCGAACCGGAGCGGCAGAAGACGGTCACGGGCGCGCCCTGCAGCTCGGCGATGCGAGCCGGCAGGTCGGCGACGAAGATGCGCTCCGCGCCGGGCACGACACCATCCTGCTGCCACTCGATCGGCTGCCGGACGTCGAGGAGCACGCGGCCATCGCCGGAGCCGTCGCCGAGCGCCCGATCGGCATGCATCTCGCCCATCGTCGTCGTCTCGAACGTCGCGACTTCGCGACCCGACGCGGCCCACGCGTCCATGCCGCCATCCAGGAACCCGGGCACCCATTCATAGCCGATGCGCAGCAACTCGGTCACTGCCGCTTCCGCGGCGTGCGCACCACCGTCCGGGAGCACCAGGATCACCTTCGAAGCGAACGGCACGAGCCAGCCCACGTAGCCCGCGAAGGTGCCGTCGAGCTCGATGTTGAGAGCGCCCCGGATGTGGCCCGCCGCGAAGGCGGCGCGATCGCGGGCATCGACGATGGTCGCGCCGGCACTCGCCGCGGCTTCGAATGCCGCCGCGTCGAGCGGCGGCGGGAGTGTCAGCTTGCCGAGGACGCGGGGCCCGGCACGGTTGATCGGCGCCATCTGGGCGTAGTAGGCGGGGTACCGCCCGAGCCCGCCGATCGCCTGCGCGCGGAATGCGTCGAACGGCTCGGACGCGGCGCGGAACGTCGGGTTGGCGAACCGCTCCGCCGCGATCGTCGACACGCGCTTCGAGCTTCCCGGGCCCGCGCTGCAGAAGCTGCCGGCGCCGTGGGTGGGCAGCACCTCGGTCGTGTCCGGCAGCGTTGCCAGGCGCTGGAGCGTGCGCTGCTGGTCCCGCGTCAGCGCATCGGTGAGCACCGAACCGAGCAGGTCCGTGCGGCCCGCGGAACCCACGAGCAGGCTGCCGCCGGTGAAGACCCCGATCGGGTTCTCGCCGCCGTCATCGACGGCCCACGAGATGTGCTCGGGGGTGTGCCCCGGCGTCGCCCACGCGTTGAGCCGCAACCCACCGATCTCGATCTCGTCGCCCTCGTCCATCGCGCGATGCTCGAACGTGTAGCCGCCTCGCGCCGGTGCCGCGATCTCCGCGCCCGTCGCGGCGCGCGTCTCCATGGCCCCGGACAGGTAGTCGTTATGGACGTGCGTCTCCAGCACGTACCGGACGCGCCAGCCGCGCTTCGCCGCGACCTCGAGGAACCGCCACGCATCCCGCTGCGGGTCGACGAGCACCGCCTCGCCACCGCTCGCGAGCAGGTACGAGGCGTCGCCCAGCCCGGGTGTCACGAAGAGCTCGAGATCCATCGGCCGACATCCTACGGCCCTGAAGCGCCTCGCCTCGTACCATCCCCGCATGGCGACGAAAATCGGGTACGCAGCATCGATGGAGCAGTTCCATCCGACCGACCTCCTCGACTGGTGCGAGCAGGCAGAGGGCGCAGGCTTCGAGGCCGGGTTCATGGTCTCGGAGCATTTCCATCCGTGGACCCCGACCCAGGGCCAGAGTGGCTTCGCGTGGGCCTTCATGGGTGCGCTCGGCCTGCGGACGAAAGGCCGCTTCGGGACCGCGGTCACGTGCCCGGGCTTTCGGTATCACCCCGCCGTCGTCGCGCATGCGGCGGCAACGCTCGGCGCGATGTTCCCGGGCCGCTTCTGGCTCGGCCTCGGCGCCGGCGAGGCGCTCAACGAGCACGTGATCGGCGGCGAGTGGCCGGAGATCGGCGTTCGGTCGTCGATGATGTTCGAGTCGATCGAGATCATCTCGAAGCTCTTCACCGGGCAGGTCGTCAAGCACAAGGGCACCCACTTCACGCTCGAGTCGGCCAAGCTCTACACGCGGCCCGAGGAGCCGGTGCCGATCTACGTGGCGACGTCCGGCCCGATCAACGCGAAGAAGACCGGCAAGTTCGCGCAGGGCATGATCACGGTCGGCGCGGCCGACGAGAAGGTCAAGCTCCTCTGGATGGCCTGCGACGACGGCTGCCGCGAAGCCGGCAAGCCGACCGTCCCGAAGCTGCTCCAGCTCCACGTCTCCTGGGCCCCCACCGACGAGGAGGCGCAGCGCAACGCCATGGTCGAATGGCCCAACGGCGGCATGCCCTTCCCCAAGCAGGACATCAAGAGCCCCGAGGACTTCGCCGCGATGGCGAAGCTCGTGCGCCCCGAGGACTTCAAGAACCGCGTCCTGATCACCTCCGACCTGTCGAAGCACACCGAGCACGTCCAGCACTATCTGGACATGGGCTTCGACGAGATCCACCTGCACAACGTGGGCCGCAACCAGTCCGAGTTCATCGAGGCCTTCGGCCGCGAGGTCCTGCCCAACCTGCGGGGCGCCTCGGCCTAGCCGCCGACCCCGGCCGCAGCCCGCGGCCGCCAGGGGTTCGTATGACCCATTCCGGGCGGTGTTTTGACCTTCGCGCGGGTCATGACCGTCGACGTCATACGAAGGCGACGCCGGACGTGCTCAACGCCACAACCGACAGGTGAGCCCGAAGTAAGCGGGAGGCAACCGCCCGCCAAGGGCTGGTCGTCATTGTTCGGCGCATACGTTGGCACGAGGGCCGCTACGCCGAACCGGAGATCCTCAAGGGCCGGCAAATCCTGGGTGCGGCGGTCCGGCGAGCGCGGCTGCGCCACGGATGGTCCCAGCGAGTCCTCGGCTGGTGGGTGATGCTCGATCAGACGACGATCTCGAAGCTCGAGACCGCGAAGCTGAAGGGCATTCGCTATTCGATGCTCTGCCGAGTCATCGGCATGGTCTCGCGCGCCGGGGCATTCGAGCTGCCCGAACCCCCTGTGAGGTCAACGCGACGATTACCGGGCGAGGCAGCGGCGAAGCGGCCGCCGGACGAACGCGCGCTCCTCGCTGCAGCCCGTTCGTATGACGTCGACGGTCATGGGCCCGACGAACTTGAAGATGACGGCCGATTTGGGTCATACGAAGCGATTGCGGACGCCGACGCTGAAGCCGACCCGGGCGGATAGTCCCAGCCGCAGCAGGCCAGCATTTGCTACAGACACGTGGCATCGGCGAGGCGTACCGTTGCGGCGCCGCATCAGCCGAAACGCCGAAGCCGGCGCGAGCCGGCGGCGCGACCGCACCGAAAGCCTGCCGATGTCGACCCAGCCTGCCCGCCCGCGAGCCCGGACCTTCCTGTGGCGGTCGATTGCCGCCGTGACCATGGCCGGGCTCCTCGCGCCCGTGGCGCCCATCATTCGAGAGGCCATCCGGCACGGCGTCGACACCCGGTCCGGCGAAGTCGCCACCTCGGTCGACACCACCGCGCGGCTCGTGCGCCTCCCGATCGCAGCCTCCCACGTCTCGGTCCACTGGACCGGGGCACCGGACGCCAACCTCACCCTCAATCTCGGCACGACACCGGAGGACATGAGCGAGGACATCGCCATCGGCGCGGATGACGACAGCGCCCCGTGGGCAGACCCGACCTCGGTCAACTTCAGCGAGGTGATCTGGGCAGACGGCGCGCGCTACGCGCGGATCCGCAGCGACAAGCCGATCGACAACCTGACGGTCGTTGCGATGGATACCGACGAGAGCAAGGGCATCGACCAGTCCGGCGTGGTCGATGCGGCCGTCAACCAGCCAGCCGTGATCACCCGCGCCGGCTGGGGCGCCAACGAGGCCTACAGCATCAACAGCGGTGGCTACGACCGGTTTCCGCCGCAATACGCGCCGCTGCAGAAGCTGATCGTCCACCACACGGCCGGTCGCAACAACGATCCCAACCCCACGGCCACGATCCGTGCGATCTACTACGACCACGCGGTCGTCCGTGGCTACGGCGACATCGACTACAACTACCTGATCGACGCGCAGGGCCGCATCTACGAAGGCCGGCGCTTCGGCGCGGAAGGTACCGGCGGTCCGACGGGCGAGGACCTGCAGGGCAACGTCGTGCGCGGCTCCCACGCTCGGGACTACAACGATGCGACGATGGGCGTCGTGCTCCTCGGCAACTTCACGAGCGTTCTTCCGACGACGGCGGCGCACACGGCGCTCGTGAACCTGCTCGCCTGGAAGGCGGAGCGTCACGGCATCGACCCGCTCGGCGCGTCGACCTACACGAACCCGCTGCTCGGCAACTCGAAGTACCTGTACAACATATCGGGCCATCGGAACGTGAACTCGACGGCGTGCCCCGGCGAGCTCTTCTACAACACGTTCCCGCAGCTGCGGAAGGATGTTGCCGCGAAGATCGCGTCAACCTCGGGTGCCAACGACCACACGGCGCCCACCGTGCTCTCGCTCACGCCGCTCGTGCCGGATCCAACCGGCGCCCACACGATCCCGTTCGGGCTCATCTTCAGCGAGCCCGTGACCGGCCTCTCGAAGGGCGACTTCACGGTCACCGGGTCGTCGCCCGGCTGGGCGGTGGACTCGATCACCGGCGCGGCATCGACCTACACGATCCACGTGAAGGCTGATGAGAGCGGAGGTGGACCTGCCGAAGGCTCGGTCAAGCTCACGCTGCCGGAAGGCTCGATCGCCGACAAGGCCGCGCACAGCGGGCCCGCCGCCGACATCTCTGCCACCGCCCACTTCGCCGTCGACACGACGCCGGCGACCGCGATCCTGTACTCCGTCGCCACCGTGCCCAGCGTGCTCGGGACCAGCTTCAGCATCACCGTGCTCTTCGACGAACCCGTCCTGCGCTTCGACCCGACCGACGTCACGCTCGGCGGCACGTCCAACAGCAAGACGCCGTGGACGGTCGAGCGGGTCTATGGCGAAGGCGTGAGCTGGGAATTCACGGTTGATCGCGTGGACGAGAAACCGGCCGACGGCACGCTCACGGTCAAGCTCTCTGAGGGCATGACGGTCGACCTCGCCGGCGTGCCGACCGCCGAGTCGAACACGATCACGCGCGTCATCGATCATTCGAAACCCACCGCCACATCGCCGCGCGCGAATCTCCGCAGCGACACGACGCTGAATGGCGGCGCCGACCGCATCCGGCTCACGTGGGCCGGCACCGATGTCGGGCCCGCGGGCATCAAGTCCTACGAGATCGCGCGAAGCTACGACGGGGCCGCGTTCAAGTCGATCGGAACGTCCACCGACCCCCAGTTCGACTGGTCGATGACCCCCGGTCATACCTACCAGTTCCGCGTTCGCGCGACTGACAAGTCCGGCAACATCGGGGCGTGGGCCACGGGTCCCGTGCTCAAGCCCGCGCTCACGCAGCAGACGAGCAGTGCCATGCACTGGGCGGGGGCCTCCACGACGACCTCGTATTCCAGGTACTCCGGAGGCTCGGAGCGGTACCTCGCGGCGGCGGGCGCGTCCGTTTCGTACACCACGACCGCGCGCAGCCTGTCGTTCGTGACGACGCGCGCGCCCAACCGCGGCAGCGCCGAGATCTGGATCGATGGTGTGAAGGTCACGACCGTGGACCTCACGACGTCCGACACGGTCTACCAGTGGGCCGCCTACGCGAAGACCTGGTCGACGGCGGGGACCCACACGATCAAGGTCGTGTCGGTTGGAACTCCCGTGCCGCGCGTCGACGTGGACGCGTTTGGAGTGATCCGCTAGGGAGCGTCCGGCTCCTGGGGGAGTGGCGACTCCCGCTCCGCCACCGCGAGTGCCGCGCCACGCGCGATCCTGCGCGCGCGGCCGGTCACGGCGAGGAACGACTTGAGGTGCTGCATCGGCCTGATGTGGCTGGTCTCGTCGCCGTAGATCGTGCGGATGGGCACCCAGTCGATCGGCCATCGCTCACGCAGGCAGACCGCGATCATCTCGACCTCGAACGCGAAGCCCGAATCGCGGCTCTCGAGCATCGCCTGCATCAGCCGGCGGCCGATGAGCCGGTAGCCTGACTGGTTGTCCGCGATCCACTTCCCGAGCGCCCCGGACAGCACCACGGTCCCGAGGCCGTTCGACAGCCGGCGCACGATCGGCATCCGTCGAAAGCTGCGCCGCCCGACGATGAGCTCCGTCGCCCGGCCATCGACCGCCCGCCACGCGTACGTGCCGAGGAACGTGGGGATCTCCGCGGGATCGTGCTGGCCGTCACCGTCGAGCGTGATCACGGCCTCGACGCCCTCCTCGAGCGCCGCGGCGAACCCGGCTCTGAGCGCTGCGCCCTTGCCCTGGTTCGGCGATTGCCGGAGCACGCGGGCGCCCGCCGCCTCGGCGACGGCCGCGGTGTCATCCGAGGAACCGTCATCGACCACGAGGACGTTGACCGCGCGCTTCGCGCCCTCGACGACGGCCCTGATGCGCGCGGATTCGTTGTGCGCCGGGATGAGCGCGAGCACCCGCTGCTCGAGGCCGGGCGTCAGGGCGCTCGCCGGCGCGATCACGTGGCGCCCGGGCGCCGCCGCCGCAGGCCCACCCAGACGAGGGCGAGGCTGCCGAGGACGATGGCGATCGCACCGATGACCACGGCCTGCCCGGCGTAGGTGGCGGACTCGTCGTCCGCGGTCGGACCTCCGGGGAGCGACGGCGCGGGTGCAGCGGAGCCGACCGGGGCGGTGCTACCCGCCACCTCGCTCGGCGAGGACGTGACGAGCGGCGGGAGACTGCCGGGCGGCGCCAGGCTCGGCGCGTCCGCGGACGGGCTCGGCGCCGCGCTGGCGGCCGGCAGCGCCGATGGAGCTCCTGTGTTCTTCGGCGGCGCCGCTGTCGGCTTCGCCGTCGGTGGCGGCACGACCGTCGTCGTGAAGTGCGCCCAGAGGTATTCGCGCGTCGTCAGCCCGGAATCGTGGATCTGCGCGGCGAGCTCGCGGCCGACATACCGGAAGTGCCACGGCTCGTACGAGTAGCAGGTGATCTTCGACTTGCCCTTCGGGTAGCTCATGACCCAGCCGTATTCCCAGGCGTGCGCGGCCATCCAGATCCCGGCCGGCGTCGACTCCCAGTCCGTGTGGAGCGTGAGCGGGGTGGGAGGGTCACTTCGGAAGTCGATGGCGAGGCCGAGCTGGTGCTCGGAATGCCCGGGCCGCGCGGAGACCTTCAATGCCTCCTTGTACCCGAGGTTCGCAACCCAACCGTCGAACACGGCCTGCTGCTCCGTATAGCTCCGATACGAGCTCTGGACGCCGATCGGTGCGCCCGCCGCGCGCGCCGCGTCGGCCAGCGCCCGCAGGTCATCGACCGCGATCGCGCGGATCGTCTTCTTGCTGCCCGCGAGCCCCGCCTCCGTGACGGACACCAGGTCCGGCGGGACGTAGCCCTTCGTCACCCGCAGGATCGTGTCGACCAGCGTGTGCTCCCAGTCGGCGTACGCGCGTGGCGTCGTCAGGATGTCGTCGTAGCGGCAGGCCGGCAGCGTGCCCATGGCGCGGACGGTCGAGCTATCGCCGCCACCCAGCGGACCGAGGAGGAGCAGCGCGAGCACGGCAAACGCTGCCGCCACCGGGGCGAGGCGAGTCATGGGAGGGGCAGAGTACCCCGGCTACCATCATGTCGATGTCGAAGACCGATCAGCCGGCGCCGCGCACCGTCGTCGTCGACGGCCGGACGTTCGAGCGCGTGCCGATCCGCACCCCCGTCCTGACCGCGCGCGACGACATCGCGACGGCAATTCGCGAGCACGCCGGGCCGTTCCTCCAGAAGGGCGACACCGTCGTCCTGTCCGAGTCCGCGGTCGCGATCATGCAGGGCCGCGCGCGCGACTGGCGCACGATCCACCCGA
The DNA here is from genome assembly GCA_035248345.1 of Candidatus Limnocylindrales bacterium. GTDB lineage: Bacteria > Chloroflexota > Limnocylindria > Limnocylindrales > CSP1-4 > UBA5189. Next base: position 30,049 of record DATFHO010000045.1, read on the forward strand.
CCCGCTTCGCACGCTTCCTCTCGTCCAACGTGCTCAAGACGAGCTACGGCACCGGACTTCGGAGCCCGTACGCGATGCAGTACGCGATCGAGCTGTCGGGGCTGTGGCGGATCCTCCTTGCCCTTCCGGCCCACGTGCTGGGGCGCCTGCTGCGGAAGAAGGGCTGGTTCTACCTCGTCGCGGGGCTGAACGCGCGGATGATGGACGCCGAGCACACGATGGGCGTCAAGGAGTTCTACGAGTGCTGCATCCCGGCCCCGGCTGACCCGCCGGGCACCGTGAAGGCGCTCAAGGCCGCGACCGGCTACGACATCGCGATCTGCGACATCAACGACATCAACCCGGCTTGGTGCGTTGCTACGACGCTCGACAAGGAGCGCAAGCGCCTCCTCGAGCGCTCCTTCGACGACAACCCGCTCGGCCAGAGCGACGAGCAGACGCCGCTCGGCATCTGGCGTGAGGTCCGCCCCGCCTGAGGCTCCCCCTCCGCTAGTCGAGCTCCAGCGGCAGCTGGGACCTGTCGTCGGCTGCCCGCATCGGGGGGCCCGAACGAGAGGGACGGCGTGCCCGCGGACCGGCGACGCCTTCTGCCAGCAGCGGCTCGCCGACCCGTTGCGCGAGCAGCTCGGCGATCGGCCACCAGTCGAACGCGTCGGTGATCTGGGACGCGGGCACGGTCACGAGGCGGTCCGCCGGGATGAACCCGGGAAGGCGCTCATCGAGGATCGCCTCGACGGTGTCGCGGAACTCATCGTTCGTGGATCGGACGCCGTCCGCGCGCAGCACGATGTCCGGCAGCAGCCTGACGACGAGGTCGTAGGTCTGCGACCACCGGCGAACGAGCGGCTCGACGTCGAACCGATCCTCGCCGCGCACCGCGCGCAGGTAGTACGCGAAGTTGTCCATGACGCCGCGGTCGAGGACGAGCACGTCCGCCTTCGGCGCGAGCTCGAGCTCCTGGCGGATCTGCGAGACGAGCACCCACAGCTGGGCTTCGCCCGTCGCGCTTTCGTTGAAGCCGAGCGGGTTGTCGCGGACGACCTCGCGCCCGTACTCCACGGATCGGCCGGCACGCTGGATGACGCTGGCGAACCCGTGCGCGGCGGTCGTCTTGCGGATCCCGTGCGACCCGATGAACGCGATCTTCGCGTGGCGTGACCAGCTCACGCCCGGAATCGTACGCGGCCCGGGAGCCGGCCCCTCCCCGGCTGCCCGTTCGTGCAGATCGCTTCGTGAGCCTTGACGCCACGCCCGCGGGGTTTCGATCCTTGGCCAGTTGAGCGCACTCACCGCGGCCGATCGCGCACGCCTCCCGAAGCCCGCGCCGGCGCGCGCACCCGCCACGCGGCCCGCGGTCGCTCGCGAAGCTGATCCTCGCTCGAATGGCCCGACCGTCGAGGTCGCGGGGCGCCCGATGCCGGTGCTCGAGCTGCAGCGGACCGCCGGCAATCGGGCCGCGTCCATCGCCATCCAGCGCCGCCCGAACGACGCGGACACGGTCTACGCCCCGACCGACGACACCGAGCAGCCTCGCACCGGGCTCGGCAACGATGGCGCCGGTGCCCAGCAGGTCCCACCGGGTGCTCCGAAGCCGCGGAAGATGACCGGGTACATCGGGATGAACCCGGGCGCCAACAAGGAGCTGACGAAGCTCAAGAAGGCCGCCGGTGAGGAGAACGTGCTCTCGACGACGGGTGACGCCCGGCTCGAGGAGCTGCTCGCCGAGGACCCGGCCATCTACGACTTCGTGTTCGAGGATCTCAAGATCCCGATGGGCAAGGTCGATCGCTGGAGCAAGGCGGTTGATGCGATCCGGAACACGCAGGTCAAGGCCCGTGACTCCGTTGCCGAGCTGATCCGCTGGATGAACCGCGCCGAGAATGGCGAGATCGTGCTGGATCGGCTCGTGCTCTCGGGCCACAGCAACGGCGTTCAGCTGTGGGGCACGCCGGCCAGCAGGCACGCGCCGCAGAAGCCGGGCACGATCATCATCGAGCAGGAGCTGAGCAACGTCGCCGCGGCCTTCCCGGCGGCAGCCGCCCAGGTTCGGTCCGTGATGTTCTCGGCCTGCGAGACCGTCGGCGCGGTCGAATCCGTGATCCGCGTGTTCCCGAACATCGACAGCGTGTGGGCGTATGCAGGGTTCTCGCCGGACGTCGACGGCGGCTCGGGCGAGCACATCAACGCCTGGCAATCCGCGACCGCCGGCGGTGGAACGCCGAACAGGAAGGCCGCCAAGGGCGCGACGGCGATCTGGACGCGGGCCGACAAGTGGATCGTGCACGACCCGGGCAAGGGCAACTTCGCGACGATGTATGCCCAGGCGACGACGCTCTTCGAAGGGCCCGTCCGCAACGTCATGCGCGGGACGAAGGAGATCAACCAGGGCGAGCTGAACGACATCTACAACCGGATCCAGGACGTCTTCCGACATCCCAGCGCGAACGAGTACCAGAAGAAGGACTCCGGCCGGATGATGCAGGTCATCCTGCGACTCCGGCATTGGGAGCCGATCCGCAAGCACTTTGCGGAGACGCGGACGCCGGAGCTCGCCGATACCTACAAGGCGATCGGCATGGAGCAGCCCAACTGGGCCACGATCACCCGCGCCGAACTGTACCGGCACATGCAGGCGATCAACAGGAAGACGGCGAGCTGGAAGGGCGACAAGGCCGTCCTCGACAAGCTCGAGGACGTCGTGTTCAAGGGCCTGTTCGACCTCGAGAACGAGAAGGTCATCCCGGTCGAGTGGAACGAGTGATGCAGGCGGGTCGGGGCCGCGAGGTCAGGCCCGCAGGAGCGAGTACTCGCCGTTGTACCGGACGCCCAGCAGGTTGTTGAACAGGTTCAGCATGTTGATGTAGCCGATCAGGAAGCTGAGCTCGACGAGCTCCGGATCGGTGAAGTGCTCGTGGAGCTGGGCCTGGAGCGCGGCGGGCACGTTGTTGGATTCGTGCATTGCGGCCCGCGTGTACTCGATCGCGAGGCGTTCGCGCGGCTCGAGCGCGGCGGGCTCGGCGATGACGCGCAGCGGCTCGTCGACGATGTCCGCGATGTCGACCAGGTCACAGTGGGAATTCGTGCAGAACTGGCAGTCGTTCGTCTGGGAGGCCGTGATGATCACCAGCTCCTTGACGCGCCGCTCGAGCACGCCGCCCGGATAGACGGAGTTCCCGAAGCCGGCGAACGCCCGCAGGATCTCCGGACGGAGGCACATCGCCTGGAGCATCTCGACCGGATCGTGACCGCGCTCCCACAGCCCGCGGCTCTCGTCGAACGAGGGGTCGTCCTTGACCGCCTCGAACGCGTCGCGAATCTGGTCGGGGGACACGGTCACACGCATTTCGTGGGCTCCTCGATCGGTAGACTCCGGCCGATGGTCGCACACCCGTGAGCCTGTTCCCGTGGCTGCTCCTGTTGCACGTGCTCGCGGCGCTGATCGCGATCGGGCCGAACTTCGCGTACGCGACGATCCGCGGGATGGGCCGCAAGGAACCAGTCCACGCGAACTTCGCGACGCGGGTGTCGCACGAAATCTCCGATCGGCTCGTGTATCCGGTCGGCCTCGTGATCCCGATCACGGGCGTCGCAATGATCATCGTCGTCGGGATCGATTTGACGAGCCGGTCGTTCTGGTGGCTCGACCTGGCGATCGTGCTGTACGCCGGCGTCTACCTGTACTCGTTCTTCGTGCAGCGCAAGGTCGTCGAGCGGATCATCGAGCTCACCTCGCAACCGATGCCGAACGGCCCGCCGCCGGAGCTACCGCCCCTCGCCCTTCGCGCGCAGCGCGGCGGGACCGCGATGCTGATCCTGCTCGTGGTGGTCGTCGGCCTCATGGTGGTCAAGCCGGCGTTCTGACCGGTGCGCCCGTCAGCCGGCGTTCGCACCCGCGGCGAGGATCGCCTTGACCTCGAAGGGCGCCGCGTTCGGGTAGGTGGCGCGGAGCTTCGCCACCAGGCCCGCGATGTGCGGCGTCGCAAAGCTGTTGCCCGTGGCCACGATCCCGCGGCCCTCGCGCCACGCGACCGGGACGTCCACGCCCCACGCCCCGAACTCCACGGGCGGGCTGGGGTTGTAGAACCAGGCCAACGGGTCGGGAATGTCGTGCGCGGCGACGCTGACGACGGACGCGTAGAGGGACGGGTAGCTCGCCTGGCCGGGATAGTTGCTCGCGGCGCACACCAGCACGGTGTTCCCGAAGTACGCCTGGTCGACGAGGTCGTGGAACGTGGCGTACAGGTCCTCGCTGCGCGATGACAGGCTGAGGTTTGCGACCTGGATGCCCTGCTGGAGCACCCAGTCGAGGCCGTAGGCGAACGCGAGACCCTTGGTGCGGTTGTTCTTGCCGAGGACGCGCACGGACACGAGGTCGGCGTCCGGAACGAGCGCGTGGATGATCCCGGCGCAGGCCGTTCCATGACCCACGACGTCGACCGGGTCCTCGTCGCAGATCTGGGCCGCCTCACCGTCCAGCTCGACCCGAACCGACCGGACGAGCCTGCCACCCACCGCTTCGTGATCACCCTCCACCCCGGAGTCGATGATCGCGACCGTGACGCCGGCGCCGCGCGAGCTCAGCCACGGCGCCGTTGGCGCCTCGATCGGCGCGGAACGGGTCAGCGCAGCGCGGTGATCGGAGCTGAATGGCTCGGTCCACGCGGGCCGGCTCCGGACAGCGGTCTCTCCGTCCGGCATCAGCGCCGGAACCTGCGCGGCGCCGAGTGCTCGCGACGCTCCTGCGCGTGCCGGCCGACGGCATCGAGGACATCGATCGCGAGCGTCCGGTCGTGGGGCGCGACGAGTCGCAGCTGGACGATGGCGTCGACGAACGCCCAGAACTTGTCGTCGCCCGGCTGGTTGCGGGTCGCCTCGGAGATCATCGAATCGAGGGAATCGTGGTCCTCGGCGTGGTCGCTGTCGAGCATCAGGCGCAGCAGCTGCTGCGCATCGAGTGCACGGGCGCCGATCTGGATGGCCACGGCGGCCTGATCGGCGAACACCGACGCGAGCTCGATGTCGCGAAGGGAGAACGTGCCGTCGCGCTTGTCGAGGATCTCGAGCACACCGGTCGTGCCCTGCTCGCTGCGCATCGGAACGGCGAGGATGGACCGCGGCGTGTAGCCGGTGCCGGCGGGGACGTTCGAGGTGAACCGCGGGTCCTGCGTGGATTCCGCGATGGCGATCGGCTCGCCGCTCGTGAAGGCGTGGCCGGCGATCCCCTGATCGGCCGGGATCGTCAGGCCGACGACAGGCTGGCCCTGGGCGCCCGCCGCGACGACGAACTCGAGGGTGTCGTGCTCGGGCCGGTGCAGGGCAATCGACGCCGCCTCCGCCTCGAAGAGCTGGACGGTCGTGGCGACGATGGACCGGAGGAGCGTCGTCTGCAGCGCGGCCTCGAGCCGGAGGGCGGTCTCGGCGCGCATCGCGACCGCACGCAGCAGGTCGATGCCGGGATCACTCACGGGCTGCGGTCATCGCCTCGATGAACTCCTTGCCGTCGCGGTCGTTGGGTTTCGGATGTCCCAAGTGTGCACAAAAAGAGAGCGGAGCTGGCGTTCGCCAGCTCCGCTCTGCCTCGTGATTGAGGAAGGGGTTACCCCTCCTTGGGCCGGAAGCCCTCCTTGGGCCGGAAGCCTTCCTTCGGGCGGAAGCCCTCCTTGGGCCGGAACCCTTCCTTCGGGCGGAAGCCGTCCGAGTCGTCGCCCTCGAAGATCTGACCCTCGGTGTCCTCGGCCTCGTCTGCCTTCGGCTCCTGGCCCTCGTTCTTTGCCTTGTCACTCACGTCTGGCTCCCTCTTCAACGACCCCGTTCGATGGCTTGCACGCTAGGTGCGACGTGCGGATCCGGCAAGTGACAGATTCGAACCGTGGGAAGTCCGCTTGGCGACAGGTTGGCAGTGTGATGTGGTGCTGGCGCGCCCGGAGGGACTCGAACCCCCGACCCTCTGATCCGAAGTCAGATGCTCTAATCCGCTGAGCTACGGGCGCGTGGCGCGCATCGTACCGCGAGCCGCGAGGATCTCCGATGCGGCACGCAGGCCGCTCGCGAGCGCGCCCTCCATGAGCGCGTGCTTTGCCCCCGCGGTGTGCTCGCCGGCGAAGTGGAGCGGCGGCACGGGCGCGGCGAGCGCGGCGTCGTCCATCGGCGACGTCATGGACCGCGCGGAATACGCGCCGCGAATCCACGGGTCGTCTGACCAGGTGCTCAGCGCGGCATGGTTCGCACGCATCTGCAGGTCCGGCCGAAGTGCGCGAACGCCGTCCACCCATCGATCCGGGCCATCGGCCGTGGCGAGCCGCTCCATCGCCGGCGGTGAACCTGCAAACGAGCCGGCAACCAACAGCGGCGAGCCGCCGGGTGCGTGCTGCGTGAAGGTCCAGTACCGGTCCGGCACCGAAAGGGTCGCGCTCGGTGCGGCCGGCACCTCCAGCGGCAGGAACAGCTTCGCCGCCTGTCCGTATCGAACCGCAGCCAACGCCGCCGCCTTCGCGGCCGGCAGCGGGGGATCGAACGCGATCCGATCGATGACGCTCGCCGGGACGGCGATGACGGCGGCGTCGGCATCCACGGACTCGCCGCCGGCCCACGCACGAACTCGCGCGGGACGATCCGCGGCCCACACGATCTGCTCCACCGGCGTACCGACGCGGACCACGCCGCCGATCCGCCGTGCGATCTCCAGCGCGATCCGCTGGTTGCCGCCGGCCACGGAATGCGTCGCATAACCGCCAACCGCGGTTCCGCCTTCGGAGAGCACCGCCGCCGACTGGTCCTCGGCGCCGTAGGCAGTCGAGACCTCGATTCGGGCCTGGATCGCGGCTCGCGCGCCCTCCGTCATCGGCAAGGCCGCGAGCGCATCGACGACCGACCCGGACCCGAGCCGGCCATCGCGCGCGGCCGCCGCAACCTCCGCATACCCGGCGAGCAGTTCGTCGCGCGAAACAGGCGCGCCACCTCGCGGCTCGCGATCGCCGTAGGTCGCGCCCTTGTCGAACAGCTCGAGGCCCAGGCTCGTCGCCACGGTCCGGATCGTCATGTCGCCCGGCAGGATGAACTCGGCGCCCATCTCGACGACGGCGCCGTCCCCAAGCTCTCGAGACCACACGCGGCCGCCGACCCGCTCGCGCGCCTCCAGGATGATGACCTCGACACCGGCGCGCTCCAGGTCCCACGCCGCCGCAAGGCCAGCGAACCCCGCGCCGACAACGATCACACGCACCCGGGCAGGCTACTAGGCTAGGAAACCCGACACGAGGAGCCATCGATGGCAGGCAGCGGCACGAAAGCGGACCCGTGGGTCCTGAAGACCCCGCCGGGCACCTCCGAGTACACGATGTACATCGACGAGGCCGGCGACCCGCCCGCGATCGTGTGCCAGGTCGGGTCGACGACCCTGAAGTACGACCGCCGCGCGATCGACGACACCGTCGCCATGCTCAAGGCCCACGGCGGCTGGATGGACCTCGGCGCTGCCGATGAGCAGAAGGATGCGAAGCCCGGCACGGTCGAGGCCTGGGCGCGCGACGCATCGAACCCGGTCGGTGGCTGGTACGGGCTGCGCAAGGGCTACCGGGGCCGCTTCGGGATGTACATGCCGCCGCTCCTGGAGGCGCTCGGCCTCGTCGAGCTCACGCACGAAGCCAAGGGCAACAAGATGCGGGCGAAGGGCTGACCGATCAACCGATCGCCTGACGGCCGCGCGACCCGAAGGCGATTCGAGCACGCGCATCGAATCGAGCAGGCGCACGCGCCGTTCGCGCCGCCGCGGCCACTCGGCAACCTGCGCGTCGGCGACGGCCGAACCTACCGGCAGGGCCCGCCGTGGCTGACCTTGATCCTCGCGACCGCCGTCATCGCCATCCTGGTCGTGGTCGCGCTGCCGCTCGCGACGAAGCCTGCATCCACGCCGATCAGCGGCGCTGACCTCAACCTCCTTGCCGACGCGTCCCTCGCGCCGACGCTCGGGCCCCACGGCGACGACACGAGCGCCGGCGGCAATCCCGCCAAGGATCCGGCTACCGAGCCGCCGATCGATCGCTCCGTCGCACCGCCCGGACCCCGCGACCCGGCGCAGCTCACCGGCTACCGCTGGCCGATCAGGAACGCCCGGATCACGAACGGGTTCGGCAAGGGCTATCCCGGTGGCTTCGTCATCGACGGCGTCACCGCGCACGACGGCATCGACGTTGCGAACTGGTGCGGCGCGCCGATCTGGGCGGCGCACGACGGCGTCGTGCTCACGGCGGGTCGTCACCACGAGGGTTTCGTCGGCTGGCTCGACGATCTGACCGCGTATCGCGCGAGCGTCGACGCAATCAACGCCTGGCGCTCGAAAGCGATCGCGATCGTGATCGACGACCAGAACGGCTACCGCAGCGTCTACGTTCACCTGGCGAAGGTCAACGTGAAGGCCGGCGATGTCGTGCAGGCCGGCGACCTCATCGGCTGGGAGGGCCAGACCGGCAACGCCACCGGATGCCACCTCCACTACGGCCTCTTCAGCCCCGCGGAGACCGCGTCGTGGCTCCTCGACCCCGACACGAAGTCGATCGAGTTCCTGCCGCACGGCGAGATCGCGCGCATCAACCCGCTGCTGGTCCTGCCGCCCCTCGCCGACGCCGGGATCAGCTGGGCCTGGGGCGTCACGCCGGAGGACTGAGGGCGCTCTCGCCCCGGTTCAGGCTCGGCGGTACCGCCGCGCGATCATCGCGAACCCGGGCACGCGCTCCAGCGCCTGCACGACCGGCACCTCTCGACCGTCCCGTCCTTCGATGGCGAGCCGGTGGCCACCCACGGGCCGCGCATCGACGATCGCCCGATCGATCGCGACCTCGCCCGGGATGGCGGCACCGAGGCCCGCCACCGCGTCGGCGGGCTCGCCGCCGTCTTCGTACGTGACGCGGATCTCCGCCTCGGAGCGCCAGCGCGGACGGCGCAGCAGGATCGCGCGCCAGCCATCGGCAACAGCGGCGGTGACACGTCCGTCGCCCGGCGTGGCCCGCTCGCCGTCGCGGACCACGTCCTGGCCGCGCGCCCAGCGCGCCGCCTGGTGGAGCAGCGCGTACTCGTCGAGGTCGACGTAGTCGGGCAGCCGATCGGCAGGGGAGTCGTCGCCGAACAGCGCTTCGATCGCGGGCCGGAAGACGTCGGCGAGGTCGAGATCGATCGCGCGCACGGTCCGGTGGAAGTACACCGCCAGGTACAGCAGCAGCCGGGCGTTGAGGAAGCCCTCGAGCGCGGACACGCCGGGCTCGAACAGCGTCAGCCCGCGATCGGAGATGTACGCGTAGCGGCGCAAGCGCTCGACGTCGATCCCGACCTTGACGCCCGTGAAGAACGCGTCGCGGCGCACGTAGTCGAGGTTGTCGACCGTGAACACACCGGAGAGCAGGGGCTGGAGCGCCTGGACCCACGTCGGCATCGAGGGATCCACGAGCGCCGGCTTGGAAACCAGGAACGACACCCACCGAGGATCGATGACTTCGCCGTCGGCGAACGCGTCGCGCTCGGGCGACGAGCCCGGCGCCCGACGAAGCGCGCGGATCACGTCACCGAGCTCGCGCTCGATGATCAGCTCGCTCAGGTCCTCGTGGGACAGGCGCTTGCCCGGTCCGCGCCGCGCATCGTCACGCGCCGGGAATGCGGACAGCACGTGCTCGTCGAAGAAGTGCGCGAACGGTCCGTGCCCCACGTCATGGAGCAGGCCCGCAACCCGCAGGGTTTCCACGACGAGCCCTTCGGACGGCAGCGGCTCCGCGGGCGCGGCGCTCGCGAGGGTCGTGCGCAGCGACGGCAGCAGCGCGCGCGCCCACAGCCCGGCCTCGTGCATGACCCCGAGCCCGTGCGTGAACCGGGAGTGCTCGGCGGTAGGAAAGACCCAGCGCGCGCTCTGCAGCTGCGAGATCCGGCGCAGGCGCTGGAGCCACGCAGTGTCGAGGAGGTCATCCTCGGCAGCTTCCTCATCGGGCAGGCCCAGCGCCCCGGATTCGTCGCGGGCGAGCCGCTTCGTCAGCTCGAGGTAGCCGTGGATGGGGTCGCTGATGAGGTTGACCGCGGCAAAGGGGTGGCGCGCCACCCCCGAAGGATAGGGTCCGGTCAGGGCACCCAGACGCGCATCTCGGCGCTCCACCCGGACACGTAGTCGCGGTTGTCGCGAGACCGCACGCGAATCCCGTAGTAATGGCCGCCGGATCTGCTGCTCAGCGACAGCGACTTGGCGGTGGTGCCGCTCTTGATCGTCGTCCAGGTGCCATCGTCCACGCGGTACTGCACGTCGAAGTTCTTCAGGCCCGCGGTGTGGCTCTGCAGCTTCGTGTCGCCACCGCTCCACGACCACGAGACGGTCGATCCGGAACGCGACGCGCTGCCGGTCTTGGACCACGGCGTCGTGCGGTCCTTCGACTCGGTCTCGAAGACGACGACCCACATCGATCGGTTGGAGCTGCGGTACGCGACGCCGATCCCGACGTAGTTGAGCGTGCTGCTCATGAGCTTCGCCCACTCGGTCGAGTGCTGCTTCCAGCCGCTCTCGATGCTGTTGATCGCGTCGGCGCCCCAGTTGTACGTGCTCCACGACTCCATGGAGCCGTAGGTGTACTTCTGGACGCCGTAGTCGGTGAGCATGCAGGAGGTGCAGCTCGGGAGGGCGAGCACGCCGGTCGACGCGCTGTGCGCGGCCCAATCGCCGGCCATCTTGACGAGGCCCGGATGCGTGCGCAGCGCCACGAGCCCCTTGCTCGCGCGAACGCTGTTGATCCAGTTGACGAACGTCGTCTCGACCGCATCCGGCGTCGGGCTCAGGGTCGTCGCGGCGTTGGCCGGCGCGGGATGGGCACCGGGGCCGAGCGCCACCGCCATGGAGGCGAGCAGCGCGCCGACGAGCAGGACGCGTCGATGCGTGGTCATGGCTGCATCGTCAAGCTCGCCCGAGCGCGGAGCACCGGCGCAAAAGTCCAAATTCGGTCCAACGGGCCTGGTTGGCGTTGCCGGAGGTCACCGCCCAGCACCGCACTCGACCGGCTCAGGGCACCCAGATCCGCATCTCCGCGGTCCACGCCGAGACGTAGCCGAGGTTGTCGCGCGAGCGCACGCGAAGGCCGTAGTAGTGGCCGTGGGCCCGACCGCTCAGCGACAGCGACCTGGCCGTGGTCCCGCTGCGGACCGTCGTCCAGGTGCCCGTGCCGACGCGGTACTGGACGTCGAAGTTCTTCAGGCCGGCGGTGTGGGTCTGGAGCTTCGTGTCGGCCCCGGTCCACGACCACGAGACGGTGGTCCCGTTGCGGGACACACCGCCCATCTTCGACCAGGGGAGGCTGTGGTCCTTCGATTCGCTCAGGTCGCCGGAGACGTAGGTCCGGCCGCTAGAGCTCACCGCGGCGCCGAGCCCGATGTAGTTGAGGGTCGTGCTCATGAGGATCGCCCAGTGGATCGAGCTCGCCTTCCACGCGTTGAAGACCGTCTGGGCGACATCCGGATACGAGGACCACGCGATGACCTCGCTCGCGCGGTAGTACGAGATGCCGTACTTGTCGTAGACGCAGGTGAGGCAGCTGGGGTGGGCCATCACGTTGTTCTTCGCCATCGTGGTCGCCCGGTCGCCGGCCAGGGTGTTGAGCTTGGCCCAGCCTCGAAGCGGCACGAGCCCCTTCGCGGTTCGGGCGTCGTTGATCAGCGTGAGCAGCTTCGCCTCGATGGCGGCGGGCGTGGCCGCGCGGGCGTCGGCAGGGTGGGCGATGGGGCCGATGCCGGTCGCGACGGCGGCAGCAAGCACGGAGATCGCCAGCAGGTGGCGCAGCGCGCGGCCGCGTGGGCTGGGTCGAACCATGGGGCCATCCTCGGGTCGGCTCGCGATGGAAGCGAGCGGCGAGATCGTCCTAGTTTGCCCTGAATCGCCGCATCGTGGTGTCCGCGCGCACCACGCCAGGTCCTGGCCCTTCCAGCCGGAGCGTCAGCCCGCGTATCGCTCCGCGGCTCGACGCAGGATGTCGCCCACCTGCGTCCGCAGCTCCGGTGGCTGCAGGACCTCGGCATCCTCGCCCCACGAGAGGATCCACAGGCGGATCTCGATGACGCCGCTGACGGTCGAGCGCCAGGTCAGGCTGCCATCGGCACCGCGGTCGATCTTCTGGTCCGGGTGCCACACGGTCTCTGCGACGCGGTCCGCGACTGCGGGGCCGAACCGGACGACGACCTCGACCGGCTCCTGGTCCGCGATGATGTCCCAGCCCCGCCGCAGGTCCCGCTCGAGCGTCGCGCCCTCGGGCGGTTCGAAGGACCGGCTCGTGACTCGCACGTCCCGGATGCGCTCGATCTTGAACGTCCGCATCCCGTCGCGCGCCTCGTCCCAGCCGATCAGGTACAGCGCGTGCGTCTGCAGCGACGGCTCGATGAGGAACGGACGGACCGTGCGTCGGCTCCGCTCACCGGGCCGGCCCTCGTAGGCGGCGCCCTCGTACTCGATGTCGACGACCTTTCGATCCGCCCAGGCCTTCGTGAGCAGCCGGACGTGGTCGATGAACGCCGTGTCGAGCGGCGCGTCCTGGAGGACGTCGAGGCTCCGGGCGACGTGCTCGCGGAGGGTGTCGGGCAGCGCCGCGGCGAGCTTCTCGAACGCGGAGGCGAGATCGGGGTCGTACTTGTCCGCGTAGCGGACCATCAGCCGCGCGCCGAGGAACACGGCCATCGCCTCGCTGAGCGTCAGCTTGAGCGGCGGCAGGAACGCGCCGGGCAGGATCCCCCAGCGGCCGCCCTCCGCCCACGTGCCCATCTTGAGCTCGCCATCGATCGCGCGAAGGTCGCGGTAGACGTTGCGGACGGACATCCCGAGGCGCTCGGCAATCTCCTTCGGGCGCAGCCCGTCGGGGTTGCCCTGGAGCAGCGCCGCGACACGTACCAGCCGTGCCGCGCGGTCGCGCTTGCCGGGCTCGCGCTCGTCATCCGCGTACACGTCCGCCTGCGGGTCGAAGTCGTCGTCCACGGCCGGAGCATACGAGCCACGACCCGCGCCGGAGCGGCGCCGGTCCGCGCAAGTACCGGGTCACCCCGTACCGATGGGTCATCGTCACCGGACCGCACCAATCCGACCATCGGCGCACCGAAATGGACACGCACGCAGATCCAGGGGACCAGGGCATCGAGCGCAGCCTCAAGGCGACGTATCGAGCATTGCTGGCTCGCGGCCTCGAGGCCGGCGAGGCGGCGAACCTCACCGCGTTCCTGCACGGACTTCCGAGCGCCGATTTCCACTGGACGCTGCCCGAGGTCGAGGCGATCGTCCGCCGCCGCATCGCGCATGCCGCCGACCAGCGGGCTGCCGCGGGGCTCGACACCGCCGTCGCCGTGCGCGGCGCGTCGTCGTCCGAGCCACATCGGTTCACCCGCGGCGAGCGCCATCCAAACCCGAACCATCCATCGCGTCAGGCGCCACGCCGGACGACCATCCACGACCGTCGACGCTCCGGCACCGGCGGCACGCACGTCATCGATCCACCGACTCCCTGAACCTCGTCCCGCGGCGGCTGCACCACCGCGGGACCCGCGACTTCTCCCGCGAGCGAGGATCTCCTCCCCTCTGCTCGCAGCGCACCTGGAACGGCGCCCGATCTCCTCCGGGCGCCGTTCCGATTCCTCCCTGGGGGCGTTGGGCGGCCGCGCCCAAACGTTCGTATGACCGGAATCAGGCGGTTGGGGGATGGTTGCCCGAGGTCATGACCGTCGACGTCATATGAGCGCCCGTCGGCCGACGGTGAATCCGCGGGCCGATGGTCACGGCATCCGTCGTCGCCGCCTTCGTATGACGCCGACGGTCATGGGTCAGGCAGGCCCTACGCAATGCCCGAATCGGGTCATACGAACGCCCGCCTAGCATTGCCGCCATGCCTGAACGACCCGTCATCGGCTTCCTGACCGACTTCGGCCTCGATGGCGCCGCCGCGATCTGTCGCGGGGTAATGCTGTCCATCGCCCGCGACGCCCAGATCGTCGACATCTCGCACGTCGTGCGGAAGTTCGCAATCAGCGACGGTGCATACCTGCTTCGGGCCGCGCTTCCGTGGCTGCCGGTCGGGACGCACGTGGCGGTCGTCGATCCGGGGGTCGGCACGTCTCGCCGGCCCGTCGGCATCCTGACCGCGCGGGGTGACGCCCTGATCGGGCCGGACAACGGATTGCTGCTTCCGGCCGCAGAGCGGCTTGGCGGCATCCGTGAGGCGAGAGTCCTCGACAACCGTGACTGGATGCTGCCCACCACGAGCGCGACCTTCCACGGGCGGGACATCTTCGCGCCGATCGCCGCGCACCTCGCCGTCGGTGGAGCGTTCGCGGCCATTGGATCGCCGATCGATCCCGGCGACCTCGTCCGCCTCGGCCTCCCAGGGGCTGCCGCCCGCCCGGGCCGGCTCGACACCGGCGTCGTGTATGTCGACTCATTCGGCAACCTCCGGCTGGACGGCACGGCTGCCGACCTGGCCTCGAGCATCCCGGAGCTCCATCCGGGCATGGCGCTCGTGCTCGAGCTGCCGACGGGTGATCTTCGCGCGACGTTCGCGCGCACCTTCGGCGAGGTGGCGGCGGGCGATCTCCTCGTCTACGAGGACTCGGCCGGCGATCTCGCGCTCGGTGAATCGACCGGCAACGCGGCGCGCCGGCTGGGACTCCAGGTTGGGACGCGGATCGGACTCCGCCGAGCGTGACGTACACTCCGCCGCTCAGAGGAGGAGACCCAATGGCTCGCTTGCGAATCGTCCTGTTCGGCGTTGTCGCCGCCATCGCCGCTGCGTGCGGCCCCGGCACGGCGACCACCGCACCGACGACGGTCGCCGCCACGGCTGCGCCGACCCAGGGCGCCGTCGTCACCGCCGCGCCCACGCCGGACGCGTGCGCGACCGCCAATCTGAAGACGCTTGCCGCGGGCGTGCTGACGGTCGGGACGGACAACCCGGCGTACCCGCCGTACTTCAACATGCACGACAGCCCATACCCGTCGCCGTGGGAGGACCTTGGCTACACGGGCGACCCGACCTCCGGCGAGGGTTTCGAAAGCGCGATCGCCTATTCGGTCGCGACGCAGCTCGGGTTCACGAAGGACAAGGTGAACTGGGTTGCGGTGCCGTTCGCGAACTCATTCGCGCCCGGCCCGAAGACCTTCGACATCTTCCTCAACCAGGTGTCGTACAAGCCCGAACGCGCCGAATCGGCCGACCTGTCAGACGGCTACTACAACCTCAAGCAGGCAATCGTGGCCCTGAAGTCGAACCCGGCGTCGAAGGCCACCACGATCGCCGAGCTCGCGCAGTACAAGTTCGGTGCGCAGATCGGCACCACGAGCTATGACGCGATCAAGGACGAGATCCAGGCGACCGCCGAGGGCGCCGTCTTCGACACGAACGACCTCGCGATCACGGCCCTCAAGAACAAGCAGATCGACGCGATCGTCGTCGACCTCCCGACGGCCGACTACATCACCAACGTCCAGATCGAGGACAGCGCTGCCGTGATCGTCGGCCAGCTCCCCGGCGCCGCCGGGAGCAATGAGCACTTCAGCCTCGTCCTGGCGAAGGACAGCACGCTGACGCCGTGCGTCAACGCGGCCCTCGCGGCACTGAATTCGGCAGGCACGCTCGACGAGCTCGCCAAGAAGTGGCTGCCGTTCCAGGAGGCCATCCCGGTCCTCAAGTAGGCCCCACGGCCGTCGAACCATGAGCTTCGGGCCCGGCCCGTCTGACGTCGACCTCCTGACCGGGGGTCGCTCGGGCGGGCCGGTCCGTTTCCGCCGCCGGCGGCGCGTGTCACCCCGTGCGGCCGTCGTTGCGCTCATCAGCACCCTGGTCTTCTTCTGCGCGCTCGTCATGGCCGTGACGAACGCGCCGGGTTGGGCACAGGTGCAGCGCTCCTTCCTGAACGAGAAGTTCTTCTGGGGCTCGCTGCCGGACGTCGTTGCCCACTTCTGGGTCAACGTGCAGCTCTTCCTCATCGCCGAAGTGCTGATCCTCGTGCTCGGCCTGGTGCTCGCCGTCCTGCGCAGCCTGCCCGGGCCCGTGTTCTTCCCGGTCCGCCTCCTCGCGACGTTCTACGTGGACCTGTTCCGGGCGATCCCGGGGATCCTCGTGATCTACATGCTCGGGTTCGGGATTCCTGGCCTCGGCATTGCCGGCATTCCCGTGGATCCGTTCCTGTGGGCCGTGGTGGCGCTGACGCTCCTCTATTCCGCGTACGTGTCCGAGGTGTACCGGGCCGGGATCGAATCGATCCACCCGAGCCAGGAAGCGGCCGCGCGTTCGCTGGGCCTCACGCGCGCGCAGGCGCTCCGATTCGTGGTGCTGCCACAGGCCGTGCGGCGCGTGATCCCGCCGCTGCTGAACGACTTCATCGGCCTCCAGAAGGACACGGTGCTGGTCTCGTTCGTCGGCGTCGTGGACATCTTCCGATCCGCCCAGATCAAGCAGGCGGCGACATTCAACTTCACCCCGTATCTCGCGGTCGCGCTCGTCTTCATCCTCATGACCTTCCCGCTCGCGCGCGTCGTCGACTGGCTCGTTGCGCGCGACCGTGCTCGCGCATCGGCAGGCGCGAGGTGACGCCCACACAGGGAACGCAGGCCCTCCGCATCGAGGACCTCCACAAGTCCTTCGGGTCGCTGCAGGTGCTGCGGGGGATCGACCTGTCGGTGGCCGAGCACGAGGTCGTGTGCCTGATCGGCGCGTCGGGCTCGGGAAAGTCCACGCTCCTGCGGTGCGTGAACCTGCTCGAGGACGTCGATGCGGGCCGGATCGTCGTGGGCGGCGAGGAGATCACCGCCCCGCAGGTCGATGTCGACCGGACCCGGCGCCACATCGGAATCGTGTTCCAGTCCTTCAACCTGTTCCCGCACCTGCGCGTCGTCGAGAACGTCGCCCTCGCTCCCCGACGCGTCCTCGGGAAACCGGCCGCCGTCGCCGAGTCGGAGGCGCTCGCGCTGCTCGATCGGTTCGGCCTCGCCGACAAGGCCCGGGACTATCCCGATCGGCTCTCGGGCGGCCAGCAGCAGCGCGTCGCGATCGTGCGGGCGCTGGCGATGGAACCTCGCTTGCTCCTGCTCGACGAGATCACGAGCGCCCTCGATCCGGAGCTCGTTGCCGAGGTCCTCGACGTGATCCGCGGACTCGCGGCGGGTGGCATGACCATGGTCATCGCGACGCACGAGATGGGCTTCGCGCGCGACATCGCGGACAGGATTTGCTTCCTGGATGCGGGACGGATCCTCGAGCAGGGCACGCCGGGCGAGATCTTCCGTGAGCCGAAGGAACCGCGGACGCGCCAGTTCCTCGAGCGCGTGATCGCCGCGGGACGCCTCTGAGGCCCTACTTCCCGAACATCTCCCCGAGCGTCACCGGGATCAGGCCCTTGTCACCGAGCGCCGCGAGCATGCCCGGCAGCGCGTCGAGGGTGTTGTACCCGCCGAGGTGCATCAGCACGATCGAGCCGGGCCGTGCATTCGCCGTCATCTTGGCAACGAGGTCGGCCGTGGTGGGGCCGCCGTCCGCGACCGGCCGCCAGTCGATCATGTCGACGTCCCACATCACGAGGTACTTCCAGCCGGCCGCCCCGACGCCGGCCTTGACCGCGTCGTTGTAGCCGCCGTATGGCGGGCGGAACCACGGCTTCGTCGAGCCAAGGATCGGCTTGATCGCCGTCTCGGTCGAGGTCAGCTGCTGGAGCATCTCGTCCGCGGTGATCGTTCGGAAGTCCGGGTGGTCCCACGAGTGGTTCCCGACGTCGAACAACTCCGGGTGCTGCGCCGCCAGCTGGAGCGCCGCGAGCCCTTGCGGCGTCGTGGTGCCCGACTTGCCCGTGGGAAAGAGCGTGGCGTGCACGTTGTGGTCGATGAGCCACTGGACGATGTCGACGGCAGGGTCGAGCCGGCCGCCCATGTCGAACGTGAGCGCGATCTCCGGAACCGTTCGGGAGCCGTGCGAGATCACCGTGGCGGCCGCGGCAGGCTTGGGCGTCGCGCTCGGCCCGGGCGTCACCACCGGTCCGGCGGTCACGGTCGGAACGGGCACCGGCGTGTCGCTTGGACCGGAGCTCGGCGGTGGCGGGTTCGCATCGTCGACGATCTGGCCCGGGACCAGCATCAGGACCCAGCCCAGCTCGAGCCGATCGGGGTCATACGACTCCGACTCCGGATCAAGGGATGGATACGTGCCGCGGTTCCACCACGCGATCGAGCGCGCGGTCGTGTCGTACTTCTTCGCGATCGAGTTCAGCGTGTCGCCCGAGCGGACGACGTAGCTCACGAACGTGGCCGCCGGACTCGGGGTCGGGCGGGCGAACGTCGGAACCGGGGACGGGCTGGGGGAGCCGACGGCGACCTCGGAGCCGAACGGCGTTCCGCTTGGCCCGGGTCCCGAGCCGCCGAGGAGCCCCGGCACGATCAGGACGGCGGCAAGGAGGAGGACGACGACGGCGAGCGCGGCTGCGACCCACGGCGAGTCGAGCGTTCGACGCGGCGGGGCGGCGGGGCGGCGTTGCGGGACGGTCATGGCCGCAGTTTGACGGGCGAGCGCATAAAACCGCGACGGGCGATCCGCCCCAATTCGCGCGCCGGGCGCTTCGCGAGCCGTCGGAGCCGGCGCGAGCCGTCAGGCCGGGCTGGCGAGCGTGTCGATCGGGGTCGGCGTCTGGAGCGTGAACTCGCCGGTCAGCGCGAGGCCCTCGGCCGCGTTGGCGACGCGGCCGCCACCGGAGCGCTTGGCAACGAACAGCGCGCGGTCCGCGGCGAGCAGGACCTCCTCCGCGCGCGCCCCGTCGACCGGGAACGACGCGGTCCCCGCGGATGCCTCGAGATGCCGGGCGCGACCCCGCCAGGACGAGCCGGTCCCGACGACGCCCTTCACGGCGGCGCGCACGCGCTCGGCGATCGCGCCGACCTGGTCCGCGTCGGTGCGGGGCAGCAGCACGGCGAACTCGTCTCCGCCATACCGGAACACGCGGTCGCTCTCGCGGCTCGCCGCGACGATCGCGTCGGCGACCTGCCGCAGCAGGAGGTCGCCGGCCTGGTGGCCCATGCCGTCGTTGACCGGCTTGAACCGGTCGAGGTCGAGCATCACGAGGCTGAACGGCTCCTCGGCCTCGACGAGTGCCGCGAGCTGCTGTGCGAACGTGCCGTGGTTCAGCAGCCCGGTGAGGACGTCGGTCTGCGCGCGCTGGCGGACGGCGAGGTGGACCTCTGCGTTCTGCAGGGCGATCGACGCCTGGGCCGCGAACAGCTGTGCGAGCTCGAACTCATCCTCGGTGAAGACACGACCCTGGCCGACGCGCTCCAGCGTCATGACGCCGATCGAGCCTTCGCGGCCGCGGAGCGGGACGCAGATCAGGCTGCCGTGGACCGGGCCCGTGGGCGGCTGCGAGACGCGCGAGTCGTTGAACTCGTCGGTGACGAGCGCGGGCTCGTTGCCCTCGAGGACCCACGTCGCGAGGCCCGTCTCGCCATCGGCCCATTCCTGGCTGTAGTACTCGGCGTCGACGCCCCGCGCGATGACGGGCGACAGCCGTCCGTGCCGCCGATCGACGAGCTCGATCGCGACGTTGTCCGACCCGATCAGCTGGCCGAGCCGGTCCGCGATCGTGCCGAGCAGCTCGGGCGGATCGAGCGTGGTCAGGATCGACTCGGTGATCTCGAGGAGCTCGCGCTGGCCGCGCACCTTCTGCTCGAGCGCCGCCGACTGCTCCTTCAGCCGCTCGGTGGCATCGGCGTTGGCCATCGCCTGGGCGGCGAAGCTCGCGTAGATCTCGAGGAGGCGGAGGTCGTCGTCGCGGAACTGGCGCAGGCCCAGCTTGGACAGCACGAGGACGCCCAGGACCTCGTCCTCGAACAGCATCGGGGCGAGCAGCATGGACTCGTCGAGGTCCTCCTCGGTCCCGTCGATCGTCTTGGCGCGCGGCTCGTTCGCGGCGTCGTCGAGGCGGATCGCCTGTCGATGCTCGGCGACCCAGCCGGTGATGCCCTGGCCGAACTTGAGCTTGAGGCTCTCGATCGTCTCGTCCTGGTATTCGCCGACGCGGCCCTGCATCGCGACGGGCAGCAGGTCGTCGCCGCGAAGCCGGTACACGCGCACGTTGTGGTAGTCGATGAGCTCGCGCAGCTCGGTGGCGATCGCGTTGCCGATGTCGGTGACGCTCGTAAGGCGACTCAGCCGGACGCCCAGGTCCTGGATCGACTGGAGCTGCGCCGCCCAGGTCGCGAGCTGGGCGTAGTTGGCGGCTGCCTTGATCGCGACCGTGACCTGGGTCGCAAGCGCCGCCATGGTGTCGAGCTCGTCATCCGTCCAGGGATGCGGCGCGTCGTGGTAGACGCCCAGGATGCCGAGGGCATTGGGGCCGTCGCCCTCGAGCAAGGGCGCGATGGCCACGGTGTCGAAGCCTTCCTGCACGACGGCGGCGCGAAGGCCGCCGACGCGGGGGTCGTCCGCGTAATGGACCGCGAACATCGGCCGGCGCGCGGCGATCGCGACGGCGCCCAGGGTCAGCCCTTCCACCGTCGAGACGGACTTGATCCAGGCGGCCGACAGCCCGCGTGACGCCGCCATCCGCCGCCGCCCGCTCTCCTCGAACAGGAACGCAGCGACTCGATCGGCGCCGAACAGGACGCTCGCGTGGTCCACCACCCGCTCGAGGATCTCGTCGAGGTCGAGCCGGCTGCCGATGTCGCTCGTGACCCGCCGCAGCGCGTCGGCGCGCTGGAGCTTGTGCGCCACGACGGCCGCGGAGGACGCAGCCCGGACGACGTTCCCGACCGCGGTCGCCGCGACCTCGATGAGTGCGCGCTCGGTGTCGCCAAGCGTGCCGGTGTCCGAGCGCACGATCAGCAGGACGCCCCAGCTGCCGGCGTCGCCGGGGATCGCCATCGCGATCTCGCGGCCGGGCAGGTTCGTGACCGACAGGTGCGAGGTCGTGTCAGCTTCGATGACGGCCGATGGCGCTGCGAGCGCGGCGCGCAGCACGCCGTACGAGCTCGGACGCTGGACGAGCGCGTGGGTGGCGGCACCCGCAGACGCTGCCGGGAGCAGCCGCGAGTCCTCCAGGTGCCACGCGGACACCTGGGACGCCCCGAGGGCGACGTGGATCGCCTGCACGGCGGCGCTCAGCGGTGCGCCTGGATTGGCGAGCGCGTCGCGGATCGCCGAGCCGCTCAGGGACGACAGCTCGCCGAGGAGCTCGAGCATCGCCTCGTGCTCTTCCAGCGGGACGGATCGGTCGCCCGGACGCATCGCGCCGGTCGTCGGGGAGGCCGCGGTGCGCCGCGCGTGGTCGGGGCCGCGGCCGTCGTCGGCCAGTGGCGAGGGCCTGCCGGCGGCGTCGAGCCCGCTCAGGAAACGGTGGAGGTCGCCGATCCGGTAGCGGCGGTCGCCGCGTGGGTTGATTCGGTAGTAGCGAAGCCGTCCGGCGTCACTCCACGCCCGGACGGTGTTCGCGTGTACTCCGAGCACCTCGGCCGCGCGCGTGACGCTGAGCGTCGCGTCCAGCGGACGCGGATGGTGCAGATCCAGCTTCGCCAACCCCTGAGTCCCCCGCAAGATTCGTGAGGTTACGAGGCGAGCCTAGGTACCCCACATTTCTTGCCAATGGGACGAATGGGTTGTATACATGACGCAGGGTAGCGTCGTATGCTCCCGTTGGGCCATTGGCTCAGCGGAGGGCAAAGAGTGGATCATCCGGTCGTATTGGCGGTTCTCGCCATCCTTGCTTTGGTTGGCGTGATCTACGCCGTGCGTGCCGACTCGGGCAATCGCCGCTTCCGCGCGGCGGTGATCGTCGCCTCGAGCGTAGCCATCGCCTACTGCGTGATCTACCTGAAGGCGACGATCCTCAGCGAGCCGGACCCCGCCGACACCCCGCTTCCATCGCTGCTTTGGTCGATTGCGCTCGGCGTCGTTCTCGGAGCAATCATCACGGACAGGTCAGGCATCCTGCCGGTTTGGGACGCGCTGCGCCGATGGATGCCGGGTGTGTCGGCACCGCCAGCAGTGAAGGAAGGGATCGCCAGGTGGCGGGCGCGCAGGGCCGCGCCGCGACCGCTACCAACGCGTTGGTTCAGCGTCGAGGGTGATCCTGCAACGTTGCTGCTGACCCCTGAAGACCTCGACGCGATGCTTGCGGCTGCGGTGCGGATCGCGCCTGACTCGCTCGCCGACGATGCGCAGGTGGAGTTCCGCCGCATGCACCTCTGGGGCGCATACCAGATGGCCGTCTTCGATGCCTGGAGCGATGCGGCGAATCGAAAGACAGAGATCCAAGTCCACAAGACTGGGAAAGTCGAGGCGACGAATGCCGAGGGCGGCTCGCGCCACCGCCCCGCAGAGACCCCGCCGTGGCGGAGCGACAACGGATGGCTGCCGCTCATCCGGCAAGTCGGGACCGTCGATAACTACTACGTCAAGGCTGGCGACACGACAAGTATTCTTCGTGCGAACACCGATCCGCTTGGACCTGGCTGGAGTCGTTGGCACGTCCAGCTGACCCAGATGTTCGATCCGAACTACTTCGGCGGTCTCCACGATGGCAAGATCGAGCGGATCATGAACGACGAATACGCCAACCATCCGGACTTTCGTCGTGACGATGATGAATACGAGTGAGCCGCGGCACATGGGGCAAAAGGAAAACCGGCGGTCCCCCATGAGTCATGGAGACCGCCGGTGCCTCTTGGCTCCGGGTTTGGATCCCGTCGCACAAGGTCTCGTAGCCGCTAGAGGTTGCGCCGGGTCGTATCGGCTGTCAAGTACCAGTCGCAGGCGTGGCCGTACTACTCGGCCAATTAGTGCGGGTGCGGGCCGCCCGGGATTCGAACCCGGAACTCAAGGCTACGAGACCTTGCGCGGTTCCAATTCCGCAGCGGCCCATTGCGGGCGAAGTGGAACGCTGCGCGAGGCATTTCGTCAATGCACTTCATCAACGAGTTTCATCCACAAGTTATCCACAGTCGGCACAAGCGGTAGTGGTCTAGGTGGTTTGGGTAGCTATATCTGGTACCGCGCCATTGGCGCATCGTTCAGGGTTGTCCACGCCTCGGTCGGCCCAAACCGAACGATCGATCGATATCGTTCGATCGTGCGTTCTAAATCAAACCGCGATCAGCTCCGCGTACTTCATGGAGTCCGCACCGACCATCGTCAGCAGCGTGTCGCGGAACAGGTAGGCGTTCTCGCGGTTGTTGTACCGGAAGGCGAGTTCGTCCAAGTACGCCTGAAGGTGCTTGACGCTCAGGTGGTGGTAGGAGCCGATCACGGAGCGCTTGAACAGGCTCCACACGTCTTCCATCGTCTGCGTGTGAACGTCGCCCTGCACCCATTCCTTGCGCCCGTGGTTGACCGTTTCGTGGCGGGTGTTCGGGTCAGCGATCCCGATGTACGGCTGGTAGTCGTCGGTGTAGATCGCCTCGGCCTCGTCGGCCATCACGGACTTCAGGAACTCGTGGAGCGCCTTCCGGTTGACGCGATCCGACACCTTCAGCCGGACCCGCCCGCCGCGCTCGACCGCACCAATGATCGCGGTCTTGTTGCTCCCGTAGCCGACGCCACCGCGTCCGGGGATGCGCCGGCCAAACCGCATCGGCGGGTTGCCGTGGTACGTCTCGTCAGCCTCGATGATGCCCGTAAGCGGCTCCGGGTCGACTTCGATCATCGCGGCGCGGATGCGATGGCACAGGTACCAAGCGGTCTTGTACGAGACGCCAAGCATCCGCTTCATTTGGTTGGCGCTGATCCCCTTCTTGGACTCGCCCATCACGTACACGGCGAGGAACCACTTCCACAGGGGAAGGTGGGAGTCGTGGAAGATCGTGCCAGCGGTGACGCTGAACTGATAGCGGCAGGAGTCGCAGTCGAACTGCGCTCGAGCCTTGATCCGGCTGATCTTGTCGCTACCGCAGCGGGTGCAGCGGACGCCTTCGGGCCAGCGAAGCTGCTCCAGGTACGTCCGGCACTTGTCTTCCGAACCGAACTGCACGATCAAGTCAACGAGGTTCAGTTCCTGAGCAAAGGTAGGGCGGCGTGATGCCATCAGAGAAGCCTCAGAACCCCAAGAAGGCCGGGGAGATGACGACGGACGAAGCGATCCGGCACTTGTTCCACCCGGAGGTCATCGAGCACGCCAAGCGGCACGCCGCGGCGGTTCCTAGGAAGAAGCGGGAGCCGGTTCCAAAGTCCATGAACGAAGACTAGTGGAAGATCGGCCTTGTGTCAAGTATACAACCCATTGGGACGAAAGTACCGGTCGTTCACGGGGCAGGCGCGGGAACGTTGCGTCCTGGCATCGCACGGGGATCAGCGTGCTGCTGGCGGGTTCAGCGTCCCTCGGGCGGCTTCGTGATGCGGATCCAGGCAAGGCTGCCGGCCACGCTGAGGACGGCCACGGCGGCGACGATCAGGATCGCGAACAGCGGGTCACCGACGAGCCCGGGACCACCGCCGCTCGTTCGCGTGTCGCTTCCGGGGCGCAGTGTCGGGTCGGGGCTCGCGGCGAGGGCCGCCGTGGCGCCGCCACCGATGACGGCGTCGAGCAGCCACCAGCCGACGGCGATCGCGAAGCAGATCCCCGCCGTGATGAGCGCCGCGACGGCGATCCGCGAGCGATTCGTCGCGCCACCCGTGAGGACGCGCATCGCCTCCTCGTCCTCGAGGATCGAGATGATCAGCGGGCGGCCGAGTCCCGGGCCGATCTCGAGCTGGTCATCCTTGCCGCGTCGCGGCACCCCGAGGACGGCAGCATGGTCGACCGTCGAGACGTAGCCCGTCTCCATTCGCGCCTCGGCTGCCGGATCGATGCCCGCCGCGGTCATCGCCTCGAGGTCGGCTGCCGTCCCGACCCGCTGGCGCGGCACGGTCACGAGCCCCTCGGTGATCTGGGAGGCGTCGACCGCGATCTCGTCCAGTCCTTCCCGAACGACGAAGGGGACGACTTCGAGCTTCGCATCGAACGGGCGCCAGCGGCCGCCCGCCGCGGGTCGCCACGCATATGCCGTCCGACGCAGCACGAGGGGCCGGTGGTCGTCGTCCTCCCAGTCGTCCTCGCTGTCGATGCGGCCGTCGATTCGGACGTAGCGCTGCGTGCCCTGCTCCGCCAGGGCCCGGGCCTCCGCGACCGACACGTGGGGAGCGACCGCCAACAGCCGGCCGATCCGGTACCGCGGCCCGAAGCTGCGCAGGATCACCGTCGCCACGATGAGCGCGGCGAAGCCGACGGTCGAGAGGAGGAGGGGACCCACGCCCGGAATCATAGGTGGCGTGGCCGCGAGGGCACCGCCGCCGGCCCGGGGAATCAAAGGGCCCGGAGGAACCTACCCAACACGTGGACCTTGATGCGATCGCGGTCGTTAGTGTCGCTCGGCCCCTCCGGGCTGGTGACAACACTAGGTGCCGCGCCGCGGCGGATCAATCCCACTTACCCACGAGATTCCGTGGACATCGCTGGCTTGTCCACGGCGTATCCACGACGCACACCCGCCGGCTAGGCGCTCCGGCCGGTCGCGGGATCGAGTGCCTGCACGCCGCCGCCGTACGCGGTGAGGACGAGCCGGCCGCCGACCATCGATGCTTCCGTGACGACGTCCGTGTGCGCGATCCGCCACGCGACCGTGCCGTCGGCTTCGATCGCGAACGTCTCCAGCTCCGCCTGCAGCACGACATGCCGGAGTCGCGAGGAGGTGAATACGGCGAGCAGCGGTGTCGCGGAGCGGTGGATCCACTCGCGCGCGCCCGTGCGCGCAGCGAGCCCGTACGCGTGGAACCCGTACTTGACCACCAGCTGGCCTGCGGTGTCCCAGAGCTGCGCGGAGGGCTCGTCGTTGATGCGCGACGCAAGGCGGACGGACCAGCCCCCGGCGGGCCCGTCGACCCGGAGCTCGGCGCGGCACAGCTCATCCGGCGACGGCGATACCTCCGGACCGAGGTCGACCAGCGACCCTTCCGCCTCGGACAGCGCGAACACCGCGGCCGCCTGGCCGGAGCCGCCCCAGCGCCAGCGCGCGCGCAGGCCACCGGGATAGGAAACGGTGGCGTCGCGAGGTTCGGCGGCCATGTCGGAGCTGCGCGCGCGGAGGCCTACGAGGCCTGGGCTGCCGGCGGCTCCTCGGCAATCGGGGCGACGTGGGCGTCGGCGAGCATCCGGAGCACTGCGGGCGCGACCGGGAACACCGCGGTCGGCAGTCCCGCGGCGGCCCACACCGTCTCGTAGAGACTGAGATCGGGATCCATGATCACGCGCGTCTTCTGCTGGTGCCCGAACGGCGGGATGCCCCCGATCGTGTAGCCGGTCAGCTCGTCGGCTTCCTTCGCCGTCGATCTCCGGACGTCACGCCGGCCGACGACCGCCGCGAGCCTTTCGAGGTCCACGCGGTTCGACCCGGACACGAGGCACACGATCGGTTCGAGCGAGCCGTCCTCGTTCGTCGTCACGAACACGAGCGACTTGACGATCTGGGCGATCTCGGCGCCCACCACACGGGCGGCGTCGGCTGCGGTGTGCGTGCTGTCGGGAAAGGTCATGACCTCGAGGGTCACGCCTTTGCGAGCGGCGACGTCCAGCACCCGCTGGACGGCCGGGTGCACGAGGGTGATCGGCACGGACGGGAGGATAGCAGCGGGCCGTGCGGCCGGGATCGCAACTCGGAGCGGCTACGATTCGATCGCATGGACGCCATCGTCTTCGACTGGGACGGCACGCTCATCGACACCCTGCCCGCGATCTACGAGGCCAACCGGCTCGTGCTCGCGGAGCACGGCCTGCCGTTCGATCCCGACCTGTACCGCGCCGCCTACGTGCCCGACTGGCGGCTCATGTACCACCGCCTCGGCGTCCCCGACGACAAGCTCGAGCACGTTGGCCTTCGATGGCTCGAGCTGTACCGACTCGCGGGCGAGGCCAGCCTGCTGCCCCGATCCGCCGAGTCGCTGCGGCGTCTCTCGGAAGCCGGGTACGTGCTCGGCCTCGTGACCGCCGGCGACCGTGACGTCGTGACCGAGCAGATCCAGCGGCTTGGTGTCGATGCCTACCTGACGGTCCGGGTCTTCGGCAACGACGAGTTCTCGCCGAAGCCCCACCCGGACCCGCTGCTCCACGTCCTGGAGCGCCTGGAGCGGCGGGATCGCGTCGCGACCGCGCGGTACATCGGCGACGTGCCCGACGATATGCGCATGGCCAGGGCGGTGGGTGCGATCGGCGTGGGCATCGAGTCGGTCAACTGGCGACCGGACGACCTTCGCGACGCGGGTGCGTCGGCGATCTTCCCGAGCGTCGCCGCGTTCGTCGACGACCTCCTCGGCCAGGCCGCCGAGACGCCGGCGGCCGCCGGGCGCGCCTGACGCTCCGAGCCGAGCACATGGCAGCGTCGCGTGGCGCGATCGTCCTCGCCGACGGCGACGTGCCGAGCCGCGACCTCCTCGACACGACGTGGCCGGGGTGGCTCGACGGCATCGAGCTCGTCGTCGCCGCCGATGGCGGCGCGCGCCACGCAACTGCCCTCCGGCTTCCCATCGATATCTGGGTCGGTGACGGCGATTCGGTCGATGCCGAGCTGCTCGCCCGGCTCGAGGCGGATGGCGTGGACATTCGGCGGGTCCCCGCCGAGAAGGACGAGACGGATGCGGAGCTTGCCGTCGCGACGGCGGCTGCCGCGGGCGCCGGCCAGGTGATCGTCCTCGGTGGGCTCGGCGGCCCGCGACTGGACCATGCGCTCGCGAATCTCGGGCTCGTGCAGCACCCTGCGCTGGCGTGGGACGGAGCGGTGCTGTACGACGCCGGGTGCGCGCGGATCTCGATCCTGACCGGCCCCGCCACACGCAACCTCCATGGTCGCGAGGGCGACGTCGTGACGCTGCTGCCGGTCGGGGCAACCGCCCGCGGCGTGCGGACGACGAACCTGCGATACCCGCTCGTCGCGGAGGACCTCGAGCTCGGGCGGACACGCGGCGTGTCGAACGTCCGGAGCGCGCCGGAGGCGACCGTGAGCCTCGAATCGGGCCGGCTTCTCGTGATCGAAACCCCTGTTACAGTCGGCCGATGAGCGTTCCCCAGGCTGGCCAGCAGGCCCCAGACGTCGTCCTTCCCGATGAGACCGGCAAGGTCCACCGGCTCGCCGACCAGAAGGGTCGCTGGACCGTCCTGTACTTCTACCCCAAGGACGACACGCCGGGCTGCAACACTGAGGCGTGCCAGTTCCGCGACCTGAACGAGGACTACGTCGCGACGGACGCCGATGTCTGGGGCGTCAGCAAGGACAGCGCCGCGAGCCACCAGCGGTTCCGCGAGAAGTTCGACCTCCCCTTCACACTCCTCTCCGACCCCGAGCGGGACGTGATCGACCGATACGGCGCGTGGGGCGAGAAGACGATGGTCGGGCGGAAGTACATGGGCATCATCCGATCGACCTTCCTCATCGATCCCGACGGCAAGGTCGTGCGCACATGGCCCAAGGTCAAGGCCGACGGCCACCCCGCCGAGGTGCTGCAGGCACTCGGCGAGGAGCGCGCGAAGCGGGCCTCGTGAGCGACGAGGGAACCAAGCCGGACGAGACCGGGGCCAGCGCCGAAGCCGCTCCACCGGCGAAGGCTCCGACGCAGGAGCCGCATGCCTGGCGTCCAAACCGGTTCATGGTCATCGCGGCGCACCCGGATGACGCCGATTTCGGTCCTGCGGCGACCGCCGCGTCGTGGATCGACCAGGGCTCCGTCGGCTGGCTCGTCTGCTGCACCAGCGGCGACCAGGGCGGCGAGGACCCGAACATGGATCCGATGGAGCTCGCGCAGATCCGCGAGCGCGAGCAGCGCGCGGCTGCCAAGGTCGTCGGCTACGAGGGCGTGACGTTCCTGCACGTGCCCGATGGCGCGCTCGTGAACGATCTCGCCCTTCGCGAGCACCTCGTGCGCGAGATCCGGACCTTCCGCCCGGATGCCGTGCTCGCCACGGACCCGGAGAACACGTTCCCGCGCGGCGCCGGGGTCAACCACACGGATCACCGAGCGGCGGGTTGGGCCGCCGCGGATGCCGTCTATCCCGCGGCGCGCAACCCGATGGCGTTCCCGTGGCTCGCCAAGAGCGGGCTCGAGAAGCAGGTCGTGCGCCGCCTGTACTTCTTCTGGACGCATCGCGCGAACGCCTATGTCGACACGACGAACACCATCGATCGCAAGCTGGGCGCCCTGCGCTGCCACGAGAGCCAGATCCAGGATTTCGAGGGCCTCGAGACGCGGATGCGCGAGTGGGGCGCCGAGGTCGGCAAGGAGATCGGGACCGCGGCCGCAGACGGGTTCTTCCACGTCGTGATCGACGACGACGAGGACGAGGGGCCGGACCCGGTGCCCGCCGGGGCCGCAACCGGCGCCACGAGCGAGTAGCCAGGACGCATCTGCCCCGGCCCCTGGGGCTTCGATGTTCGCCTATTGATCATTCTTGGGCGAAGCAGCGTCTCAACGACTCCGAAATTCCGTCAGCCTCGGCCCGTAGGCGGGGATTCGTGCTCAGTGAAGGTCGCCGCTCGGTGATCCTGAGGCTCGCGGGCTCACCTTCCGGTCCGTAGCGCTTCGCTAACCCGCGAAATGATCAATGAGCGAACATTCTTGGCGGCAAGGCGGCTGCGGCAGCGATGGGGGAGAGGCTAGAGGGCTGAGGAAGGCTCCCGGACCAGCTCCTCGCGGAACAGCACCGGGCGAACCGCGTCCCACGCGATCCACAGGTCCTCGAGGCCCGCGGCGTGCTCGCCGAGCAGCGTCTGCATGGACGGCGCGGAGTATTCCGGCCCCGCTGCGGCGAGCAGCTCCTCGGGCGCGGGTCGGGCACCGACGAACAGGAAGGCGATCTCGGCCTGGTTGGGCCACGAGCGGAGCCGGCGCGGCTCGACACCGACGTCGGCCAGCGCGCGGGTCACGTCGCGGTAGACCGGCACGCGCGAATCCGCCCAGCCGTCGGCGCCGTCGTAGCGGTAGCCCATCGAGGCGAGGGAGCCGGCGATCCGGCGGCACTGCTCCACGGTGAACTGGTCCCAGAAGGGCGTGCCCATCGGGAAGTCGATGACGGATTCGCGAATGGCGACCGCGGCCATGCCGTCGACGAGCCCGCCGAGCAGCACCTCCCAGTCGCGGCGGCCCGTGCCGGTGCCCGCCACCTCGTCGACCACCTCGATCAGGGCGAGATGCTCGCCGCGCAGCATCCGCTCGATGGGTGTGCCGTGGACGACGCGGCGCCGGATGCCCTCGAGCTCGCGCGCCGGCTCGGGCTGGATCTCGACGGCAACCGCTGGACGAGATGGAACGATCGTTCGATCCGCGACCGCTGCCGCGGCGGGAGCCGGAGCCGCAACGGGCGGAGAAACCGGGACCTCGATCGGGATGCCGACGGGCGCGCGGCGGGTCGCGCCGTCCCCGCCGTCGGAGGCCCCATCGCCGGTGCGATCGGCCGTCCGTCGGTCGCCCGGACCGCCCGGCGCTGGGCCGGTCGACGGCGGCATGAACGCGTCCTGGGACAGCGTTTTCGAACGTGAGGGAACTGCCTCACGGGTCACCGTGACGCGGACGTCGCGCCGCCCCGTGCCCCTGCCAACGACCAGCAGCAGCGCGGAACCGACGGCAACACCGAGGCAGAGGCCGAGGGCCAGGAAGGCCAGCTCGCTCGCGGTCACGCTGGGGTCGGAAACCTCGAAGTCCAGCGCCGCCCGGGGGCGCCGTCGCCGCGGCCGAGGGTAGCTGCGCGCATATGCCGCGTCAACTTGATGACGAGCACGCCCGGTCTCGGGTGCAATGCCCGGAATCCGGCGGTAGACTGACCGGGCCGGCCCCGATCGGGACACCGGTTATCGCAGTGTGAGGTTCAGCTTCGCCTTGACCCTCGATGTCCGCCAGGAGTTCCTCGTCCAGCCGGTCGATGCTTCCTGGCTCCAGTGCAACATCGAGTGCCAGGAGGCATGCCCTGTCGGCACGAACTGCCGCGGCTACCTGAACCTCGCGGCCGAAGGCCGCTTCGAAGAGGGCTACATCCTCTCCCGCGAGCCAAACCCGGTCGCGGCGATGTGCTCCTACGTCTGCTCCGCCCCATGCGAGCGCGCCTGCCGGCGCGGTGACATCGATCGCCCGCTCGCCATCCGCGCCATGAAGCGGTTCCTCGTCGAGTGGCACGAGGCGTCCGGCATCCCCGACGTCATGCCCCACATCGAGGCGCGCGCCGAGAAGGTCGCCGTCGTCGGTGCCGGACCCGCCGGGATCGCCGTCGCCCGTGAGCTCGCGATGAAGGGCTACGGCGTCGACGTCTACGACAGCCTCCCGTTCGCCGGCGGCACGATGCTCATCGGCGTCCCGGCGTTCCGCCTCCCGCGCGAGGCGATCGAGATGGACGTCAAGCTCGTCGAACGGCTCGGCGTCACGTTCCACTACAACACCAACATCGGCGTCGACATCGCGTTCGACGATCTTCAGAGCCGCTTCGACGCCGTGGCGATCACCGCCGGCGCCATGAACGCGGTTGCGCTCGACGTGCCCGGTGGCGACCTGGAAGGCGTCCAGTACGGCGTCGACTTCATGAAGAAGGCGAACCTCGGCGAGGAGCTCTACGTCGGCAAGGACGTGGTGGTCATCGGCGGTGGGTACACGGCGATGGACTGTTCCCGCACGTCCCTCCGCCACGGCGCCGAGAATGTCGCGATCGTGTACCGCCGCACGCGCTCCGAGCTGGTCGTGGACGAGGAAGAGCTCGGCGAGACCGAGCGCGAAGGCGTGCGCATGGAGTTCCTCGCGAGCCCGGTTGAGGTGCTCGGCGAGGACGGCCACGTGGTCGGCGTGAAGTTCATCCGCAACCGCCTCGGCGAGCCCGATGCGTCCGGCCGCCGCTCGCCGGTGCCGATCGAGGGCTCCGAGTTCGTGATCAAGGCGGACGTCGTGATCCCGGCCGTGTCCCAGGCCGCGGACCTGACCTTCCTCCCGGTCGAGGCGGACTTCGAGGTCAACCGCGGCCGCGTGAAGGTCGATCCCGCGACGTACGCGACCAACGTCCGCGGCGTCTTCGCCTGCGGTGACTTCGTGACCGGCCCGACGACGCTCATCGAGGCTGCCGGCCATGGCAAGAAGTGCGCGTACGCGATCGATCGCTACCTCGCTGGCCGAACGGACGTCACGGTCGCGGCGAACGTGAAGATGTCCAGCCAGTGGACCTTCGAGATGCCCGAGTTCTACGACGTCCTGCCGCGCCAGCACATCCCGATGACCGCGCTCGCCGAGCGGATGCCGTCCACGGATCCGGACGTCAACTTCACGACGCAGGTCGAGCGGGGCTACGACGCGACCGCGGCCGTCGCCGAGTCGACGCGCTGCCTGATGTGCAACTACAACATCTGGTTCGACCCGTTCCGGTGCACGCTGTGCGGCGCGTGCGCAGATGTGTGCCCCGAGGGCATCATCCACATGGTCGACATCAACACGCTGAAGTCCGAGGGCCTCCTGACGGAGCTGGACGAGGCGTACGGCTGGCGCGACGGCGCCGCCATGGTGCTCGACGAGGAGCGGTGCATCCGCTGCGCCCTGTGCGTCAAGCGTTGCCCGTTCGACGCCATTACGATGGAGCGGTTCGAGCTCCAGGAGATCTCGACCGACGGCCGGCTCTACAAGGAGTCGTACCGGGACGCGCAGCTCGCCGGGACGCCCGGCGTCGCAGGAGGATCGGTTCGTTGAGCTTCCTCGAGCGGGTGGACCAGACCATCCGCCGAAGCCCCGTCTGGCGCTCGCTGTTCCGCAACCCGTATCCGACGGACGAGCGGTCACGCGCCTACGCGGTCATGAACAATGTGTTCCTCCACCTGCACCCGGTGCGGGTCCGGCAGCACGCGGTGAAGTTCGCCTACACGTTCTGCCTGGGCGGCCTGTCGTTCTTCCTGTTCCTCGTCCTGACCGTGACGGGCGTCTACCTGATGTTCTTCTACATCCCGTCGACGACGCACGCGTACACGGACATCCTGAACATCCAGTCGAGCGTGGCGTTCGGGCAGATCACCCGCAACGTGCACCGGTGGGGCGCCCACCTGATGGTGTTCTTCGTCTTCCTGCACATGATGCGGGTCTTCTACCACGGGGCCTACAAGCCGCCGCGCGAGTTCAACTGGGTCGTCGGCGTGCTGCTCCTGCTCATGACGATCGCCCTGAGCTTCACCGGCTACCTGCTCCCGTGGGACCAGATCAGCTACTGGGCCATCACGATCGGCCTGAACATGGCGAGCTACACGCCGGTCATCAACACGCCGATCCAGAACTTGATCTTCGGTGGCTTGGAGGTCGGGCAGAACACGCTGCTCCGCTTCTACGTGCTCCACATCATGGTCCTGCCGCTCGTGGCAGCCATCCTCCTCGCGGTGCACTTCTGGCGCATCCGCAAGGACGGCGGGATCTCCGGGCCGCTGTGATCCATGACTGACCAAAAGACCGAGCCGCGCGAGTCACGCGGCGCGATCCAGCCGGTCGATCCCGCCCGTCGGACGGAGATCGACAAGCAGCGCGTGCCCATGTCCGCGCGGCCGTACCGGCTGCTCGCGATGGTCAAGCAGGACGCCGTCGTCCGTGTCCAGAAGGAACCGGACGACACGGTCATGACCTGGCCGCACCTGCTCTCGATCGAGTTCCTCGCGGCGGTCGTCATGAGCATCTTCCTGCTGCTCATGGGCCTGTTCATCAACGCGCCGCTCGAGGAGCTGGCGAACGCGAACGTCACCCCGCCGGTCGCGAAGGCGCCGTGGTACCTGCTCGGGCTGCAGGAGATGCTGGCCTACTTCCACCCGGTCATCTCCGGCGTGCTCGTGCCGTTCCTGTACATCCTCGGCGCCGGCTTCATCCTGCCGTACCTGGACCGGGCAAACATCGAGGCGAAGAAGCCGTCGGATCGGAAAACCGCCGTCGTGCTGTTCAGCCTGCTGTGCGTGCTCGGCCTCATGGTCACGTTCGTGGGCGTGTTCTTCCGCGGCCCAGGCTACTCGCTCGTGACGCCGTTCCTGCCCTTCTTCGACAACTTCACCAACGGCCTCCACTTCGCCCTGTAAGACCGAAGAGCTGATGAGCAACTACCACCTCGCGCCCGCCGACAAGCCGAAGGCCCTCACGCCGCAGGCCCTCAGATCGCTCCGCCAGGATCCCGTCCAGGGCATCTCTCGCCGGACGCTGCTCCGCCGCTCGATCGGTGGTGCCGCGCTGCTCTGGCTCACCGAGGTCGCGGCCGGGTCCATCGGCTTCCTGTGGCCGAACACGAAGGGCGGCTTCGGCAGCGTCATCAAGATCGGCAAGATCGCGGACATCAAGTCCGCGAACTCGTCCATCCCGTTCGCGAACGGCTTCCCGGTGTATTACCAGGAGGCCCGCGCCTACATCATGCTGGTCGACACGGCCCGCCAGGAGTTCATCCCCGGCGAGGACAAGACCGGCGACGGCACCGCGCTGAACGTCCGTGCGCTCTACCAGCGCTGCCCGCACCTCGGCTGCAAGCCGAACCCGTGCCTCAAGAACTACTGGTTCGAGTGCCCGTGCCACGGCTCCCGCTACGACCGGCTCGGGATCAAGGCCCAGGGCGCGCAGTACGGCCCGGCGCCGCGCGGGATGGACCGCTTCTCGATCACGGTCGACGCTGACGGCAACCTGATCGTCGACACGTCGAAGATCACCCTCGGTCCCCTGCCGATTCCGGTTGGCCAGCCCGGCATCATCCCGCCGAAGAGCCCGGTCGGCTGCATCTGATGACCGACGAAACGAACCGCCCGGAAGGGTCGGATCGAAGCCTTCCCGCACGACGCGACGCGGACGCCGGGGTACCGGCGCGGACCGCGGATCGGTTCACGGCGCCGCGCCAGACCCGCGCCGTCGGCGGGCTGACCTCGGAGCGCGCCGCGAAGATCGTGCGGCAGTCGGGCGACGCCCGCTGGGTGGCGTTCCTCGGGCTCGTGATCGTCGCCCTGTTCGTCATCGTCTATTACTTCTACGAGCTCGGAGTGCCGATCATCAACACGACGCCGCGCATGCAGGCCGAGGCGGACCTCCAGCAGGTCACCTCCGTCGAGCGCGGGTACAACCTCTTCGAGGCGAACTGCGCGAAGTGCCACGGCGCGAACGGCGAAGGTGGCGTCGGGCCGGTGCTGAACGACCAGAACAAGCTCTTCTCGCACCTGACCGAGGCCTACATCCGGAACGTCCTTGAGGTCGGCGGCCGGTATGTCTGCGGCAATCCGAAGAGCGTGATGCCGGTGTGGTCGAACACGAACGGCGGGCCGCTGAACTACGTCCAGATCGAGGATCTCATCGCATTCATCCGCGCCGATTCCACGCAGGAATACGTAAAGCGGAGCGCGACGCTGAATGAGCCGATCATCGGAGATGACGGCAAGGTCGAGACGTTCAAGGGTTGGCGCGACGTGACCTTCAAGCCGGATCCGAGCGCATCGCCGGTTCCGGACTGCTACCTCGGCGACAAGGGCTCGGCCACACCGGCACCGGCCGCCTCCCTCGGGCCGGACGCGCCGACCTTCAACGTCGTCGGCCTGAACATCGCCTTCGACAAGAAGACACTCGACGTCGCCGCCAACACGCCATTCGCGATCGACTTCGACAACCAGGATCCCGCCGGTGTCCAGCACAACGTGGAGATCCGGGACGACACGGGCCAGGTCCTGCAGGACCAGCCGCTCATCGATGGCGGGCAGAAGACCACCTACGTCTACAGCGGACTGCCGGCCGGCACCTACACGTTCATCTGCAAGGTGCACCCGATCCCCAACATGACCGGCACCTTGACGGTGAAATAGCGATGGCCCGAGCGCTTTCCGCTGGTTCCGTGCGCCATCGACGGACCATGTTCGGCCTGGTCGACAGCGACGGTTGGGCATGGGCGTCGATCAAGGCGTTCATCTGGCTGATCGTGATCATCATGGTCCTCGGGTACATCCCGGACCGCGCCTACTACTTCGTGGTCTCACGCACGATCGACCTCGGGATCATCGGCTGGTCGCCGGTGAACCTCTGCCCGCCCGAGAACACCGCCGCGATGCCGTGCCCCGTTCCGGCCGGCGCGATCCTGCCGTGGCAGGCCGCGGGTGACGCGGCCGCGCTGCCGGCCGCTCGCTACGGCGGCAACGCGATCCAGCTCGGCTCGAACCTGCTGTACGCAGGCGGGTCGGACGCGAGCGGGGCCACCTCGACGACGTACGCAACGAAGCTCGACAAGGGCAACTTCGGACCCTGGACCGAGGGCCCGGCACTGCCCGAGGCGCGCACCGGCGCAGCCGTCACGACGCTCAGCGGCACCGCCTACATGGTGGGCGGCATCGGCCCGGACGGGAAGCCGACGAAGACCGTGTGGACGCTCGGACTCGACCCCGATACGAACGCGCTCAAGACGTGGTCGACCGTCTGCACCGTCGCGCTCAAGACGGGCGAGACCTGCGCCAACGACAAGCTCCTGACGCTGCCGGACGCGCGGACCGGTTCCTCGATCGTCGCGGTCTCGGACGGCTTGCTCGTGATCGGCGGGCGCGGTGCCGACAACAAGCCGACCTCCACGGTCTGGAAGTCCACGCTCAACGACAAGGGCGTCCTCGGCGCGTTCGCCGAGCAGCCGGGCCTGCCGCATGCGATCACCGACGCCGCGGCCGGGCTGGAGGGCACGTTCGTCTTCGTCTATGGCGGCACCGGCGACAGCGGCCCGGTCGGCGGGGTCATGCGCTCTGCCTACGGGAACGTCACGCCGGCCCTCGCAAGCGGCGCCCCGACCCCGGATCCGAGCGCGGCACCGGCCCAGGGGATCGTCGGCTGGGCGACGCTCGACGCGGCGAACATGCCCGTCGCTCGAACGGGTGGCGCGGGCTTCTCGGCCAACGGCGCCATGTACTACGCCGGCGGTTCCGACGGCACGAAGACCTACGGTGACGTCTACTGGGCGCTGCCGGACGCCGCAGGCAACCTCCCCGGTGGCTGGCACCACCTCGACGCGACGGACCTGCCTGGTGGCCTCGTGAACGCCGCGCCGATCGTGGCCGGGACGAACGTGATCCTCATCGGCGGCCAGGCGGACGGCGGGGCGCTCACCTCGTCGACGCACGCCTCGCTCGCACCGCAGGAGCCCTTCTTCCGGCTGGGCCTGGTCGGCGCCACGGTTCCGGGCCTCCAGATCTCGGGTGAGATCGGGCAGCAGCTCGGCTACCTCGCGGCTGCGGGTGTCGGCACCGGCAACTTCGTGATCCTCGTGATCGTCGCGTGGGCGTTCAACCACCGACCGCAGATCATGGAGTGGCGCGAGCGCCGCAAGCGCGAGAAGGACGCCAAGGTCCCCTCCGAACCCGAAGCGTAACCAGCCGCGGCTCCGCAGCGGCGCGCCTGGTCCCTGCCCCAGGGCGTCGCGGCGTCACGGCTCACAGGGGCCCGTTTCTGCCAAGGATCCGGCACGCGTATGTTCGTCCAGAAGTTGCCGCCATCTATCCACGCCGTGCGTATCTGACAAGGAGCTTGGCGCGTGCTGAGCGTCAGCGCCGCATCCGAACGTGGCCGGTTGGTGATTACCATCCAGTAGCCGAATAGTTGTCAGGTGTTCGGGCGGGTGATCCTCGGAATCGGCATCGGCGGGCCGACCGGCGCCGCGAACCACGCATCGATCGTCTCGAGGAGCGCGCGCGCATCGATGCCGAGCGCGGGACCGGCGGACGTGCCGGCCTCGATGCGTTCCCGTGCGCCGCGCAGGTTCTTCTCGATGCCGGCGGGATTGCCGCGCGCCTGGTGGACGAATGCGGCGGCGAGCTTGATCAGTCCCTGGATCAGCTCGCGCTCGGACAGGTCACGGGTGCCCATCCATGCGGGCTCCCAGCGCTCATGCGCCTCGAAGAAGTCGTCGTTCGCGTAGGCCGCGAGCCCCGCTTCGAAGGCTTCGCGCCGTGCCGCCGGCGGCAGGGGCCGGTACGCCTTGGCCCGTCCGCCCTGGAGGATCCGCTCGTCTGGCGTCGGGTTGGCCGCGTTGTGCCGCGTCACGCCGCGGGAGTTCCGGAGCCGTGGCTCGAGCCGGCGGGCAGGTCGGTCAACGGCCTGCGCGAATCGAAGCCCTCGTCGTGCGCGTGCCACGACTCGATAGCGCCTTCCCCGAGCCGCCAGCACAGCCAGATCGGCCGGCCGGTCACCAGCGCGGGGAAGTCGATGAGTCCCGTCGAGATGTCGCGCAACGTGACATCCAGCTCCACGAGCCGGGCGACGCCCGCCTGCATCTGGTCGATGAGCCCCTGCATGGAGAGGCGCAGCAGTCGAACCTGCTCGCCGACACCTGCGGGCAGGGAGGTGTCGTCATCGGGCGAAAGCTCGACCACCTTGTCGCGCCGGGCGATGAGCTCCTCGCGCTGGTCGCGGAGCGCGATGAGGATGCGCTCGACCTCGGGCAGCGAGGCGTTGGCTTCGTCGATCGAGTAGTAGCGGGTCACGCCCCGATTTTACCGGCCCCTATGATCTTGCCCATGAAACCAGCCCAGCGGATGGAGACAATCGGCACCGAAAACGCGTTCGAGGTGTCCGCTCGGGCCCGCGCGCTCGCGGCGACCGGCAAGGACGTCGTGTTCCTGCAGATCGGCGAGCCGGACTTCGACACCCCGAAGAACGTCCGCGAGGCCGCCAAGAAGGCCATCGACGACGGCATCACCCACTACCCGCCGTACGCGGGGCTGCCGGACCTCCGCGCCGCGATCGCCGAAGACACCACGGCGCGACGGGGTTTCCAGGCGAAGCCCGAGAACACCTTCGTGACGGTCGGCGGCAAGGGCGTGATGGTCTACGCGATCATGGCCCTGGTGAACCCGGGGGACGAGGTCATCGTCCCCGACCCGGGCTACCCGATCTACGACTCGATCACCCGCTTCGTCGGCGGCACCTCCGTTCCGATCCCGATCCGGATGGAGAACGACTTCCGCCTCGATGTCGACGAGCTCGCGTCCCTGATCACGCCACGCACCAAGCTGATCGTGATCAACTCGCCTGCCAACCCGACCGGCGGCGTCATGACCCGAAGCGACAACGAGCGGATCGCGGAGCTGGCGCTCAAGCACGACCTCGTGGTCCTCTCCGACGAGATCTACTCGCGGATCCTCTACGACGGCGCGGAGCACGTGTCGATCGCGTCGTTGCCCGGGATGCAGGAGCGGACGATCCTCCTCGACGGCTTTTCCAAGACCTTCGCAATGACCGGCTGGCGCATGGGCTACGCGATCGTGCCCGACTGGCTCGTCTCGGCGTACAGCCAGCTGATCATCAACACGATCTCCGGCGTCACCGCGTTCGCCCAGGTCGGCGCGATCGAGGCGCTCCGCGGGCCCCAGGACGAGGTCGAGGCGATGGTCCGCGAGTTCGATGCGCGACGGAACCTCATCGTCGACGGGCTGAACGAGATCCCGGGCTTCCGATGCGCGAAGCCGCAGGGCGCCTTCTACGTCTTCCCGGACATCTCCGAGACGGGCATGACGGGCCAGCAGCTGGCCGATCGACTCCTGTACGAGGCCGGCGTCTGCGTCCTGGCCGGCACGGCGTTCGGCGGCGTCGGGACGAACCACATCCGGATCTCGTACGCGAACTCGCAGGCGAACCTCCGCGAAGCGCTGGCTCGCATTCGAACCTTCGTCGCCAGGGCGTCGTCGCCCGCGTGAGCAAGCCGCGGGTCTTCGTGTCCCGGGTCATCCCGGACGAGGGCCTGCGCCCGATCCTCGACGCCTGCGACGCCACCGTCTGGCAGGACGAGCTGCCGCCACCCCGCGCAGAATTGCTCCGGGCGGTCGAAGGGTGCGACGGCGTGTTGGCGCTGCTCACCGATCGAATTGACGGCGAGCTGCTGGACCGGGCCGGACCGCAGCTGAAGGTCGTCTCGAACTTTGCCGTGGGTTTCGACAACGTCGATGTCGCGGCGTGCACGGCCCGGGGCGTCGCGGTCGGCAACACGCCAGGCGTGCTCACGGAGACCACCGCGGACCTCGCGTGGGCGCTGCTCATGGCGGCGGCGCGACGGCTCCCGGAGTCGGAGCGGTACGTGAAGGACGGCCATTGGCGCACCTGGGGCCCGATGACCCTGCTCGGGCCCGATGTGCATGGGGCGACCATCGGGATCGTCGGGTTCGGTCGGATCGGCCAGGCGGTCGCGCGGCGGGCGCGCGGCTTCGGGATGCACGTGATCTACCAGAACCGGTCGGCGGTCGACCCCGCTGTCGACGCGGAGTTCGAGGCGACCGGGATGACGCTCGAGGACCTGCTGCCGCAGTCGGACTTCGTCTCGATCCACGTCAGCCTGAGCGCGGAGACGAAGGGCCTCATCGACGCCGAGCGCCTTTCGTGGATGAAGCGGTCGGCGATCCTCGTGAACACGTCACGCGGGCCGGTCGTCGACACCGATGCCCTCGTCTCGGCGCTGCGCGACGGGACCATCGCCGGTGCCGCGCTCGACGTCACCGATCCCGAGCCGTTGCCGGCCGATCACCCGCTCGTCGGCCTCGACAACTGCATCGTCGTGCCGCACATTGCGTCGGCCTCGTTCGCCACGCGGGGCAGGATGGCGTCGATGGCCGCGGCGAACCTGCTCGCCGGTGTCCGTGGCGAGCGCCTGCCGACGCCCGTGAACCCCGAGGTGTACGGCTAGGTCGTCGCGAGGAGCTCGCGAGACGCGGGCGACCCGGGCGACTCGGGTCGTTCGCCGCGCTCCTGCGCAGCGGCGTGGACGTCCGCGCGATCCCCGGGCGTGCGAAGGCCCGCGGCCTCGAACGCGGCGGCGAGCTCGCGCTCGAGCTCGTCGATCTCAGGCGCGACCACGTCCAGTTCGTCCTCGGGCATCCGCAGCCCGGCCCGCTCGACGGCGACCGCGAGTTCGGCTCCGGACAGGTGCGTCCGAGCCATCAGCGCCTGGGCGATCACCTCGATCGCGCGCCGGTTCGCAAGGACGATCGACTCGGCTTCGCGACGCGCCGCGGCGACGATGGTTGCCGCGGCGAGGTAGCGCTCGTCCTGCCCCATCGGCGACTGTTCGAAGTCATCGAACTTCAGCGGGCGGGCGTGTTCGGTGGCCCCTTCGTCGATGAGCAGCAGTGCGGTTCGGGTCGCATTCGCGACGTCGCTCGCTCCTCCGATCCCGTAGCGCCCGAGGACGATCCGTTCGGCAGCCAGCCCGGCCATCGAGATCGTGGCGCGGGCCGCGAGTGCCGTGGCTCCGAAGGGCATCGAGTCCCGCGGCTCCTCGCTCTCGTCCTCGAGATCGGTCGTCCCGCTGTCGTTCTTGCGGATGGTGAGGGCCGAAACGGCGACGCCCCTGACGATGCTCGCGACGGCGTGCCCGGCCTCGTGGACGGCGACCTCCCAGCGGCGCTCGGCCGACGGGAGCGGCTCGTCATCCACGCGCCCGCGGCGGAGCATGGCCTCGGCCACGTGCCGCCACGACACCACGGCGTCGGTCCCGAGGTCCGCGAGGGCGAGCGCGAGCGCGTCATCGAGCGCCTGGCGCAGCTGCGCAGGGCTGGTCTTCACCCCCGCGAGCGCGGCCGCACGCCGCCAGTCGATGTCCGCCGCCACGCGCCGGGTCGCCGCGTAGAAGCGAAGGATCTCGGCGCGCTCGACCAGGGTCGGCCATCCCACGCTCACCTTGAACCCAAATCGCCCGGCGCGGACGAGGGCGGCGTCGAGGAGACGCGGATGACGGTTCGAGCTGGCGAGCCACAGAACGCGGTTGCGGGATGCCGGCGCGTTGAGCCCATCGATCGCGGCGAGTGCCCCGAGGAGCGTTGCGCGCGTCGAGTCGGTGTGGCGGTAGTCGTCACGATCCCGCGCCCAGAGGTCGATCTCGTCGATGTAGAGCACCGCCAGTGGGTCGTCCGCGGCGCGGCTCCCGAGCCACGCGGCGAGCTCCTCGAACCTGGGCGCATCGACATCGGACGCCGCGATCGAATAGAAGTCGACGTTCGCCCCGTTCGTCGCGAGCGTCGCGGCCATCGCGCGCGCAAGGAGCGTCTTCCCGCACCCGGGCGCTCCCCAGAACAGGATTCCGCGCGGCAGGTCTCCCCCGGCGGCGAGCATGACCTCGGGGTGGTTGAGACGCGCGACGAGGCTTCGGACCTCGCGCTTCGCGGCGCGCAGCCCGATCACGTCGTCGAGCGAGAGCCCGACAACGGAGACGCGGTGTCGCTCCAGCCACTCGGGCACGGCGACGGACATGGTTGGATCGGTGCGTGGATTCATGAAGCGCCGGAGACTAGCGACAACTCGCGCGCCCGGCAACTTGATCGGGGACTCCGGCCGTTTCAGGCGGTGACCGACTCCTCTGTCACCTCGATCGCCGCCGTTTCCAGGAGCCAGACGGGCCCGTCGGCGGCCTCGAGGCGCACTGCTCCGTCGACATCGCCCGGATCCGCGATGGTCAGCTTCCTGACCACGACGCGCTTGCCGTCGACCTCCAATGTGGGTGCCGGGAACGGGCTGCCGCCGACGAGGCTCCAGGCGCGAACTTGCCGGTCGATCTCGGCGCGCGTCCGGGTCAGGTCGATCGCCGCATAGTCCTCCTCGAACCAACCGGCGTATGGCTCATCGCCCGTCGCGTTCTGCGGGTCGCCCGGATCGCCGGCCGCGATCCGTTCGAACACCTGCGGCAGCAGCTCGACCGCCGCGCGAATCAACCGAGGCCCGACCACCCGGATGTCGCTGTCGTCCGGCTCCATCGGCACCGGCGCCTGCGCGAGGATGTGGCCGGTGTCGAACTCCGCGTCCATCCGGTGCCACGTCACGCCGTACGTGGCGTCTCCCGCACGAACCGCCCACGACGTCGGGATCGGACCGCGATGTCGCGGCAGCAGCGCCGGGTGCATGTTCACGATGCCGAGCCGCGGAACGGCAAGCGCGTCGGCCGGGATCAACCACGGAAAGCCGAAGCAGATGATGAGATCCGGCTCGACCGCGCGGAGCAACGGGGCCATCGACCGCTTGTTGCGCGGAATGAGGATGTCGAGGCCCGCGGGCGCCGTGGCGTCCCACACGCCGATCTCGGCCGGCATCGGCTGCTTCCGGCGCGGCGTGAGGACGGCGACAGGATCGTGCCCCGCGGCGCGGATCGCCGCAGCGAAGGCGTGGGCGATCGGCCCGACGCTCGTGATGATCGCAACGCGCCACGGCCGCTCGGCCGTCGTGTCCTCGCTCATCCGGCGATTCTAGGGACCGAAACGGCGAGCGCGATCAAGTTGCGGCGCCGGGGCAGCGCCAAGATATGAGCATGAACGCGCAGCCCGACACCTTCCTCGCCTTCATCGACGACCTGGCCGCCGACCTCGACGACCACGAATCGAGCGCGGACGATCGCGCTGCGCGGCAGTTCCTTTCTCGCTCGCAGTTCGATCGCGTGATCAGTGCGACTGCGGGCGAGCCGCCGGCGGCATTCCGCCGGCGGATCCTGATGGAGCGTGCGGCGTTCCGGTTGGCCACCGGGTACGACGGCATCCTCCGGCTCGCCGTGGAGGCGGGCTACTCGTCGCACGAGGCATTCACTCGTGCGTTCCAGCGGTCCTACGGTGTCGCGCCTTCGGCGTGGCGCACGCAGCCCGCACAGATCCAGATCGCGTCACCCAACGACGTGCACTTCCACCCACCGGGCGGCCTCAGGCTGCCCGCCACCAGTGAGGACGCAACCATGAACCTGCTCGTTCGAATGGTCGAACACCACCTGTGGCTCGTCGGCGAGATGGTCGACACGGCCGCCAAGCTCGATGACGCCACGCTCGACAAGCCGATCACGCTGTCGGTCGAGCCGCTCGACCCGGGCGCCACGACGCGCCGGCTACTCAGCCGCCTCGTCGGCCAGATGGACATGTGGCAGAACGTGATCAACGGCCGCGACTACGACATGTCGATCGAGGAGCACGAGGACGTCGCGGCGCTTCGGCGCCGTCTCGACGTCGCCGGCCCGGCGTTTCTCGCCGAGGTCAAGCGGGTCGTCGAAGGAGGCCGGCTCGACGAGACGTTCGTCGATGCCTACTGCGCTCCGGCCGAGGTCTACACGTACGGCGGCCTCATCGCCCACGTGCTGACGTTCGCCGCGGCTCGCCGCATCCTCGTCCTTGGCGCCTTCGAATCCGCCGGGATCACGGATCTCGGCAACGGCGATCCGCGCCTCTGGGTGGCCGACGCCGCCTGACCTTCACCAGGGCGCCTGATCAGCGTCACGTCGACCGGCAATACTCCCCAGAGCGCTCTTGGGCGCTCGACGGAGGGGCTGGCGACGTGACGTTGTTCTTTCTTGTCGGGCTGGTGATCGGGGTAGGTTTTGGACTCGCGATCTGGTGGCAACGCAGCCCGCACGGATCCATGTGTCGTTCCTGTGGCGGTCAGGTCTCCACCAAGATGGACGAATGCCCGCATTGCGGGTATGCGCTGAACAAGCCGTACGGGTAGTCGCAGCAGCGCGACGATTTCACGCACACTACCGTTTGGGGCCCGTAGCTCAGTGGCAGAGCAGGGGACTTTTAATCCTCGTGTCCTGGGTTCGAATCCCAGCGGGCTCACTTCCACCGATACGCTGGTAGCGTGGCAACGTTCGACGATGTCCGCCGGATCGCGATGGCACTGCCCGAGGTCACCACGAACGACACGGGCACCGAGTTCCGCGTCGACGGCAAGCTGTTCGCCCACCCCTGGCTCGAGCGCGTCGACCCGAAGAAGGCGCGCGTGCCGAACCTCGACGTGACCGTCGTCAGGATCGCTTCGGAGTCCGACAAGGACGTCCTGATCTCGATGGATCCTGCGGCGTTCTTCACCGAGCCGCACTTCGACGGCTACGCCTCCATCCACGTCCGGCTCGCGGCGGTCAGCAAGCCGATGCTGGAACAGCTCCTCGCGGATGCATGGCGGACCCGCGCGCGGAAGCGGCTGTTGACGAGTCGCGGCTGAGGCATCCAGGGTCGGTCCATGTCTCGCCCTTGAGGCCGCTAGGCGGATCGACTCGTGCCTTGGCCTCGGTTCGGCTTCGCGG
Source organism: Candidatus Limnocylindrales bacterium (assembly GCA_035248345.1). Taxonomy (GTDB): domain Bacteria; phylum Chloroflexota; class Limnocylindria; order Limnocylindrales; family CSP1-4; genus UBA5189. Next base: position 75,046 of record DATFHO010000045.1, read on the forward strand.
CATCGCCGCTGGCGCGTTCGGCACGCATGCAGAGGTGTACCTGCGGTCGCTCCGGCGTTGAGCCAAAGGTTGGTGACGCGCAGCCAGACGTCGAAGACGGGCGACGATCTCGTCGCGCGACCCGTATCGTGAAGGGGTGCCCGACAACCCCGAGTTGATCCGCGGGCGGCCGCGGCGTGAGCGGCGAGCAGGTGGCGGGATTCCGCGGTTGCCGTGGCGGCGGCTGGTCAACCCGTTCACGCCGCTCGAGATCCTGGGCGCGGACCAGCTCGAATCGATCCACGAGGCGGGGCTCCGGATCCTGCAGGAGATCGGCATGGAGGTCCTGAGCGACCGCGCGCTCACGCTCCTCGAGCGGGCGGGTGCGAGCGTGACGCGCGAAGGCGACACGGGCGGGCGAGGCGCATCGGGCCGGGTCCGGATGGAGCCGGCGCAGGTCGAATCGCTTGTCGCCAGGGCTCCGGCGTCATTCGAGCTGCACGCCCGAAACCCCGAGAAGAACATCCTGTTCGGCGGTCGAAATCTTGTTTTTGGTGCCGTCGGCGGGCCGGCTTTCGTCACCGACATCGACCGTGGTCGGCGGCCGGGCAACTTCGCTGACTTCGAGTCATACGTCCGCCTCATCGGGGCGCTCGACGTGATCCACCAGGAGGGCGGGGGCCCGCTGGAGCCGATCGACCTGCCAGTCGAGACGCGCCACCTCGACATGTATCGAACATTCGCGGTGAACCTTGACAAGACGTGGCAATGCCTGGCCTTCGGCGCGCAGGTCGTCGAGGACGCGATCAAGGTCACGTGCACCACGCGCGGGATCGACCGAGCGCAGCTCGCTCGCGAGCCATCGCTGATGACCGTCGTGAACACGAACTCGCCGCTCCGCCTGGACGGCCCGATGTCCGACGGGCTCATCGCGATGGCGCAGGCGGGCCAGCCGGTGATTGCCACGCCGTTCACCCTCAGCGGCGCGATGGCGCCCTCGACCCTGGCCGGCGCGCTCGCCCAGCAGCACGCCGAGGCGCTGTTCGTCGTCGCGCTCGCGCAGATCGTCAACCCGGGCACGCCGATGGTCTACGGCGGGTTCACCTCGAACGTCGACATGCGCTCGGGCTCGCCGGCGTTCGGGACGCCGGAGTACGTGCAGGCACAGATCGCGACCGGGCAGCTCGCGCGGCGGGTCGGGCTGCCGTGGCGAACGTCGAACGTCACTGGCTCGGCGGTCGTCGATGCGCAGGCGGCGTACGAGAGCTCGATGTCGGTCTGGGGCGCGGTCATGAGCGGCGCCTCGATCCTGTACCAGGGGGCAGGCTGGCTCGAGGGCGGCCTCACCGCGAGCTTCGAGAAGCTGATCCTCGATGCGGAGATACTCCAGCAGATGGCGCAGGTGCTGCAGCCGCTCGTGGTCGATGACGAGACCCTCGGGATCGAGGCGATCGCCGAGGTCGGGCCGGGCGGCCATTTCTTCGGGTCGCCGCACACGATCGCCCGGTTCGAGACCGCGTTCTACCAGCCGATGCTCTCCGACTGGCGCAACTTCGAGGCGTGGGTCGAGGACGGTTCCCGGACCGCGACGCAGCGCGCCAACACGATCTGGAAGCGCCTGCTCGCCCAGTTCGAGCCGCCACCCATGCCGGCCGATCGCCTCGAAGCGCTCGACGCCTTCATCGACCGCCGTAAGCGCGAGATCGCCGCCGCCTCCTAGGTGGGCCGCCCCGTCCCGGCAGAACGGAGCGCGGGTGCGCACGGAGCCGCCCGATGGCCGGCCGTCCATCGACCCGATGGTCCCCACAGGTCCCCAAATTGACGGGGTTCGGTCCGTCGACGGCCACATCAGGATCATTTGGCGCGGAATCCGGCCAGTTTGGGCCCGCACGTGACCCAACTTGACGTGGTTCATCGGGAACCTCGTCATTTCTGGTCCCTGTGACGACCAAACCGCAAGTGGCTGATCGCAACCGGCCAATCGATTGGAACGCCTGAGCCGTTCGACGCGCGCGGCTACCCTGCCTCGATGGACGTCATCCGATACGGGTCGATCGACGAGTACCTCGCCGGCGCCGGGCCGTTCCTCGAGGCGCTCGAGGCCGAGCACAACCTGATCTTCGGGATCGCGTCGAACGTCCAGGCCGACCCGGCGCAGTTCGGAACGCCGTACCTCGCCGCGGTCGTCGACGGCGGACGCGTGGTGGGGGCCGTGATGCGCACGCCCCCGTGGCGCATCATCCTGTCCTGCTTCGACGGTGACGCGGCCGCGGTGGCGGACGCGTTTGCCGCTGACTTGGCGGACGTGCCGCTGCCCGGCATGGTCGGGCCCACGGATTCGACCGATGCCTTCGCCGCCGCGTGGACGGCTCGGACGGGCGCGACAGCGACGCTGACAAGGCACGAGCGGTCGTTTCGGCTCCGTCATGTGATCCCTCCCCGGGCGGCGCCGGGCCACATGGTTCGTGCCTCCCAGGAGCACCGCCGCGTCCTCGCCGAGTGGTCGCAGGCGTTCGAGGAGGAGGCGCACACCGCCCCGCCCGGCCCGACCGACCATGACGCGACGGCGGATCGCTGGATCCGCGGCGTCGGTCGCACAGCCTGGCTCTGGGTCGACGAAGGCCGGCCGGTCTCGCTGACCGGCGTGGGCGGTCTGACGCCGCACGGCATCCGGGTCGGGCCCGTCTACACGCCGCCCGAGCTGCGCGGCCGCGGCTACGCGAGCAACCTGGTTGCGGAAGCGTCGCAGCTCCATCTCGACGGCGGGCGCGAGTTCGTCTTCCTCTTCACGGACCTCGCGAATCCGACCGCGAACAAGATCTACCAGTCGATCGGCTATGAGCCGGTCATCGACATCGACGAGTACGCGTTCGAGCCTGCGTGATCCTCCCGAAGGAGCGCGACCCGCGCTTCATCACCATCCGCCGCGGTGGCACGCTGACCGATCTGGACCACCAGGCGCTCGCGCTGTGGGCGGCCGATTGCGCTGAGCACGTGGTGCCGCTGTTCGCATCCGTGCGCCCGGCGGACGAGCGCGTGCGTATGGCAATCGATGGGGCTCGTGCGTGGGCGCGCGGCGAGATGTCGATGTGGGACGCACGGACGCTCGCAGGCAACGCGAACGCGGCTGCGCGCGATCTCAAGGGCGCGCCCCGCTTCGCCGCGTACGCCGCTGCGCAGGCTGCCGCGGTTGGCCACGTCGCGGCGCACGAATTGGGAGCCGCCGCGTACGCGATTCGGGCGGTCGAGGCCGCGACCGCCGGCGCCGGCCGCGCCGAGTGCGTCTGGCAGCGCGACCGGCTCCCCGCCGCCATCCGCGAACTCGTCCTCGACGATCAGCACGTGCGCAACCACCTCTGCTGGTTCGTCTTCGACTGCTGAGGTCGCCCCGCGACGCACGGCGCAACTCGATCGCAACCAAGCGGTAACCGCCCGGCCAACGACCCGTTCACGTGATCGGGAGACACTTCCACCCGCGACCGACATCGACGCGTGGTCGCGAAGGGGGTGGCCCATGGCGCTCGACATGAACGCAATCAAGCACCAGGAGCGTGGCGTTCGCGACGGTCAGATCGCGGCGGTCACGTGTGCGGCGTGCGGTTGTCGACTCGAGGCCTCGGGGACCTCCGACGAGGCGCCGTGGTTCCACTTCGGCCGGCTCGGCGGCCGGGACGCTCGCGGGGACCGACCGGCGTGCATCGACGCGCCCCACGACCGGAGCGGCTCGCCGATCCTTTCGGCCTAGCCCGCGTTCGGCCCCGCCGGTCCCGCCGGCAGCTCCTCGGAAACAACCGCCGCTTCGGCGACGGACTCCGCGATCGCGACATCGCCCGTTGCGAGCGCCGTCGGCGCCGCCGTCTCCGCGAGCCAGCACGCGGCTGCCTGCCCGCCGCCCACGTCGATGAGCGGCGGCTCCTCGACCCGGCACCGATCGAACACGAGCGGGCACCGCGTGTTGAACCGGCAACCCTGCGGGATGTTCGACGCGTCCGGCGTCTCGCCGACGAGGATCGTCCGCTTCGCGCGCTGGCCCTGCTCGGGTGGCTCCGGGGAAGGCGAAACGGACACCAACGCCGCCGTGTAGGGATGACGCGGCCGGCCGATGACATCGGCCGCCGGCCCGATCTCCACGATCCGACCCAGGTACATGACCGCGATCCGATCCGCGATGACCCACGCGAGCGACAGGTCGTGGGTGATGAACAGGTAGGTGAGGTTGCGCGCGGCGCGAAGGTCGAGCATCAGGCGCAGGAGCTCGGTCCGGATGGAAACGTCCAGCATCGAGACCGGCTCATCCGCGACCACGAGCTCCGGCCCCACCGCCAGTGCGCCGGCGATGACCACACGCTGTCGCTGGCCGCCGGACAGCTCATGGGGGTACCGGAATGCGTACGTCGACGCCGGTCGCAGGCCGGCTGCCTCGAGCGACGCCATGACCATTGCCTCGCGCTCCGCCCCCGACTTCCCGACGTGGTTGACCTCGAGCGGCTCCATGACGAAGTCATGGATCGTCTGCTTCGGGTCGAGCGTCTCGTACGGGTCCTGGAAGATCAGCTGGACGCGCCGCCGGTACTCGCGCAGCCGCCCCGTTCCCCACAGGCCGGACACGTCCTGCCCGTCGAACGTTACCGTGCCCGCGGTCTGGCGGGTGAGCTTCACGATGACGCGGCCGGTCGTCGTCTTGCCCGACCCAGACTCGCCGACGAGCGCCAGCACCTCGCCCTTCCGGATCGCGAGATCGATGCCATCGACCGCCCGGACGGCTCGACGGTCCTTGCCCTGGAGGGCGTCGCCGAACCCGCGGCGGATGGGGAAGTGGACCTCGAGCCCGTCGAGTCGGAGGAGGTCGGTCATGACGCGGCCGTCGGCGCCGACGTCACGGTCGGGACGGGCTCGACCCCCGGGATGTCCGAGGTCGGGAACAAGTGGCACGCGACCCGCACGCCGTCCGAGAACCGCACCTCCGGCGGGACAACCTCGCGGCACACCGGCATGACGAACTCGCAGCGGGCCGCGAACCGGCACCCGGGCGGCGGCGTCAGCAGGTCCGGCGGCTGGCCCTGGATCACGTCCAGCGTCCGCCGGTCCGCGCGGACATTCGGGAATGAGTTCACGAGCTTGCGCGTGTATGGGTGGCGCGGCGCGGTGAAGACGCGGCGGACCGGTCCTTCCTCGGCGACCTTGCCGGCATACATGATCAGCACGCGGTCGCACGTCTCCGCGAGCACGGACAGGTCGTGCGTGATGAGGATCAGGGACAGCCCGAGCTCCCGCCGCAACCGCTCGAGCAGCTCGAGGATCTGCGCCTGGACCATCACGTCGAGCGCCGTCGTCGGCTCGTCACCGATGACGATTGCCGGATCGCACGCGAGCGCCATCGCGATCATCGCCCGCTGGCGCATGCCGCCACTGAGCTCGTGGGGATACGCGTCGGATCGCTTGGACGGGATGCCGACGAGATCCAGCAGCTCGACCGCCCGTTTGTTCGAGGCCGCCTCGGACTGGTCGAGCCGGTACTGGATGGGCTCCGCGATCTGGTCGCGGACCTTCAGGACTGGGTTCAGCGCGTTCATCGCGCCTTGGAACACGATGCTGATCTCGCGCCAGCGATAGCGCTGCATCTGTCGGTCGGTCTTGCCGACGAGGTCGATCCCGAACAGCTCCACGTTCCCGCCGCGGATCCGGCCGTTCGACGGGAGCAGCTGGACCAGCGAGAGCGCCGTCGTCGTCTTGCCGCACGCCGACTCCCCGGCGAGACCGAGCGCCTCACCGTCCGCGAGCCCGAAGGACACGCCATCGACCGCCTTCACCCAACCCTGCCGGAGCTTGAAGTGCGTCTGGAGGTCCTTGACCTCGAGCAGCGGTGCGCCCGGCACGGCCAGCTTCGGCAGCGGCCATTGCCTGCGCCCGCGGACCTCTGCCGCGGCCGAAGCCGCGACCGTCGCGTCATCCGGCACGGCCACCATGCCGCGATCGTCCGTCATCGCCGGCCCGCCGACTTCGGGTTGAGCAGGTCGTCGAGCGCGTTGCCGACAAGCGTGAAGGCGAGCACGACGAGAACCACGGACGCGGCGGGCGGGGCGATGTACCACCACGCGCCGAGGCCCGGCGCACCCGTCGACTCGGCGGCGTTGAGGATCTCGCCCCACGACGGCTGGAAGGGATCGCCGAGGCCGATGAACGAGAGCGTCGTCTCCGTGAACACCGCGACCGCGAAGGTGAGCACGGCCTGCGCGACGATGAGGTTCATCACGTTCGGCAGGATGTGGTTGACCATGATGCGGCCCGGCCCGGCGCCGATGACCCGCGCCCGGTCGACGAACATCCGGCCTTTCAGCGACAGCACCTGGGAGCGGATGATCCGGGCGGTGGTTGCCCAGCTCGTGAGCCCGATCACGATGATGATGACCATCAGCGTCGCCCGGATTCCGAAGACCTCGGACTCGACGCCGACGACCTCGATGATCACCGGCGCCAGGATGATCGCGAGGACGAACGTGGGGAGCACGAGGAAGAAGTCGGAGATGCGCATCAGCAGGCCGTCGATCCGCCCACCGACGTAGCCCGACACGATCCCGACGAGGGTGCCGACGACCACGGTGATGAGCGTCGCCAGCAGCCCGATCGTCATCGAGATCCGGGCACCGTGGACGGTCCGGTTGAACATGTCCCGGCCGAGGTCGTCCGTTCCGAAGATGTGGGCACCCGAGGGCGGCTCGAGCGCGTGCCCGGTGGCGCGTGTTGCCGTCTCCAGCGGCCCGACGAAGAAATCCGGGAACAGCGCCAGCACAGCGAACACGACGAGCACGATCAGCCCCACCGCCCCGTCGCGACGCGACAGGAAGCGGGCCCCGAATGAGCGCGCGTTCCGCGCAAGCAGCCGGAGCCGCTCGTTCCGGACGTTCGTCACGGCGGCGGCGCCGGCGCTCACGACCGCACCCGCGGATCGAGGAAGCCATACGCCACGTCCGCCAGCAAATTCGCGACGACGACCGAGACGGCGAGCAGCAGGAAGATGCCCTGGAGGACCGGGTAGTCGCGTGCCGAGAGCGCGGTCACGGTCAGGGTGCCCAGCCCAGGCCAGCTGAACACGATCTCGGCGGTGATCGCGCCCGCGATCACGTACCCGAGGTTGATCGCGATGAGCGTGACCATCGGCAGCAGCGCGTTCCGGAACGCATGCGCGCGCAGGATTCGCCCGTCCGCGAGTCCCTTCGCCCGGGCGGTCGTGATGTAGTCCTCGGTCCGGGTCTCGATGATCGCGGAGCGCATCAGGATCGAGTAACCACCGATCAGCCCGAGCGACACGGTCGTGAGCGGCAGCACGAGATGCCGCCCGAGGTCGATCAGCCCGTCGAGGAGCGGCTTGTTGGCGCCGCCGATCGAGCCCATGCCGGACGTCGGGAACAGGTGCAGCCCGGCCGCGAAGATGATGATCAGGGGCATGCCGATCACGAAGTACGGCATCGAATAGAGGATCAGGCTCAAACCGTTCCCAACGCGGTCCGCCATGCCGCCGCGTCGCCAGCCCGTGTACGCCCCGATCGCGAGCCCGACGATGATCGACACGATCTCCCCGAGACCCACGAGCAGGACCGTCGGCCAGACGCGGTCCGCGATGACCTCGGTCACGGGCTGGCTGCGGAACTTGAACGAGTACCCGAAGTCCAGGGTGACCGTGGACTCGATATAGGCGACGAGCTGATCCGGGATCAGCGGCTTGTCGAGGCCCCACTTCTCGCGGAGGGCCACGATCACCGCGGGATCCAGGTTCGGGTTGCGGAACAGCACGCGCTCGGGCGAGCCCGGCATGAGCCGGAACAGCACGAAGTTGAGCAGGATGATCGCGACGATCGTCACGAGGGCCTGGCCCAGCTTGCGGCCGAGGTAGCGCGCGCTCACGGTGTGTCCTGCTTCAGATGCCATCGAGGGCCGCCGGGACGGCGGCCCTCGACAACGGTCTGTCTCCTATCGGCAATGCGCCGGGCCTACTCCTCTTCGGCGGGCTTTGGCCCACGCCGCCGCATCATCCACAACCCGCCGATCACCACCACGAGCACCACCGCAGCGATGACGATCAGCGTCGTGTTGTCGCCGGTGCCCGACGTCGGTCCGCTGCTCGGCGGCGGTGTCGCCGTCGCGCCGCCGGAGGCAGCTGGGCCTGCCGTTGCCGCAACCGTCGTCGGCCCGGGGGTCGGCGTCGCGGTGGCGTCGGTGAGCAGGGTGTACTGGAGCGTGCCGTACGAGAAGATCGGCGTGCCGTTCGACGGCTGGTTGCGCCAGCCTGCGAACTTGTCCGTGCGGTACGCATCCAGGTTCGCGTCGTAGTAGAGGATGTCGTAGACGGCCTGGTCATAGACCAGGTTCTGCATCTGCGCCAGGACCTGCTTCCGGGCGTCGCCCGACAGCTTGGCCTGGTCGTCATACATCTTGTCGAAGTCGGCGTTGCACCAGTTGCTGTCCGACGAGCTGCCGATCTGGTCGCACCGGAAGATCTGGAGCAGGGCATTCGGATCCGGGTTGCCCGCCCAGCCCCACAGCTCGATGTCGTAGTCGGCCTTGTACTTGTTCGGATGATCCGGGTCGTACTCCGGCGGGAGCAGGAGGTCGACGAGGGCGTCGCTGTCCATGATCCGTGTCTGGAGCTCGATGCCGAGCTGGCCGTACCAGTCCTTGATGAACTCGGCCGCCTTCGGATAGTTCTCGTCCGAGTCCGGCATGAACAGCCGCAGGACGATCGGCTTGCCTTCCTTGTCGAGGCGCTTGTTCGTCGCCGGGTCCAGCGGGTAGCCAGCCGCGTCGAGCTTCTGCTTCGCCATGTCGATGTTGAAGGTGCGTGGCGTGGTCGGATCGACGTGGAACGTCGTGTTGACCGGCGGAACGATCGTCGAACCGACGTCGCCGTAGCCGCCGAGCACGGCCTCGACCAGCTTCTGCTTGTCGACCGCGTAGCCGAGGGCATCGCGGAATGCCGGGTCGAGCAGCGCCTTCGTCGACGGCCCGCCGTCCTTGATGGTCTTGCCCGTGCCCGTGCCGTAGGTGTTGAACGCGAGCTGCGTCCAGCCGTTGGCCGAGCCGACGACGGTCTGGATGTTCTCTTCCGTCTGGAGCTGCTTCAGCTGGCTCGCGTTCACGCCGTGGGCGTAATCGAGGTCGCCGGTCTTCAGCGCCTGCACCATCGTGTCGGAGCTGCTGAAGACCTGGAGCACCACCTCGTCGGCGAAGCCCTGCGTGCCCCAGTAGTTGGGGTTGCGCACGAAGCGCATGTACTGGCCGGTCTTCCACTCGGCGAGCGTGTACGGGCCCGTGCCGACGAGCGGCGCGTCGAAGCCCTTGAAGTCCTCGCTGCCGAGCTCCTTGTAGTTGAACTTGCCGTAGATGTGCTTCGGGATGATCGGCATGTAGATCTGGTAGATGCGATCCGACTGGTCCGTGGTCGAGGCGATCAGCGTCTGGGGATCGGGGCACTCCACCTTGGTGACGCCCGCGTCGGTGACGCTCACGTCGATGTAGCCGATGCCGACGTTCGAGCCGTCCTTTGCGGCGTCGAGCGCCAGCTGCCAGCTGAAGCACGCGTCCTCGGAGGTCGCGGGCTGTCCGTCCGACCACTTCATGTTCGGCCGGATGTGGAACGTCACGGCGTCAGCCGTGCGGTCCCACGACTCGGCGAAGCCGGGCACGGGCTCGAGGTTCGGCCCGAAGTCCGTCATCAGGTTGAAGGTCAGCTCGAACGCCTCGTAGCTCGAGACGAGGGCGGCCTGGTACGGGTTCGAGGCGTCGAAGTCCTGGGTCGTGCCCGCGCGGAAGACCACGGGATCCGCGGCCGAGGCGGGCGCGGCGATCGCCATGCCCCCCAGCAGTGCGAGGGTCGCGAGGAAGCCCGCGGCTGTGCGGATCGGACGGGATCGCATGTCGTTCTCCTCCGTCGGAGCGACGGGCGCCGGTCTCTCCTCCAGGCGTCTCATCGCACGGGTGCGGGTGCTAGGTTCGCATGCGGTGCGAGCATACGCAACGCGATTCGTTGCGTCTCCTAGGCGGTTTCGACGAGGTTCGTCGAGTTCGAGTTCCGCAGGGCCGGTCGGTCGACGCCGAAGAGCGCCAACCGTTCGGCGCGAGGGCCTCGGCGGGCGTCGAGCGCGAGGGACGCAAGCTCCTTGCCGAACAGGGCCGCGAACTTGTAGCTGTGGGCTGCGCCGAGTGCGACGATCACGCCCGGGTGCTCCGGCAGCCGATCGAGGACGAAGTCGCGGTCCGGCGTCAGCGTGTACAGGCACGTCTTGGTCTTCGCCGGTGCGCCGATCGCTCCCGGCAGATACGTGCGCATGAACGTGCCCGTTCGATCGAGGCAGTCCAGGTCCGGATCGAAGGTGCGCGTGCGTGCTGTCGTCTGCCGGCCGCCGATATCCTCGCCGATCTTCGGCCCTGGTCCGCGGTAGGTCGGGAAGCCGTAGAACGACGGCTGGCCCAGCCAGATCCAGATCGGGAAACGGTCGGGCTCGAACGCAGCCGGGTCCGTGGCCTCGTACCACGTGACCTGCTCACGGGTGACGCTGAGCGGGATCTCGTACCCAAGCGGTGCGGTCAGGTCATTGGTCCACGCGTCCGTCGCGATGACGACGCTGCCTGCGGTTTCCGCGCGCCCGTCCTCGAGCACGACCTCGTACTCGCTCCCGTGGTCGCGGATCGCCGTCACGCGGGCGTGCTCGCGGAGCTCCGCGCCGGCCTCGCGGGCAAGGTGCTGGTGCGCGGGGTTGCCGCGCTCCGGATCGGCGATGCCCCCGCGCTCCTGGAAGATGCCCCGCGTCCCCGAGGAAAGGCGCCAGACCGGCCACCGTCGGCTGATGTCGACGTCGTCGAACCATTCGAACGAGATGCCGGCCTCGGTCATGGCGCGGGCGTAATCGTCGATGTCCTCCGGAGCGTCGGGAGGACCGAGGTCGAGGCCGCCGGTGAACGTGATGACCTTCGTGCCCGCCGCCTGTTCGATCTCCGCCCAGGCCGCCTGTGCCTCCACCGCGAGCTCGACGTACTCGCGCCGGTGGTAGCTCACGCGGGTGATCCGCGAGACGTCCTGCGACGCGCCCTTGTCGTGGTTGAGCTCGAACTGCTCGAGGCCGAGGACGCGCCAGCTTCCGGGGGCCGTCGCGAGCCGGCACGCCGCCGCGCTCCCAAGCGCACCGAGTCCGATCACGATCGCGTCGTACGAACCCATCTCCGGACGATAGCCGACCCGTATCCTCGGTCGCGTGAGCCCTTCGACGAGCGCCGGCGCGGCAGCGGCCCGTCCGATCGATCCAGCGAACCTTGGTGTCGAGCGTCGCGAGGACGTCCGCGTGCAAGCACGCGACGGCGTCGAGCTGTCCGTCACGTTGTACCTACCGCTCGGCGCGAGCGCGCCGGTGCCGGCGATCCTCAACATCGACCCGTACCGCAAGGACGATTGGTCCTCGGGCTGGGACCTGTCGCTCGGCGCGTACCTCGTCGAGCATGGCTATGCCTATGCGCGGCTCGACGTCCGCGGCACGGGCTCGTCGGGTGGCATCGCCTTCGACGAATACACCGGGGCCGAAACCAACGACGGGCACGACACGGTCGAGTGGCTCGCCGCGCAGCCGTGGTGCTCCGGTGCAGTCGGGATGTGGGGCCTGTCGTACGGCGGGTTCACCTCGATCCAGGTCGCCGCCACGCGACCGCCGCACCTTCGCGCGATCGTGCCCATCCAGGCCACGGACGACCGATACACGGACGACGTCCATTACGTCGGCGGAACGATGACGGTCTCCGAGCTCGCGCAGTACGCCGTCAGCCAGGTTGCGATGAACGCGCTGCCCGCGAAGCCCGGCGCGTGGGGCGACGCGTGGCGCGATCGATGGCGCGAGCGGCTCGATGCAACGCCCGTCTGGCTGTTCGAGTGGGCGCGGCAGCAGCGCGACGGTCCGTACTGGCGCCGGGGCTCACTGGCGCCGGACTACGGCCGCATCGAGGCGGCGATCCTCCACATCACCGGTTGGATGGACGAGTACGTGGATGCCGCGGTCCGGATGCAGGCGCGCTGCACCGGCGCGGTCTCGAAGCGAACGATCGTCGGCCCGTGGGTGCACGGCCTCCCGGACTATGCGTATCCGGGCCCGAACATCGACTGGCTGCGCGAGATGGTTCGATGGTTCGACCGGTGGTGCAAGGAGGAGCGCAACGGCGCGGAGGACGAGCCCGCGCTGACCTGGTTCCACCGCGACCCGACGCCGCCCGAGCGGTTTCCGAAGCGGCTCCAAGGGAAGTGGCGCGCCACCGACGCGTGGCCGCCCACCGGGCCGGCGACTCGAACGCTTCATCTCCGCGACGGCGTCCTCGGGGACGCCGTCGACATCGGCGCCGGCGCCGCGACGCCCGTCACGTTCCAGCACCGCCCGACCGCCGGAATCCGCGGGGGCTCGCTGTGCTGGGGCGCCGGCCATGCACCGAACGGCCTCGCCCGGGATCTCCGCCTCGAAGCGGACAGCGGGCCGGCCTGGACCGCCGAGCCGCTCGAGAGGGATCTCGATGTCCTCGGTGTTCCGATTGCGACGTTGTCCGTTTCGGCAACGCAGCCAGTCGCGCACCTCGTGGCGCGCCTCGGCTGCGAGCTGCCAGACGGCTCGATCGAACAGGTGAGCGAAGGCATCCTCAACCTGACCCACCGGGATTCACACACGGATCCCCAACCGCTCGAGCCCGGCCGGCCCTACCTGGTCGCGCTGCCACTCCGAGTCGCCGGCTACCGATTCCCGAAGGGCCACCGCATCCATCTCAGCCTCGCGAGCTCGCACTGGCCCGTGATCTGGCCGTCGCCCGGCGCCGGCACGCTGACGATCCATTCCGGGGCGCTGCACCTCCCGCTCGCGCCGGCCCACGTGCCGCCGCCCACGTTCGCCGCGGAGTCGCCGAAGCTCGCCGACGCCGGCAGCGAGGTGAGCGAGCCGGTGCGCTGGGAGGTCGTCGAGGACGAGGCGGCCGGCACGGCGACCGTGCGAACCCATGAAGCGTCCATCGCCACGCTCCCGGACGGCGTATCGACGCTCTACGTCGGCGAGACCCTCGAGATGACTGTCTCTGATCGCGAACCCGGCGTCGGCCGGTTCGTGAACGACTGCGAGTACCGGCTCGACCGCGCGGGCCACCTGATCACCGTCATCGCCGACGGCGGCATCGAGACATCGACAACGGCCTTCGACATGAGCGCGCACCTGAGGGTTGATCTCGACGGCGAGCCCTTCTTCGAGCGCACCTGGCGCGAGGCGATCCCGCGCGACCTGCTCTAGCTGGCGGCCGAGCCCTTCACGTAGCGGTCGAACCAGTCGAGCATCCGGTTCATGTGGTCGATGCGGCGGTCCGGCCGGCCCGAGGTGAAGTACACGTGGTACTCCTCGGGGTAGAGGACGAACTCGACCGTCCGCCCGAGCACGCGCAGCGCCGTGAACAGCTGGATGTTGTCGTGCATCGAGCAGCGCAGGTCCGCTTCGCCCTGGAGCATGAGGAGCGGCGTGCGCACGTTCGCCGCGTTCGACAGCGGGCTCTGCCGCCACAGCTTCGCCACGCCGTCGGCATCGAGCGGGTTGCCGAGGAGCGAGGCCCGGTTGAACTCGACGCCGGCGTCGCCGTCGGCCCACGCCGAGACCTGGTTCGACACGCCGGCGATCGACACGCCGGCCTTGAAGCGGTTCGTCGTGCCCATGAGCCAGTTGATCATGAACCCGCCGTACGACAGCCCAAGGGCCCCGAGCCGATCCGGGTCGGCGAGGCCGAGCTTGATCGCATGGTCGAGCGCGGCGTGGACGTCCTCCGCGTCGGGGCCGCCCCAGTTGCCCAGGTGCGGGCGGATCCAGTCCGGGCCGTAGCTGATCGAGCCGCGGATGTTCGGCAGCACCACGCGATAGCCGCGTGCGCAGAGCAGGGTCACCTCGATCGACGGCGCCGGCGCCCAGGCACCGAGCGGACCGCCGTGGATGTCGACGATCGTCGGGAGCGGCGTGTCGGCCGCACCAGCCGGTGATGCGATCCAGGTGTGGATCGGGCCGCCCTCGCCGGGCGATTCGAGCTCGCGCATCTCCGGCCACGCGACCCGCTTCGACCACCCGCCGCCCATCGTGGTCCGGCGCCTGGCCGGCCGAGCTGCATCGAGGGGCACCGTCACCAGCTCCATCGGCCGGCTGCCCACGCACGCGACGGCGCTGACGCGCCGATCGGCGGGCACCCCGGGATTCGAGGTCGCCGCGAGGCTGTAGACGTCAATGTCGTCTGTGGTCAGCGGTTCGGGCGCGGCGGTCGATTTCCCGGTCGCCGGATCGATGCGATACCGCCACGGCTTCGCGCGCCCCCGATCGGTCACCGTCACGACGATCGTTGCGTCGTCGATCCAGATCGGGGTCGAACGGGAGCTCGCCACCCAGCCGTGCATGTCGGTGTCGTTCCATGTCCCAACCGGGCGCTCGAGCGCCGGTGCGAGGGGCCACGCGGGCATGGACCCATCCGCGGGGGCGAGCACGAGCTCCGGCGTCGTGTCGTCGAGCTCACCGTTCGATCCGATCGCGACGATCCATCGGCCATTCGGCGAGAACGCGGGCTTGTCCGTCGGGCCGGGAAGCGAGACGACCTGGCGCGGCTCGCCATCGCTGCGCTCCGCATCGATCGTCCAGACCGACGTGATCGGTTGCAGATCGGCGTTCGGGCGACGGTCCGCGGAGAACGCGATCGAACGCGCGTCGGGCGCCCACGCCGGCTTCGACGCGCCCCAATCACCGCTCGTGAGCTGCCGCGGCTTCGCGCCACGCCGTGCTTCGACCACGTGGACGTGCGACCAACGGTCGATCGGCCCGGCCTCGTCCCATTGCCAATCGATCCGCGTGATCCGCCGCGCGGTCGGTGCGTCCTCGCCCTTCGGCTCTGGTCCCACGAGGAACCGCGGCGGGTCGACGTCGATCGTCAGCGCCAGCCGCGAGCCATCCGGGGACCACTCGATGTCACCGACGCCGCGGTCCTTCTGGATCCGGAGCGGCCAGGCTCGGCCGGGGCGGCCGTCGCGACGGATCGGGAGCACGAGGACCTGGGAATCCGGCGTCGGCTTGCCGCCACCCGGCGCGCCGTGGGAGCGCTTGAACACCACGGCCGAGCCGTCCGGCGCGATCCGCGGGCTCGTGTCGCGCACGTTGCCGTTCGTGAGCTGCACCGGACGACCCGCGCCGGCGAGTGGGCTCAGCCACAAATGGCTGCGGTATCGATCGCGAACGACGGATCGTCGGGCGACGATGGCGAACCGCCCGTCGGGCGAGTGGTCGTGCTCGTCGAGGACGACCTGTGCGCGGATGACGGTGGCGGGATCGGTCGGTCGGACAGGACGAGGCATACCGGACAGCCTAACGATCGGGACTTGCGCGATTGCGCGGCGCCACCTAGATTGTCATGGTGACGTTGACTATCGATGCGGGACAGAGTGGTTCCGCGAAGCCAGGCAAGCGCTCGCTCGTCGATGAGGTCGTCGACGAGCTGACGTCGTGGGGCCCGAAGGATTTCATCGGCGCCTTCCAGCGCTGGCACGCCGGCGCGCTGAGCCTGATGCACCTGAACGTGCTGATCCTCCTCGAGAGCACCGGGCCGCTGCCGATGAACCGCCTCGCGGAGGCACTCGACATCTCAGTCGCCAGCGTGACCGGCGTCGTCGATCGCATGGAGGTTCGCGGCCTCGTTGCCCGCCGGCGCGACGACACGGACCGGCGCGTGATCCTCGTCGAGCCTGCGGAGGGCGGTCGGCAGCTCTTCGCCGAGATCGACGCAAGGCGCCGGAAAGCGCTCGGCAAGCTGCTGGCGAAGCTGTCGGACAAGGACCTCAAGGGCCTGCTCGGCGGGCACAAGGCGCTCCGGAAGGCTCGCGGGGAGTTCGCGAAGCGGCTGGCCGCGGAGGAGCTCGAACAGACCGTGTCGAAGGCGAAGGCAGCTCGGCTGGCGAAGATCGAACGCGTCCTCGGCCACGGGCGCGCTCGAGCCGCAACAGGGGAGCCCGCACAGTGATCCGCCTGCTGCGCACCTACCTCGCGCCGTACCGCGGGCGGCTGATCGTGATCATGGGCCTGCTGCTCATCCAGGCGATCGGCAACCTGTACCTGCCCGACCTGAACGGCGAGATCATCAACAACGGCGTCGTGACGGGCGACATCGACTACATCTTCCGGACCGGCGGCCTGATGCTCCTGATCACGGCGTTCGTCGGCGCCGCGGCGATCGCCAGCGTCTACCTCAGCTCCGCGGTCGCGAACGGCTTCGCGCGCGACGTCCGGACCGCGGTCTTCTCGGCCGTCGAGACGTTCGGCCAGGTCGAGGTCAACCGGTTCGGACCGGCGTCGCTGATCACGCGCAACACGAACGACGTCCAGCAGGTCCAGCAGGTCGTGTTCATGGGCCTGACGATCATGGTGTCGGCCCCGATCCTCATCGTCGGCGGGGTCATCATGGCCCTCAAGACCGACGTGCCCCTCTCGGGCCTGCTGCTGATCGTCGTGCCGCTGATGGCCCTCGTCATCGGGCTGGTCATGTGGCGCGCCATCCCGCTGTTCCGTGCGACCCAGGTGAAGATCGACCGGATCAACCAGGTCATGCGCGAGACCCTCTCGGGCGTCCGGGTCATCCGCGCGTTCGTCCGGGTCCGCCATGAGGAGGACCGGTTCCGCACGACGAGCGAGGACCTCTACGGCACCCAGCTTGCGGCGGGTCGCCTCTTCGCCCTCACGCAGCCGGTCATCTTCGGGATCTTCAACCTGTCGACGGTCGCGGCGCTGTGGTTCGGAGCCGTCCGCGTCCAGGACGGGGCGCTGTCGATCGGCAACCTGACCGCGTTCCTGCAGTACCTCACCCAGATCCTGTTCGCGATGCTGACCGCGGTGTTCATGTTCATCCTCGTGCCGCGGGCGGCGGTGTCGTCCGAGCGGATCCGGGAGGTGCTCGGGACCAAGCCGTCCATCCACGATCCCAAGGACCCGGTGACTCCGGACCCGAAGAGCCCGGATCGCGGCGTCGTCGAGTTCCGCAACGTCGAGTTCGGCTATCCGGGCGCGGACGAGCCGGTCCTCCACGACCTGTCGTTCCGCGCCGAGCCCGGCAAGACCACCGCGATCGTCGGCAGCACCGGCAGCGGCAAGTCGACGCTCATCAATCTCATCCCGCGCTTCTACGACGCAACGGGCGGCAGCGTCCTGCTCGACGGCGTCGACATCCGGGAGATGGACCGCGAGCTCGTCTGGTCGCGCATCGGCGTGATCCCCCAGAAGGCGTTCCTCTTCGGCGGGACCGTGGCAAGCAACCTTCGGTTCGGCAAGGACGTCGCCACGGACGAGGAGCTGTGGCACGCGCTCGACATCGCGCAAGGCAAGGCCTTCGTGAGCGAGATGGATGGCGGGCTCGAGGCGGCGATCAGCCAGGGCGGCGCCAACGTGTCGGGTGGCCAACGCCAGCGGCTCGCGATCGCCCGGGCACTCGTGAAGGATGCCCAGGTCTACGTCTTCGACGACAGCTTCTCGGCACTCGACTTCGCGACGGACGCGCGACTGCGTGCCGCGCTGGAGCGGGAGCTCGGCGGCGCGACCGTGATCATCGTGGCGCAGCGCATCGGCACGATCCTCAACGCGGACCGGATCATCGTGCTCGACGCGGGGCGGATCGTCGGTCAGGGCACGCATCGGGAGCTCCTCGAGTCGAACGAGACGTACAGGGAGATCGTGTACTCGCAGCTGTCGGAGTCGGAGGCCGCGGCATGAGCGGACCGATGGCAGCGCCTGGCGGCGCTCGACCGCCTGCGCCGAGCGGCCCCGGGGCACCCGTCTTCCGGCCCGGCGCGGGCGGGCCTCCTGGCGCCGGACCGAGCGGGCCGGGCGGTCCCGGTCGACCCGGTGGTCCGGGCGGTGGGCGCGGCCCGGGCATGATGGGCATGGGCCTGCCGCCCGCCAAGGCGAAGGACTTCGGCGCCTCGTTCCGGCGCCTGTTCGGCACGCTGCGCCCGGAGCGTCGGCTGATCCTCGGCGTCGTCGTGCTCGCGGTCATCAGCGTGTTCTTCAGCGTGATCGGCCCGAAGATCATGGGCAACGCGATCAACACGATCTTCGAGGGCGCGCTCGGCAAGCAGCTCAGCGATGCCGGCCTCACCCAGGATCAGGCGATCGCAGGCGCGCGCGCAGCCGGCAATACGCGGCTCGCCGACCTGCTGTCGGGGCTCCACCTCAACCCGGCAGGGATCGACTTCGGCGCGCTCGGCGGCGTGCTCGCCTTCCTGATCGGCGTCTACCTGCTGAGCTCGCTGTTCAGCTGGATCCAGGGCTGGATCATGGCCGGGGTCACGCAGCGGACGGTGCTCCGGCTTCGCCTCGAGGTCGACCAGAAGCTCGGACGGCTCCCGCTCAAGTACTTCGACAGCCATCCTCGTGGTGATCTGCTGAGCCGCGTCACGAACGACATCGACAACATCGGCCAGTCGCTGCAGCAGAGCCTGACGCAGCTGATGACGTCGCTGTTCACGATCGTCGGCGTGCTGATCATGATGTTGCTGATCAGCCCGATCCTGGCCGTGATCTCGCTGCTCGCGGTGCCCGTGTCGCTGATCGTCACGGTGTTCATCGTCAAGCGATCGCAGCAGCAGTTCGTCGCGCAATGGGCGTCCACGGGCGCACTCAACGGCCACGTGGAGGAGATGCACACCGGGCACTCCATCGTGAAGGCGTTCGGGCGGCAGCGCGAGGCGATCGAGGTCTTCGACCGCGAGAACGAGAAGCTTTACGACGCCAGCCGCAAGGCGCAGTTCATCTCCGGGATCATCCAGCCGGCGATGACGTTCATCTCGAATCTCGCCTACGTGGCGATCGCGGTGATCGGCGGCCTGCGCGTCGCATCTGGCCAGATGACCCTCGGCGACGTGTCCGCGTTCATCCAGTACTCGCGCCAGTTCACATTCCCGATCATCCAGGTCGCGAGCATCGTGAACGTGCTCCAGTCGGCCGTCGCTTCTGCGGAGCGCGTGTTCGAGCTCCTCGACGAGCCCGAGGAGTCGGCCGACCCGGTGCCCGCAACGCCCCTGCACGAGCCCAGCGGCGCCGTCGCGCTCGAGGACGTCTCATTCCGCTACCTGCCGGACCAGCCGCTGATCGACGACCTGTCGCTCGAGGTGCCGGCGGGCGCGACGATCGCGATCGTCGGGCCGACGGGCGCCGGCAAGACGACCCTGGTGAACCTGCTGATGCGGTTCTACGAGATCGATGGCGGGCGGATCACGATCGACGGCATCGACACGCGGCAGATGACCCGCGACGACCTGCGCGAGGCATTCGGGATGGTTCTCCAGGACACGTGGCTGTTCCACGGCACGATCCGCGAGAACATCGCGTACGGCCGGCTCGGCGCCACCGACGAGGAGCTGCACGCCGCAGCGGAAGCCGCGCACGTCGACCACTTCGTGCGCACGCTGCCCGACGGCTACGACACGGTCATCGACGACGATGCGACGAACGTCTCCGCGGGCGAGAAGCAGCTCCTGACCATCGCCCGCGCGTTCCTCGCCGACCCGGCGATCCTCATCCTCGACGAAGCGACCTCCTCGGTCGACACCCGGACCGAGGTCCTCATCCAGCGGGCGATGGCGCAGCTCATGAAGAACCGCACCTCGTTCGTGATCGCGCATCGGCTGTCGACGATCCGCGACGCCGACACGATCCTCGTGATGAACAAGGGCTCGATCGTCGAGCAGGGGACCCACGAGCAGCTGCTCGCGAAGGGCGGCTTCTATGCCGAGCTCTACAACGCCCAGTTCACCGAGGCGCTCGCCGAGGTCGCGTAGCGCGGCCGCTTAGACTCCGCGAATGCGTCCGATGGCAGGTCGGAGCGCCGGCCTCGGACCCGCGATGGTCGGTGCGGGTGTGCTGCTGGCGATCGTCGCGATCGTTGCGGCAACACAGCTCGGGCCACGCGCGGAGCCGACGACGGCAGGCGTCGGGTCAGCCGAGGTGCCGATCACGCCGAGGGCGGCCGCGAGCCCGAGCGCCACCGCAAGCCCGGCGGCGCCAGGGGGCACGGCCGCGAGCTCCTCGACCGCCCCGACCCTGCCCGCGGCGGGCTCCGGCAACCTGCCGTTCCCCGGCTCCCCCGAGCTCGTGCTCTTCCAGCGCGATGGCGACGACCTCAACGTGCTCGGCTGGCGGACCGGTGAGACGCAGCTCCGCGTGCGGCAGGTCATCGCCGGCGCGCTGCGCGGGATCACTGAACAGCAGGGCTACGCCGTGCTCCTGTCGCCGGACGGATCGCTCGTGATGATCGAGGCGCCACCCACGACGCTCGGTGCGCCGATCACGCTGCGAGTCTTCCGGCTCGACTCGTCGACCGGATCCCTGGCGTGGGAATCGACCGACTTCCCATCAGAATTGTCGGCATCATTCGTGGGACCCGAGCAGGTGCTGGTGGGGACCACGGGGCTCTTTCTGCAGGCACCGAGCCCGTGGACGGTTGTCGATCTCGCCGGAGCCGACCCCGTTATCCGGGAGGTCGCGGTGCCGGAGCCTCCGCGCCCGTCGCCAGGAGCGTCTCCCGGAGCCACCGTCGACATCACGAAGGTGATCTTCAACTACGGCCCCGTGGGCATGTCGCAGGACGGACGTTTCCTGTACGCCGGGGAGCTGCGTCTCGTGCCGCCGATCCTCCGGCCCGCGTTTCGGATCGAGATCGCGACCGGCAAGGCCACGCCCATCGACGCCTTTCCGTTCGAAGGACCGTCCGCCGTCATGTCGTCGAGCATCGACCCCGTTTCGGGACGCCTCGTGCTTGCCGGGCCGCGGATGACGCCCGGCGAGGGGACGATCCAGATGTGGTCGCCCGGCGCGAAGGAGCCGGATTTCGAAACCAAGCTGCACGTCGTGCTTGGCGCGTTCTGGCTCGACGACGGCAGCGTCCTCACGGCGGACTACGACAAGCTGCCAGGGCCGTTCACGTTCTCGATCGACACGATCTCGAGCACGGGCGGCTCGGTGACGACAATCTTCACCGCCAAGGGCACGAACGCCGCCATCCTTGGTGCTCGTGATGGTTTCGTGGCCGCGTACGCGACGTCGCGCGGCTCGAGCAAGCGAACGCTCGTGGTCATTCGCCTCGATGACGGCGCAATATCGACCCTGGACGTTGCGGAGCCGCCCGGCCTCCTGTCGACCTACGGCGGCATCCGACCCTGAGGCCCGCGCTACGCGGCGCTGACCTGCTGCGCCATCTGGATGAGGTTGCCGCAGGTGTCGTCGAAGACGGCGGTGATCACCGGCCCCATCTGGGTTGGCGGCTGCGTGAAGACGACGCCGAGGGCGGCGAGGCGCTCGTATTCCGCGTGGCAGTCCTCGATGCCGAACGACGTATACGGGACGCCATCCTCGACGAGGGCCTCCTTGAACGGCTTCGCGGCGGGGTGCCCGTCGGGCTCGAGCAGCAGCTCCACGCCGTCCGGTGCATCGGGGGAGACGACGGTCAGCCACCGCGCGCCGCCGCCGAGATCCATGTCCGTCTTCGTGATGAAGCCGAGGACGTCGGTGTAGAAGCGGTGTGCCTTCGCCTGGTCGTCGACGAGCACGCTCGTGACCACGATCTTCATCTGTCGGTCTCCTTGGGTTCGGTCGTATCGGTCCGGTTCGGGAGCGGCCAGCGATCCGCGATCTCGCGGAGCGGAACCGTGTCGAGGCGGTGGAACTTGTAGCGACCCACGCGGCGCGTCCGGACGAGGCCGGCGTCCTCGAGGACGTCGAGGTGCTGCGAGATCGCCTGGCGGGTCGAGCTGGAGCCGTGGTTGGTGATCAGTCGAACGCACAGCTCGAACAGTGTCTGCCCGTCCCGATCCCGGAGCTCATCGAGGATGGCCCGGCGCGTCGGGTCGGACAGGGCCTTGAAGACATCGCCCACTGCCTGGAGCATATGCAAGTCGCGCCTTGCATGTCAACCGGCGGATCAGGACTCCAGGCGATAACCGACGCCGCGGACGGCGAGGATCTTCGGGCCGCCCGCGGATTCAACCTTGCGGCGGAGGCGGGCGACGTGCGGCTTGAGCCAGAGCAGGTCGGGATCGGCCTCGGATGGCCAGCCCGCGCGGACGAGGCGGAGGTGCGGCACGAGGTCGCCGCCGGCGCGGACGAGCGCTTCGGCAAGGCGATATTCGATCGGCGTCAGGTCGAGGCGTTGCTCCCCGACGTGCGCTTCGTGTCGACCTGGATCGAGGGTGAGGGAGCCGGCGCGAAGTGACCCGTCGGCAGCGGCATCGCCGTCGGACGAGGGGCCGCCGACCGGCCCGCGATCCGCGCGCCGCATGACCGCGGCGATCCGCGCCAGCAGCTCCGCGCGCCCGAACGGCTTGACGAGGTAGTCGTCCGCGCCGATCCCGAGCGCGCGGACCTTCGCTTCCTCGGAGCTCTCGCCGGAGACGACGACGATCGGGGCGTCGCCCTCCGCGCGGATCCGGCCTGCGACGGTAAACCCATCAGGACCCGGCATCGCGAGGTCCAGGAGGACGATGTCCGGCCGCTCCTCGCGATAGCGCCGGACCGCCGTGAGCCCGTCGTAGGCGGTGATGACCTGGTGCCCCTCGGTGCCGACGAGCGCCGTGATCGCGCCGACCATCGCCGGGTCGTCATCGACGACGAGGATCCGCAACGGTCGCGGCGGGCGGGGGATCGGGATGCGGTCCATGGCGCGGGAACGCTACTAGACCGCGGCCACGGCCGGCAGGGCGATCACGAATCGCGCGCCGTGGCCCTTGGCCGGCTCGCACCACAACCGTGCCCCAACGGATTCGGCGAGCTTCCGCGCCGCGTACAAACCGATGCCGGAGCCGCGCGCGGTGTGCGTCTCGCGCCGGGCGTAGGGCTCGAAGATGCGTTCGCGCCATTCCTCGGGGATGCCGGGACCCTCGTCGGATACGCCGATCCGGACGCCACCTTCGGCCATCTTCCAGTCGAGCGTGATCGCGGTCTCGGGCGGCGCGTACTTCACCGCGTTCTCGACAAGGTGCTCGAGGATCTGGCGCAGCCGGCTCGGGTCGGTGAGAGCGAACAGCCGAATGCCCTCCTTGATCTGCAGCCGATGCCGCTTCACGAGCGGCGCCATCTCGTCCGCGGCCTCGGCGACGACCTGGCCGACATCGACCGGCGCGAGGTCCGCCGCCGGCTCCGACCCGACCCGCACGGACGCCAAGATCGAGTCGACCAGCCGATCGAGCCGCGCGACCTGCTCCATCGTCGACGCGTACCAGTTGGCGCGCCGCTCCCGGCGCTCCATGTCGCGCGACTCGCGGCCCTCGAGCTCGGGCTCCTCCGCGAGCAGCTCCGTGTAGGCCCGCACGACCGCGAGCGGCGTGCGCAGCTCGTGTGTCACGAGCGCGATCAGCTCTGCGCGTGCTTCGTCGATCTGCTTCAGCTCCGCGGCGCGGGCCTCGGCCTCGCGCTGGATCCGGCCCTTCTCGACGATGCCGGCGAGCAGGTCCGCGATCGCCCGGAGGTGGTCGACGTCCGACGCCGCGAACTCGCGGCGATCCTCCGTCTGCACGTTGAGGACCCCGACCGTCTGGCCGTTCCAGACGAGCGGCACGGAGAGCATCGAGGCGATGAACCGGCGCTGGTCGATGCCGCGGACCCACAGGAACCGATCGTCCTGGCTCACGTCGGGGATCACGAGCGGCTCGCGAGTCGCGGCAACGCGGCCGGTGACGCCGCCACCGAACGGCACCTTCGCGCGACCGATCTGGTAGCGATCGAGGCCGTTCGTCGCCGCGAGCGTCAGGTTCTCGGCATCGCGATCGAGGAGGTAGAGCGAAGAAACCGATGCGCGGAGTGCGTCGCGCGTCTCGTCGACGACGGTCTCGAGCAGCTCTTCCCACGTTCCTGCGGTGGTCGCCATGCGCGCGACGCGATGCAGGAACCGCAGTTGGTCGAGCTGCTCGTCCTTGGCGGCGCGGGTGTCAGGCCGGGTGGAGGTCTCCGTCACCCCGTCACGATACCCGAGGCCGTCGCCGGCTCCCGGCGGGCGGTCGAGACCGCATTCGATGCGGCAAGGCCGCGGCGCACGAGCGCATCGGCGAGGCGCTCGTAGTCGGACGGCTCGTTGTAGCGCTGCGCGGAAATGCGGAGGAGCGCCCGGGCAGGCGGCTGGCCGGGCACGCGGCACGCCCGCACCGGGAACGGCCCGACCGGCACCTCGAACCCGTCGTCGCTCGCGAGCGACCGCGACAGCGCGTCGGTCGTCCCCTCGTCTGGTTCGATCGAGAGGGCGATCGATGCCATCGATCCGAGCATCGACTCCGGCGCGATCGGCTCGAGGCCGAGCCGGTTGTTCAGCAGCCGACGGGCGTTGACGGCCTTGTCGTGGTTCGACGCCATGTGCGCCGGCCAGCCACCCGCATCGAGCGAGCCGATGACGCGGAGCGCCTCGGGCAGCGAGAGGAATGCCGTCGGGTCGTGCGTCCCCTGCCAGTCGAACTCCTTCCAGAGCGGTGCGCGATCTGCGCGCGGATCGTTGCGGCCGTGGCTCGTCACCAGCGGCCGAAGGTCGGCGCGCTTGTCCGCCCGGACGTACAGCATCCCGGCGCCCTTCGGGCCGCACAGCCACTTGTGGCCGTTGCCGGTCCACCACGCCGCACCGAGCTCCCGGACGTTGAGCGGCAGCATCCCGGGTGCGTGCGCCGCGTCGACGAGGGTGTCGACGCCGAGGCGGTTGAGCTCGCGGACGAGGGTTTCGATCGGGAAGACGAGGCCGCTCGGGCTCGTGACGTGGGAGATCAGGGCCACGCGGGTGTGCGGCGTGACCGCGGCGAGATGCGCCTCGACGACCTCCTCCGGATGCCGGATCGGCAGCCGGATCTCGACGATCTTCACCCTTGCCTTCGCGCGAGCCGCGACCGTCTCGAGCGCATTGACCGTGGCGTTGTACTCGTGGTCGTTCGTGAGCAGCTCGTCGCCCGGGCGGAGACGAAGGGACTCCAGCACCGTCGCGACGCCGGTCGTCGCGTTCGGGACGACGACGAGGCCCTCGGGATCCGCGTTGACGAAGGCAGCGACCTCGCGGCGCGCGGCGTCCAGGCGCCCTTCGAGCTCGCGGGTCAGGAACCGGATCGGGTTCGACTCGAGCTCGGCACGAAGCGCGCGCTGGTACTCCACGACAGGCCGCGGGCACGCGCCGTACGTGCCGTGGGTCAAGTACGTGATCGCCGGATCGAAATCCCAGGGCGAGTCGGCGCTGTACGGTCGCACCAATCGAGTCTATCGAGCCGCCCTCCCGTGTTGCTCCGCGTCACATTCCCGTCTGTGCGATGGTCTGTCGCGGCATGAAAGAGAAGTCACACAAGGGCCAGCGGCACAAGGGCTGCGGGCTCTGTGATGCCGACAAGCGCGCGGGCAACGGCGGGGACCGACGTCCGCCGGCGGATCGGCGCGTCCTCGAAGGCATGGACGCCGAGGCCCGTTCGGCGTGAGCGCTGGCGTGCGCGGCCTGCTCTGGTACATCGCGCTGTTCGGTCTGGGCGTGCTGCCGTGGGCACTGCTGGCAATCGCGGTGATTGGCGCGGTCGCGAACGCTGAGGCCGAGGCCTTCGGCGACTAGGGAGGCACCCCGCCTTTGACCGATTCGGGTCGTTCGGCTAAAGTAGACAGCCCTCGCGGGGTGGAGCAGCGGCAGCTCGTCGGGCTCATAACCCGAAGGTCGGAGGTTCGAATCCTTCCCCCGCAACCAATCGCATCGTCCTAGAACCCCGGGTCCCGACCACCCGGGGTTCTTTCTTTTCCCGCGCTGATCTCTGCCTAGTCCCAGCGGAACGTCTTGATCGTGAGGGCGATCGCGGCCACGGCCCAGGCGGCGAGGATGCCGAGCGGCGCCGCGGGCGTCACGAGGCCGGTCCCGCCCGAGTCGAGCGCGTACCGCAGCAGCTCCGACAGGGCGGTTGCCGGAAGAAAAGCTGCGATCGGCTGCAGGAAGCCCGGCAGGTGGTCGACCGGCAGGATGATGCCGCCGAGCATCAGGAAGGCGAGGAACAGCGCGTTCGCGAGCGCAAGGGTTGCCTCTGCGCGGAGCGTCCCCGCGAGGAGCAGGCCGAGACCCGCGAAGGCCGCGGTGCCGAGGATGAGCGCCACGACGAAGAGCAGCGGCGACCACGCGGGTCCAGGTGCCCAGCCGAGGAACAGCACCGCCACGGCCATGAGCGCGACGACCTGGACGATCTCCAGCACGCCCACCGCGATGAGCTTCGCGGCGATGAGCCCCCACCGTGGCAAGGGCGAGCCGCCGAGGCGCTTGAGGACGCCGTACGAGCGGTCGTAGCCCGTCGCGATCCCGAGGTTCACCATGCCCGCCGCGATGAGCCCCAACGCGATCGAGCCGGGCAGCAGGAAGTCGACCGGGTGGTTCCCCAGCGGGATGACCGAGGTTCCTGCGAAGAACAGCAGGACCGCGACCGGGATGATGATCGTCGCCAGGATGTTCTCGCCGCGGCGGGCGGTGAGCTTGAGCTCGAGCGCCGCGAGCGCACCGATCGAACGGGTCACCGGCGCGGCGCTCATGGCACGGCCTCGATGTCGCGATCGCCGGTGATCTCGAGGTAGCGATCCTCGAGGGATGCCGCGCCGGCTCGCAGCTCCACGACGAGCAGGCCTTCTTTCGCCGCCCAGCTCGTGATCTCGGAGGCGACGTCCGCCGAGGCAGCTCCCGGCTCGATCTCGAAGGCAACGTCGGAGCCCCGGACGGCACGGAGGCGTGATTCGCCGTGGAGCGCGGCGATCCGCCGGGCGAGCTGCTGGATGGCCTCGGGCGGGGGCGTCGCATGGAGGCGGAACTTGACGGCGGCGGAGCCGCCCTGGCTGATCGCGTCGACCGTGTCGTCAATCACGATCCGGCCACGATGGAGGATTGCGACGCGGGTCGCGAGCGCCTCGGCGTCGCCGAGATCGTGCGTCGTCATGAGGATCGTGCGGCCCGCGTCGCGCAGTCCTGCGACGAGCGAGCGAGTCTCGCGCCGCGCCGCGGGATCCATGCCCGCGGTGGGCTCGTCGAGGATCAGCACCTCGGGCTCGCCCGCCAGCGCGATCGCGAGCGCGAGCCGCTGGCGCTCCCCACCGGACAGGCGGCGCACGCGGGTGCCCGCCACCATTGCCAGGCCCACCTGGTCGATCAGCTCGTCCGGTAGCGGCCCGCCGCGATGGAAGGCGGCGTACATCCGCACGAGGTCCCGTGGCGTCGCGCGCGGCTCGAGCCCGGCGCCGCCCTGCAGCATCAGCCCGACCTTCGCCTTGTGCGCCGGCCCGCCGCGGCGCGGGTCCGTCCCGAGCACGCGCACCGTCCCCGCGTCCGGCGTTCGATAGCCCTCGATCGTCTCGACCGTGGTCGTCTTGCCGGCACCGTTCGGCCCGAGCAAGGCGACCAGCTCACCGGGTCGGACGACGAGGTCGACGCCGTCGAGCACGGCCCGATCGCCGTAGGCCATTCGGAGGCCCGAAACCTCGATCACGGCATCGCCGCTTCCGACGGCGTCGCGATGGGACCGGGAGCGTTGCCGCTGATCAGCGCGTACTGCCGCTCGAACTCGTCGTCGGTCAGCTCGCCGACCTGGATCGAGCGGAGGATCCCGTCACGGTCGATGAAGTAGGTCTGTGGCCGCGCCGCGACGCGATAGGCGGTGCGGATCTGTTTGTCCGGATCGTTCACGGTGGGCCAGGTCGCCGCGTACTGGGCAATGAAGTCCTGCGCGGGCGTGACCGGGTCGTCCATCAGGACCCCGACGATCGCGATGCCGTTGCTCCCGGCGCTGTATCTGGCGAGCTTGTCCTTGAGCAGCGGAAACTCGTCGCGGCAGGGGACGCAGCTCGGTCCCCAGAAGTTGACGACGACCGGCCGACCGCGAAGGGCGGCGAGGTCGAACGCCTGACCGTCGAGCGTCGAACCGACGATCCGTGGCGCCGGCGCGCCCTTGGCGATGAACGGGGCATCGTCGGTGGGGGTCGTGGTCGCGGTCGAGGTGCCCGTCCCCATGCCGGCGCGGATCTGGATCAGCGCGAACGTCAGGATTGCCGCCGCCGCCAGTCCGATGAGGATCAGCTGCCGGGTTCGATCGAGCTTGAGCGCCGTGTCCCGCCGCCTACTTGACCGTCAGCGTCCCGGTCATCGCCGGGATCGGGTGGATGGAGCAGATGTAGGTGTAGGTGCCCGGCTGCAGCGCGTCGTACGTGTACGCCTGCGACTTGCCGCCATCCGTCGGTGCCTGCTTCTTGAGCACGGAGCCATCGCTCGACCGGAGCTCGACGTCGTGCGGCGTCCCCGGAGCGTCCTCGTTCACGAACCAGATCGTGAAGGGCTTTCCGGCCGCCGTCTCGAGCGTTTTCTCCTTGTACTCGAGCACCTTTGCCTCGACCGTGAGCGCTCCCGGAGGGGCGCCGGCGGCGCCACCCGGAGCGCCGGAACCCGCGGGCGCGCCCGAAGCGCCGGGAGTGCCGGTGCCGCCACCTGAGGCCACGGACGCGAAGAAGCCGGCCTGGGTGAGCCCGAGGAGGACGAAGGCCAGCGCGAAGACCTGCAGCGTCCGCAGCGGGAGCGGGATCGCCGGGATGTTCTCGAGGTGGCCGGTCTTGTCGGCCTCGACCGTCTTGCGGTACTCGGCCGTGGCATCGAACAGCCAGCCCAGGAGCGTGTAGACGAGGAAGATCACCGCGAGGATCAGGACCCAGCCGCCGACCACGAGGCCGCCGAGGAGCGCCGCGGACCCGAGCGCGCCCATGAGCGGACGGATCGACGGGCCCGGCATGTGGACGCCGGGTGGCGGACCCTCGTGGATGACCGCCGGCAGCATCGTCCGGTTCTCGAGTTGGTCGTAGTCGCGGAGCGCGTCGCGCATCCAGACGGTGAGCGTCAGGGCCATGATCACCGCGCCGATCGCGAGCCAGACGCCGCCGAGCACGAGCCCCAGGAAGAGCATTGCCCCACCGAAGGCGACGACGATCGGTGCCGCGGAGCCGCCCGGCATGTGCACCGAGGCGGGAGTGATCGGCTGGATGCGGGCGGGAGCACGTCGGCTCGGACCGAGCGTCGCGAACTTGCGGAACGTGAATGCGAACCAGGCGATGAACAGGAGCGCCAGCAGGAACGGGAGGAGCGCGATCAGCGCTTTCCAGTCCGGCATGACGAAGATCGACAGGGTGTCGAGGACCGTCGTGACGAGGTCCTTCGCGGACGCTGCCGCCGATGCTGCTGCGGAAGGCGCTGCCGACTCCACGAGAGGCCGGCGCTAGTCGCCGAGGCCGGCTTCGAGGACCGCGACGAGGAGTCCCATGGCTGCGCCGAGCGCGATCAGCATCGTGACCCCGGCCCACTCGATGTGATAGCCGAGGACCGGCGCGAGCCCACCGTAGACGGCGGCCAGCACGACGCAGCTGATTGCGATGATGACCGCGTTGCGGTGACGTCGAAGCATGTCGTCGATCCTCGCTACGGGATCAGGTACAGGATCGAGAAGAGCAGGATCCAGACCACGTCGACGAAGTGCCAGTACAGCGACACCGCCTCGACGGCGTCGTGGTGCTTCGACGAGAACTGGCCGGCCATGCCGCGGTAGAGGACCACGCCGAGCATCAGCACGCCACCGAACACGTGGGCGCCGTGGAAGCCCGTGAGCGTGAAGTACGTCGTCCCGAACGCGCCCGACCCGAGCGTCATGCCTTCGCCGAACAGCAGGCTGTAGTCGTAGACCTGCATGATCAGGAAGATGATGCCGAGCACGAACGTGATCGAAATGTTCCGGATGTAGCCCTTCCGGTCGCCCTTGCGGATCGACCAGACGGCGAACTGGCACGTGAACGAGCTCGTGATCAGCAGGATGGTGGCCAGCATGATCGGCCCGAGCGGGTCGAGGATGTGCTTGAACGCTGCGGGTGGCCAGGGCTGGTTCGCGGCGCGGGTCGCGAAGTACGCGGCGAACAGGCCGGAGAAGAACATCACCTCGGAGGTGATGAACAGGATCATCCCGAGGATCGGGTTGCTGATCCCTCGCGAGTGCCCGGCCGCGACCGGATGCGCCTCGGCGTGTCCGGCGGCGGTCATGGCGTGTGCTTCAGCGGTCACGAGGCGGAGCCTCCGGCGGGGATCGCCTTCGGCGCGTCGTCGTGGCCGGGGTCGTCATGGCCGCCGTTGCCGTGGCCGCCCGAGAGGAGGCCGTGGCGCTGGTCGAACAGCGGTCGCTCGGAGCGGATGTCCGGCAGGCGGTCGAAGTTGTAGGGCGGGGGCGGCGAGGACGTCGCCCACTCGAGCGTGTTGCCCTCCCACGGGTCGTCGCCGGCGATCTTGCCGCCGCGCAGCGACACGAGGACGTTCCAGATGAACGGCAGCATCGAGATGCCGATGATGAAGCCGCCGATGGTGGCGACGAGGTTCCAGTCGTTCCAGCCGGCGTCGCCCGCGTAGTCCGCGATGCGCCGCGGCATCCCCGCGAGGCCGAGCATGTGCATCGGGAAGAACGTCAGGTTGAACCCGACGAACATCAGCACGAAGTGGACCTTGCCGAGGGTCTCGTCCAGCATCCGGCCGGTCATCTTCGGGAACCAGTAGTAGATCCCCGCGAACACGCCGAACGCCGAGCCACCGAAGAGCACGTAGTGCAGGTGCGCGACGACCCAGTAGGTGTCGTGCAGGGCGAAGTCGACGGGCACGGCGGCGCTGAAGGCACCGTTGATGCCGCCGATCAGGAACATCGTCAGGAAGCCGATGGCGAAGATCAGCGGCGTCGAGAACGTCAGCTGGCCCCGGAACATCGTGAAGATCCAGTTGAACATCTTCACGCCGGTCGGGACCGCGATCATGAATGTCATCAGCGCAAAGAACGGCAGGAACACGGCGCCGGTCGTGAACATGTGGTGCGCCCAGACCGAGAAGCCCAGGGCCCCGATGCCCGCCGTGGCGAAGATGAACGCCTTGTAGCCGAACAGCGGCTTGCGGCTGAAGACCGGCAGGACCTCGCTGATCACGCCCATCGCGGGCAGGACCATGACGTACACCGCGGGGTGCGAGTAGAACCAGAACACGTTCTGGTAGAGCACCGGGATGCCGCCCGTCTGGAAGTTGAAGAACGATCCGCCGTAGTTGCGGTCGATGAAGAGCATGACCAGGGCGCTGGTGATGACCGGCGTGGCCATGACCACGAGGACGCTCGTCACGAGGACGGTCCAGACCATGATCGGCATGCGGAACAGCGTCATGCCCGGGGCGCGCATCTTGAAGATGGTGACGAGGAAGTTGATGCCGCCGAGGATGGAGCTCGTCCCGATCAGGACGAGCGACACGATCCACAGGTCCTGGCCGGGGCCTGGGGAGGCGAGCGCGCCGCGCTCCGTGAGCGGCGGGTAGCTCGTCCAGCCGGCGGCAGCAGCGCCGCCCGGCGTCAGGAAGCCCGCGAGGAGGAGGATGCCGCCGAGCGGCAGCATCCAGAAGCTCAGCGCGTTGATGCGCGGGAACGCCATGTCCGGCGCGCCGATCTGGAGCGGGACGATGTAGTTCCCGAGCCCGGCGAGCATCGGGATGATGAACAGGAAGATCATCACCGTCGCGTGGATCGAGAACGACTCGTTGTAGACGTGCTCGTTCGTGAAGATCTGGATTCCGGGCTGCGCGAGCTCCGTCCGGACCAGCAGGGCGAAGATGC
Source organism: Candidatus Limnocylindrales bacterium (assembly GCA_035248345.1). Lineage (GTDB taxonomy): Bacteria > Chloroflexota > Limnocylindria > Limnocylindrales > CSP1-4 > UBA5189. The sequence continues at coordinate 106,721 of DATFHO010000045.1, forward strand.
CGCCGATCAGGAAGAACACGAACGAGTTGATGACGTACATGATCCCGATCTTCTTGTGATCGGTGGTCGTCAGCCACTCGTAGATGCCGCCTCGGTAGGCCGTGACGGCGGGGCTCAGCGCGTGGGTCGCCATGCTCGCTGGCTCCTTACTGGACCGTGAGAGTGCCGGTCATGTTGCTGTGGATCGAGCAGAAGAACGTGTACGTCCCGGCCGCGAGCGGCTGGTACGTGTAGTCCTTCTTCGTGCCGCCGGAGATCGTGTCCTGGTTCTCCACGACCGTTCCGGAGCTGTCCTTGACGTCGATGTCGTGCGTGATGCTCGACGGATCCGAGTTGGTGAACTCGATGACGAACGGCGCGTTCGCCGGGGCCGTGAGCGTCTTCGTCAGGAAGTCGATGTTCTTCGCCTCTTCCTTGAGGACCGGCGCGCCCGACGGCGCCGGCGGCGGCGTCGCGTTCTCGACGGCGACGAGGTTCTGGAGCCACGCGTCGTAGTCCGCCTGGCTCATCGCGGTGACGCTGAAGAGCATCACGCGGTGGCCCGTGCCGCACAGCTCGGCGCACTGGCCGTGGAACGTCTGGCCGACCTCGTCCTCGTTCACCGTGAACTCGAACTTGTTGATCTGGCCGGGAATGACGTCGCGCTTGAAGAGGAAGCGCGGCACGTACCAGGCGTGGATGACGTCGCCGCTGGTGAGCGTGACCTGCACCTTCTTTCCGACAGGGACGGCCATGCCGCCGCCCTCGCCGATCGGCTTCGTCTGGGTGGCGACGTGCTTGCCCTGGGCGTCGAGGTACTCGAACTGCCACTGGAACTGGCCGGCGATCACGTGGATGCGGACGTCCGGGTTATCGGTCGTCGCATCGACCACGTTCAGCGTGTTCCACGAAAGCCCGAACAGCACCAGGACGATCGCGGTCGGGATGAGCGTCCACAGGACCTCGACGAAGTTGTTGCCGTGGGTCTGGGGCGGCAGCTCCGTGTCTTCCGGCCGTCGCCGGTAGCGAAGGATGCTCCAGATGATCAGGCCTTCGACCGCGAGGAAGACCGCGACGGCGATCGCGAACACGATGTCGTACAGCTCGCTCGTCCTGACCGCCTGCGCGGTCGCCGGGGCCGGCGGATAGAGCGATCGACCGGCGCCGCTCAGGAAGACGACCGCGACGATGGCGACCAGGAGGGCGACGGCACCGCCCGCGACGATTGCGCTGGAGGCGGGGCGCTTCCTCGGGCTGCTCGACATGACTCCTCAGCTGGCGTCGGGGCCGGTCGCCCGACACCCGGGACGGATGGCAATCGGACGGGGAACGCGAACGGCCGACCACGCGGTCAGCCGAGGGCCATCATAGCGCGAGGCCCGCACGGCGCGTCGTGCCACCATGATCGGGTGACCTCTCGCCGATCGCTCGCCGCCACGCTCGCGTCGGCGGTGCTGGCGATCGCGGCCGCCGTCACCCTCCCGGCCGTTGCGCTCGCGCATGGCGCGGTCCCGCCCGACCCCCCGACGTTCCTCAACATCCTCTTCGACTGGAACTTCGAGCCGCTCGTCGCGGGCGGGCTGCTCGTGTCCGCGCTCGCGTGGCTCTGGATCGTCCGGCGCGTCGGACGGCTGCATCCGGGCCATGGCGTGCCGATCGGCCGGTCGGCGGCGTTCTTCGGCGGGCTGTTCGCGATCGCCGTTGCGCTGATGTCCGGCATCGAGCGCTACGACACGACGTTGTTCTCGCTGCACATGGTCCAGCACCTGCTGCTGATGCTGGTTGCTGCACCGCTGCTCGTGCTGGCGGCGCCCGTCACGCAGCTGCTGCGCGCCTCATCCGCCGAGGTGCGGCAGCGGCGGCTCATTCCCGTCCTGCACTCCGGCGTCGTCGCCGCGCTCGGGCACCCGGTCGTGACGTGGCTCACCTTCAGCCTGGTCCTGTGGCTGTCGCACTTCTCGCCGTTCTTCAACGATGCGCTCGAGGATCGCGGCGTCCACGACGCCGAGCACGCGATCTACCTGGTCGCGTCGCTGCTCTTCTGGTGGCCGGCGATCGCCATGGATCCGGCCCGCCGGCGCATGCCGCACGCGGTCCGCGTGCTGTACGTGCTGCTGCAGCTGCCGGTGAACTCCTTCGTCGGCATGGCGATCACGTTCGCCGACTCGCCGCTCTACCCGCACTACGCGACGCTGAACGCGCCGTACGGGATCTCGGCGCTCGCCGACCAACAGATCGCGGGCGGGACGATGTGGCTCGCCGGCGACATCGTGTTCATCGGGGCGATCCTGCTGATCGTCGGCGCGTGGATGCGCCACGAGGAGCGCGATGCGCCGGCGGCGGAACGGCGAGCCGATGCGCAGCGGGCCGCCCTGGCCGAGCGCGCCGACCAGCTCGCCCGCGCCCGCGCCGAGGGCCGCCGCTAGCCGTCAGCCGAGGAGCGGCGCCTCGAGGTATTCGCGGTAGCGGTCGGGGTCCACGTTGCCGCCGCTGACCACGGCGACGACGGTGCCCTGCAACCCGGCGATGCCGGCCTCGCGGGCGCGGAAGCGGGCGGCGGCGGGAGCAACTGCGCCCGAGGGTTCGGCGACGAGGCGCGCCTCCTCGGTGAGGAGCCGGATTGTGGCCGCGATCTCGGCCTCGGAGACGGTGACCACGTCGTCCAGGAGCTGCGAGAGATGCGCGAACGGGCGCACGCCGATCTGCTGCGATCGCACGCCGTCCGCGATCGTGCGGCCGGTGCGGTCCGCATCCCAGCGGACGCGGCGACCCTCGCGAAGGGACTCCCGGGCGTCGGCGGCGACCTCGGGCTCGACGCCGATGATCCGCGCCCCCGGATGGAGCGCGCGCACCGCAACGGCGACCCCGGACGAAAGCCCGCCGCCACCGATCGGGACGAGTACCGCGGCAAGATCCGGCACGTCCTCGGCGATCTCGAGCCCGACGGTGCCCTGGCCCGCGATGACGCGGTCGTCGTCGTACGGCGGGATGAAGTGCAGGCCGCGCTCGCGGATGATCTCGTCGGCCTTCTGCTCCCGGTCGCTGCTCGCCGGCCCCACCGTCACGATCTCGGCGCCGTCCGCCTCGACCCGGCGGCGCTTCACCGCCGGTGCGTTCGACGGCATGACGATCACCGCATGGGTCCCAAGCAGTCGGGCGGCCCGCGCCACGCCCTGGGCGTGATTGCCGGACGAGTGCGTGACGACACCGCGCGCACGCTCCTCGGCGGATAGCTGCGCGATCGCGTTGTAGGCGCCGCGGATCTTGAATGCGCCGATCGGCTGGAGCGATTCGGCCTTGACCAGGACGCGCGGTCCGCCCTCGCCCGCCGTCCCGAACCCGACCAGTGGCGCCCGGATTGCGACCCCGCGCAGGCGTTCCGCGGCGGCTCGCACGTCTTCGATGGTGACGAGCGGTGCCACGACGTCGGTGGTCATGAGGCGATCATCGCGTCGCCGCCGCCTTGCGGGCGCAATCGATGCACTGGGCAACCCACGGGATCGCCTCGAGGCGCTCCGGCGCGATCGAGTTGCCGCACGTGACACACGTGCCGTAGGTGCCGTCGTCGAGCGCCCGAAGCGCGGATTCGACCTTGTGCAGGTCCAACCTCGAGCGATCGCGGAGCGCGAGGTCGCGCTGCTGCTCGAAGACGAAGGTTGCGGCGGCAGCCTGCGAGCCGTACGTCATCTGCCCGGGTGCCTCGATCGGCTCGCCGAGCTCCGCGAGCAGGCGCGCACGCTCGGCCTCGAGCGCCTTCCGGGCGGCCTTCAGATCGATGGCGGGCTGTGCCATCGGCCGATCGTACGCCGCGGAATCAGCGCGCGCTGGCGACGCTGTCCTTGCCGGCGAGCAGCGCCGAGATCCCGACCGGGATCAGGCTGAACAGGATCATGGCGAGCGCCACGACGTTCACGGTCGGGCGCTGGTTGGGCAGCTTGAAGTTGGTGAAGATCCAGATCGGCAGCGTCTGCTCCGTGCCCGCCGTGAACGTCGTGACGATGATCTCGTCGAACGAGAGCGCGAACGCGAGCAGCCCGCCGGCCAGCAGCGCCGTGGCGAGCGCCGGCAGCGTGATCCGGCGGAACGTCTGCCACGTGTCGGCGCCGAGGTCCATCGACGCCTCCTCGAGCGACCGCCCGAGCCGCCGCAACCGTGCGACGACGTTGTTGTAGACGACGACCACGCAGAACGTGGCATGTCCGACGATGATCGTGGCGATCCCGAACTCCGGCGTCGTGATGTGCAGCGGCCCGATGTCGAAGCCGCGGATGCCGGCGTTCATCGCCGCGTTGAGCGCCATGCCCGTGACGATGCCCGGGAGCGCGATCGGGAGCACCAGGACGAAGCTGATGCCCTCGCGACCGAAGAACCGGTGGCGGTGCACGGCGAACGCGGCCGCGGATCCGAGGATGAGCGCGAGCACCATCGCGCCGAGCGCCGCCTGCACCGACAGCCACAGCGACTCGCGAACCTGGTCGTTGTTCCACGCGGCATCGAACCAGCGCAGGGAGAAGGTCTGCAGGAAGCCGTTCAGCCCGATGCGGTCGAGCAGTCCCGTCCAGCTCTGGTTCTTCGAGTCGTTGAAGGCGTAGACGGCGATGATGAAGATCGGGACGTAGAGGAAGATGAGGGTCGCGGCCGCCGCCACCCGCAGCGCCACGCGACTCAATCGACCGCCCATCTCAGCGCACCACCATCAGAGGGCCTCGAACGCGCCGAGCCGGCGCGCGAACACGAGGTAGATCGCGATCACCGCGACCGGCACGAGGGCATACGCGGCCGCCAGCGGCACGTTCCCGGCCACGCCGACGTTGCTGTAGATGACGTTCCCGATGAACTGCTCCCCGGAGAAGAGGGTCGGGGTGATGTAGTCGCCCAGGGTCAATGAGAAGGTGAAGATCGAGCCGGCGACGAGCCCGGGGAACGCGAGTGGCAGCACGACCCGGCGGAACGTCGTCCATGACTTGCCGCCGAGGTCGTTCGATGCTTCGAGCAGCGACTTCGGGATCCGCTCGAGGCCCGCGTACAGCGGCAGGACCATGTACGGCAGCCAGATGTACGTGAACACGATCGCGATCGGGACATCGCCGAGCGGCCCCGGACCCTTCACCCCGAATGCGCCGAGCGCCCAGTCGAGGAACCCGCCGTCCGCGAGGATGATCCGCCACGAGTAGACGCGGACGAGGTAGCTGATCCAGAGCGGGATCGTGGCCGCGATGAACAGCAGGCTCCGCGTGCGCGGCGAGGCGACGCGGGCCATGTAGTAGGCGAGCGGGAACGCGAGCAGCGCGTCCGCAATCGTGACGATGACCGCGATCCCGACCGTGTGCTGCGCGACGCGCAGGTACGGCTTGTCGGGTGAGAAGACCTCCTGGAAGTTCACGAGGCTGGGGTCACGCACGATCCCGTTGACGGGGTCGAGGTGCCACAGCGACGACGCGAACAGCAGGCCCAGCGAGCCGAGGTAGATCACCACCAGCCAAAGCACGGGTGGCGTGAGCAAGGCGCCGAGCACGAGCCGCGGGCGACGGTACAGCGCCGCCGAGAGGCGGCGGAGCGGCGATTCCTGGATCGTGCCGGATGCGTTGGTCGTCGTCATCGGGTCCTGGTGGGCACGCGGGTCAATGGCGGGATGAAGGTGCGCCCGGGCCGCGGTGCGGCCCGGGCGCGTTCGTTCGGTTCGAGCGGGCTACTGCGCGGACGGGACCGCGAGGATCTCCGTCCAGGCGCTGACCCACGCCGAGAAATCGACGCACGTCGTGCCGCGGCTGTCACCGCAGTCGGCGAGCGGCGTCTTCCAGAACTTGATGTTCGCCGCGTAGGCGTCATCGGAGGCGTGGTTGAAGTCGCAGAAGCCCTTGTACCCGTACTCGCCGGGGTTGGAGTCCATCAGCGGGCAGGCGGCAAGGTTCGCCGGCGCCTCGCCGAAGTACTCGGCGACCTGCTGCTGCGTGCCGGGCTGGGACATCCAGTCCATCCACATGAGCATGCAGTTCGGGTGCTTGGCGTCCTTGGTGAGCATCCACGTGTCGGCCCAGCCGGTGGCGCCTTCGGACGGGAGCACCGCGTCGACGGGGATCGGGGGATCCTCGGCCTGCAGCGCGCCGACCTGGTAGGGCCACGTCGTGCCGATCTCGGACACGCCCTGCTCGAAGTCCGTGATGTTCTCGCCGTAGGTGCCCCAGTACTTGCCGATGAGCTTCGCCTTCTGGTCCTTCAGCAGGGCCACGGCGGCATCGAACTGTGGCTGGGTGAGCTCGTACGGATCGGTGATCCCGAGCGAGGCGTCCTTCTTCGAGAGGTACAGCGCCGCGTCGGCGATGTAGATCGCGTAGTTGTACGCGGTGACCTTCCCGGCGTAGGCCGGGGCCGGATTCGTCTCGAAGACCGCGGACCAGCTGGTCGGCGCGGTGGTGATCTTCGAGGTATTCCACATCAGCAGGTTGGCGCCCCAGCCGTGCGAGAGGCCGTAGTGGACGCCATCGATGGTGTTGTGGACCGGGCTCTGCATCGGGCCCCAGAAGTTCTTCCACTCGGGGAAGAGCTTCTCGACGTCGACGCCGGCGATCTTGCCGTCCTTGATCAGTCGGACGGAGGCGTCACCCGAGGCCGACAGGCCGTCGTAGCCGCCGCTGTTCACGAGCTGGACCATCTCGTCCGACGAGCCGGCTTCCTTGATCGTCTTGACCTGGCAGCCGGTCTTCGTCTGGAACGGATGGACCCAGTCGTAGCTCTTCACGTTCGCGCCCGACTCGGCATAGCCCGGCCAGACGATGAGGTCGAGCTCACCCTCGCCGGTGCCGATCGTCGAGATGACATCGACCGCGGCCTGTGACGGTGCAGCCGATGCAGGTTCCGTCGTGGCCGCCGTCGTCGGCTGCGCGGCCGTCGTCGGTGCCGTGGTGGGGGCCGTCGAGGCCGTGCCCGGCCCGCAGGCAGCCGCGGCGAGCGCCGCCACGGCGATGACCCCTCCGAGTTTCCGCTGGAACATTCGCTCCTCCTCCTCAGCAGCCCGTGTGTCGCGTCATTCCTGGACGCGAAGCACGTGCTGCTTCTTCCACGCCAGCCGGACAGGTTGCCCCTGGGCGGCCAGCACCTCCATGGACGATGTGTTGAGGTTCTGCTGGGTGACGACGAGCTCCGAGCCCGCGTCGAGCGCCACGATGTAGCGCGTGTCGGGGCCGAGGTAGACGACGTTCCGGATGGTGCCATCCGCCCCGACCTCGTCCGTGGCGACGGCGGCGCCCGGCTCGAGGATCCGGATCTTCTCCGGGCGAACCGTGAACAGTCCCTCCTGCCCGGTAAGCGCCTTCGCAGCCTCGCCGCGGAGCAGGTTGGACATGCCCACGAACCCGGCGACGAACGCCGTCGCCGGCCGCTCGTACAGATCCGCCGGCGTCCCGAGCTGCTCGATCCGGCCGCGGTTGAACACCGCGAGGCGGTCACTCATCGTGAGGGCCTCGGCCTGGTCGTGGGTCACGTAGACGAATGTGATGCCGACCTCCTGCTGGATCGTCTTCAGCTCCAGCTGCATCTCCTCGCGCAGCTTCAGGTCCAGGGCGCCGAGCGGCTCGTCGAGGAGCAGGACGCGAGGCCGGTTCACGAGCGCGCGCGCGAGGGCGACGCGCTGGCGCTGGCCGCCCGACAGCTGCGCCGGCTTGCGCCGCTCGTAGCCGGAGAGGCGGACCATCTCGAGCGCCTCACCGACGCGTCGCTGCCGCTCCGGCTTCGGGACCTTGCGGACCGTCAGCCCGTAGGCGACGTTGTCGCCGACGGTCATATGCGGGAACAGGGCGTAGTCCTGGAACACGGTGTTCACGTCGCGCTCGAACGGCGGCTTCTTCGTGACGTCGACGCCGTGGAGCCACACGCGACCTTCCGTCGGGAGCTCGAAGCCGGCGATCAGCCGCAGCGTCGTCGTCTTGCCCGAACCCGACGGGCCGAGCATCGAGAAGAACTCGCCGTCCGCGATCTCCAGGTCGACGCCGTCGACCGCCGCCACCACGTCGCCGGCGCCCGCCTTCGCACCGCTTGCCTTGGCAACGCGCCGGCCGGCTTCGCCCGAGAAGCGCTTGACCAGGCCGTCGAGGCGGACGGCGGCGGGCGCGCTCGCGCTCGAGCCGCTCGTTGCGCTCGCGCTCGACGCGCGCGTCGAAGCGGCGGCGCCGGACGCAGGGTCGGTCTGGGTGAGGGTCGCCACGTGCTCCTCGTGCGGCTCTCGTCGTTTGCTCCGCCAGTCCCGGCGTGATTCGAACCTGCCGGGACGCCCCGGCGCGAGGTTCGCAGCTCCCTGCCGGGCGGCGTGTCGTGGGAGTGTCCGGGCACGGCCGATGCCGTGTCAAGGTGGCGGGGGCGCCGCGGTGCGGAGCCCCGAACGTGCCGTGCGCCGGTGCTACCCTTCGGGCGCCAATCGGGCGTCCATGATCGAAGGAGAGCTCCCTCAATGGCGTACGTGATCGCCGAGCCGTGCATTGACGTGCTGGACGTGTCGTGCGTCTCCGTCTGCCCGGTGGACTGCATCCACTACGAGGAAGGCGTCGACCGCAAGCTCTTCATCGACCCGAACGAGTGCATCGACTGCGGCGCCTGCGAGCCGGAGTGCCCGGTGAACGCGATCTTCCCCGAGGACCAGCTGCCGACCGAATGGTCGAGCTACACCGCCATCGACGCGACCTGGTTCGCGAACCGCGACGAGGCCCGCGCCGCCGTGGACGCCGCGAAACCTCGCTGACGCTCGCCTGAGGCAGGCGGCTTCGCCCGCCTGGAGGCTCGCTGGGCCGCGAACGGCCCGTGGCATACTCCGCGCCCCATGTCATCGCTTGCCGGGCGCACGATCGCAACGGTTGGCTCCGGGGTCATGGCCGAGGCGATCGTCGCCGGCCTCCTCCGGGGCAATCTCGTCGCGCCCGACCACGTCGTCGCGTCGCACCCGCGCGCCGACCGGCGCGAGGCGCTGGAGCGGGCGCACGGGATCCGGACGGTCGATTCGAATGCGGCGGCCGTCGCCGGCGCTGACATCGTCCTGCTGGGCATCAAGCCGCAGATGCTCGCGCGCGTGGGCCGCGAGCTGCGCGGTGTGCTGCGGCCGGGGCAGCTCGTGATCTCGGTGCTGGCGGGCGCCACGTCGAAGGCGCTGTCCGGGCATCTCGGGCATGGCGAGGTCGTCCGCGCGATGCCCAACACGCCCGCGCAGCTCGGCAAGGGCGTCACGGTCTGGTACGCGACGCCCGACGTCTCCGCCGAACAGCGCGAATGGGCCGCGACCATGCTGTCGGCGCTCGGAACGCAGATCGCCGTCGATGACGAGAAGCTCGTGGCGATGGCCACGGCCGTCTCCGGCACCGGCCCGACCTATGTCTTCCTGGTGATGGAGGCGCTGATCGACGCGGCGGTGCACCTCGGGTTCGCGCGCCACGTCGCGCATGACATCGTGATCGAGACCCTGGAGGGCTCGACCCTCTTCGCGAAGCAGTCCGGCATGCACCCGGCGCAGCTCCGGAACATGGTCACTTCACCTGGCGGCACCTCGGCGGCCGCGCTCCACGAACTCGAGTCCGGACGGCTCCGGACGGTGTTGAGCGAGGCGGTCTGGGCGGCATTCCGGCGGACGGTCGAGCTGGGCGAGCAGCTCGAGGCCGGCGTCCCCGAGGCGGGCGTCCCCGAGGACTGACCCTCCGCAGTTGGGTCGGTTCCCGCGCTACGGGCCTCGATGTTCACCCAGTGATCTTTTCCGGGTCATCGACGGGGATAACGCACCGGCGGAGGCTCGGAATGCCGCTGCGTGCGTCATCTGGGCGTCGAGCGCGGTCAGGCCACGCGTCGCTCCTTCGGTTCAGGCCGTTGAGCGCCGCGTACGCCGCAGAACGATCAATGCGTGAACATCGGCCGGCCGGACCCGGCCGAGCCCCCAGCCTTCAGGCCGCGCCGCCCACCGAATCCCGCAGCTGCGAGACGTGGCCCTCGAGGTGGCTGACGATCAGGCGCTCGGCGATCTCCCGCACAGAAAGGTCGCCGCGCGTGACGTGGCGCCCAAGCGTGGCCGCGTCGTCCTCGTTGAGCGCTCGGAAGCGGCGCGACACCCGCCGCCCCTCTGCCTCGACGCGACCCAGCAGCTCGCGGGCCGGGAACTGCCGGTCCCGCGTGATGATGGCCACGCGCAGGTCGTCCGCCTCGAGCCGCCCGAACGCGAGCGGCTCGCCGCCGCTGCCCGCATCGAGGATCAGCTCGATCTCGCCGAGCCAGAACGGGAACATCTCGGCAACGTGCGCGAGCACTTCGCGGGGCCCCCACGAGGATTCGGGACCGGGCGCAACCTGACCATCGATGCCCCATGGCTCGCCGGCGGCGAGCTGCGGCCCGAGCTCCAGCATGGCTTCGAGGCCCGCGTCGATTCGATCGGCAAGGTCGTTCATGGCAGTCATGGGCCGGAGTGTGGCACGGCCGCTCGAGAGGCCACGGCGTCTGTCGCTGCTGCAACACCTCGGGACTACCATGGCCGCAATCTCTCGAACGGGGCCGATCGGTCCCGCCCGCAGCACAGGAGCGGCCGTTCGATGACCGACACGATCGCCCGCGACACCGTCGCGCAGGGCGCTGCCAACCAGTCCGGGGCACACGTCAACAAGGACGCCTACAAGGAAGCCAAGGATTTCCTGCCCCTCAATGGCGTCGACCACGTCGAGTTCTGGGTCGGGAACGCCAAGCAGGCGGCGCACTACTACCGCGCCCTCTGGGGCTTCACCCCGATCGCCTACGCCGGCCTCGAGACCGGCGTTCGAGATCGAATCTCCTACGTCCTCCGGCGCGACAACATCACGTTCGTCGTGACCGGCGCGCTCGCACCCGACGGCGAGATCGCCGAGCACGTGCACAAGCACGGCGACGGCGTGAAGGACATCGCGTTCAACGTCGACGACGCCACGTCGTCGTGGCGCGAGACGACCGCCCGCGGGGCGAAGTCCGCGATCGAGCCCGTCGAGCTCGATGGCGGCGAGGACGGCGTCCTGCGTCGCAGCGCGGTCGGGACGTACGGCGAGGTTCGCCATTCGTTCATCGATCGACGCGACTATCACGGCGTCTTTGCGCCCGGCTACCGAAAGATCAAGAAGCCCGCGGCGGCCGCGCAGGGCCTGAACCTCCTCGAGATCGACCACTGCGTCGGCAACGTCTGGCTGGGCGACATGAACAAGTTCGTCGACTACTACCGCGACGTCTTCGGCTTCGCGCAGCTCATCCACTACGACGACAAGGTCATCCACACCGAGTACTCCGCGCTCATGTCGAAGGTCATGACCAACGGCAACGGGCGCGTGAAGTTCCCGATCAACGAGCCCGCGCCCGGCAAGAAGAAGTCGCAGATCGACGAGTACCTGGAGTTCTACGGCGGGCCGGGCGTGCAGCACCTGGCGCTGACCACCGACGACATCGTCGCCTCGGTGCAGGCGATGCAGGCGGCCGGGGTGGAGTTCCTCGCCACGCCCGACTCGTACTACGAGGACGCCGAGCTGCGGGAGCGGATCGGCACGGTCCGGGTACCGATCGAGGAGCTTCAGCGCCGGGGCATCCTGGTGGACCGCGACGAGGACGGGTACCTCCTGCAGATCTTCACCCGGCCGG